>NZ_JAUZUR010000009.1:0-124544 GCF_031844125.1 Microbacterium sp. PRC9
GGACGACGACGCACGCTCCGCCCCATCGATCCAATGCGAAATCACCCGGACGTCGGCGTCCGTGGTCGCGGGCGCGACGGCGCTCTCGGCAATGCTCATGGGTGGCTCCTTCTCGGTGTCGGACAGATCGTGTGGTGATCCCCTAGGCTGGACGGGTCCCAGCCTGTCAGAGAAGAAGAGGCGGCCACGGTGCCCGACCGTCGCGAAGATCGGACGATCCACACGGATCGTCCGGTAGATCGATCCGCAGATGAGATCCTCCCGACCGTGCGCGAAGTGATCGCGCTCGAAGCGGTCGCGCAAGGGGTTCCCGAAGTGCTCGTCGGCGACGACGCGCTCGATGCGCGCGTGCGCTGGCTGCACGTCTCCGACAGTGCGGGCGTCGCTCGCCTGCTGGACGGCGGCGAGATGCTGCTGTCGACCGGTTCGTCGTGGCCGGTGGAGCCGGGAGATCTGCGCCGGTTCATCGACGAGCTCGCCGACGCGGGGCTCTCCGGCCTCGTGCTCGAGCTGGGCACGCACTACCGGTACGTCCCCGCCGTGGTCATCGAGGCGGCCCGCGAACGAGGCCTCGCCTTGGTCGTGCTGCACCGGGAGCTGAAGTTCGTCACGGTCACCGAGGCCGTCCACAGTCGCATCATCACAGGACAGACCGACGCGCTGCGCGCGCGCGACGAGGTGCGCGAGCGGTTCACGGCGCTGGTGCTGCGCGGATCGCCTGCGGACTTCATCGTCCACCAGCTCGCGCAGACGCTCGGCGCGCCCATCGTGCTCGAGAACCTCGGTTACGAGGTCGTCGCGGCAGAGGTGCCGCTCGCGATGGAGGAGGAGCTCTTCACCGAGTGGGAGCTGCGATCGCGCTCCGCGCACCGGCGCTCCGAGCATCGCCGGGAGCGCGGCATCCCGGCCGGAGCGGACGACTGGCTGATCGTCCCGGTCGAGGCGCGAGGCATCCGCTGGGGGAATCTCATCGCGCTGCCCGGACCCGAGCACGCGGCCGGGCGGGCCGCCGTGCTCGAGCAGGGCGCGATCGCCCTTGCGGTCGGCCGTCTCGCCGACGGCGACGCCGACGAATGGGCGCGCATCGGCCGGCGGCGCCTGGTCGACGGGCTGCTCGCCGGACGCTTCGCCGGTGTCGGCGGCGCCGCCGCGCGCCTCGAGGCGGCCGGCCTGCCGCTGCGGGGCGCCAAGCTCCACGGGCTGGTCGTGTCGGGCGCGCCGGTCGCGGTGGAGCGGGCGGATGCTGCCGCCCGCGCCCTGCGAGGGCGCGCGCTGGCGGGCTCGGCGCCGGCGGGCGTCGTGGCGCCGGCGACCACGATGCTGGTGTCGCTGCCGCCGGACGCCGTGTTCGACGATGCGGCCGTGGTCGCGTTCGTGCGCGCGCTCGTCGACGCCGCGGACGTCGAGCGCGTCACCGTCTCGGTCGGGCGCAGCGCCGAGGGCATCGATGCCGCGCTCGCCTCGGTGCACGAGGCGGTCGATCTCGCGGGCGGCCGGAGGCGGCGCTCGGGGCGCGGCCCGCATCTGCGACGCGCCGAGAACCGTCCGCTCGTGCAGTTGGTCACCGCCCTGCGTGATGACCATCGCGTGCTCGAGCATGGCGAACGGATGCTCGCCCCACTCATCGCCTACGACCTCTCGCGGTCGGGTGACCTGCTCGACGTCCTCGAGGCGATGCTCGCCCACCCCGGTAATCGCACCGCGGCGGCTGCGGCATCCCATCTGTCGCGTTCGGTGTTCTATCAGCGCATCGCGCTCATCGAGGAGCTGCTGGGCACCGATCTCGACGACGGCGAGACCCAGACCGCGTTGCATCTGGCGCTGCTCGTGCGGAGGTCGGCCGGACGCTGACGCGTCTACGCGTCCGCGGGCTCCCAGGGGTCGACGAGGTCGATGCCGAGATCCTCGAAGTCCTTCGGGTTGCGCGTCGCAAGCGTCGCACCGTGTGCGGCCGCAATCGCGGCGATCATCCCGTCCTCCACAGACAACGGGCGTCCGGCGATCCGGCGCGCCTCCTGCAGGCGTGCGTAGCTCCGGGCGGCTCGCTCGTCGAATGGCAGCACGCGACTCCCCGAGAGGATCGAGTCGATGGCCGCGATCAGTCGCTCGCGGCGCGCACCCTCCGGAAGCCGCCTGGCTCCGACAAGGAGCTCAGCGACGGAGACCGCGGTGATCGCGGCATCGGTCCGCGACTTCATCCAGGCGACGACAGCGGTGTCAGGCGTCGAGCGCAGCGGTTCGGACAGCACATTCGTGTCGAGGATGATCACGACAGATCGAGCTCGCGGGGGAGGCTGCGCGCGGGTGGTTCGAGGTCGATGGCGAGACTGCTCGCCGCGTCGATCCAATCGACGATCATGCTGCTGGGCGACACCGCGCTCGTCAGGATCGCTCGCGCTTCCGCCTCCATCGACCGGCCGTGCGCGGCGGCTCGCTCCTTCAGGCGCTGCTGAACCTCGTCATCGAGGTTGCGGACGGTGATGGCACCCACGGCTGCTCCCTTCGACTGCTGGCAATGCTAGCACTTCGATGTCGGAGGCCCCAGCCATGCTCTCGCCATGGAAACAGCCATCGACATCCAAGCCGAATCGTTCGTGCGTGAGCTCGCCGCCGCGATCATCGCTGCGCGGGATGGTGAATGCCTGGCGTGCTATCTCGACCGCGTCCTGCGCGACGCCCCCTGCGACGGCTCGCTGCGCCTGGCGCGCACCTACCGCGACGCACTGGCGCCGCGTGCCGTCGCGCTCGAGGGGCGCCTCGAGAGCGGCGGCGGCTTCTGCGACTGCGAGGTGCTGATGAACGTCTACTGGTCGAAGACCGACGAGGTGAGACCCTGCCGCGGCGCGAGGCGCGGGTCCACGAAGCCGTGCGACCTCTGGCTGCGCCGCAGACGCGGGGATCGGTGGTGAGCCCGGAGTCAGCCCGCGATGTAGACCTTGCGGAGCGTCTCGCGCACCGTCCACACCGTGCGCATGCCTGCTGTCAGGCGCGCGATCGACCCCGCTCGGAGCTCGATCGGCTCGAGGGTCGGGTCGTCGAAGGCCACGGTGGCCGAGCCGGACAGCACGACGAAGACCTCGTCGGCCTCGACGTCGGTCGACGCGCCCGGCGTGTGCTCCCACACGCCGAGCTCGGTCCCCCCGAACCCGCCGAGTTCGGCGAACCCCGTGGCAGGGGAGCCCTGCACCACCTGGTCGGCGGGCAGCGGCTCGAGGTCGAGCTCGAGGGACGCCGCATCCGTCACGATCGCGGGGTTCACGAGTCGAACCCCAGACCGAGCGCGTCGAGCGTCTTCAGCAGCAGGTTGCGCTTGCCCTTGTTGTGGTCGGCACGGTCCAGAGACCAGCGGGTGGCGTTGATGCCCATGGACGCCGCGGGCTCGGGAGGGAACGGGAGCGGGCGCTTGCGCACCATCTCGAGCTGAGTGCGCTCGTTCTCGACACCGTCGAGCAGGTCGAGCATGACCTCGCCGGCGAAGCGGGTCGATCCGACGCCGAGCCCGGTGAAACCGGCGGCGTACGCGACACGGCGGTCGCGGGCGGTGCCGAAGAACGCCGTGAACTGGGTCGAGGTGTCGATCGCGCCGGCCCACTGGTGCGTGAAGCGCAGCCCCTCGAGCTGCGGGAAGGTGGTGAAGAAATGGCTCGCGAGCTTGGCCCACGTCTCGGGCCTGTTCTCGTACTCGGGATTCACCTTGCGTCCGTACCGGTAGATCGCGTCGTAGCCGCCGAACAGGATCCGGTTGTCTTTGGTGATCCGGTAGTAGTGGAACTGGTTCGCCATGTCGCCGATGCCCTGGCGGTCCTGCCAGCCGATCGACGTGAGCTGGATGTCGTTCAGCGGCTCCGTCATGAGCACGTAGTCGTACACGGGAACCGTCATGAGCCGGTTGCGCTTGATGAGCGAGGGGAACACGTTGGTGCCGAGCGCGGCCCGAGAGGCCTCCACCCGGCCCTCGGGCGTTGTCACGACCACGCCCGGTCCGCTCGTGTCGAGGCCGGTGACGTGGGAGCGCTCGAAGATCACGACGCCGCGTTCCTCGCAGACCCGGGCGAGCTCGGCGGCCATACGCGCGGGATGGACCATGCCGCACGCGTTCTTCTCCCACACCGCAGCGAGGTACGTGGGGGAGTGGACGGATGCCTGGGCCTCGGTCCGGTCGAGATAGACCACGCCCTCTTCGCCCTCGGCCGCCCACTCCTTCAGCCACTCCACCTGGTGCGGCTCGATCGCGGGAGCGAGCTGCCCGGTGCGCTCGAACTGGAAGTCCATGCCGAAGCGGGCCTCGGAGGCCTCGATCGCATCGAGATTCTCGTGCCCGAGCCGGTCGAGCGTGGTCATCTCCTTCGGCCAGCGGGCCATGCCGTTCTCGTCGCCGTGGGTGAGGCTGGCCTCGCAGAAGCCGCCGTTGCGGCCCGACGCCGCCCAGCCGACGCGCTGCGCCTCGACGACCACGACCTTCGCGTCGGGGTCGCGCTCGGTGGCGAGGAGCGCCGTCCACAGCCCCGTGTATCCGCCACCCACGACGACGAGGTCGGCATGGTGCGTGCCGACGAGCGCGGGCCTGTCGGGAAGGAGGCTGTCGGGAAGGTCGTCGCGCCAGAACACCGAGTGCTTCGTGTCGGCGAGGGAATGCCGGACGACGGATGCTGCCGGCCGCTGTCGTTCGAAGACGGTCGTGCCCACGGTTATCAACTCCGATGCGGTGTGTGGTGCTCCCATCCTCACGCGTCTGCCGGGTCGACGCGGGGCTTGCGTGTCGGAAGTTGTCCGGCGGGTCGGACAGGTTGTCGCGGCCTCAGCCGGAGACGAGCTCCCCCACGAGCGCATCGACGTCGGCGACGCGGGCATACGTGCCGTCGAGCGCCGCCATGAAGGCGAGGTGCACCTGGGCGCCCGGCACCGTGCGGCCGTCGTAGGCGAGGTCGGGAGCGGCGCACGCGTCCTGCGCGACGGCGATGGTGAAGCCGAGGTCGGACGCCGCCCGCACGGTGGCGTCCACGCACATGCTCGACATCATGCCCGCGACGACGATCTCGTCGGCGTCTGCTGCGCGCAGCAGCGACTCGAGCCCCGTGCCGAGGAACGCGTTCGGCTCGTGCTTGACGATGACGTGCTCCTCGCCGTCGGGTGCGACCCGCGGATCGAACTCCACCCCGGGGGTTGCGGGGGCGAAGAACGCGGCATCCGGTGCGTCCCACACGTGCTGGACGTGCACGACCCGCTCGCCCGACGTGCGGAAACCGGCGAGCAGTCGCGCGGCGGCATCGGCGGCGGAGTCCGGGTCGACGAGCGGGTGCCGCCCGCCGGGGAAGTAGTCGCGCTGGATGTCGATGAGGAGCAGGAGTCGGGTCACCGCAACAGCATAGGGTCGCACAAACGCATCAGCCGCCCGTCATCGTCCGCGCGATCTGCGTCGCGGAGTCGCCCGCGCGCTTGAGCACGAGCGCGACGAGGGCCAGCGCGACGAGGGTCAGCAGCAGCATGATCGTCGACACGGCCGCGATCTCGGGACGCAGCCCGGTCCGCAGTGCGCTGAGCACGTACACGGGCCACGGCGTCGTGCCCGACACCTGCACGAAGGCCGCCACGATCGTGTTGTCAAGACTCAGCGTGAACGCCAGCAGGAAGCCGGCGAGCACCGCGGGCATCGCGAGCGCGAGGGTGATCCGGCGGAACGTCGTGAGGGGCGTGGCGTAGAGATCGGCGGATGCCTCCTCCAGCTGCGCGTCCTGACCCACCAGCCGCGCACGCACGATGTACGACACGACCGCGGTCGCGAACAGCGACGAGCCGACCGACAGGCGCACGATGCCGTCGTTGAACATCGACAGGCCGAGGTCCTGACCGAGGAAGACCATGAAGGGGAGGAGCGCCACAGCGTCGACGATCTCGGGCGTGACCGACACCAGCAGAAGGAGCCCCAGGAACCACCACACCCACTTGCCGGGGTGCCGCGCCATCGCGATCCCGGCCAGGGTGCCGAGGACCGTCGCGATGATCGCCGCGATCAGCGCCGTGATGAGCGATACCCGCACGGCGTTCTGAATCGCCGGCTTGACCAGGATGGAGGTGAAGGCGTCGACGCCGAACCCGTCCCACACCGCCAGCAGGCGGCCGGTGTTGAACGAGTGCACGACGATCACGATGATCGGCAGGAACAGGAACAGCATGACGATCAGGCCCCAGACGCCGAAGGCGACGTCCGACCACGACCTGCGGGGGCGCCGGCGCGGCGCGGCGCCCGGGCGCGCCGCCCGCGTCTCTGCCTGGAGGATCGTCTCGGTCTCGGTCTGCGTGGTCACGTCGTGGCCTCCAGGATCGCGGCGGGGGCAGCATCCGTCTTCGCGTTCTCGGGAACCGGCCCGAGAACCAGCCGGTTGCGAGAGCGGAACGGCAGCGCGACGAGCCAGATGATCACGGCGCACACCCCGATCGCCACCATGATCAAGAGCATGAGGAGCACCGCCATCGCCGATCCCAGCGCCCAGTTCTGCGCGGTCTGGAACTGTCCGGCGACGAGCTGACCCACCATGTTGCCCTTGGCGCCGCCCAGCACCGTGGCGGTGATGTAGTCGCCCATCAGCGGGATGAAGACCAGCAGCACGCCCGCGATGATGCCCGGCTGCGACAGCGGCAGCGTGACGCGGAAGAAGGTCACGAGCTTGCCGGCGCCGAGGTCCTTCGATGCCTCGCGCAGCGCCGGCCCGACGCGGTCGAATGCGACGAACAGCGGAAGGACCATCAGCGGCAGGTAGTTGTAGACCACGCCGATGATCACGGCCGCACGCGTGTAGAGCAGCTCGAGCGGGCCGTCGAGCACGCCGATGCCCTGAAGCACGGTCGACAGCCACCCCTCGGGAGCGAGGATCACCTGCCAGCCGATCGTCCGGACGAGGAAGTTGGTCCAGAACGGCACGAGGACGAGCGCGATCAGGATGCCGCGGCGCTGAGGTTTGACCTTGAAGGCCATCCAGTACGCGACCGGCGCCCCGATCGCGAAACAGAGCACCGTGCCGATGATCCCCACCCACAGGGTGTTCTGGAACGTCGCCAAGAAGGTCGGCGAGATGGCCTCGACGTACCGGTCGAACGACAGGACGTCGTTGGCGTGGGTGCCGAACACACCGGGCTTGTAGCCGAAGCTGAACCACACGACCATGGCGACCGGCGCGACGAAGAAGAGGAGCAGCCACGCCCAGGCGGGGACCGCGAGCGCGGGCCCCACCGCACCGGTGGCGCGATTACGCACCGGCGGCAGCCTTCACCTCGTTGTAGATCTCGACACGAGTGCTCAGCGAGTCGTTGAGCACCTGCTCGTGCATGCTCTCGAGCTGCTCGGGCGTGAAGAAGATCATGTCGAGACGCTCGACTTCGGCCTCTTCGGCCGCGCCCTGCATGTCCTTGCCGCCGACGTTGTAGCCGACCCACTCGAGGTTCAGCAGCTGGTTCTCCGGGATCATCGCGAAGTCGATGAAGGCGTGGGCCGCCTCAGGGTGGGCCGCCCCGGTCGCGATCGCCCAGTTGTCCATCCACAGCTCGGTCTGCGGGCCGGGCAGCACCCACTGCCAGCGGTCGGGGTCGGACGACTCCTGGATGCCGAGCCGCGCGTCGCCGTTCCAGGCCATGAGCAGGGCGTGTGTGCCCTGCGGAATCGTGTTGGCGCCGGCGGCGGAGTCGAACGCCGCGACGTGGGGGGCGATCTTCTCGACGAGGAAGGCGCGTGCCGCCTCGAGCTCGTCGGGGTCGTCGGTGTTCCAGTCCAGGTCGTTGGCCCAGAAGTACGATCCGACGACGCCGGCGGGATCGTCGGACATGGCGGTCTTCCCGCTCGCCTCGTTCTGCGCGGCATCGAAGTAGTCGGCCCACGTCGTCAGCTCGCGGGTGATCACGGTCTTGTCGTAGACGTAGCCCGTCGTCCCCCACGCCTTGCAGATCGAGTAATCGTTGTTCGGATCCCACGCGCGCCCGAGGAAGGCCGGGTCCATGTTGGACAGGTTCGGCAGCAGGTCCTTGTTGAGCTTCTGCAGCAGCCCCTGCTCGATCATCTGCGGGATGAAGACGCCCGTGGGCACGACGATGTCGTAGCCCGACGTGCCCTTCGCCGCGACGAGCTTGGCGATGAGTTCCTCGTTGGATCCATACGAGTCGAGCGTGACCTTCGGTCCGAGATCGGCGGTGAACGCCTCGACGACCTCGGGTGCGTCGTACTCCGCCCACGTGTACACCGACAGGCTGTCCTCGAGGGCCCCGCCGGTCGCCTGAGGGGCGGGCGCTCCGCCGCCGCCGGGGGTGCAGGCCGCCAGCACCGTGGCGCCGCCGGCGAGCGCGGCGAGACTCAGGAAGCGCCGGCGGGACAGCTCGCGGGCGATCAGAGGCGCCGCACCCTCGGGGGCGAGGATGCGAAGCGGCGTACGAGGCTGGGTCATCGGGTACTCCTGGAGTCGGGTCGGGAGCCGAGACGGATGCTGCGGCTGCGGGCGTGCGGCGGGCGTGCAGGTCGTGCGGAGGAGCGTCGGGTGCGGGTCGAGTCGTCGGGTCAGGCGGTCGGCGGTGCGACGTAGCCGCCCTGCTGCGCCGCGTCTTCGTCGGCGGCGGGGAACAGCAGCACGTGATGCGCCGCCCACGTGCAGAGGACCGGGTCCCCGATCGCGAGGGGCGGGGCGTCCGGCGTGGGCCGCCGCACGATGAGGCTCTGGTCGGCGCCGAGCCGCACCAGGTACTGCATCGTGTCGCCGAGGTGCGACACCCCGATCAGCTCGCCGCGGGCCGTGTTCGCGTCCGGGTAGCTCTGGCCGGCGGTCGCTGGGTCCGTCGACGGCGCCTTCTCGATGCGGATGAACTCGGGCCGCACCGCGGCCTCGCCGAGGTTCGTGGTCGTGAGCACGGGTGACGCGGCCCGCACCAGCGCGTGCGGAGAGGTGATCGCCGCCCCGGCCTCCGCGGCCGGTCCGCGGAAGAAGTTCTGCTGCCCGACGAATGCGGCGACATACGCCGAAGCCGGTCGCGCGTAGACGGTGTCGGCGTCGGCGAGCTGCTCGATGCGGCCGGCGCGCATGATCGCGATGCGATCGCTCATCGACAAGGCTTCGCCCTGGTCGTGCGTGACGAAGACGAACGTGATGCCCAGGCGGGACTGCAGCAGCTTCAGCTCGAGCTGCATCTCCTCGCGCAGCTGGCGGTCCAGCGCCCCGAGCGGTTCGTCGAGCAGGAGCACCGCAGGCCGGTTCACCAGGGCGCGGGCCAGCGCGATGCGCTGCTGCTGTCCGCCTGACAGCTGCGTCGGCTTGCGGTCGCCGTACTGCCGCATCTGCACCATGTCGAGGGCCTGGGTGACGCGATCGCGCACCTCCGCCTTCGGCGTGCGCCGCTGCTGCAGCCCGTAGGCGACGTTCTCCGCGACCGACAGGTGCGGAAAGAGTGCGTAGGCCTGGAAGACCGTGTTGACGTCGCGCCTGTACGGCGGCGCGGCGAGCACCGAGCGGCCGGAGATGCGGATGTCACCGGCATCGGGGTGTTCGAACCCCGCGATCATCCGCAGTGTGGTGGTCTTGCCGCAGCCCGAGGGCCCGAGCAGCGAGATGAACTCGCCGGGCTGGATCTCGAGTGACAGGTCGTCGACCGCGAGCTGCTCGCCGTAGTACTTCGTGATTCCCGACAGGGTGACGGCCCCGCGTGCGCCGTCGCCGTCGGGGGGAACCTGCTCCGCCGAAGCCTGCGCTGCGGTCGCCGTGCCTGTGGACATCGTCACCTCGTGAGGGTCCTTCTGGTGCGGGCCGCGCGACGATGCACGGCCTATCGGGTGTGGAGGTATTCAATATGGCGACGTAGGCGCCCGCAACGGAGCCGCGGCCGAACCAGACGATCCGGGCCGGTGCCGCCGCCCAGTGGGACAGATCGTCCGGGCTTGTGTGACGGTCAGGAAACCGCGGCGTTTCCGCGGTGGCACGACGCGGGGGAAACGGATGCCTCGCCCCCGTGCGACACTTCGTCCGCCGGGGATCGTGATCAAACCGTGCGGGAACCGGGGTTCAGGTGGGTTGGCACCGAGACTCAGCGCTGGCAGGTCGGGCACCAGAACACGATGCGCTCGCGCGTCGGATCCGCGCCGAGGCTGCCGCCCAGGATGAGGGTGCCGCATCGGCGGCACGGGCGCCCTTCTCGCCGATACACCCACGTCGATCGGCCGGCGCGCGCGTCACCCGTGAAGGTGCGTCCCGTACGGTTGCGGTTCGCGCGGATCATGCGGGCTCCGAGGTCCACGATGGCCGCAGCATCCGTCTCATTCGCGGGCGTCGTGGGCAGGACGCCGCGCACGAACAGGATCTCGTTCGCATACTCGTTGCCGAAGCCCGCGATGTTGCGCTGGTCCTGCACGGCGACATGCACCGCGCGGGTGTCGGCGGCAAGGCGGCGGGCGGCCTCCTCGTGATCCCACGAGTCGGACAGCGGATCGGGACCCAGATAGCCGACGAGATCGTCTTCGTCGCTGGTCGGGACGAGCTTGATGTCGGCGAGGTCGAATCCGACGGTCTCCCACTCGACGCCGTCGGGCGCCGTCGCCCCGATGATCGCCCGCGCGCGGAAGGCCGGGGCGTGCCAGCGTTCGCCGCGCCGGTAGACATGCCATTCGCCCTCCATCTTGAGGTGCGTGTGGAGCGTCCAGGACCCGATGCGGTGGAGCAGGTGCTTGCCGCGCGAGACGACCTCGTGCACCACCTCGCCGCGCAGGTCCGCGGTGGCCAGCTGCGGGACCCGCAGCTCGAAACGCGTCACCGTCGCCCCTGCGAGCGCTGCGTCGAGCCGCCGAGCAGCGCGGTAGACGGTGTCGCCTTCAGGCACGTGCGCCTGCCCTGTCCTCCGGTCCCTGAGCCTGTCGAAGGGCGTCGCCCGCGGTGAGGCGGCGCAGCGTGAGACCGCGCGGCGACTCCACGAAGCCGGCATCGCGAAGCGTCCTGCCCACAGAGGTGCCGTAGACGAACGCGCCGTTCACCTGCTCGATCGTGAGGGTGTCGAGGCGCCGTGCGCGAGCGGTCGCCGCGAGGTCGCGCGTGGCGGCGGCCAGCGCCACTTCGTCGTCCGTGAAGGCGAGGGCCGACTTGCCGCCCCGCTCGAGGTAGAGCGTGAGCGCGCCGTCGACCAGTACGACCAGGGCGCCCGCCTTGCGACCAGGGCGGTGCGAGACGCCCTCCAGGGCCGGCCACGCGAGCGCGGCCCCGTAGGGGTTCGCGGGATCGGTCGCCGCCAGCGTGACCGCCCGCAGCGGCGGCGGGTCGGCGAGTCCGGCGAACTCGCGCAGCCGGTCGACGGTGGCCGAGGCTGCGAACTGCGCGGCGCCCAGCTTCTCGATCACGTAGCCGCGGCGGCAGTGGCCCGCTTCCTCGAAGCCCGCGAGCACGCGATAGGTCTGGGCGAACCCGCCGGGCACGCCCTCCGACTGCACCGCGCCGCGCGTCACCACGCCGTACCGGTCGAGCAGCAGGCTCGCCGTCGCGGTCGCCCGCAAGGCGGCGTCGGGTTCGGCCGCCGGAAGCAGCGACCACCGGCCGCCGATCGCCGGTGGACGAGCGGGGACGGAAGCTGCCACCGCTCGCACCGCCGCACCCCGGTAGAGCCGCGCCCGCGGTGTGCGGCGGCTCACCCGATGGGCCTGCGAGCCGCCGGACACGAGCGCCCGGACCGGTGCGAAGGTGTCGTTGGTCACGAGGCCCGCCCATGTCAGTCGCCACAGCGCGTCGACGACGGACTGCTCGTTCTCGGCGCCGGTGGTCTGCCGCAGCTGCGCGGCGAAGTACGCCCCGCCGCCGCCGAGCGCCGCGAGCAGCTGCGCGTCGAGAGAGCCCGGTGCGACCTCTTCGGCCTCATCCGGGAGTGCCAGCGTGAGCGGCACCGCGTCAGCCGGGTGCAGGGCGATCCAGCCGTCGCGGCCGGGGAGACTGCCGTGGCCAGACCACACCACTTCGCCGGTGGCCGTGAGCTCGTCGAGCATGCCGGACGTGTAGTCCGCGACGCGGGCGGGGAGCACCAGCGACTCCCACGCGCTCGCGGGGATCGGCACGCCCGCGAGTTGCTCGACGACCGCGGCGACGCCGTCGATCCCCTCGAGCGGCCGCGTCACGTGCTGCCACACCGGGAGGAACCGGGCGTACGCATGCTGCGGCACCGGCTCGACGCTGCCGCGGATCGCCGCGAGCGAGCGCATGCGGAGGCGGCGGAGCACCTCGGTGTCGCACCACTCCGTCTCATCCGCGCGCGTCGCCCCCGACGCTCCCGAGGCCGTCGAAGGGGCGGGAAGGAAGAAGCCGCTGGTGACGCGTCCCTGCGACTCGAGGCGTTGCAGCGTCAGCCGGGCGACGGCCACGCCGATGCCGAGGCGGTCGGCCGCGGCATCCGCCGGGAAGGGGCCGTGGGTGCGCGCGTACCGCGCCACCAGGTCGCCGAGGGGATCGGCCACAGGTTCGAGGAACGCGGTCGGGATGCCGACAGGCAGCGCCGCGCCGAGGGCATCGCGCAGTCGCCCCGCGTCTTCGATCGCGGCGATACGCGTGATGCCGGCGATGGTCACCGGGATCGCGCGCCGCGCCGAGACGAGGGCGTCGAGGAGAGCGGATGCCTCGGCCTCGGTCGCGTGGTCGAGGTTACCCATCGGTTCGGGGCGTTTCGTCTCGCTCGTTCCTCGCTCGCTCGACGAGCGGGGGGCGGTGTCCGGGTCGAGGCGCTCCGCCACCTCCGACGCGTCGAGCGGGCCGAGGAGGCGGAGCAGATCGGCAACGCCCTCGAGCCCCCGCGCGCGGCGCTCGGGGTCGAGGCGCTGAGCCTCGCGCTCGAACTGCGCGATCACGTCAGGGTCGAGCAGCTCCCGCATCTCGACCTTGCCGAGCAGCTCGGAGAGGAGAGCGGGGTCGACGGCGAGCGCCGCGGCGCGGCGCTCGGCGAGCGGCGAGTCGCCCTCGTACATGAACGCGCCGACGTAGCCGAAGAGGAGGTCGCGCGCGAACGGCGAGGGCTGCGCGGGTTCGGTCTCGATGAGCCGGATGCGCCGCTCGCCGATCCCGCGCATGAGACGCAGCAGCGACGGCACGTCGTAGACGTCCTGCAGGACCTCGCGGAGCGTCTCGAGGATGATCGGGAAGGTCGGATAGCGCCGCGCGACCTCGAGGAGCTGCGCCGATCGCTGCCGCTGCTGCCACAGCGGCGTGCGCTTGCCGGGGTTGCGGCGCGGCATCAGGAGCGCGCGCGCTGCGCACTCGCGGAACCGGGAGGCGAACAGCGCTGAGCCGCCGACCTCCTCGGTGACGATCTGGTCGAGCTCGTCGGGATCGAAGACGAAGAGGTCCGCGCCCGGCGGCTCGGCCGCAGCATCCGGAATCCGCGCGATGATCCCGTCGTCGCTCGCCACCGCCGATCCGTCGACTCCGAGTCGCTCACGGATGCGGGCGTTCACCGCGAGGGCCCACGGCGCGTGCACCTGCATGCCGTACGGCGAGTGCAGGATCACGCGCCAGTCGCCGACCTCGTCCCTGCCGCGCTCGACAGTGAGCTGGCGGTCGGTCGGCAGCGTGCCGGTGGCCTCGCGCTGCTCGGCCAGGTACGCCAGCAGGTTGTCTTGCGCGAACTCGTCGAGGCCCGCCTCGCGCAGCCGCGACTCGGCCTTGGCAGGCGCCGCCGCCGACACCTCGCGCGAGAACCTGCCGAGCGCCTCGCCGAGCTCGGCCGGACGGCCGATGCCGTCGCCGTGCCAGAACGGCACCTTGCCGGGCTGCCCGAACGCGGGCAGCACGTTGACGCGATCGTGGGTGATCTCGACGATGCGCCAGCTCGTGGTGCCCAGGGTGAAGACGTCGTTGACGCGCGACTCGTAGACCATCTCCTCATCGAGTTCGCCGACCCGCGCGTTCTGGGATTCGCCCGCGATGAAGACGCCGAAGAGGCCCCGGTCGGGGATCGTGCCGCCACTCGTCACGGCGATGTGCTGTGCCCCCGGGCGACCGGTCAGCACGCCGAGGTCGCGGTCCCAGATGACGCGGGGACGCAGCTCGGCGAACTCGTCCGAGGGGAACCTGCCGGCGATGAGGTCGAGGGTCGCCTCGTACGCAGACCGCGGGAGGGAACGGAAGGGCGCGCTGCGCTTGAGCGTCTCGTACCAGCCCTCGACGTCGACGGGACCGATCGCGGCGGCGGCCACCGTCTGCTGGGCGAGGATGTCGAGCGGGTTCTGGGGGATCGCGATCGCCTCGATCTGACCCGCGAGCATGCGCTCGGTGACGATCGCGGTGTGCAGCACGTCGCCGCGGTGCTTCGGGAACAGGGCGGCGCGGCTCACCTCGCCGACCTGGTGACCGGCGCGGCCGATGCGCTGGAGCCCCGAAGCCGCACTCGGCGGTGCCTCGACCTGGATCACGAGGTCGACCGCCCCCATGTCGATGCCGAGCTCGAGACTCGAGGTCGCGACCACGCAGCGCAGGATGCCGGACTTCAGCTCTTCCTCGACCTGCGCCCGCTGCTCCTTCGAGACCGATCCATGGTGCGCCTTCGCGAGGATGGGATCTGCCCCTGCCGTCGCACCGGCCTGCGCCATCATCGCGGCGGGCACCGCCGGATCCGGCAGGTCGAGTCCGAGGCGTTCGGAGTAGATCTCGTTCAGCCGGCCGGTCAGCCGTTCGGCGAGGCGACGGGAGTTGCAGAACACGATGGTCGAGCGGTGCAGCAGGATGCGATCGACGATCGCCTCCTCGACGTGCGGCCAGACCGACCCCGTCATCTCCGTCTCGCCGGCTCCGGAGGCCCGCGGTGGCGCGCTCGAGGACTGTCCGTCGGCGAACCAGTCCTCGTCGATCGGCTCGTCATCGAGGTCGTCCGTCGGTCCGGGGCGTTTCGACTCGCTCGTTCCTCGCTCGCTCGACGACCGGGGGTCAGGCTCGTCGGAGGTGAACGGGCTCGGCGGCGGAGGCGGGTTCAGCATGTCGCCGATGGGCACGACGACCTTCATGTCGAAGGCCTTGCTCGCGCGCGGCGCCACGATCTCGACGGGCTCCGCACCGCCGAGGAACCGCGCCACCTCGTCGATCGGACGCACGGTCGCCGACAAGCCGATGCGCTGCGCGGACGGAGCATCGGGCGCGAATGAGCGCCGCAGCGCATCGAGACGCTCCATGCTCACCGCCAGGTGCGCTCCGCGCTTGGTGGCAGCGACGGCGTGCACCTCGTCGACGATCACGGTGTGGACGTCGCGCAGCGTCTCGCCCGCGCGGCTCGTGAGCATGAGGTACAGCGACTCGGGGGTCGTGATGAGGATGTCGGGCGGCGCCTGCACGAGCTTGCGCCGGTCGCCCGCGGGGGTGTCGCCCGACCGCACGCCGACGGTGACCTCGGGGACGCTGAGGCCGAGGCGCCGTGCCGATTGCCCGATCCCGACGAGCGGCGAGCGGAGGTTGCGCTCGACGTCGACGCCGAGCGCCTTGAGAGGGGAGATGTAGAGGATCCGGGTGGCGGGGGCCGTGGCATCCCGTCGCTTCTTCTTGCCCTCGGGTGCCGGCGACGCCGGGGCCTTGTCGTGGAAGACGCGGTCGATCGCCCACAGGAAGGCCGACAGCGTCTTGCCCGAACCGGTCGGCGCGACGACGAGCGCATGCTTGCCGGCGGAGATCGCCTCCCACGCGCCCTTCTGGGCGTCGGTCGGAGCATGGAAGGCGCCGCGGAACCAGTCCTGCGTGGCAGGACCGAACCGCTCGAGGACGTCGCCCATCACTCCATCTTCGTCGTGATCGCCGACATCGGGCCAGGTTCCGTCCAGGACCGTCGCGTAGGCTCCCTCCGTGCGTGCACCCCCGGCACGCGCTCACCGCCGAGGACCGTGATGGAACCGATGCCCTCGAGCGAGCCCACGGCCCCGGCTCCGCTCACCCGCCGCACCGACCCGGCACTCGCCGACCGGTCGTGGATGCGCTCACGGCGCGTGCAGACGTTCGGGCTCGGCGCGCTCTGCGGTGCGCTGGGGCTCTCGCTGCTGGTGGTCGTCACCACGATCCTCGGAGCATCGCAGAACCAGGCGCCGCTGGTGCCCGCCGACCCGGCGCCCGTCTCGGAGCCGCGGCCCTCGGCATCCATCCCCGCCACGCCGTCGCCGTCCTCCACGCCGACGACCGGGCCGGCGGAGGAGACGGATGCCGCCACCGAGCCGGAAGCACCCGCCGAGCAGCCGGTGGTCGCGGTCCCTGCGCCGGCGCCCGAGCCCACCCAGACCCAGCCTCCGGCCGACGAGTCCACGGACAGCCCCGGCAACAGCGCGAATGCGCCGGGTCAGCTCAAGAAGAAGCCCTGAGCGTCTGCGTCAGCGCTCGTCGGGCATGAGGATCCAGAACAGCAGGTACATCAGGATCGAGACGCCGAAGAACACGGTCGAGCCGATCCAGAGCACACGCACCGGCACCACGCTGCAGCCGAAGCGGTCGGCGATGCCCTGGCAGACTCCCGCGATCATGCGCCCTTTCAGCGGGCGGACCAGGCGATGCATGCGTTCATCATGGCCTCACGCGCCCGACCGCACCAGGGGTCAGCGTTCGGAGGGGACCACGATCCACAGCAGGATGTAGATCCACAGCGACAGGCCGAAGAAGACGACCGCGATCAGGGTGAGGATGCGCACGAGGGTGACGTTCCACCCGAAGCGGTTTGCGATGGCGGCGCAGACGCCGGCGATCCATCGGCCCTGCTGAGGTCTGACGAGTGCGTTCATGGCTCCATCCTGCTCGCGTCGGTGAGTGCCCGCACGGGTGCGAGCCCCCGGCTTCGCGCGGGGGCCGGGCCGCGGCATCCGTCTCCCCTTCCGGAGAGAGGGATGCCGCGACCCGGCGTCAGCGCTCGGTCAGCGTGCCGTCGCGGTCCAGCTCGAGGACGAGGCTCACGCCGAGGCGTTCGAGGAACGCGTCGTCGTGGCTCACGATGAGCACCGCGCCGCGGTAGGCCGCGATCGCGTCGACGAGCTGGTCGACCGTGTCGAGGTCGAGGTTGTTCGTCGGCTCGTCGAACACCAGCAGCTGCGGCGGCGGGTCGGCGAGCATGAGCCGCGCGAGCGCGACCCGGAACCGCTCGCCGCCCGACAGCGTGCCCACCGGGCGTTCCACCGCAGCCCCTCGGATGAGGAACCGCGCGAGCCGGTTGCGCAGCTCCACGATCGTGACGCTCGGCGCGGACGGGGCGACGTTGTCGAGCACGGATGCCGCATCGTCGAGCCCGTCCACACGCTGCGGCAGGTACCCGACACGGTCGGTGTGCAGCTCGGCGCGCGCCGTTTGCAGGACCGTCGGGGACCGGCCGGCGGTCGAGCCCGGATCCTCGGGCCCCTGTCCTTCGTCGTCCGTGGGTGGTCCTGCGAACGGTTCGGGGTCGGTGTCGGTGTCGGAGCCGACCAGCTTCTCGAGCAGAGTCGTCTTGCCGGCGCCGTTCGGGCCGATCAGCGCGACCCGCTCGGGTCCCTGGATGATCCACGAGCGCTCGCCGTCGCCGAGGGTGGCGATGCGGCGCCCGGCCGGAACACCCGGGTCGGGCAGGTCGATCTTCACGATGTCGTCGTCGCGCACGCGGCGCTCCGCGGTATCGAGGGCTTCCCGAGCGGATGCCTCGCGGTCGGCCTTCTCGCCGCGCAGCTTGCCCGCCGAGACCTGAGCCGCCCGCTTGAGGTTGCCCGCGACGATCGGCGGCACCCGCTTCTCGAGCTGCGCCTTCTGTCCCATCGCGGCTCGGCGCGAGATGGTGGTCTCGGCCTCGATGCGCTGGCGCTTCTCGCGCTTCAACGCCTGGCGGGCGGCACGCTCGGCGTCGCGCGCGGCGCCCTGCTCGGCATCCAGCCACGCGCGCCACTCGGAGTAAGGCCCGCCGAAGGTCGACAGCTCGTTCGCGTACAGCTCGGCGGTGTCGTCCATCAGGTCGAGCAGGGCCGTGTCGTGGCTCACCACGACGAGGGCACCGCGCCACGAGCGCACCATGTCGTGCAGGCGTGCCCGCGCCTCGCGGTCGAGGTTGTTGGTGGGCTCGTCGAGCAGCGCGATGGTCCCCACGCCCCCTCCACGCGGCGCTGGCGCGCCGCGCGGAGCCTCCGGGCGCGTGGGCCCAGCTCCGCCCAGCAGGCGGATGCCGGCGATCGCGGTGAGCACCGCCTCGCCGCCCGACAACTGCCCGACGCTGCGGTCGAGCATGTCGGGGACGAGACCAGCTTCGGCGAGGGCCGCGTGTGCGCGCGCCTCGATGTCCCAGTCGGAGCCGACCGCGTCGAAGTGACGCGGGTCGGCGTCGCCGGACTCGATGGCGCGCAGCGCCCGGAGCGTCTCGCCCACGCCGAGCAGGTCGGCGACGGGCCGGTCGACGTCGAGCGTCAGGCGCTGCGGAAGGTACGCGGCATCCGTCGCCCCAGCGATGTGACCGCCCGAGGGCGTGAGCTCGCCGGCGATGAGTCGCATGAGCGTGGACTTGCCGGAGCCGTTCCGGCCGACCAGACCGGTGCGGCCGGTGCCGAACGATCCGGAGACATCTGAGAGCGCGGCGGAGCCGTCGGGCCAGGCGAACGAGACCCGGTCGAGGACGATGGCAGGGGTCAGGGTGTGAGCGGGCATGAGGCCTCCTGTGTCAGACGTGCGCTGACACCGAGGGGCCGCAGGACCGGCGTCCGGGCATGCCGGAGCGGGATGAGGAAGCGGCGGATCGACGGCAGCGCGAAGTGGTTCAAGCGCTGGCGCGTCGAGAGTCGACGGAGCAGCGCGATTACAGCGCGGTCGCGTCGATCAGCTTCAAGGGAGTTCCTCACGGAGGGGACAAGGCCGTCAGTCACCATAGCCGACATCCCTGGACAGGGCCAGGGCTTCGGCTCGCAGGCTCGCTCAACCACCTGGGGTTGTCGTGAGCTCCTCGAGCTGCTTGTCGAGGAAGATGCGCACGTCGTCGAGCTCCTGCTCGGAGACGCTGTGCGTGAGGCCCGGGTACACGCGGCCGCTCAGGTCGACGCGTTCGGGCAGCCACTGCGTGGTGTGCTCGACGAGAAAACCGGGGATGACGTCGTCGTTGGTGCCCCGGCCCCAGAACACCGGGGGCTTCCGCTCGGCGAGCTCGGCATCCTTCGCCAGCTCGCCGGGAGTCACGTAGCCCGACAGGTTCACGGCGAACGCGAACCGCTGAGGGTCGAGACGCATCGCCTGCAGCGACACCGCGCCGCCTTGCGAGAAACCGAGAAGGCCGACGGATGCTGCGCCCGCCGCGTGCGCATCGACCCAGGCGATGACGGCCTCTGCCGCGCGCGTGACGTGCGAGGGATCGCGGCCGTCGAGGCCGTCGATCGGGTACCAGGAGCGACCGGGCGCCGGCCACGGCGGAACCAGGGGGGCAGCGAGGCTCGCGACCACGAAGGCGTCGGGAAGGTAGCCGCGCAGGGGATAGAGGTCGTGCTCGTCGGCACCGTAGCCGTGCAGGAGCAGGAGGAGGTGGCGTCCTGCGAGGGCCGACCGCTCGGTCGACCACAGCACGGCGTCGGCGTCGAGGACGAGCGCTTCCGGCATGCCCTCATCCTGACATGCGGCGCCGACACGGCCGAGGCCCGAACGGGTGCGGTCCTCGTCGCGGGTGGGTCGCGCGGGGTATACAAGAGGCATGTCCGTGCGCACTCCCGACCCCGAACCTGCGGGCGACGAGCCGTTCGGCCCGCCGGCCGGCAATGTCTCGAACCCCGCGTGGCTGAGCGACATCGAGCTCGAAGAGGCTCGTCGACGGCTGCCCATGCTCTACGTCGAGGGCGTTCCGGTGCGCACCGACGGCATGGGGCAGGTCACACAAGTCGGCATCCTGCTGCGGGCGACCCCCATCGGGGAGATCTCGCGCACCATCGTGTCGGGTCGCGTGCGCTACGGCGAGACCGTCCGCGACGCGCTGTTCCGGCACCTCGAGAACGACCTCGGACCGATGGCCTTCCCGATGCTGCCGCCGCAGCCGACGCCCTTCACCGTCGCCGAGTACTTCCCGCTCCCGGGCGTCAGCGCCTACCACGACGACCGGCAGCACGCGGTGTCGCTCGCGTTCGTCGTCCCCGTCACCGGCACGTGCGAGCCGCGTCAGGACGCGCTCGAGGTGACCTGGCTGACACCGGAGGAGGCGGCATCCGATGCCCTCTCCGCCGAGATGGAGGGCGGACGCGGCACCCTCGTGCGCATGGCGCTCGCGAGCGTGGGCGCGCTGCGCTGACCCTCGCGCCCGCCCGGATCCCGCCCTCGCGCGGTGTCGCCGCCCGCGCATAGGCTCACAGGGTGACTCTCGCACCCCTGCCCTTCCCGTCCGACGCCGCCGGCTGGGCGGCCTTCGCGACCGAGCGTCCTGCCGAGCGCATCGCCCGCGTGCATGAGATCGACGCACGCCTGACCTCCGACGCGGAGCTGACGACCGCGGCACGCCTCGAGCTCTGGAACGACGCCGACATCGCCCTCGCCGAGGCGCTCAGCGAGGCCTACGTCGTGAGCGAGGCGCACCCCGACGCCGAGGTGCGCGAGACCGCGGAGTCGCAGGTGCAGGCGGTCGAGTCGCTGTCGGCGGGGCGCCTTCTGAACCGCGATCTGTGGAACTCGTTCGCGGATGCCTCGACCGACGGTCTCGACGAAGACCAGGCGCGCCTGCTCACGCACCTGCTGCGCGACTTCCGCCGCGGTGGCGTCGAACTGGACGAAGCCGACCGCGAGCGTGCCCGGCAGCTGGCCGACCGCGACACCGAGCTGTCGCTGGCGTTCTCGCGCAACATCCGCGACGGCCGCCGCGAGATCACCGTCCCGGCCGAGGGCCTCGCGGGAATGCCGCAGGACTTCATCGACGCCCACCCCGCCGACGCGCAGGGACGCGTGACGCTGTCGACCGACTACCCCGACCTCATGCCGGTCCGCGACTACGCGCACGACGGTGCGACCCGCGTCGCGCTGGTGAGCGCCTACAACGACCTGGCGTGGCCCGAGAACGACGCGATCCTCGCCGAGCTGCTCGACGTGCGCGCCGAGCGCGCCCGCCTCCTCGGCTACCCGGACTGGGCCGACTACGAGACCGAGACCCGCATGATCGGGTCCGGGGCCGAGATCCCGGCATTCCTCTCGCGGCTCGACGACGCATCACGGGCGGCGACGGATGCCGAGTACCCGATCCTGCTCGAACGCCTGCGTCGCGACATCCCCGCTGCCGACGTCGTGTCGATCGCCGACTTCTGGTACCTGCTCGGGGCGATCAAGCGCGAGCAGTACGACGTCGACGCACAGCTCGTGCGGTCGTACTTCCCGTTCGAGCGCGTCGTCGCGGGTGTGCTCGACGTCACCGGACGCCTGCTCGATGTCGAGTACGTGCCCGTGGATGTGCCGGCGTGGCACAGCGACGTGCAGTCGTTCGATGTGATGCGGGGCGCCGATCGCCTCGGGCGCATCCACCTCGACCTGCACCCGCGCGAGGGCAAGTTCAGCCATGCCGCGTGCTTCCCGCTCGCGCCGGGCGTCTCCGGACGCGTGCTTGCGGAGGCGGCGCTGCTGTGCAACTTCTCACGCGGACTGCTCGAGCACGACGAGGTCGTGACGTTCTTCCACGAGTTCGGGCATCTCGTGCACGACATCCTGGGCGGCCGGCAGCGCTTCGCCCGCTTCAGCGGTGTCGCGACCGAGTGGGACTTCGTCGAGGCACCGAGCCAGCTCCTCGAGGAGTGGGCGTGGGACGCCGAGGTCCTGGCCTCGTTCAGCGCGAACGCCGACGGCGAGCCGATCCCGGCCGATCTCGTCGAGCGCATGCGCACCGCCGACGCCTTCGGCCGCGCGCTCGAGGTGCGCCGCCAGCTGGGGCACGCCAATGTGTCGTACCACCTGCACGTCGACCGGCCCGCCGACCTGCAGGCCGAGACGGAGCGGCTGTACGCGGCATCCAGTCCCGTCCAGCCGCTGAGCGGACTCCATTCGTACGCCGGCTTCGGGCACCTCACGGGGTACGGCGCCTGCTACTACACGTACCAGTGGAGCCTGGTGATCGCGCGCGACCTGCTGAGCGGCTTCGGCGCGGGACTGATGGACCCGGAAGCCGCACGTCGCTACCGCACGGGGGTGCTGGAACGGGGCGGATCGCGGGACGCGCGAGACCTCGTCGAAGCGTTCCTGGGGCGCCCGTCGTCGTTCGACGCGTACCGGGAGTGGCTCGCCGGCGAGTGACGTTTCTCGCGCACAGCGCGGCGTTGTAGGGTTCACCTACCCCCGAAGCGCAGTCACCCGCGACACACCCCCCGGTGTCGTCGAGGACGGTGCGGCCACCGCTGCCCGCTCGCGCGGCGATCCGTTCGCCGGCGCGTCGAGCCCGGTACCGCACGCCTCCGCCGCGAGCACTCGCCGAAGCTGCACCACCCTCGCCACAGAAAGCGGAGATACCGATGTCCGACCACGCCCAGAGTGCCGCAAACACGGGTCAGGACGACCCGACCCCGTTCGACAACCTGATCGGCGACACGGCGACCACCGCGTTCGGATCGGGCTTCACGACGACCTTCCGCGGCTACGACAAGGAAGAGGTCGACGCCGCCATCGCCGGGCTCGACGCGCGCATGCGCGCCGCCAGCGACGAGGTCGCGCAGCTCAAGCAGCACCAGCGCCGCGCCGGTGCCGCCGTAGCGCAGAGCCGCGCCAAGGCCGAGCGGCTCGAGGCCGAGCTCCAGGCGGCGAACGAGCGCCGCCAGGCCGAGATCGATGCCGCGATCGCCGAACGTCAGGCTGAGATCGACGCCACCCTCGTCGCTCGGCAGGAAGAGGTCGAGCGCCTCGAAGCCGCGCTCGCCGAAGCCGAGCAGACGCGCCAGGCCGACCTCGAGCGCGTCGCGGCCGAGGCATCGGCCGCCCGCGAGGAAGAGGGCGACGCGGTCCAGCGGCTGCGAGGCGAGCTCGAACTCGCGAACGCGAAGATCGCCGACGCCGAGCAGCGCGTGCAGACCCTGAGCGACGAGCTCGTCGGCGCGACCACGGAGTCGCCCAACCGTCAGCAGTTCGAAGAGGTGCTGCGCGTCGCCGAGGACCAGGCGAGCCTGCTCATCCGCAACGCCACGATCCAGGGCGACCGCCTGCTCGAGGCCGCGCGCGAAGAGATCGCGAACCGCCGCGCATCCGCGCAGGCCGAGGCCGACGGCATCGTCTCGCAGGCCCAGCACGACGCGCAGCAGATCCGGCTGAAGGTCGACACCGAGCTCACTGCGCACGAGGCGCGCCTCGAGCGCGAAGCCGCGCACGCGGCCGAGAAGGTGTCGCAGGCCGAGCGCGAGGCCGCCGCGATCCGCTCCGAGGCCGAGAAGGGCGCGGCCGTGCTGCGCTCGACCGTGGCGCGCGAGACCGCCCGCGACCGCGCGGAGGCCGAGGAGACGGTGCGCGAGCTGCGTCTGCGCGCCCTCGAGTTCGAGGCATCCCTCACCCGCCGCCAGGACGACGCGCACCAGGAGTTCCTCGTGCTGCACAACCAGGCGGTCGCCCACGCCGAGCGCATCACGCAGGACGCCAACGAGCAGGTCACCGCATCGCTCGAGCACGCCCAGCGCGTGTCGGTGAAGGCCGAGGACTTCGAGCGCCTCATGCGGGCCCAGTCGCAGCAGATCGAGGCCGACGCGCAGCTGCGCGCGCGCGAGCACCTCGACCGCGCCCACGTGAAGGCCGAGCGCATCATCGACCTCGTGACGACCCACTCGCAGTCCGTGCTCCGCGACGCCGAGGACCGCACGCGTCAGCTGCGCTGGCAGCAGCACCAGCTCATGAGCTTCATGGCCGAGGTCAAGGAGCTCATCCGCCCCGAGACCCCCCTCACGTCGGCCGAAGACGCTGCCGCGAGCGACGACATCCAGACGGAGGACACGGATGCTGCCGCTGCTGTGGACGTCGAAGCCGAGGCCGGCGAGACCCAGGCCGGCGAGGCCGGCGGGCAGTCTGAGGACGCGCAGGCCGAGGACGAGCACGGCCGCGAGCAGCACGAAGGCTGACCCCTTCTCCCCGCTCGTTGAGCGAAGCGCGCTCTGGCGCGCGAAGTCGAAACGCCTCGAACCCGCGGCTTGCGCCGGGTTCGAGGCGTTTCGTCTCTGCGTCTCGACGCGCAAGCTCGCTCGACCGCGTTCCTCGCTCGCTGAGGCGACCGAGGATGCCCGGGTGTGCGGCATCCGTCCCACGGCTTCAACAGGTCAACCGCGCTTCTGCAGGAGCGCCCTACGGCGCATGCTCCTGCAGAAGCCCGGTTGACCTGTTGAGCGGCGTCGGCGCGCGGAGTCAGGCGGCCGAGGTCTCGCGGGCGATCGCCGCGAGGAAGGCGTCGATGTCGTTCTCGGAGGTGTCGAAGCTGCACATCCAGCGCACCTCGTTCTTCGCGGCATCCCAGTCGTAGAAGCGGAAGTGGGCGCGCAGGCGCTCCGCCACACCCTCGGGCAGGGTCGCGAAGACGCCGTTCGCCTGCGTCGGCTGCGTGAACTCGATGCCCGAGATCGAGCCGTCGGCGATCCCCGCCTCGATACCGGCGCGCAGGCGCTGCGCCATGGCGTTGGAGTGCGAGGCGTTGCGGTGCCACAGGTCGCCCTCGAGGAGGGCGAGCAGCTGCGCCGACACGAAGCGCATCTTCGACGCGAGCTGCATGTCGAGCTTGCGGAGGAACTTGAGCCCTTCCGACGCCGACGGGTTGAGCACGACCACGGCCTCGCCGAGCATCGCGCCGTTCTTGGTGCCGCCGAAGCTCAGCACGTCGACGCCCGCGTCGCGCGTGAACGCGCGGAACGGCACGTCGAGGGATGCCGCGGCGTTGGAGATGCGCGAGCCGTCCATGTGCACGTGCATGCCGAGGCCGTGCGCGTGGTCCGCGATCGCGGTGATCTCGTCGACCGTGTACAGCGTGCCGAGCTCGGTCGACTGCGTGATCGACACCACCAGCGGCTGCGCACGGTGCTCGTCGCCCCAGCCCCACGCCTCCCTGTCGATGAGCTCGGGGGTGAGCTTGCCGTCGTCGGTCGGCACCGTCAGGAGCTTGATGCCGGCCACGCGCTCGGGGGCGCCGCCCTCGTCGACGTTGATGTGCGCCGTCCCGGCCGTGACCACCGCGCCCCAGCGGGGGAGCATCGACTGCAGCCCGACGACGTTCGCACCGGTGCCGTTGAACACCGGGTACGCCTCGACGCCCTCGCCGAAGTGGCGGGCCATCACCTGCTGCAGACGCTCGGTGTAGACGTCGTCGCCATACGCGACCTGGTGGCCGTCGTTGGCAGCGGCGATCGCCGCGAGCACCTCGGGGTGGATGCCGGAGTAGTTGTCGCTGGCGAAGCCGCGCAGGTTCGGGTCGTGGATCGTGGTCACGGGTGTCCAATCTAGTTCGCGGCGGCGCATGACTCAGGCTGCGGGAGGCGTCAACCGGGTGCCGCCCTCGGGATTCCGGCGCCGAGGTCGCTGTGCGACCGCGAATTGCCTGAGTCATGCACCGCCGAGGTCGATGATGGTGTCGTTGATGTCGGCGGCATCGGCGAGCCAGAGGTCGGCGAACCGGTGCGCGAGCGCCTCTTCGAGTCCGTCGAGGCTCTTCACACGGAAGATGACGGATGCCGCGGCCACCGGCCTGCCGGCATCCCGGGCGTCTTTCGCGAAGCCCTGCGCGACCGCGCGCGCCCACGCCTCGGTCGCGGCCTTCACCGCGGCGTAGTTCGCGCCGCCGGCGAGCGGACGCGCCACCGCCGTGGACGACACCACCGCGAGGCGACCGGCCCCGGAGGCGCGCAAATCGCCGTCGAAGGCCCGGCTGACGTGGCGCAGCGCCGTGAGGGAGCCCTCCAGGAAGCGGAAGTCGGCGTCGGTCTGGCCCGCGAGCCCGCCTCCGCCGCGCCAGCCTCCGACGAGGTGCAGCACGCCGTCGACGAGTCCGTCCGTCGCGTGGATGCGCTCTGCGAGCGCAGCGACCGCGGTCTCGTCGCCCAGGTCGCAGACGTCGGTGCGGACGCTTCCGGCCGTGGCGGCGAGGGGTGAAGCGGGAGCCCCGCGCCGAGAAGACGTGGGGACCGTCTCGAGCGAATCGAGGAGATCGCGCAGCCGGCCGGCGTCGCGCCCGACGGCGACCACGCGCGCACCCGCGTCGCGGAGCACGCGCGCGGCCGCGCGCCCCGACGCGCTGGTCGCGCCGGCGATGATCACGAGCCTGCCTGAGACGCTCATGCTCCCCCCTTCCGTCGATGGCGTGCGTTTCCGTCGAGTTCACATGATCTCGCCGAACGCACACATTCTGGCCGCACCTGACGTGTGTTCTCGGCGAGATCACGTGATGTCGCCGAGAACAGCACGTCGCGCGTCAGGAATCGCGCCCGGTGATCCCGGCGGTCGACTCGATGACCGGCTTCATCTTCTTGTCGAGCGCCTCGAAGAACATCGACAGCGGGAACTCGTCGTCCAGGACCGCGTCGGTGTAGCCCTTCGGGGCGCCGGCGAGGATCTCGTCGGGGAGGCCCCGCGCCCACCGCGAAGCGGGGTTGGGCGTCAGCGTCGAGCGCACCAGGTCGTAGGCCGCGAGCCAGTGCGCCGTCTTCGGGCGGTCGATCGAGCGCCAGTACAGCTCGTCGATCGCCTCGCCGAGCGCGATCACGGCCGCGGGCACGTCGTCCCAGTCGAAGGCGAGCGCGGTGTCGGTCCAGTGCAGCACGTCGCGCTGGTGCAGCCACGCGAAGAGCAGCTGGCCGCCGAGCCCGTCATAGTTGCGCACGCGCGAGCCCGTGATCGAGAAGCGGAAGATGCGGTCGAAGATCACCGCGTACTGCACGAGCTTCGCGTGCTCGAGCATCTCGGCTTCGGCCGCGGTGAGCGACTCCTGCGCCGACAGTCGCTTCTCGATCGCGACGCACTCGCGGAACGCGGTGAGGTCGCACCGCAGCTCTTCGAGCGAGTACAGGAAGTACGGCATGCGCTGCTTGATCATGAACGGATCGAACGGCAGATCGCCGCGCATGTGCGTGCGGTCGTGGATGATGTCCCACATCACGAACGTCTTCTCGGTCAGCTCCTGGTCGTCGAGCATGCGCGCGGCGTCGGCGGGGAGGTCGAGCTTCGTGATGTCGGCGGCGGCACGGACGACGCGGCGATAGCGCGCGGCTTCGCGGTCCTGGAAGATCGCGCCCCACGTGAACGTCGGGATCTCGCGCATCGCGACGGTCTCGGGGAACAGCACCGCGGAGTTCGTGTCGTACCCGGGCGTGAAGTCGACGAACCGCAGCGACACGAACAGCTTGTTGCCGTAGTCGCCGGCCTCGAGCTGCGCGATGAACTCCGGCCAGATCACCTCGACGAGCACGGCCTCGACGTGGCGGTCGCTCGAGCCGTTCTGCGTGTACATCGGGAACACGACGAGATGACGGATGCCGTCGGCCCGCTGCTGCTGCGGCTGGAAGGCTTCGAGCGACTCGAGGAAGTCGGGGACGCCGAACCCCTGGTCCATCCAGCGCTCGAAGTCGCGCACCGATGCGGAGAGGTACTCGGCGTCGTGCGGGAAAGCAGGGGAGAGGGCGCGGATGCCGGCGGTGATCTCGGCGACCAGAGCGCGGGCCTCGGTGTGAGCCCCAGCATCCGGAATCGATCCGTCCTGCACCTGGAGGCTCTGGATCGCGGTCGCCGCGGCCTTGAGCCGCAGCCAGGCGTCGCTCGTCTCGGCCATGCGGGCGTCCTCGACGACCTCGGGTTCGCCGACGATCGCCTTCGACGTGTGAAGGGTGCTGCTGGACATGGTGAACCTCCGATCTTCGAGTGCGGTTTCACTCCTGATTCTAGAGAACTTCCCTTCATTCCAGGATTCGACAGGAAAATTTCCTGTTCGCGCCACTAGAGTCGAGTCATGCCTGCACTGGATGACGCGATCGATGCCGCCATCGTGCGCGAGGTGTCCCAGGACGCCCGCGCCACCCTCGCCGACCTGTCTGCAGCCGTCGGGCTGTCGGTGTCCGCCGTGCAGGCACGACTGCGTCGCCTCGAGAGCCGCGGCGTCATCACCGGCTACCGCACGCTCGTCGACGCCGAGGCCGTCGGAAAGCCGCTCGCGGCCTTCGTCGAGATCACGCCGCTCGACCCCGCCCAGCCCGACAACGCGCCCGAGCTGCTCGAGCACCTCACCGAGATCGAGGCGTGCCATTCGATCGCGGGCGACGCGAGCTACATCCTGCTCGTGCGGGTCGCGTCTCCGCGCCACCTGGAGTCGCTGATCCGCGACATCCGTGCCGCCGCGTCGGTCAACACCCGGACGACGGTCGTGCTGCAGACGTTCTACGAGAACCGCCCCATCCTGCCCGCCTGAATGGGCACCGGCTCGCGGCTTCGGCAGATCGTGGGGTTCAGCGCAAGACCTCTGCTGCAGCCGGCGCGCGTCGGTAGCCTCTGCCCATGGACGGCCGTGGAGTGCTCATCGTGCGGAACGCGCAATCCGGCACGGCGGTGATCCGGTCGGATCCGGCGACGACGTTCGCCGAGCGCCTGCCGGGCGCCGTCGTGCACGAGCTGGCGGAGGGGGAAGACCTCGCGGAGGTCGTCGCGGAGGCGATGAAGTCGGATGCCGCACCCGACGTGCTGGGGATCTACGGCGGCGACGGCTCGGTGTCGCGCATGGCGCACCTTGCCCGGCAGCACGACCGCAGGCTGCTGGCGATGCCCGGCGGGACGTTCAACCACTTCGTCCGGGCGCTCGGCATCGAGGGCGTCGACGATGCGATCGATGCCTACGACGCGGATTCCGCCGTGGCCGTCGGTGTAGTGGAGGCGACGGCCGACGCCGG
Source organism: Microbacterium sp. PRC9 (assembly GCF_031844125.1). Lineage (NCBI taxonomy): Bacteria > Bacillati > Actinomycetota > Actinomycetes > Micrococcales > Microbacteriaceae > Microbacterium > Microbacterium sp. PRC9. Next base: position 28,790 of record NZ_JAUZUR010000009.1, read on the forward strand.
CGAACCGGTGACGGTGCTCAACGCGGTGTCGATCGGTGCGTACCCCGAACTCATCGAGGAGCGCGAGCGTCGCAGCAGCCTGGGCAAGTGGATCGGCGGTGCAGTGGCCACGGCGGTCGCACTGCGTCGCGCCGAGCCGCTGACGATCGTCCGGGACGGCAGGCGGGCCCGGGTCTGGTCGGTCTTCGTGAGCGTCGGCCGCAACGATCCCGACCGTGTCGCGACGATGCAGCGGCAGGAGACGGATGCCGCCGTGCTGGATGTGCGCATCCACCACGCACGCGGATCCAAGGTCCGCGCCTTCGCGTCACTCGCGTTCGGCAAGCGGTCCGCGGCCGTGCTGCGCGCGATCGGGCTGTTCCCCCGGGACGCCGACATCGAGCGGCTCGTGGTGCGAGAGCTCGAACTCCAGGTGCGCCCCGAGCCGGGGCATCCGTCCGTCTTCGTCCATGACGGCGAACTCGAGGAGCGGGCTCCCGGCGGCTTCACCCTCCGGTGCGTCGCCGTGCCGCGGGCGCTGACGGTGTTCGCGCCGCCCGGCGCGCCGGGCGCTCCCTCGTCCCCCCGGTGAGACGTCAGCCGTGGGACGAGACCCTGGGCGAACCCCAGCGTCTCGTCCCGCAACTGTCGTCTCACGGACTCCGGCGGGCTGCCCGGGTGAGCGGGGTCAGTCGTGCTGGGGGAAGCCCAGGTTGATGCCGCCGTGCGACGGGTCGAGCCAGCGCGACGTGATCGCCTTCTCGGCCGTGAAGAACTCGAAGCCGTGCGGGCCGTACGCCTTCGCGTCGCCGAACAGCGACGCCTTCCAGCCGCCGAACGAGTGGTACGCCACCGGGACGGGGATCGGCACGTTGATGCCGATCATGCCGACGGTCGCCTCGCGCTGGAAGCGCCGGGCAGCGCCGCCGTCGTTCGTGAAGATCGCGGTGCCGTTGCCGTAGCGGCTCGAGTTGATGATGTCGAGGCCCTCCTCGTAGCCCTCGACACGCACGACCGACAGCACGGGTCCGAAGATCTCGTCGGTGTAGACCGTCGAGGTCGTCGGCACGTTGTCGATCAGGGTCGGTCCGAGCCAGAAGCCGTTCTCGTCGCCGTCGATCTCGACGTCGCGTCCGTCGACCACGACCGAGGCGCCGTCGGCTCCGGCGACGTCGAGGTACGACGTGACCTTGTCGCGGTGCTGGCCCGTGATGAGCGGGCCCATGTCGCAGCCGCGCGTGCCGTCGCCGACCTTGAGGCCGGCCATGCGCTCGGCGACCTTCGCGACGAACGCGTCGGCGACGGTGTCGACCGCGAGCACGACCGAGATCGCCATGCAGCGCTCGCCGGCCGAGCCGAAGCCGGCGTTCACGGCGGCGTCGGCGGCGAGGTCGAGGTCAGCGTCCGGGAGCACCAGCATGTGGTTCTTCGCGCCGCCCAGCGCCTGCACGCGCTTGCCGTGCGAGGTCGCGGTCTCGTAGACGTACTTGGCGATCGGCGTCGAGCCGACGAACGAGATCGCCCGCACGTCGGGGTGCTCGAGGAGCGCGTCGACCGCCTCCTTGTCGCCGTGCACGACGTTGAAGACGCCGTCGGGCAGTCCCGCCTCCGTGAGCAGGCCGGCGAGCCAGTTCGCCGCCGTCGGGTCCTTCTCGGACGGCTTCAAGACCACGGCGTTGCCGGCGGCGAGCGCGATGGAGAAGAACCACAGCGGCACCATGGCCGGGAAGTTGAACGGGCTGATGATGCCCACGACGCCCAGCGGCTGGCGCAGCGTGTACACGTCGATGCCGGTCGAGACGTTCTCGGAGTACGCGCCCTTGGTCAGGTGCCCGAGGCCGCACGCGAACTCGACGACCTCCATGCCGCGGGCGATCTCGCCGCGCGCGTCGGAGAGCACCTTGCCGTGCTCGGCGGTGAGGATCTCGGCGAGCTCCTCCTTGCGGGCGTTGAGCAGCTCGCGGAACGCGAAGAGCACGCCCTGGCGCTTGGCGATCGACGCATCGCGCCACTGCAGCCACGCCGCTGACGCAGCATCCACCGCCTCTCCGACGTCTTCGCGCGACGCGAACCGCACCTCCTTCTGGACCGTCCCCAGCGCGGGGTTGAACACCTGGCCGGTGCGCTCGGATGCCCCGGCCCAGGGGGCCCCGTTCACCCAGTGGTCGAGAACCGCCGTCTCGGTGCGCGGCAGGGTGTCAGTCATCGTGTTCCTCCTTCGGAAGCCCTCCTCGTGAGAGGGCGTGCACGTGTCACGCGAGGTCGTCTTCGACTCTCGTCAAGGCTTCATCGTAGATCGACATCGCCTCCTGCACCTCCCCATCGGTCACCACGCAGGGCGGCACGACGTGGATGCGGTTCTCGGCGGCGAAGGGCAGCAGGCCTCGCGAGGTGAGCTCCTTCTTGAGGCGTCCGATCACGTCGGCGCCGACCGGTTCGCGGGTCTCGCGGTCCGAGACGAGGTCGAGCGCCCAGAACACGCCCTCGCCCCGCACTTCGCCGATGAGCGGGTGCTTCTCGGCCAGCTCGGCCAGTCCCGGGCCGATCGCCTCCTCGCCCACGCGGCGGGCGTTGTCGACGATCCCCTCCGACTCCATCGCGTCGATGGCGGCGATGATGGATGCTGCCGCCAGGGGATGACCGGAGTAGGTGAGCCCGCCGGGGAAGACGCGGTCGTCGAACGTCGCCGAGATCTCGGGCGAGATGATGACGCCGCCCACCGGGACGTAGCCGGAGTTCACGCCCTTGGCGAAGGTGATGAGGTCGGGCACGACGTCGTAGCCCTGGAACGCGAACCAGCGGCCGGTGCGGCCGAACCCCGCCATCACCTCGTCGAGGATCAGGACGATCCCGTACTTGTCGGCCAGCGCCCGCACACCTGCGAGGTAGCCCGGCGGCGGCAGCATGATGCCGGCCGTGCCGGGGATCGACTCGAGCAGCAGTGCCGCGATCGTGGACGGCCCCTCGGACTGGATGACGCGCTCGAGGTGCTGCAGCGCCCGCTCGGACTCCTCCTCGGGGGTCGTCGCCCAGAACTCGGTGCGATAGAGGAACGGCCCGAAGAAGTGCACGTGTCCGCGGGCGAACTGGTTCGGCATCCGTCGCCAGTCGCCCGTCGCGACGATCGCCGCGCCGGTGTTGCCGTGGTACGAGCGGTACGTCGAGAGCACGGTGTCGCGGCCCACGTCTCCTCGAGCAGCACAGTGAAGGCGCGCCATGCGGATCGCGTTCTCGATGGCGTCGGCGCCGCCGTTGGTGAAGAAGACCTTGGCGAACCCGTCGGGCGCCTTGTCGAGGATTCGCTCGGCCGCCTGCCCACGGTGCAGGTTCGCCGTGGCGGGGCCGATGGTCGCGAGACGCCCGGCCTGCTCGCGGATGGCGGCGACGACAGCGGGATGCTGATGCCCGATGTTGACGTTGACCAGCTGGCTCGAGAAATCGAGCAGGCGGTTGCCGGCGTGGTCCCACACGACGGTGCCCGAGCCGCCCGCGATCACGGGGAGGTCCAGGCCCGCCTGCGCGGACCACGAGTGGAACACGAACTCGCGGTCGAGTTCTTTCGCGAGGGCGTCGAGGTCTTCGGTCATGCGGCCACGTTGCTGGATCGCGCCGGTCGGCGCAAGACCCGCGAGGCCCGCCCGACCCTCGACAGAGGCTCGGGCGGGCGAACCGCGGTCAACCCGCCGTGACGGCGCGCTCCGCGCGCACACGGTGAAGGATCGCGACGCCGAACCACACGGCCGGCACGAAGCCGACGGCGGTGATGACGGCGAACAGCACAGGCGTGAACGGCACCACGAACATGACGACGGTCGGCACGATCGCGAACGCGAGCAGCCACCACGGCACGACCCCCGCGCGGGCGAGCCCGACCGTGACGAGCGGGGTGGCGATGAGGTTGAGCATCGGGAGCATCGACAGGACACCGAAGACCGGACCGCCCTGCACCGCCTCCGAGACGGCGACCGCGGCGGCGGGGTCGAGCTCGAGGCCGATCGTCATCGTCCAGAAGTCGAAGAGCACCCAGCCCGAGACCAAGGCGTGGCTGAGCGTCGCGAGCAACGCGCCGACCAGCGCGAGCCAGCCGCCGCGGGCGCCACGGACGAGTCCGGGGACGGCGAGGAAGCCGAGCGCGAGGAACAGATTCCCGAAGTGCAGCAGCGTGGCCGACAGCTGGGTGAGGGCCGGGTCGGCGGCCAGGGAGGCGATGTAGTCCGCGGTCGACTCCGAGGCCTGCGGCGGCGACGTCGCGATGCCCGCGGTGTACAGGGCCGCGCCTGCGATGAGGGCGAGCCCGCCGAGGGCGGCGAGGCGGCGGCCGGGCACCGAGGCCGGCGCCGTGGCGGGCGGGGTGGCCGGCGCTGCCGGCACCGGTGCGGCGGTGGGCGGAGTGTCGTGGGTGGTCATATCGGTCCTTCCGGTTCAGGGGCTCGCTGCGAGCCGTCACCGAAGCTACGGGCGGGCGAGCCCGCGGCGGATCGCCCGCCCGTATCGTTCCGCCGCGCCGCGCGGTGGAAAGCGTCGCCGGCGCGTTCCGTCTCACGACGGACGCGGGCGTCCCCGAGCGGGGCCTAGCATTTCGGGCATGACGCCGCGCGATCCCGCCCTGTCCTCTGCCTCATGGCTGTCGCGGTACGGCTCAGCGCTGCTCTACATCGCGGGCGGGTCCCTCGTGATCGCGCTCTCGGTGATGGAGTTCCTGCTCGACGACCGTGTGGTGGTGCCGCAGCAGGCGCTCATCCCTCCGATCGCGGTCGGGGTGGTCGTCATGCTGGCGCCGCGGCTGCCCCTCACCGCCGCGATCGTCGCGGCGCTGTCGCCGCCGTTCAACCTCCTGCTGGGGGCGCCCGGCCCGGGCGGCGTGCAGCTGCTCGCGATCATCCTGCTCATCGGGCGCGCCGCCGCCGTGCTGCCCACCCGCCGCGCGGTGTGGGCGCTCGCCATCGGTGCCGCCGCCGCGCTCGCCGCGGGCGTGCTCGGTTCGGCGGCCCTCTGGGAAGGTCTCTTCACGGTGTCGGTGTACGTCGCCGGTTTCGGTGTCGGCCTGCTCGTGCGTCGCGAACGCAGCCAGGCGCAGCGCCTGCGCGAGCTCGCCGTCGAGCTCACCGAGCAGAGGGAGGCGGCCGCGGCCGCGGCGGTGATGGCCGAGCGGGCGCGGATCGCGCGGGACGTGCACGACTCGGTCGCGCACCAGGTCAGCGTCATGGTGCTGCAGATCGGTGGCCTCCGCCGCCTCCTGCCCGAGCGCCCGGATGCGCAGGAGGTGCTGCGCGGCCTCGAAGGCGTCGGTCGCGAGGCTGTCGACGAGATGCGCCGGGTCGTCGGGCTGATGCGCGAGCCTGCCCCCGACGAGCACCCGTCGCTCAGCCGCCTCGAGAAGATCCTCGCGCCGCTGCGGGAATCCGGCATGCCGATCACCCTCGACGTGATGGGGGACGCGGTCGCGCTCCCGCCCTTGCAGGACACCGCCCTTGTGCGGGTGATCCAGGAGTCCCTGTCGAACGTCGTGCGCCACGCGGGCGCGGCCGCCACGGCGATCGAGGTCGTGTACCTCGCGGGCAGCGTGCGCGTGACCGTGACCGATGACGGGGTCTTCCGGTCTGCGGATGCGGTGGGTGCCGCCGGCGGTCACGGCGTCCGCATCATGCGGGAGCGCATGACGGTCGCCGGGGGCTCGCTCACCGCCGGACCGCTCGGCAGCGGCTGGCGCGTCGTCGCCGAGGTGCCGGTGCGCGAGAGCTTGACGCCGCTGACCGAGAGCACGGTCGCGCCGTGATCCGTGTGCTGCTGGTCGACGACCAGGCCATGGTGCGGGCGGGCCTGCGGATGGTGCTCAGCGCGGAGTCCGACGTGGAGGTCGTGGGCGAGGCGTCGGACGGCGCGGATGCCCTGCGACTCGTGGCACGCCACTCTCCGGACGTCGTGCTGCTCGATGTGCGGATGCCCGGCATGGACGGCCTCGAAGCGGCACGCCGGATGAGTCAGGATGCCGCCGGCCCCGGCATCCTCATGCTCACGACGTTCGACGAGCACGAGATCGTCGACGAGGCGCTCTCGACCGGCGTCGCCGGGTTCCTCCTCAAGGCCTCTTCCCCCGAGCAGCTGGTCGACGCGGTGCGCGCGGTGGCGGCGGGTTCGGGCGTGCTCGACCCCGCGATCACGCGCCACGTGATCGACCGGTTCGCGACGGCACCGCGTGTGGACGCCGCCGCCGCCGCGACGCTCACGGAGCTGAGTCCGCGCGAGGTCGACGTGCTGCGGCTCGTCGCCGCCGGTCGCAGCAACGCCGAGATCGCGTCGATCCTCTTCCTCGGCGAGGCGACCGTGAAGACGCACGTGAGCCGGATGCTGCTGAAGCTGGGCCTGCGCGACCGGGTGCAGGCGGTGGCGTTCGCGTACGAAAGCGGTCTGCTTACCCCGGGCGGCTGATCGCTCGGCCGCCCGGGGTCCGCCGCTACTGGCCGCCCTCGGTGAGGGTGACGTCGATCGGCGTGTACTCGCCGGCGACCTCGACGCCCTCGTCCTTCAGCGCGGCCAGCGCCTTCTCGATGTACTCGTTCGAGTACGCCGAGGCGGCGGGTTCGGTCGTGATGAGCTCGAGGTCGTCCTGGTTCTTGGCCGACAGCGCGCCCGCGACCGTCTTGTCCCACGCGGCCTTGTCGACCAGACCGAAGTCGGCGCCGGTCCAGATGAGCTTGTTGACCTCGTTCATCTGCCACTGCTGATGCACCGGGCCGACCGGGAACGCGTCGACGCCGGGGCTCGTCGCGATCCCATAGACGATGTCAGCAGCCTCCTCCGGGTTGTCGCGCGCGAAGATCCAGCCCTTCGTGATGGCCTTGAGGAACCGCACCGCGGCGTCGGCGTAGGCGGGGTCGTCCTCGAGGCGCTGCGTGTCGGCCCAGATGGCGTCCTGCAGCATGGCGCCGTCGGTCTCCTCGTACGAGATGACGTCGAAGTCCTCCGGCTGGTACAGCTCACCGGTCGCCGGGTTCACGACCTCGAGGATCTGCGCCCACTCGTTGTACGTCATCGCCTGGGCGGCGTCGACGTCCCGGTCGAGGAGGGCGTTCATCGAGAAGTCCTGGGTCGTGATCGACACCGTGGTCGAGTCGAGGTCGTCCGCGGCCATCGCCGCGAAGATCTCCCACTCGTTGCCGAAGCCCCACGATCCGATCCGCTTGCCCTCGAAGTCCGCGACCGATTCGATGCCGTCGCCCTTCCATGACACCTGGAGCGTCCCCGACTTCTGGAACACCTGCGCGATGTCGGTGAGCTCGACGCCGGTGGCCTCCAGCGTGCCGAGCACCTTCGGGACCCATGCGATCGCGAAGTCGACATCGCCCGCGACGAGCGCGTCCTGCGGGACGATGTCGCCGCCCGACGGGACGATCTCGACCTCGTCGAAGCCCTCCTCCTCGAAGTAGCCCTTCTCCTGGGCGACGTAGTACCCCGCGAACTGCGCCTGCGGCAGCCACTGCAGCTGCAGCTTGATCGACGTGAGCGGCTCGAAGTCCTCGCCCCCGCCCCCTCCGTCGTCGCCGGAGTCACCGGAACCGGCACACGCCGCGAGCGCGAGTGCCGCGACGGTGAACACGGATGCTGCGGCCAGGCCGTGTCTGATGCTGTGTCTCATTGCGTTCCTTTCGTGTGGTGCGTTGTCTGTCCCTCGGTTTCGGGACTCTTCAAGCCGACGACCGTCTCGTCGCCAGCCGCTCCAGGAGCGAGGTGACGAGGAAGAACACGAGCCCGATGATGATGCCGCCGAGCACGTATGCCCAGGCGAGAGCGGCGCGGCCGGATTTCGCATAGGTCGCGATGGCCGTGCCGATGCCGTCGGCGGGCCCGCCGAAGTACTCGGCCACGAGCGCGGCGATCACGGCGAGTGAGCTCGCGATGCGCAGGCCCGTCATGAGGTAGGGCAGCGCCGTCGGAAGCGTCAGCACGCGGAAGGTCTGCCAGCCGGAGGCTGCGGACGCGCGGAGCAGGTCGCGGTGCACGGGGCGGGTCTGCCGGAGGCCCCGCAGGACGTTGACGAACACCGGGATGAACGCGGCGATCGTGGCCACCGCCTGCCGCCCGAACTGGCTGGAGGCGCCGAACATCGTGTTCAGGATCGGCGTGACCGCGACGATCGGGATGACGGCCAGCGCCGACACGAGGGGCGCGAGCATGCCGTCGACGGGCTTGGCGGCCGCGGCGAGACCGGCGAAGAGCAGCGCGAGGAGCGAGCCGACCACGAGGCCGATCAGCGCATTCGTGGCCGTGATCGTCATGTCGTCGAGGATGATCGGGAAGCGCCTCACGAACTCCTCGGCGATCGCGATGGGGCTCGGCAGCATGCGCGGGGCGGTGCCGAGAACGTCGACCCAGAAGATCCAGATCGCGAGGATCAGGATGCCGACCACGATGGGCGCGACCCACTTCAGCCAGCCCGGAAGCTCGCGTTCTGCCGGCATCGGCCGCGGCGCCCTGCCGGACGGCTCCGGTGCAGCGGGGAGCATCGTGGTCGCAGCATCCGCATCCGTCATGATTCGCTCGCCCTCGTCACGGGCGTGCCGTGGAGCGCCTCCCGGACCGCGGTGACGCGGTCGAAGAACTCGGGGGATTCGCGCAGGGCCTCGTCGCGCACGTCGCCGAGGCCCGTCTCGATGACGTCGGTGATGCGACCGGGACGCGGGCTCATCACGACGACGCGGTCGGAGAGGAAGACCGCCTCGGGGATCGAGTGCGTCACGAACACCACTGCGGCGGAGGTCTCGGCGGCGATGCGGGTGAGCTCGGATTGCAGGCGCTCGCGCGTCATCTCGTCGAGCGCGCCGAACGGCTCGTCCATGAGGAGCAGCTTCGGCCGTGCGGCGAGAGCCCGCGCGATCGCGACGCGCTGCTGCATGCCGCCGGAGAGCTGGTCGGGGTAGCGGTCGACGAAGTCCGAGAGGCCGACGAGCTCCGCGAGCTCCGCGATGCGCGCCGCACGATCCGCTCTGCCGGTGCCGTGGAGTTCGAGGGGAAGCCCGATGTTCGCCCCGACCGTACGCCAGGGGAGGAGCCCCGCCTGCTGGAACGCGATGCCGTAGTCCTGGTCGATGCGGGCGCGCTTGGCCGGCTTGCCGAAGATCTCGAGGGTGCCGCTCGTGGCCTGATCGAGGTCGGCGATGAGGCGCAGCAGCGTCGACTTGCCGCAGCCCGACGGCCCGATGAGCGACACGAACTCTCCGGCCGAGACCTCGAGTTCGACGTCGGTCAGCGCGACGACTTCCCCGGTCTTCGTCGGGAAGACCTTCCCGACGCCGGCGGCGTGGACTGCGAGCTGCGTCATGCGGTCGCTTCTCCTCTGCGGTAGTTGGCGAGTCCGAGGCCGATGAGGGCGACGGAGCCGGCGGCGATGAGGCCCAGCGCGATCGAGCCGAACGTGGGACCCCACGGTGCCGCCGGGTCGGACGAGGCCTGACCCGCGAGCTGGATGAGCATGCGGCCGATGCCGCCGCGCATGCCGATCGACACCTCGGCGACGACCGCGCCGAGCACCGCGTTCGCGGCCGCGAGCCGGAGCGCGGGGAGGAGGTGGGGGACCGCGGCGGGAAGGCGGAGGCGGAACAGGGTCGCCCAGTAGCCGGCGGCGTAGCTGTTCATGAGGTCGAGGTGGATGCGGTCGGGCGACGCGAGTCCGCGCAGCACGCCGACGGCTACCGGGAAGAACGCGAGGTACGACGCGATGACGGCCACCGACAGCCACTGCGGCCAGATGCCGCCGCCGCGGTCGATCTGGTTGCCGATCGCGTTGACGACGGGTGCGAAGGCGATGAGCGGCACGATCTGGCTCACGACGATCCAGGGGAGAAGCCCCCACTCGAGCAGCCGCCAGCGCTGCATCACGAGGCCCAGCACCGCGCCCACGGCGACGCCGATCAGCCACCCGACGGCGGCGATCCCGAGCGTCACGAGCGCCGCACCGGCCACCGAGACCCACAGCGGCGGGGTATCGCCGCCACTGGTCGGGGCGAACAGCCGCGCGGCCATGTCCCACACGTGCGGCATCGCGCGGTCGTGGGTGCGCGGGAGGAGCATGACACCTGAGCCGGACTCGCCCGGCACCGCGCCGACGATGAATCCTTCGCTCGGCCCGGCGAACTTGTACAGCTCCCAGAGCACCAGCACCGCGAGCACCCCGAGCGCGCCCCATCCTGCGGCGATCCATCCCCGCAGCTCGCCCTGCCGACGCGTCGACCACCCGATCGGCCTCATGCGGCCGCCGTCACTTCTTCGCCGTGACGTGGGCCGAGAGCGCCGGAATCACCGTCTCGCCGTAGACGCGGAGGGTCTCCTCCTTGTTGTCGTGCTGAAGGTACCCGGCGAACTGGGTCACACCCAGCTCGCGCAGCTGCTCGAGCTTGGCGATGTGATCGGCCGCCGTCCCGAGGATGCAGAACCGGTCCACGATGTCGTCCGGAACGAAGTCGACGTGGTCGTTGTCGGCCTTGCCGTGGGTGTTGTAGTCGTAGCCCTGGCGTCGCTCGATGTAGTCGGTGAGCGCTTCGGGCACCCCCTCGCCGTGATGGCCGTACTTCGCCACGATGTCGGCGACGTGGTTGCCGACCATGCCGCCGAACCAGCGGCACTGGTCACGCATGTGCTCCCAGTCGTCGCCGATGTACATCGGCGCCGCCACGCAGAATGCCAGCGACTCGGGGTCGCGGCCGGCGGCGGCGGCGGCATCCTTCACCGTCTTGATCATCCAGGCGGCGATGTCGACGTCCGCGAGCTGCAGGATGAAGCCGTCGCCCACCTCGCCGGTGAGCTTCAGCGCCATCGGCCCGTACGCGGCGACCCACACGTCGAGCTCGGACCCCCGGCTCCATGGGAACTGCAGCGTCGCGCCCTTGTACTCCACGGCCCGCGAGTTGGCGAGCTCGCGGATCACGTGGATCGACTCGCGCAGCTCGGCCATCGTCGTGGGCCTGCCGTTCGTCACCCGCACCGCCGAGTCGCCGCGGCCGATGCCGCAGATCGTGCGGTTGCCGTACATCTCGTTGAGCGTGGCGAAGACGGATGCCGTGACCGTCCAGTCCCTCGTCGCGGGGTTGGTCACGAACGGCCCCACCGTGACGCGCTTGGTCTCGGCGAGGATCGCGGAGTGGATGACGTACGGCTCCTGCCACAGCAGGTGCGAGTCGAACGTCCACACGTGGCTGAAGCCGTGCGCCTCGGCGAGCTGGGCGAGCTGCACCGTACGTGCGGCGGGCGGATTCGTCTGGAGGACGACACCGAAGTCCATGGGCTGCTCCTCAGATCAGGTACTGCGACAGGCCGCGCTTGAGGAACCGGCCGTCGCCCTTGGCGCCGAGGTACTCGCCGTCGTCGACCACGACCTTGCCGCGCGAGATGACGGTGTCGACGTGCCCGTCGATCTCATAGCCCTCCCACGCGGAGTGGTCCATGTTCATGTGGTGCGTACGCCCCTCGCCGAAGCCGATCGAGGTGTGGCCGTTCGGGTCGTAGACCACGACATCGCCGTCGGCGCCGGGCTGGATGACGCCCTTGCGCCCGTACAGGCCGAACATGCGCGCCGGGGTCGTCGAGGTGAGCTCCACCCACCGCTCGAGCGTGATCTTGCCGGTCACGACGCCCTGGTACATGAGGTCCATGCGGTGCTCGACCGAGCCGATGCCGTTCGGGATCGCACGGAAGTCGTCGAGCCCGAGCTCCTTCTGGCCCTTCATGCAGAACGGGCAGTGGTCGGTCGACACCATCTGGATGTCGTTGGTGCGCAGCGCCTGCCACATGTGGTGCTGGTGGCCCTCCTGACGCGAGCGCAGCGGCGTCGAGCACACCCATTTGGCGCCCTCGAACTGCCCCCACTCCTCGCTGAACGCGCCCAGCTGCTCCTCGAGCGACAGGTACAGGTACTGCGGACACGTCTCGCCGAACACGTTCCACCCCTGGTCGCGGGCCCAGGCGAGCTGATCCACGGCCTGTTTCGCCGAAACATGGACGACGTACAGCGGGGCACCGGTGAGGTTCGCGAGCATGATCGCGCGGTGCGTGGCCTCCTCCTCCATCTGCCACGCACGGGCGATGCCGTGGTAGTACGGCGCCTTCTTGCCGGCCTCGGCGAGCTGCGCCGCCAGCACGTCGATCGCCGGCCCGTTCTCCGCGTGCATCATCGTGAGCAGGCCGGTCTCCTGCGAGACCTGCATCGCCTTCAGCACCTGGGCGTCGTCGGAGTAGAAGACACCCGGGTAGGCCATGAAGAGCTTGAAGCTCGAGACGCCCTCGTCGACGAGACCCCGCATCGCCGCGAGCGAGTCGTCGTCGACGCCGCCCACGATCTGGTGGAAGCCGTAGTCGATGGCGCAGTTGCCCGCGGCCTTCTCGTGCCAGGCGGCCAGGCCGTCCTGCACGCGCTCGCCGTAGCGCTGCACGGCGAAGTCGATGATCGACGTCGTGCCGCCCCACGCCGCGGCGCGGGTCCCGGTCTCGAACGTGTCGGAGGCGTTGGTGCCGCCGAAGGGCAGCTCCATGTGGGTGTGCGCGTCGATGCCGCCCGGGATCACGTACTTGCCGGTGGCGTCGATGACGGTGTCGACGGATGCCGCGACATCCGTTCCGAGAAGCTGCGAGCCGGGCGCGAGCACGGCCGCGATGGTCTCGCCGTCGATGAGCACGTCCGCTTCGCCCCGGCCGGTCGCCGAGACGACGGTGCCGCCCGTGATGAGTGTCGTCGCCATGTCAGTCCCCCCGGCTCACGGCTTCGCGATCTTCGTGTAGGAGTCGGGCCGGCGATCACGGTAGAACTGCCAGTCGTCGCGCATGTCGCGCACCATGTCGAGATCGAGATCGCGCACCAGGAGCTCCTCGTGCTCGCCCGAGCCGCGCTCGCCGACGAAGTTGCCACGGGGGTCGATGACCTGGCTCGTGCCGTAGAAGTCGACGGCGAGGTCGCCGTACTCGTTGTCCTCGCGGCCCACGCGGTTCGGCTGCAGCACGAAGTACCCGTTCGCGACGGCTGCGGCGGGTCCTTCGACCTCCCACAGCCGGTTCGAGAGACCGGGCTTCGTAGCGTTCGGATTGAAGACGATGTGCGCGTCGTTCAGACCGAGCTCGCGCCACCCCTCGGGGAAGTGGCGGTCGTAGCAGATGTACATGCCGACCCGGCCGACGGCGGTGTCGAACACGGGGTAGCCCATGTTGCCGGGCCGGAAGTAGAACTTCTCCCAGAACCGGTCGAGATGCGGGAGGTGGTGCTTGCGGTACTTGCCGAGGATCGTGCCGTCGGCATCGACGAGCACCGCCGTGTTGTAGTACACGCCGGTCTCGGCCTCTTCGTAGATCGGCAGCACCGTGACGATCCCGAGCTCCTTCGCGATCGCGGCGAAGCGCTGCACGATCGGCCCCTCCGACGACTCCGCGAAGCGGTAGTACTTCTTGTCCTGCGTGATCCCGAAGTAGGGACCGTAGAACAGCTCCTGGAAGCACACCACCTGCGCACCCTGGGCGGCGGCGTCCCGCGCGAACCCTTCGTGCTTGTCGAGCATCGACTCCTTGTCGCCCGTCCAGGTGGTCTGCGAAATCGCCGCGCGTACCGTCGTCATCGTCTCTCCGTTCATGAACCGGCTGGTGCCGTGTTCGTCCGTCCCTCGGGCGGGTCGGGCGGGTCCGATCGATGGAGCAGCCCCGCTTCCCGATCCTGGCGATCCGACGTTTCCCGTCGGTTTCGGCCTGTGACGCGACAGTAAAGCCTTGCCCGGTGCGGCGCAATGGTCGGCTGGGCAGACCTTATGGATCGCGGGAACGGGATGCCGCAGCATCCGGTCCGTACATCCCTCGAATGATCCCCGCCCACGGCGGATACAGCGCGGGACGGATGCCTCGGCCCGAGGCGCTCGCGTAGCGTGAGACGGTGTTCCGCCGCCTGAAGACGTCCCAGATCGTCACCGACGTCGTGATCGCGGTCGGCTTCTTCGTGATCGCGTGGCCGGTCGAGGCCCTGGTGGCCTCCGGCGCGTGGTCGAGTCTGGGCCCGGTCGGAGACGCGGTGTCCGGACTGCTCATCGCCGCCCTGTTCACCGGCGCGCTGGCGCTGCGCCGCCTGTCGCCGGCGCTGGCCCTCGGCATCGCCTGGGTCGGCGCGCTCGTGCAGATGGGGCTCGGGCGCCCGCCGAGCTTCGCGGATCTCGCGATCTTCGGCGTGCTCTACACGACCGCGGCCTACGGATCGCGGGTGGTCTACTGGGCGGGCTTCGCCTCGGCGCTCGTCGGGGCGCTCGTGATCACGGTGTACCTGTTCGCCGGGCCGCCGTTCGCCGGCGGAGGGCTGTCGTGGCAGACACTGCCGCTGGCGCTCGTCGTTCTCGTCGCGGGCGCCTTCGCGCTCGGGCTCTCCTGGACGATCGGCGCCCTCGTGCGCACCGCGGTGCGGGCGCGCGAGAACCGCGAGGCGCAGCAGCGCGCCGAGGCCGAGACCGCCGCCGAGCAGGAGCGCGTGCGCATCGCGCGCGACATGCACGACGTCGTCGCGCACTCGCTCGCGGTGGTGATCGCCCAGGCTGACGGCGCGCGCTACGCGGCATCATCGGATGCCGCGATCGCCACGGAAGCCCTCGCGACGATCTCGACCACGGCCCGCTCGGCCCTCGCCGACGTGCGGCTGCTGCTCGGGCAGCTGCGGCACCGCCAGGGCGACGGACCGCAGCCCACGATCGCCGATCTCGAGGAGCTGTACATGCAGGTGCGCACCGCCGGGGTGCAGCTGCGGGTCGACGTCGACCCGGCGCCGCCGGGCGAGCCCCCGGCGGCTGTGCAGCTCGCGGTCTACCGCATCCTGCAGGAGGCGCTGACCAACACCCTCCGGCACGGGGCCCCCGGAGGCTCCGTCGACGTGCGGCTGTCGTGGCTGTCCGACCGCGTCGAGCTCGACGTCCGCAATCCCGTCTCGCCCGGCTCGCAGCCGGGGCGGTCCGGCCACGGCATCATCGGCATGCGCGAACGCGCCCAACTCGCCGGCGGACGGCTCGACGCGGCCGACGAAGGCGGCGCCTTCACCGTGCGTGCCACCATTCCCCTCGGGGGCGCCGGTTGAGCCCGCCCGTGCACGACCGCGGATCCGCGGGTGCGGACATGTTCGGCGACACGCCGGGTCGCGGCATCCTTCCCCCGGCGTGTCGTGCCCGCCGTCCGCAGGTGCGGATCCGATGCTGTGCGCAGGAGGGCGAACGGTGATCAGAGTGGTTCTCGTCGACGACCAGTCGCTGTTCCGCGCAGGCATCCGCATGCTCATCGACTCGCAGCCCGACCTCGAGGTCGTGGCCGAGGCATCCGACGGCCGCGAGGCGATCGAGGCGGTACGCCACTCGCGGCCCGACGTCGTTCTGATGGACATCCGCATGCCCGTCATGGACGGCCTCGCCGCGACCGCCGAGCTGCTCACCGATCCCGAACCTCCGCGCATCGTGATGCTCACGACGTTCGACCTCGACGAGGCGGCCGCCCGCGCCATCCGCCAGGGGGCGAGCGGTTTCCTCCTCAAGGACGCCGACCCCGAGTTCCTCCTCGCGGCGATCCGCACCGTGCATGCGGGGTCGGCCGTGATCGCAGCATCCGCCACTCGCGAGCTGTTCGAGAGATTCACGGATGCTGCGCCCCGGCCGGTCCCGAATGCGTACGCGGACCTCACCGAGCGCGAGCGCGAGATCTTCGCCCTCGCCGCGCGCGGGCTGTCCAACGCCGAGATCGCCGCGCGCGAGTACCTGTCAGAGGCGACGGTGAAGACGCACATCAGCCGCATCCTCACGAAGCTGGGCCTGCGCGACCGCGTGCAGCTCGTGGTCTTCGCCTTCGAGCACGGTCTGGTGTAGCGCTCAGCGCCCCTCGAGGGCGGCTCGAGGTCATCCTCGAGATGTAGACGGATGCCTCTGACGGGCGACGCGGGCGACCCCGGGTCGTTCCTACCGTCGAAGCATGGAACTCTCATCGACCGACCTGGGCCTGGCCGCCCGGGTGCAGCAGCTCACCAAGACCTACGGAACCGGCGAGAGCACGGTGCACGCGCTCGACGGCGTGAGCGTCGGCATCCGCCGCGGCGAGTTCACCGCGATCATGGGCCCGTCGGGCTCGGGCAAGTCCACGCTCATGCACATCATGGCGGGACTCGACGCCCCCTCGTCGGGGCGCGCGTGGATCGGCGACACCGACATCACCGGTCTCAGCGACCTCGAGCTCACGATCCTGCGGCGCCGCCGCGTGGGGTTCGTGTTCCAGGCGTTCAACCTCGTGCCCACCCTCGACGCGCTCGGCAACATCCTGCTGCCGTTCGACCTCGACGGTCGCCGGCCCACGACCCTCGAGCGGGCGCGCATCGACGGCCTCGTCGAGCGTCTGGGACTCGCGTCCCGCCTGAACCACCGCCCCCACCAGCTGTCTGGCGGCCAGCAGCAGCGCGTCGCGATCGCCCGTGCGCTCGCGACCTCGCCCGACCTCGTGTTCGCCGACGAGCCCACGGGCAACCTCGACTCGCGCTCGGGTCGCGAGGTGCTCACGCTCCTCGCCGCCGCCACGCGCGAGCACGGCCAGTCCATCGCCATGGTCACGCACGATCCGGTCGCGGCCTCGCACGCGGACCGCGTGCTCTTCCTCGGCGACGGGCGCATCGTCGCCGACAAGCCCCGCCAGAGCGCCGAGGAGATCTCGGCCTACATGCTCGCCTCGG
This sequence comes from Microbacterium sp. PRC9, assembly GCF_031844125.1. Classification (NCBI taxonomy): domain Bacteria; kingdom Bacillati; phylum Actinomycetota; class Actinomycetes; order Micrococcales; family Microbacteriaceae; genus Microbacterium; species Microbacterium sp. PRC9. Next base: position 45,474 of record NZ_JAUZUR010000009.1, read on the forward strand.
AGCTGGGTGCGGGCGCGGCGGTGGCGTCATGACCGCGATCGCCGAATCGGGTCGGGTGCATCTGCCCGCAGCATCCGTCCCGCGCAGCGTCGCCACACCGCTCGGGTGGCTGCGCGAGCGCGGTATGGGGGCGAGCATCCTCGTGGCCGCGATCTCGAGCGCGTTCGGCGCGATCCTGCTGAGCGCGACCGGGTTCATCGCCGCGGTGCTGCGAGCGGACCCGTTCATCGGCGAGAGCGGCATGCTCGCCGCGGTGCTCGCGATCATGAGCTTCCTGCTGATCGGCGTCGCCGTGTACGTCGCGGCCATCGTCACCGCGAACACCTTCGCGACGGTCATCGCGGGCCGCACGCGCCGCATCGCGCTGCTGCGGCTGATCGGCGCCTCGGCGCGCTCGCAGCGTTCCGAGGTCGCGCACCAGGGTCTTGTCGTCGGCGTCATCGGTGCGGTGCTCGGGCTCGTCGCCGGCACCCTCGTGTCGTGGGCGGGCGTCGCGCTGGCAGGGGCCGCGTTCGGCATCGAGGACGTGGAGTACGCCGTCGTGCAGCCGGTGCTCGTGATCCCGGCCGTCGTGGTCGCGCTCACGACCTGGGCCGCGGCGTGGGCGGGGTCCCGGCGCGTGCTGACCGTCACACCGCTGCAGGCGCTGGGCGGCTCGGTCGAGGCATCCCACGACGCGTTCACCCGCAAGGGCGCACGCAACGGCGCGGCGATCACGCTGTTCGCGATCGGCGGGGCACTGCTCGCGGGAGGCATCGCCATCGGGCTCGTCTCCCCGCTCGGCGTGATCGTCGCGTTCTTCGGCGGGATCTTCTCGTTCACCGGGCTCGCGCTCGGCGCGACGCTCGTGATGCCTCCGGTGCTGCGGCTCGTGGGCAGGCTCTTCGGGTCGTCGGCGACCGCGCGCCTGGCGTCGGAGAACGCGCTGCGCTACCCCGAGCGCTCCAGCCGCATGGCGATCGGCGTCGTGATGGGCGTGACGCTCGTGACGATGTTCGCCGTCGCACTCGAGACCGTGAAGGTCGTGCTGACGACGTCGGCCGGTGGCGAGGCCCCGCAGGAGATGACCACGCTGCTCGACACGTTCGCCGGGATCATGATGGGGCTCGTCGCGGTCTCGGCGGTCATCGCCGCCGTGGGGCTCGTGAACCTCCTCACGATCGGCGTGGTGCAGCGCCGCCGTGAGCTCGGGCTCCTGCGGGCCCTCGGCGTCTCGACGGGGCAGGTGCGGCGCATGGTGCTGCTCGAGGCCGCGCACATCACGATCACCGCGACGATCACGGGCCTCGTGCTCGGCATCGCCTACGGCTGGGCCGGCGCGCAGTCGCTGCTGGGTGCCGTGCCGATGCCGCCGTCGTTCTCGTCGCCGACGCTCGTCGCTCCGGCTGTGCCGTGGCTGCCGGTGGCGATCATCGTGGTCGCGACGGCGGTGCTCACCCTCGTCGCGGCGGTCGTGCCGACGCGGCTCGCGACGCGGGTCGTGCCCGTCGAGGCGCTCGCGGACTGAGACCGGCGTTCCCCGGTCGTTGAGCGGAGGGCACTCCAGCGCCCGAAGTCGAAACACCCTGGGTCTCCTCGGAAGCCCGGGGCGTTTCGACTCGCTCGTTCCTCGCTCGCTCAACGACCGGGGGGAATGAGCGGGACCCGACGGAAGGGGCCGTGCGCGGCGTCGGCCTCGAGCTCGATCCACTCCTCACCGCCGGTGAGGTCGTCGGTCGAGTAGAGGTCGGCGACCTCGCGCAGCGCGGTGACGAGCTGCGGCTGCGGCACGGCGCCGTCGCCCTTGCCGTGGACGTCCTGGCGGGTCGACAGGACGGCGGCGAGCCGGGGCTGCTCGGGCCCCCGGTCCTTCCACAGCGCGTGCAGCGAGCGGGGCGTGGCGTTGCGGCTGCCGTGGTGGCCGACCTTGTACAGGTCGATGCCGGCGAGCCGCTCGCGAAGCTGCGGCTCGTCCGTGAGCCGCTCCAGCGTGAGCCGCCAGTTCTCGATCTGCGCATCGCCCGGGAACAGCATCGACAGTCCCTTGATCTCCAGGAGCAGGATGATGCTGGTGTTGTTGAGGGCGTCGTCGAGGTCGCGCACCAGACGGGCCGCCGAGTGCGATCGCTGGTTCGCGAGGCGGTCGATGAGCCAGCGCACCGGACCGGGCCCGTGTGCGATCGGTGCGGGGGCGCCGGCGTCGGCGGCAGAGCCGACGACGCGCAGTGAGGCGCCGAGTGCACGGAGCCAGTACTCCGGATCGTCCTCGCGCTGCTTCGCGACGCGCGGGTCCTGATCCACCGTGGGCGGGCCGAGCACGGTCGCCCGCATCCCCGGCACCACGTCGTCGATGCCCGACTCCATCCCGGCGTGCAGGTACCTGCCCCGGTCGCCGAGTGAGAGCTCGTCCAGCAGGGCCACCGCTTCGGCGTTCTTGAGCTGGTCCTCGGCGGCCGCCCTGACATCGTCGTCGAGCCCGACGAGCTGGGTCAGCTTGGCGACGTGCTCCTGGGCCTCTGCGAGCAGCGCGGCGTACCGCACGGACGCGCTGGTGAGGCCGTTCGGCGGCTCGGCCGCCGCCAGGCCCGGGTCTCCGGGGCCGTTCGCCGTCGCCGACAGCCTCGGATCCTCGGTCCACGACCGCAGCACGAGCGTGGGTGCGAGCCTCTTCATGATGGTCGCGCCCGCGTCGACCTCGAACCCCCGCAGGTGGTCCCGGTGGCGGTGGGTGACCACGAGCACGTCGAGCCGGCCGCCTGTGTGCTTCTCGATCAGCGCGGCGACGTCGCCCATACGGCCGCGGGCCATGCCTTCGCGCGGTGAATGGCTCGTGCCGTAGTCGATGAGGATGTGCCGCTCGGAGCGGCCGTCGGAGAGCGGCTCGTCGTACTCGACGGACACCAGGAAGCAGTCGCCGAAGCCGACCTGGTACATGCGGACGCGAACGCGGATCGGAGTGCTCACCATGTCTCCCCGGAGCTCTGCTCGGTGCGGTGCAGCTCGGCGAACGTCTGCCCGCGAGCCGCCCCGTCCGAGAAGCCGAGGCGGCGCTTCGAATCCATGCGGCCGGTGCGGGCGAGGTGGTCGAGCCGCAGCTGCTGGCGACGCCAGTCGTCGAGCCGCTTCTGGATGTGCAGCTTGAGCCGGCCGAACTGGTCGAAGATCAGCGTCCCGCCGCCGAACAGCTGCACGGGCGTGCTCGGATCGATCGCCGGCGAGAGCTGGAGCCCCGACTCGTCGGTGAACTCCCGCGCGGTCATGTCGGCCATCTGGACGTATGTGGCGACCGACTCCGGCACGATCAGTCCGTCGGGACCGATCCGCTGCGTCGGCAGCACCGACTCGATCACCGTGTAGTAGTCGGTCGACACGTCGAGGCGACGGGCGTTCTGCCAGAGGAAGCGCGACACCTCGTCGCGGTCGCTGCGGAGCCCTGCGAAGTTGATCCCGAGGTAGCGGGGTGGCAGCTCCGACTCGAGCACGTCGGTCACCCGGCCGGAGGGGAGCGTGATGCCGGCCTTGGCGAACCCGTCGACCAGGAGCTTGCGGTAGCCGAGGTCGTCGTCGGGCACGACCTCGTTGTCGGCCAGCAGCACCGCGTTGAGGAGGTCGCCGAAGTCGAACTCGACGGGCGGCAGGTAGTCGAGGCCGCGGATCAGCATCGTGAGCAGCTGGGACGCCGCCTTCGCGCCCTCCTCGGCGGCCCGCGCGCGGTCGACGGTGACACCCTTGCCGGTCGCCGCCGGGCCGTTCGGCCGTGAGAACAGCGCCTGCAGCCGCATGTACCAGATGTCGATGAGCAGATCGAAGGCGATCGCCACCAGCACCTCGCCGCGCTGGTGCGGCTCGAGGAAGTCGGTCCGCTTCGCCCAGTCGGCGGGCGGCGGCTTCAGCGCCGACTCCCGCAGCGCGCCGCGGCCCTGAGTCAGCACGCTGCCGATCTGCTCGGCGACGCGGGCGAGCATGTTCTTGCGCAGCGCCTCGGGCTCCACGTGGCTTCGCGGGATGCGCCCGCTCTTGTCGGGCTTGCCGAGCGCCTGCTCGATGACCGGGCGCATCGAGAACACCGAGAGCAGGGCCACGATGTCGGCGAAGCCCTCGTGGAATGCGGCCTGGTCGGGAAGGCTCGGCTCGAGGAACCGGCCCCGCAGTCCGTCGAGCACGGCGTGCGTCGTCTCGTGCACCACCACGTCGTGGCTCAGGCACGTGTAGATCGTTTCTCCGGTCGGGTCGGCGGGCGGCACGTAGCCGAACAGCAGTGCGCGGTCCTCGAACGAGTAGTAGGCGTTCGCCTCGGCGAACGCGTGCGGCACGAGGAACAGCTGGTGGCTGCGGAATCCCCACGGAAGCCGGCGGCCCAGCGCCGTCTCGAACGTCGCGAGCGTGCGCGCGGCGGTGGCGTACACATGCTGCGCGTGGAAGGCCCAGTCGGTGCGCAGCACGTCGTCGGTCGCCTCCGCGAAGAGGTCGTCCTTGCCCAGCGGCTCGTGCTTGACGTAGCGGCCGGTGGCGGTGTCGTAGTCGACCACGTGCAGGCGGGCTCCCCGGGGTCCGTCCTCCATGCGCGACCACGGCACCTTCACGTTGGCGGTGAGGATGCTCGCGTCGTCACCGCTCACCGACGGATCCTGTGCGATGAGCCGCAGCGTGATGTGCGTGCGCGGCTCGTCGGCGGGTTCCGCGAATTCGACACCGTCCGCCATGTCACACCCCCAGGGTCTACGGCTCCACAATGCAGCGACTTGCCCCGCTCTGGAAGAGGGTCGCCGCGCAGTCCTGATACCGAGGGGGTCTGGAGCGCAAGGGGGTGCGTGAGCCGGCGCACGGGTGCAGGCTGGCCGCATGCAGATCGAGATCGTTGAGCACGAACCGCCCTATCGCGTCGGCGTGATCGTCGGCAGCCTCTCGCGCGAGTCCGTCAACCGGCGTCTGGCACTCGCCGTGCAGCGGCTCGCGCCGCCCGAACTCGAGTTCTTCGAGATCTCCTACGCCGACCTTCCGCTGTACAACCGCGACCTCGACGCCGACTATCCGCAGGCGGCGCTCGAATTCAAGGAGGCGGTGCGTTCCTCCGACGCGCTGCTCTTCGTGACGCCCGAGTACAACCGTTCGATCCCCGGCGCGCTCAAGAACGCGATCGACTGGGGCAGCCGGCCGTGGGGTCAGAACGCGTGGAGCGACAAGCCGGTCGCCGTCATCGGCGCCTCGCCCGGGCAGATCGGCACCGCCGTCGGCCAGCAGTCGCTGCGGAGCACGCTGAGCTTCCTCAACGCACGCCAGATGACCACCCCCGAGGCGTACATCCACTTCACGCCGGGGCTCATCGAGGCCGACGGCGAGGTGACCGTCGCCTCGACGGAGGAGTTCCTCCGCACCTTCATGGTGAAGTTCCTCGAGTACACCGCGCGCGTGCTGACGGTGATCCCGCAGACGTGATGATGACGGATGCCGCGGCCCGCAGCATCCTCATCACTCGTCGTCGCGTGGTTCGGGGTCGTGGGACCACGAGGGCGCGAGGGCGCGCACGCGTGCGGCGCGCCACTGCCACATGCCCCACAGCACCGGCCATAGGAGGGGCGCCGTCGGGCCGCCGATGACGAGCCGGTCGCGCCACAGCGTCTTGCCGGGCTGACCGGGCGCCGGCGACACCGCCATCTGGTGGTCCCAGACGTCGAGGCTGGCGAGCGGGCCCGTGAGCGGGATGCCGCTGTCGCGGAAGATCCGGACACGCCCGCCGGGTTCGTCCACGGAGCGCTCGCTGACGTGGATCAGCTGCCTCCCCATCGGCACCGCGCCGAACGCCGACAGCTGCACCGGCACGTCGTCGCCGGGGGTCCACGACGTCGGCAGCCCGCTCGGCACGAGCGGGGCGAGGTCCATCAGCGGGCCGTAGAGCTCGGCGACGGCGCGGGGCGAATGCACCGCCCGCCACGCGGCATCGGCGTCGCAGTCGATCACGAACTTCAGCAGAATCCGCATGCGCTCCAGTGTCGCATTCGCTTCTCCGGTTCGAGTCGGGCTTGCGCCGACGTCCACATCATGCGCTCTCGCCGAGAGCACGCGATGTGCGCGTGCACGACGTGTCGTCTCGGTGGGAGCACATGATCGGTGCGCGGGGCACCGAGGACGGCAAGAAGGATGCTGCCGCCTACGCTGGACGGATGCCCGAGAGAGCGTTCGACCAGCACCGCTACCAGGTCCGCCACGACTGGGGGATCGATGGGCTCCGTCGCCTCGCCCCCGCGGACGTCGTCGTGGTCGTCGACGTGCTCCGGTTCTCCACGACGGTGACGGATGCCGTCGCCCGGGGCGAGACCGTGCCCCTCGACCCCTCGGCGCACGCGGTGTCGATCAACGGCGCGGCCGTGGCCGACGCGACGGCGCAGTCCGGCGCCGTGGTGCTGCTCGGATGCCTCCGCAACGCCGCCGCGGTCGCCCGGGCTGTGCTCGACCTCCAGCACGAGCGCGGTGCGCGCACGAGCATCGCCGTGATCGCGGCGGGCGAGCTCGCCGGCCGTGACGCCGGCGCTCCGCTCCGGTTCGCGGTCGAGGACCAGCTCGGCGCCGGTGCGATCGTCGACGCGCTCGGCGACCTCGGCGTCGACCACACCTCGCCCGAGGCGGCGGCGGCGTGCGAGTCGTTCCGTGGGCTGCGCGGCGCCGTCCGGCACCTGCTGACGGCCAGCGGCTCCGGGCAGGAGCTTCTCGACCGCGACACCCGCGACGAGGTGCTGAACGCGGCCGCGGTGGATGCAGCATCCGTCGTCCCGGTCCTGCGCGACGGGGCGTTCGTCGCGTACTGACGCGGCTCAGTCGCGCGGGGTCATCGCGGCCAGGCGCGTCGCGCGCGTGATCTCGCGGCGCGTCCACGTGAAGGCGTGGCGCTCGTCGAAGTGCGGGGCGCACTTCGCGCACGACGTCGGCCGGGTCGCCTTGCGGTGACGGTAGGCGACGTGCCCCGCGGGGCAGACGCCGATCCACGGCGCGAGCTCGGTCGCCGTCTCGCCGTTGTGGGTGGTGCCGCCGACATAGCCGAGGTCGCGCGCGACGGCCTTCCACCGCGCGCCGTGGCCGGCACGCGGCCCGGCCAATGCGTGGGCCACCTCGTGCAGCAGCGTCTGGTGGTTGGTGTCGTCGTCGTACCGCGCCGCGAGGTAGCGCGAGACGCTGATGCGCTTGTGCGTGTAGTCGCACAGCCCGGCCCGGCGCTTCGCGTTGTCGAACGCGAAGCTCCACGAGTCGTCGAGGTGAAGGGCGATGAGGGCCTCGGCCCAGTGCCGCACGCGATGCAGATCCGACATGTGCGCGAGACTAGAACGTATCTCCGACACTCCGGCTCAGGGTGCCCACCTCAGCTGGCGACGGATGCCGCGGCCCGGCGCCGGTCGGCGGCGTCGATCGCGAGGAGGGTCGACTCGAGCTGGTCCTCGGTGGCGCCGGACTCCTGGCGCAGGAATAGCGCGCGCTTGAAGTCCTTGCGGGCGGCCTCGAAGTCGCCGGCGTCGTAGTTGACCTTGCCGCGGTGCTGGTAGGCGAAGGCCCCGATGCCGGCCCAGCCCTGCCCGTCGGCCTCTTCGGCGCACGTGGTGAGCTCCTGATCGGCGGCACCGTACGCGCCACGGGCCTGCAGCACCGTGGCGTGCAGGATGCGGGCGCGCAGCAGGTCCTTGCGGGTGCCCGCCATGCGCGCGACGCGCACCGACTGCTCCGAGATGACGAGAGCCTCGTCGGGGCGATCCAGGACCTTGAGCAGCCAGACGCGCTCGAGCAGCGCCGGAAGGCTGCGCTGATCGCCGATCTCTTCGAGCCGCTCCTGGCACTGGCTCGCGTTCACCTTCTCGCGGAGAGTGTCGGGATCGTACCCGCTGATGTAGCTCACGTCTGACTCCCTTCGCCGCGCCGGTGGCTCCTCCAGTTTGCCTTGCCGCTTCCCGGGACGCGGTCGTGCCACGCCGGGTCGCGGCATCCGTGAACCGTCAGCGGGTGAAGACGGATGCCGAGGGCTTGGGCGACGGCGTCGCGTCGGCGTCGGTGGCCACGCGCGCGCCGCGCGCGAACTCGTCGAGCTCGCGTCCTTCGGCGACCTTGGCGGGGTGCGGACCGGCGGCCATGAGGCGCGGGAGCCACTCGGTCGGAAGGGGCGCGCGGGATGCGGCGATCACGAGGTTGCCGAAGCGGCGGCCCTTGAGCGTCTGCACCTCGGCGAGCACGATCACGTGCTCGAGCACGGCCTGGACGGTCGCGACCTCGCGGCGGGCGAAGGCGAGTCCCGCGCCGTCGGCCACGTTCACGAGGAGCACTCCGTCGGGGGCGAGGAACCGTGCGGCCTCGGTGAAGAACTCCACGGTCGTGAGATGCGCGGGCGTCTGAGCGCCCGAGTAGACGTCCGAGACGACGAGGTCGGCGGCGCCCACGAGACCCGCGGGCAGGCGCCCGAGCGTCTCGCGCGCATCGCCGATGCGCACTCGGATCGAGGCGCCGCGGGCGAGCGGCAGGTTCTCGCGCACGAGGTCCCACAGCGCCGGCTCCAGCTCGACCACCTGCTGCCGCGAGCCCGGACGCGTCTGCTCGATGTACCGCGGGATCGTGAGCGCGCCGGCGCCCAGGTGGATCGCGGTCAGCGGCTGCCCGGGCATCCGCAGCCGGTCGATCACGGCACCCATGCGCGCGACGTACTCGAAGTGCAGGTGCGTCGGATCGTCGAGGTCCACGTGCGACTGCGGCGTGCCGTCGACGTCGAGCTCCCACCCGCCGGCGAACGGCGAGCGCACCACGCGGGCGAGGGTCCCATCCGAGAGCCGGACGGAGGGGACGGGTGTCTCTTCCCTCGCGCGCGCCATGCTCCCCACGTTAGCCGCATCGCCGTCGCCAGCGGTGTGCGGTTGACGGTTCTGCCCACCGTCGGCGGAGCGCCCTGCGCAGAACGCTGAACACGCAGCATCCGTATCCGCCGAAACCGAATCGAGACACAGGCGTAACCGACGGGAACGCCGCACCCGGGTAGCGTCGGAGCATCACACCCCGCTGAGGGCTTGCGCGCACCTCTGCTCCACGACGATGTGCAGCGGAGCCCACACGACATGGAAGGTGCACAGCACATGCTCCACACTGCGAGAAGGCGCTGGCTCGCCGGCGCCGCCGCGGTCGCCGTCGGCGCGATCGTCCTCACCGCCTGCGCGAGTCAGCGCGACGACGGCGGCGGAGACGAGCAGGCGAGCGACGTCGACTCGACGTTCGTTTTCGGCGCGTCGGGAGACCCGGCCAGCCTCGACCCCGCGTTCGCGAGCGACGGCGAGACGTTCCGCGTCGCGCGCCAGATGTTCGAGGGCCTGGTGGGCACGGTGCCCGGGACGGCCGACCCCGCGCCCCTCCTCGCCAAGAGCTGGGAGCAGCCCGACGACACGACCTACGTCTTCACCCTCGAAGAGGGCGTGAAGTTCCACGACGGCACCGACTTCAACGCTGAGGCCGTCTGCTACAACTTCGACCGTCAGAACGCCTTCACCGGCGTCGCCGCGTCGCAGAGCATGGCCTACTACTGGGGCGTCATCATGCGCGGCTTCGGCGACGAGTCGATCTACGACTCCTGCACGGCCGACAGTGAGACCCAGGCGACGATCACGCTGAAGCAGCCGTTCGCCGGGTTCATCCCGGCGCTGTCGCTGCCGTCGTTCTCGATCCAGAGCCCGGACGCTCTCGAGGAGTACGGCGCCGACGATGTCGGCGGCACCGAGGAGGCGCCTGTCCAGAGCGAGTACGGCCAGGGCCACCCCACCGGCACCGGGCCCTTCGTCTTCGACTCGATCTCGCTCGGCGAGCAGACCGTGCTCAAGGCGAACCCCGACTACTGGGGCGAGCAGGGCGACGTCCAGGAAGTCATCTTCCGCGTCATCGGCGACACGACGGCCCGCCGTCAGGCGCTCGAGGCCGGCAGCATCGACGGCTACGACCTCGTCGCACCGGCCGACCTGCAGGCGCTCGAGGACGCCGGCTTCTCGCTGGTGAACCGCGACCCGTTCAACGTCCTGTACCTCGGCATGAACCAGGCCGCCCCCGGCCTGTCAGAGCCCAAGGTGCGCCAGGCGATCGCGCACGCGATCGACAAGGACGCGCTCATCACGCAGGTGCTCCCCGAGGGCACCGTCGCCGCGAGCCAGTTCATGCCGGACGCCGTGATCGGCTGGAACGAGGACGTCACCCAGTACGACTACGACCCGGAGGCCGCCAAGGCGCTCCTGGCCGAGGCCGGCTACAGCGAGGCGAACCCGCTGACGATCACGTTCAACTACCCCGTGAACATCTCGCGCCCCTACATGCCCAACCCCGAGCAGATCTTCACGAACCTGCAGAGCCAGCTCGAGGCTGTGGGCATCGTGCTCAACCCCGTCACCAACGAGTGGGTCGAGTACCTCGACCTGATCCAGGGCGGTACCGAGCACGGCATCCACCTGCTCGGCTGGACCGGCGACTACAACGACCCCGACAACTTCGTGGGCACGTTCTTCGGCCTGCCCACCAACGAGTGGGGCTTCGACAACGCCGAGCTGTTCCAGGCGCTCACCGACGCTCGCGGACTCGCGACCGAGGAGGAGCAGGAGGCCGCCTACAAGGCGATCAACGAGCAGATCATGGAGTTCCTGCCGGGCATCCCGCTGGCGCATCCGGTTCCGACGCTCGCCTTCGACGCGCGCGTCACGTCCTACCCGGCCAGCCCGGTGCAGGACGAGGTGTACAACATGGTCGAGCTCAGCGAGTGACGCCGTGACCGGATGCCCCGTCCCGGCGACAGCGCCGGGACGGGGCATCCGGTTCCCCCCGTCGGCTCGCCACGCGGCCACCGGTCGCCGTCCCCGGAGATTCCCACGTGCTACGCACCATCGGCAGGCGCCTCCTCCTGCTCGTCCCGACCCTGTTCGGGTTGACCATCCTGTTGTTCTTCTGGGTGCGCGCCCTGCCCGGCGGGCCGGCCGTCGCCCTCCTCGGCGAGCGGGCGACGCCCGAGCGGGTCGCCGAGATCAACGAGCTCTACGGCTTCAACGAGCCGCTCATCGCGCAGTACTTCACGTGGCTCGGACAGCTGCTGCAAGGAAACTTCGGGGTCTCGATCCAGACGCAGCGTCCCGTGACCGAGGAGTTCACCCGGCGCTTTCCGGCCACCCTCGAGCTCACGATGTTCGCGATCATCCTCGCGGTCGGCGTGGGCATCGCGATCGGCTACTGGGCCGCCCGCCGCCACGGCAAGGCCGCCGACCACTTCGCGGTGTTCGCGAGCCTCATCGGCATCACGATCCCGGTCTTCTTCCTCGGCGTCATCCTCAAGTGGGTGTTCGCCGTCCAGCTCGGCTGGCTCCCCTCCGACGGCCGTCAGGATCCGCGCCTCGACGCGACGCACTACACGAACTTCTACGTGCTCGACGGCATCATCACGGGCGAATGGGATGCCGCGTGGGACGCGTTCCTGCACCTGATCCTGCCGGGAATCGCCCTGGCGACGATCCCGCTCGCGATCATCACGCGCATCACCCGCGCCTCGGTGCTCGAGGTCCAGAACTCGGACTACGTGCGCACCGGCATGGCGAAGGGCATCTCGCGCTCGACCATCCGCGGCCGTTTCATCCTGCGCAACTCGCTGCTGCCGGTCGTGACCACGATCGGCCTCCAGTTCGGCCTGCTGCTGTCGGGGGCGATCCTGACCGAGTCGGTGTTCGCCTATCCCGGCATCGGGTCGTTCCTCTCCCGCGCCATCTTCACGCGCGACTACCCCGTGCTGCAGGGTTTCATCCTCTTCATCGCCGTCATCTACGCGCTCATCAACCTCGCGGTGGACGTGTCGTACAGCTTCATCGACCCGAGAGTGCGGGTGCAGTGATGATGCGCATCGAGATCGGAGGTGCGGCATGACGTCCGCGATGCTTCCCCCCGCCCCCAGCGGCGGCCCTGTCGACGACACCGCGGTCGACGACAAGGAGCTGCTCGCCGCGAAGACCCGCGGCGGCGGCTTCTGGCGCGACGTCTTCCGGCGTCTGCGCCGCAACCCGAGCGCGTGGGTCGGCGCCGTCATCATCTCGATCTTCGTGCTCGTGGCGGTCTTCGCGCCCTGGCTGGCGCCGTACGGTCCCGAGGAGCTGCCCGGCCAGCAGTACATCACGCCGGGCCACATCCCCGGCCCGGGCGAGATCCCCGGCTTCCCCCTCGGCTTCGACCGCTTCGGCGGTGACATGCTGTCGAAGCTCATCTGGGGCGCACGCGCGTCGCTCGTGATCGGCATCGTGTCGACGCTCCTCGGACTCATCGGCGGCATGATCCTCGGCCTCGTCGCGGCCACGTTCGGCGGCTGGGTCGACACGCTCATCATGCGCTTCGTCGACATCCTGCTGTCAGTGCCGTCGCTGCTGCTCGCCGTCTCGATCGCGGCGCTCATGGGCCAGACGCCCCTCGCGATCATGATCGCGATCGGCGCCGCCCAGGTGCCGATCTTCGCGCGACTGCTGCGGGCGTCGATGCTGCAGCAGAGATCGAGCGACTACGTGCTCTCGGCGGCGACGCTCGGCCTCGGCCGCGGACGGATCACGATGAGCCACGTGCTCCCGAACGCGGTCGGCCCGGTCATCGTCCAGGCGACGCTGACGCTCGCGACCGCGGTCATCGAGGCCGCCGGCCTGTCGTATCTCGGCCTCGGCGGCGGCGTGCCCCAGACCGCCGAATGGGGCCGTATGCTCACCTACGCGCAGCTGGAGCTCGCCGTCAACCCGTGGATCGCGATCCTGCCGGGCATCTGCATCACGGTGACCGCGCTGGGCTTTACACTCCTCGGCGAGGCCCTGCGCGAGGCGATGGATCCCCGCACCCGCGCGCGCTGACCCCCGGCATGCTCGGGGGTCGGTGGAAGCCGGGCGCTGAGCCGTCGTACCGAGAAGTCAGACGGCGATGTCGAGCTCGTTGCCCGGGATCGAGGCGAGCAGGCGCCGCGTGTACGGGTCGCGCGGGTTCGTGAAGATCTCCTCGGAGGACGCCGCCTCGACGAGCTGCCCGTCCTTCATGACGCAGACGTAGTCGCTGATGAGGCGGACCACCGCGAGGTCGTGCGAGATGAACAGGTAGCTCAGGCCGTACTCGCGCTGCAGGTCCCGCAGAAGCGTCAGCACCTGGTCCTGCACGAGCACGTCGAGCGCCGACACGGGCTCGTCGCAGACGATGAGGTCGGGGGAGAGCGCGAGGGCGCGGGCGATCGCGACGCGCTGCCGCTGGCCGCCCGACAGCTCCGACGGATACCGGCGCAGCATCGACTGCGGCAGTGCGACGTCGTCGAGCAGCTGCCGCACGCGTGCGGCGCGGTCCTTCGACGATCCGCGCTTGTAGAAGTCGAGCGGCTCCGAGATGATCCGCTCGATCGAGAACATGGGGTTCAGCGACGAGTAGGGGTCCTGGAAGATCGGCTGCACGCGCTGGCGGAACTGCTTGAGGGCGCCTCCCTTGAGCGTCGCGACGTCCTGGCCGTCGAAGCGGATGGACCCGCTCGTCGGCTCGAAGACGCGCAGCACCATGCGCGCCGTCGTGGTCTTGCCCGACCCCGACTCGCCCACGATCGCGACGGTCTCGCCGCGCGGGATGGAGAACGACACGTCCTGCACGGCCGCGAAGTCCTCTTTCGAGCCGCGCACCTGGTAGATCTTCGTCAGGCCCTCGACCTCGACGATGTAGTCGGGAGCGGATGCCTCGGCCTCAGGCTCGGTGATCGCGCCGGTCGAGCCCGGCGTCGCATCGGCCGGGTGCTCGGCGGGCACCGGCCCGGACACGGAGGCGGGTGCGGCATCCGTCGCCGAATCGGCGACGGCGATGTCAGGCTCGGGCGTCGCGGGGGCGACCGCGCGGAACACCTCGGGGCGCAGCCGCACGGCCGCGACCGACGGGGCCGCCTTGACGAGCGCCTGCGTGTACGGATGCTGCGGATCTTCGAGGATCTGCCGCGCAGGGCCTTGCTCCACGATGCGGCCACGATTCATCACGACGACGCGCGACGCCCGCTCGGCTGCCAGGCCCAGGTCGTGGGTGATGAGCATGACCGACGTCCCGCGTTCGCTCGTCATCCGCTCGAGCTGGTCGAGGATCGTCTTCTGCACCGTGACGTCGAGCGCGCTCGTGGGCTCGTCGGCGATCAGCAGCTTGGGGTCGCACGCGAGGCCGATCGCGATGAGCGCGCGCTGCCTCATGCCGCCCGAGAACTCATGAGGGTACTGCTTGGCCCGGTCGGCCGCGTTCGGGAGACCCGCCGCGGCGAGAGTCTCGACCACCTTGCGGTCGACATCCTTGCGGGTGGCGAGTCCGTGCGCGAGGAGTGTCTCGGCGATCTGCGAGCCGATCTTGGTGACGGGATTGAGGTTCGACATCGGGTCCTGCGGCACGAGCCCGATCGAGCGTCCGCGGATGGTGCGCATGACCCCTTCCGAGGCCCCGACGAGGTCTTCGCCCTCGAACAGGATGCTTCCCTTGGTGACCTTGCCATTGCCGGGCAGCAGCCCGATGACCGCCATCGCGGTCGTCGACTTGCCCGATCCCGACTCGCCGACGATGGCGAGCGTCTCGCCCGCGGCGAGGTCGAGGTCGACGCCTTCGACGGCGTGCACCGGCCCGTCGATGGTCTGGAAGTCGACGGCGATGTCGCGGACCTGGAGCAGCGGCGCTCCGGCCACGACGCGTTCGGTGGTTCGGGCCATGCGGTCCATCCTGCCCGGCGGAGTCGTTTCGCGCACCGATGCGGAGTCAGCCTTTACGGATCCGTAACGCGGGCGCGCCCCGAGGTGCCGTGGAACCGTGGAGTTCCGCCGGCGGGCTGTCCGCTGCGCGGCGGCAGTACCGTGGAGCAATGGCGGCCATCGACCTCAACGCCGACCTCGGCGAGACCGTGGACGGGGTGCCCACGGCAGACGACGAGGCGATGTTCGCGGTCATCTCGAGCGCGAACGTGGCCTGCGGCGGGCACGCGGGCGACGCTGTCTCGATGCGCGAGGCCGTGGTCCGCGCCGAGCGATTCGGTGTCGCCGTCGGGGCCCACCCGTCGTACCCCGATCGCGCGAGCTTCGGCCGGGTCGCCGTCATCATCGATCCCGCCGAACTCGCTGCGACGGTCGCGGAACAGCTCGCCGCGCTCGCCGACGCCGGCGCCGACCTCCGCTACGTCAAGCCCCACGGAGCGCTGTACCACGAGGTCACCGTCGACCGCGAGAAGGCCGATGCCGTCGCCCGGGCGATCGCGGACCGCTCCGCGCTGCTCGGCCGGCCCTTGCCCGTGCTGGGCCTGGGCGGTGAGATCGCGAGGGCGGCGGCATCCGTCGGCCTGCCGTTCGTCCACGAGGCGTTCCTCGATCGCGGCTACCTCCCTGACGGCTCGCTCGTGCCGCGAACGCAGCCGGGCGCACTGCTCGACGACCCCGCGCTGGTGGCGGCGAGGGCCGTCCGCCTCGCGGACGAGGGCGTGGTCGAGGCGGTCGACGGCTCCCTCGTGCACGCGGATGCCGCGTCGCTGTGCGTGCACGGCGACTCGCCGTCGGCGGTCGACATGGCCCGCGCCGTGCGCGCGGCGCTCGACGCCGCCGGCGTGGAGGTGCGGGCGCCGTGGTGAGCCCGCGCGTGCGGCCGATGGGGGAGCGCGCGTTCCTCCTCGAGGTCGGCGCCCTCGATGAGGTGCTTCCGCTCCACGCCGCGCTCGCCGCCTCGCGTCCGGAGGGCGTCATAGACCTCGTCCCCGCCGCGCGCACGGTGCTCGTGCGGGTCGATCCGCGGGTGCTGCCGGCAGCGGCCGCGCGTGCGTGGGCGCTCGGTGCGGCGACCGAGACCCGCGAGGCGACGGATGCTGCGGCCCCGCCCGTCGAGCTCGACATCGCGTACGACGGGGCCGACCTGGCCGACACCGCGCGCCTGCTGGGGGTCGACGCCCACGAACTCGCGCGGCGCCACGCCGAGGCGGACTGGCGGGTCGCGTTCACGGGCTTCGCGCCCGGCTTCGGGTACCTCGTGAGCGACGACTGGACCTTCGACGTGCCCCGGCTCGAGTCGCCCCGCACCCGGGTGCCCGCCGGGTCGGTGGGGCTCGCCGGCGCCTTCAGCGGCGCCTACCCGCGCGACACCCCCGGTGGCTGGCGGCTCATCGGCACGACCACGGCGCCCCTTTTCGACCCGGATGCCGCGTCCCCCGCGCTGCTCTCACCGGGAGCGCGCGTGCGGTTCCGCCCGGTGCCCGCTGCGGTTTCCGGTGCCCGCCCGACCCCGATCGAGAGCCGCTCGCCTGTGGCGAACGGTCGGCCGGGGCAGCAGGTTGTGACAGGTGAGCGGCCGCAGGCCGGGGAAGCCGGGCCGCCTGCGGGCGAGCGGGCGACGGGGCGCAGCATCCGTGTCGCCGAACCAGGCCTCTTGACGACCGTGCAGGATCTCGGGCGCGAAGGCGCGGGCTCGGTCGGCGTCGCCGTGTCGGGGGCGCTCGACCGCGGAGCGCTGCGCACCGCGAATCGCCTGGTCGGAAACCCCGAGGGCGCCGCCGGCCTCGAGATCACCATGGGTGGCCTGCGCGCCGTGGCCACCGCCGATCTCTGGCTCGCCGTCACCGGCGCCTGGGGCACGGTGCGGATCGACGGACGCGAGGTGGATCCGTACCAGGCGCACGCGTGGCCCGCCGGAGCAGAGCTGCACCTCGACTGGTTCGTGCACGGCGCCCGCGGCTACATCGCTGTGCGCGGCGGCCTCGACGCCCGCGTCGTGCTCGGGTCGCGCGCGACCGATCTGCTCGCGGGACTCGGGCCCGCGGCGCTGCGCGCCGGCGACCTCGTGCCGGTGCGCGACGACGCGTCGGCACCGATCCCGGTCGCCCCGCCCGGCGCATGGGGGGCGCCGCACGACGACGAGCTCGAGCTCGATCTGGCTCCCGGGCCTCGCGCCGACTGGTTCACCCCGGCCGCGCTCGCGACCCTGTACGACTCGGTGTGGACGGTCTCGAACCACGCCGACCGCGTCGGCGCGCGCCTCGACGGTGCCGAGCTGCCGCGTCTGCGCACCGGCGAGCTCGCGAGCGAGGGCATGGTGCCGGGTGCGCTGCAGGTGCCGCCGAGCGGCCGGCCCACGATCCTCCTCGCCGACGGTCCGGTCACCGGCGGCTATCCGGTGATCGCGGTGGTGACGGATGCCGGCCTCGACCTCGTCGCTCAGGCCCGGCCGGGTACCCGCATCCGCTTCCGGCACGCGCGCCCGGGCGGCTGAGCCACACATCCCGGGCAACCGGCCCTGCCGACCCGAGGAGATCTGCGGAACCGAGGAGCGTCCGCAGCAGAACACCCTCTGGTGTGCAGATCTCCTCGGATCCGCTTCGCGGCCCGGCGGGTCAGGCGCCGCCGGCTTCGAGCAGGTCGGCGGTCGCCCGCAGGATCGCGACGATCGCGGCGGTGCGCACGTCCGCAGGTGCGCGGTGACCGTCGGATTCGACAGCGCCGGGCGCGGCGGCCGCGAGGACGTCGTGCACCGAGGTCAGCAGTCCGCGGGCGCCGAGTTCGCCGGCGGCGGACAGCATCGGACGCTGCTCGTAGGTGTCGTCGAGCACGTCGAAGACGGCCGCGACGAAGGCGGTGTTGCTCAGCTTCGGTGTCTTCGCCAGCACGCCGAGGGCGGCCGTGGTGAACACGCCGTGGCCGTTGGTCTCGAGCGCGACCTGGTCGGGCTGGCAGGCGCTGATGAGCACCTCCTTGCCGTCGGCTCGGGGCGTCGGCGGCACCGCCGCGCGGTCGGTCTCGACCTCGACCACCCGCTTCCACGCGGCTGTGCGGAAGGGATCGTCCGGCGACGCCGCGCGCTCTTCGCGGAACGCCGCTTCTTCGCCGGCGTTCAGCACCGTCATGCGCGGCGTCGCACCTGCGGGGATCTTGCGCGACTCGAACTCGGTCGGCGTGATCTCGCGGTTCACCGAGCCGGAGTGGCACGAGTCGAAGAACAGCGTCACCGCGACACCCTCGGGGATCGCGTCCCAGATGGCGCCGAGATCGTCGTCGACGATCAGCTGTCCGTCGCGGAAGTCGACCGGGCAGAGGGCCTCGTCCTTCGGGCCGAACTCGTCGGTCTCGTCGCCGTCGAGATCGGGCACGAACGTGCCGTGGCCGGCGAACTGGATCGCGACGATGTCGCCGTCGCGGGCCGACGAGACCTTGTCGAGCATCGCGCGCAGGATCGCGTCGCGGGTCGCGTCGCCGTTGTGGATCGACTCCACCTGGAAACCCGCGTCGCCGAGCGCCTTGGCCCAGGACACCGCGTCAGCGACGCAGCCGCTGAGCGGGTCCCTCGGGTACGCGTCGATGCCGATGCACAGGGCGAGCTTGCGCGGTGCCGCGCCTCGCGCGCCGGTCGGCTCGGGACGGGGCGCCGGGACGAACTCGCCGACCCCGCGCGCCCGCGCCGGGAACACGGCGACGTGGTCCGCCTCGTTGCTGTCGGGCACGCCGACCACGCGCCGGGCGAGACTCATCATGGTCTGCTCGTCGTTGTCGAAGTCGCCGTGCGATGTCGCCTGCGTGCTGCTGCGGGGCCCGCGGGTGACGGGGCCGAGAACCAGGCGCTCGCTCCGGTCGCCCAGGTACGCCATCGTCCGGCCGGCGCCGCGCAAGTGCTCCTCGACACCGAGGATCTCGGCACCCTTCTCCGCTTCGAAGGCCCGCGAGACGAGGTACAGGAGCGACTTGCGGTACACGCCCGCGGTGTTGTCGCGCTTCTCGTGGTTCTCGTCCATGGTGAAGATCGAGAGGTTCTCGATCTTCCCGGCCTCCGCGAGCGGCAGCAGCGTCGCCTCGAAGGTGTCGACGCGCACCGCGGGCGCGAGGAACGTCACGGTCTTGACGCTGTCCACGCGGTCATCGCCCTCGAACAGCCGCGGGACGAAGTGCGAATGGTAGATCGAGCCCGCGCTGTGACCACCGATGTGCAGTTCGATGGCGCCCGCGTTCGCCGCCATGAACTCGCGCAGCGCGCCGGCCAGTACGAAGGCCCCGCCCGGGTCGCCGCCGTCGACGCTGGGAAGACACGCGCCGGCCGAGTCGAGCTTCATGTCGTCCCAGAACTTGCGACCTCCGAGCACGCGCGCCGCAGCCTCGACCGCGAGGTCCGTGAGGTCGGTGAAGCCACGCTTGCCCGCCTTGCCGCGGACGACGTCTTCGAGGGTGGTCTTGAACCCGCTCTCCCACACGAGGTGGATCGGGTACACCCCGTTCTTCTTCCACCAGCCGGTCTGCCGCTGCGCCGTCAGCAGGCCCGCGTCCTTATCGGTGAGACCGCCGTGCGCCCAGATGAACACGGGGACGGGTGCGGGCGTCTCGCCGGCGCGGGTCTTCTTCGCCTGCTGGTCGACGAACGCGGCGAGATCCACCTCGATCATGCGCCGGACGTCGGCCGCCGTCGTGGCGAAGTCCGCCACGGTGCGGGGCTTGGCGACCGCGGTCTTGGCGAGGCGGCCGTCCGCGGTGTGGACGACATGCTTGCGCAGCGCGGTCAGCTCGGCCGCCGTGAGGCTCGCGCCCCGGGCGGTCTTCGTGGTCTCGGGCATGGTGTCACGTCCTGTCTGGTGGTGATGGTGGCTGAGGGTCAAGGGTGGTCGCCGGCGTCCCCTGCGGCGTGGGGCACGAGCCGCGCGCGCGGGTCGGCGAACACGGTGAAGGCCAGCGACGTGAGATCGCCGGCCTCGCGCGCCGCCTGCCGCGCAGCGAGGACCGCCTCGCCGACGGTCGCGTTCTCGCCGAGCGTCCGCTGGTAGAAGGTGCGGACGAAGAGTGCCGTGACGTCGTCTCGCACGGCCCACGAGCAGCCGATGAACACGCCCACGCCGCCGCGGAGGAAGACCTCCGCGAAGCCGCCGAGGCCGGTGGCGCCCGAGCGCAGCCGGCCGACGTCGCAGGCGCTGAGGAAGACGAAGGGGGTGGAGGTCACGGCCGCGGTGTCGAGCTCGGGGAGATCTCGTCGGGCGTCGGAGTCGGTGTACGACGCCGACCCGTCGTCGTGGTCCTCGGAGAACGCCGCGAAGGCGATCTCCTGACCGAGCGGCGCGATGTCGCGCCACCGGCCGTGCCCCGCGAAGTGGAGCAGGTCGAAGCCGTCCTCGATCGCCTGGCGGAACTCGATCGGGTCGGCAGCGGATCGCGGCGGACCCGCGAGCAGGTCGCCGAGTGTCTCGATCTCCTCACGGGCGCGCGGGAGGTCGAGGCTGTGGTCGACGTAGTCGGGTGCGATCGCGACGACACGCGTGGGGTCCACGGGGATCACGGTGGGTCGCGACGTGCCGTACATCCATCGGGTGAGTCCGAGGTCACCGAGGAAATAGCGCTCCGGATCGGGCCGTTGCCTGCCGACCGGCACGAGATGCACGATCTCCCAGGGGATGTCGAGCTCGCCGGAGGTCTGCAGCACCAGTTGCGAGATCCGGCGGCGTCGGCTCCAGAGCAACGCGTTGACGTCGTCGCCGAGGAGCTCCTCGGCGACCCGGGCACCGAGGGTGCGCACGTCCCGCCGGGCGGTGTCGGCGGCCTCATCGGGGTCGTCTTCGACGGATTCCAGGAAGGTCTTGCGAACCCTGGAGAGCTCCGCGTAGATGCCTTCGACGTACGCGCTCTTATCGGGCAGCCGCACGGAGTTCTTGACGACGGTGCGCCCGACCTTCGCCGTCACGAGCAGCTCCGATGCGCCGCGCGACATGGACTCGTCGATGACGAGCGTCGGAAGGTCGGCGATGCTGCGGGGCGGGGCCGCGACGGAGGCGACCGTGGTGCGCGGGTCATCGGCGACGATGCCCTCGACGTCGTCGTCGACCGCGACGATCGGCGTGCTCAGCGCCAGCACCGCGAGCGGCGTCACGATGGGCGGCTGCGTGAACGTGACGGTGATGTGTCCGCGTCCGGGGCCGTCGGGGACCAGCGCGAAGACGAGTCGACGCGGGTCGGAGACCTGCGCCGGGAGCATGGTCGAGATGATCGACGGGGTGCCGTCGGCGAAGGCGAGGCCCCGCAGCTGCATGGCCACCTCGATCTCGCGCGCCGGGTCGAACAGCGCCGTGGCCTTCTTGCGTGCCGTGCCGGCCGTCGGAGCGAGGTCTGCGAGCGACAGCCGCACGATCGCGTCGAACGGGACGCCCTCCACGACGCGCGCCGGCACCTCGGCGTCGACGAATGCCGGGACGGGAGCCGCCCCGTCGAGCCCGCCGGACGGCGCCTCGGGGACAGGCACCGGCTCGGCGGCCACGGGGGGCGGCGCGGGCGCGGGCATCGCAGGTGGGGCAGGAGATGGCGGGACCACGGGCGCGAGCCCGGGTGAGCGTCCGCCGAATCCGCCGCCACCGAGCACGACGTCGGGAACGAGGGGTGGCGGCGGCGGTTCCGCGGCCGCCTCCAGCTCGCCGCCCATCCCCATGCCGCCCTGGGCGACCTGATGCTCGAGCCACGCGATGCCCGTCTCGAAGTCGCTCGCCACGACCGTGAGGTGCAGGGTCTCGTCGTGTGCGACCGCGATCCGCGCGCCGTACCGGCCTTCGCCGAGCGCCTCGAAATGGACGAGTGCGGCAACGCCGCCGCGGAGGACGATCGCCGCGTAGTGGAAGTCGTCGCTGCCCCTGACGCGCACCCGCACCACGGTGTCGGAGATGCCGTGCAGCATGATGTCGGCCAGGAGGGTCACACCGAACTCGTTCGGCTCGACGTCCGGTGGGGCCGCGTCGACGCGCACGTCCACGGCGTCGGCGTCGGAATCGACGTCGACTGCGCCGTGCGGCACGTCTGGAACACGCGCCATGTCGACCCCCTCGCACCGGTGCCCAGTCACCTGACGATCCGAGAGCGCTGCTCGGTGCACAGCATACGAGCGCGCTCCTCACCACACCAGAGCGGGTCGTGCGGCGGGTGATACCTCTGAAACGAATGGATGCCGCGGCCCGCGGCATCCATTCGGCCCTACCAGGCGCGCAGAGCGTCGGCGACCGTCGCGAACTCGTGTTCCGGCAGCGCCAGCTGCACCGCCTCGGCGATGGTGAGCTCGGCCCCGGCGATCTCGCCGGCCTCGACGCTCTGCGCATCGCGGCCGCGGAGGATCTCGAGGTACGGCGTGTGCACCGTGAACGCCTCCACGTCGAAGATGCCGATGCGCCGGCGGATCTCTCCCGCCGCGACGGCGAGCGCCGCCGCCCGCCATGCCTCGCCGTGGGCCGCCGCGACCGCGCACACGCCCTCGAGGCCGTACGCGACGCCCTCTTCGTAGTGCAGCCCGATCGAGAGCAGCAGGGTGTGGACGAACTCCCGCTCCGCCTCCTCGATGCGGCCGAGCTGGAAGTTCAGGCGGGACCGCAGGTTGCCGGCGACCGAGGTCGTGAACAGATCGCCGCGCGACTGGGCGACCGAGGTGGCGCGGTCGAAGTGCGCGAGGGCGTCGTCGGTGGCTCCGCGCACCCAGGCGAGCCGGCCGAGCGAGACCTCGGTGATCGCCTCCGCCCACGTGTTCCCGCGCTCGCGCAGCGTGACCACCGCCTCGCGCAGCTCGGCTTCGGCCTTGTCGGTGTCGAGATGCGAGAACTGCACGCGCGCCGTCGCGCGCGCGGCGAGCGCCATGGCCGCGGCATCCTCGTCGCCGCTCTCCCGGAACAGGCGCACGCACTCGCCGAGGCCGGCCACCACCTGCTCGCTCGGCCGCTGCCACATCTCGCCCCACAGCGCGAAGAACCACGCGATCGCGCGGGTGTGCGGCGTGATGGGCTGCTCGTGCTGCTTCTCGAGCAGCTCGAGCATCCACACGCGCACTTCGGCGAAGAAGCCGGAGATCCACCAGTAGATGAGGAGGCACCACGCGAAGTCGCCGGCGTCGTCGAGACGGTTCGTGTAGACGAGGTGGCGCACCGCCGCGCGGAGGTTCGGCAGTTCGAGCCCCAGTCGCACCACGGCGTCGGCCTGCCCGCGCCCGCCGAGGTCGGGCGCGATCTGCTGCACGAGCTCCCGGTAGTAGTCGGCGTGGGCACGCCGCATGCGCTGCGCGTCGCCGCGCTCCTTGAGATGGTCGAGCGCGTACTCCCTCACGATCGCGAGCAGCGAGAAGACGCGGCGTCCGCCGAGCTCGCTCTGCTTCACGAGCGAGCCGTCCGCCAGGGCGGCGAGGGCGTCGATCGCGTGACCGCCCCACGGACGGCCCTCGCCGAGGGCCTCGACCGCATCGAGCGTGAACCTCGTCGCGAACACGCCGAGGTCCTCGAGCAGGCCACGCTGCTCGGGCGGCAGGAGGCTCACGCTCCAGTCGATCGTCGCCCGCATCGTGCGGTGCCGTTCGGGCAGATCACGCACCGCGGCTGTCAGCAGCGGGAGGCTCTTCTCGAGGCGCCCGGCGATCTGCGCCGGGTTCAGGATGCGCACCTTCGCCGCCGCGAGCTCGATCGCCAGCGGCAGCCCCTCGAGCCTGCGGCAGATGTCGGCGAGATCCCGTGCGTTGTCGGGGGTCACATCGAACTGCGGATCGATCGCGCGTGCCCGGTCGACGAACAGCGACACCGCCGCCGAGCGTGTGCTGCGGTCCAGGCTCGCCGGGCCCTCGCCGGCGGGCGTCGTGAGCGGCGGCACGTCGTAGACGCGCTCGCCGCGGATCCGCAGCACGATGCGGCTCGTCACGAGGAAGGTCGCCGTCGGCGCGACCGTGTACAGGCGCACGAGCACGGGTGCGGCATCCACGATCTGCTCGAAGTTGTCGAGCACGATCAGCACACGACGATCCGCGAGGGCGTGCGCGATGCGCTCCTCCAGCGCGGCCTCGCCGTTGTCGCGGATGCCGAGGTAGTAGGCGATCGTCGGCAGCAGCAGTCCCGGCTCGAGCACGCCCTCGAGGAGGACGAAGTAGACGCCGTCCGGGAAGAGGTCGGCTGAGGCCCTGGCCGTCTCGATCGCGAGCCGGCTCTTGCCGATGCCGCCGGGCCCGATGAGGCTCACGACGCGGTCCGTGCCCCTCGCGAGCAGGGTGCGCACCGCATCGATGTCGGCCTCGCGCCCGATGGTGGTCGTGTAGGGCACGGGGACCCGGCCTACCAGGCTGACCGGCGCGGCACCGGCGTCCGGCGCCTCCGGAGTCCTGGACTCGTCGAAGCGTTCGGCGAGGAGCATGGCGAGGTCGCCGGCGACGTGGTCTTCGAGGTCTTGGGTGTTGTGGAAGTGGAGGTAGGCGGCGGTGTCGTCGGCTTGGATGCGGGCGATGAGGTGGGTGAGTCGTTCGTCTCGGGTGTCGGTGTCTTTGACGTAGATGAGTTTGGGCATGCCGGCGGGGGCGAGGTTGTATTCGTCTTCGAGGCCGGAGACGTTCTCGTCGGGGGCGACCCAGCCGTAGCTCTGGCCGTAGATGCCGATGAAGACGTCGGATTGGGCGAGGTAGGAGCGGTAGAGGTCTCGGGGCGGGTGGGGGCGGGCGCCGAGTTCGAACATCACGGGGGCGAGCCGGAGTCGCTCGATGGCCGACCGCACTGCTTCGCGTTCTTCCGCGAGCTCGCGCAGGGTCGAGCTCACGAACACCCGGATCCGCTGGTCGGGCGTGCGGATCACGGGCGCGCGCTGGAGGCCCGTCACCACGAAGGGACCTTCTCGCGGACGTCCGCGTCGGCGTCGGGCAGCGCGATCGCGATGGCCTCCGCGAGGCCCATCTCCCTGCCCGCGCGCTCACCGGCCTCGACGCTCTCGGGATCGATCGCACGCAGCGCCTCCAGCGGGGCGAGATGCACGGCGAACCCTTCGATGTCGTAGATGCCCGTCGTCTCGCGGATCGTCGCCGCCACCGCGGCCAGAGCTCCGGCGCGCCACGCCTCGCCGTGCGAGGCGGCGATCGCCGACATTCCTTCCAGCCCGTACGTGGCGCCGTCGACGAAGTGCAGCCGGATCGACAGCGTCAGGGTCAGCAGGAACTCCGCTTCCGCCTCATCGCGCTCGCCCAGCACGAAGCGCAGGCGCGCGCGGTTGTTGCCCGCCACGACGCGGGTGAACGCGTCATCGGCGGCGTCGGCGATGTCGACCGCACGGCCGAGGTGCTCGAGCGCCGCCGGGATGTCGCGACGAAGCATGCCGAACTGGCCGAGCACCACCTCGGCGAGGGACTCGGCCCAGCGGTCGCCGAGCTCGTGGAGCGTCGCGATCGCCTCTCCGATCTCGGCGCGGAACACCTGTTCGTCGAGGTCGGCGAACTGCAGCCGCGCCGACGCCTTCGCGGCGAGCGCCATCGCAGCGGCCTGCTCGTCGCCGCTCTCGGTGAACAGCCGCACGACCTCGCCGAGGTCCTCCACCGCCTGGTCGCTCGGTCGCTGCCACAGCTCTGCCCACAGCGGGAAGAACGTCGCGATCGCGCGCGTGCGCGGGGTCAGCGGCATCCGCTTCTCGAGAAGTTCCAGCATCCACAGCCGCACGTCGGCGAAATACCCGCAGATCCACCAGTAGGCGAGCATCGTCCACGCGAAGTCGCCGGCGTCGTCGAGCCGGTCCATGGAGACCAGGTGGCGGGCCGCGGCGCGCAGATTCGGCACCTCGAGCCCCAGTTCGGCCACGGCATCGATCTGCTCGGCGCCGCGAAGTCGTGGGGCCACGCGATGCACCAGGTCGAGGTAGTAGTCGGCGTGCGCGATGCGCATCGCATCCGCCGCCCGCCGTGACTCGAGCGACTCGAGCGCGTACTCGCGGACGATCGCGAGGAGCGAGAACACCGAGCGGCCGCCCGAGTCGATGCGCTGCACCAGCGAAGCATCGATCAGTGCGGCCAGCGTCTCGATCGTGTGGGGACCCCACGAGCGGGTCCCGCCCACCGCCTCGACCGACTCGAGGCTGAATCGCGCGGCGAACACGCCGAGGTCTTCGAGCATCGCGCGCTGGTCATCGGCCAGCAGGCCCACGCTCCAGTCGATCGTCGCCCGCATGGTGCGATGGCGGTCGGGCAGATCGCGCACCGAGGTCGACAGCAGCGGGAGGGTGTGCCCGAGGCGCTCGGCGACGTCGTGCGGCGAGAGCAGGCGGATCTTCGCCGCGGCCAGTTCGATGGCCAGCGGCAGCCCGTCGAGCCGGCGGCAGATGCCGATGACGTCGGCCGCGTTCTCGGCGGTCAGCTGGAAGCCGGGGAGTGCGGACGCGGCACGCTCCGCGAACAGCACGCACGCCGAGGAGGCCTGTGCCTGCGCGAGCGTGGCGGGGACGTCCGGTGCGGGCGTCTCGAGCGTCTCGACCTCGAACACGCGCTCGCCGCGGATGCGCAGCACGATCCGGCTCGTCACCAGGAAGCACGCCCGCGGCGCGAGCGAGTACAGGCGCACCAGGACGGGGGCCTCGTCGATGATCTGCTCGAAGTTGTCGAGCACGATGAGCACGTGGCGGTCGCCGATCGCCTGCGCGATGCGCTCCTCGAGCGTGGCCGCCCCGGTGTCGCGCACGCCGAGGATGTAGGCGATCGTCGGCAGCAGCAGCCCCGGCTCGAGCACGCCCTCCAGCGGCACGAAGTACACGCCGTCGGGAAACAGGTCGGTGTTCGCGTGGGCCGCCTCGATCGCGAGCCGGCTCTTGCCGATACCGCCGGGCCCGATGAGGCTCACCACGCGGTGGAGGCCTCCGGCCAGCAGCGCCCGGATCTCGGCGAGCTCGCCCTCGCGCCCGATCGTCTCGGTGTACGGCTCGGGCACGCGTGCCGCGAGCGAGATCTCGGCCGCCGTGGCCGGCTCGGTGCGCCGCGACTGGTCGAAGCGTTCGGCGAGGAGCATGGCGAGGTCGCCGGCGACGTGGTCTTCGAGGTCTTGGGTGTTGTGGAAGTGGAGGTAGGCGGCGGTGTCGTCGGCTTGGATGCGGGCGATGAGGTGGGTGAGTCGTTCGTCTCGGGTGTCGGTGTCTTTGACGTAGATGAGTTTGGGCATGCCGGCGGGGGCGAGGTTGTATTCGTCTTCGAGGCCGGAGACGTTCTCGTCGGGGGCGACCCAGCCGTAGCTCTGGCCGTAGATGCCGATGAAGACGTCGGATTGGGCGAGGTAGGAGCGGTAGAGGTCTCGGGGCGGGTGGGGGCGGGCGCCGAGTTCGAACATCACGGGGGCGAGCCGGAGTCGCTCGATGGCCGACCGCACTGCTTCGCGTTCTTCCGCGAGCTCGCGCAGGGTCGAGCTCACGAACACCCGGATCCGCTGGTCGGGCGTGCGGATCACGGGGTGTCCCACCCCAGTCATGTGCATATATTGGCGCGATCCGGGGCGTTTCGCCATGGTTTCGGTGCATTGATGTATCGGACCGGCGACGGCGCTGCGCCGGGCGGACATGCCGCTTCGCGTCGCGGCCCCTCTCTTCCGCGCGGCCGTGCGCAGGAGTATGTTGCGGCGGTGACGGCGTCGGAGAGGACACCGTCGTCCGAATTGGGGCTTCGGACATCACTCATGGGAGGGGAATGCGATGAAGAAGGCTTTGGCGTGCGCGGTCGTGGCGATCGGGCTGGTGCTCGGCAGCGGCGGAGCCGCGATGGCAGGCGAGGCCACCGGGAACGGCGGAGAGGCGCAGGGGGCGAACAACTCCGCGTCGGAGTGCGCGTTCTCCGGCCAGGACACCATCGACAGCGTCGAGGGCAACCCGGAGGGCTTCGATGACGACGGCCTCGCGGCGCGAGGCAACCAGAAGCACGGGTACAAGGGCATCCAGAGCTACGGCATGTTCGTGAGCGCGGGCATCGACGTGGGAATCAACCCGGGAGACGCCTGCCGCGGCAACCTCGGCAAGAAGCACTGATCCGGCTTGACACCAGGCCGCACCCGTGCGCTCCGGCCCTGTGCCGGGCGCGCGGGTGCGGTCGTCTTGCGGCTTATACCGCAGCATCCAGAACTTTTCAAGAATCCGACTGGACACGGCGCGTCGTCCGACGTATAGTGGGTCTTTGCGCTCTTGGATTCCCCCTGCCCTCATATGGTGGTCGGCTGTGCCTGCGCCCCCTCACGTTCACGTGGGGAGTGCCGCGCGGGTTTCGGGGATGAGGAGCACTCCACCTGACGACAAGGAAACGAGCCCTACGGGCCCACGGAGGTAATCCCCTTGGCTGCTGCGCGCAACGCATCCAACCCCACCACCACCCCGAAGAACGGACGCGGAGCATCCCGCCTCTCGTTCGCCAAGATCTCCGACACGCTGACGGTCCCCGACCTTCTCGCGCTGCAGACCGAGTCGTTCGACTGGCTCGTCGGCAACGAGGCCTGGAAGGCGCGCGTCGCGGACGCGAAGGCCGCCGGTCGCACCGACGTGCCCGAGGTCAGCGGTCTCGAGGAGATCTTCGAGGAGATCTCGCCGATCGAGGACCTGAGCGAGACCATGCAGCTCTCGTTCACGAACCCGTACCTCGAGCCCGAGAAGTACTCCATCGAGGAGTGCAAGGAGCGCGGCAAGACGTACGCGGCCCCGCTCTACGTCGAGGCCGAGTTCATGAACCACCAGACCGGTGAGATCAAGACCCAGACGGTCTTCATGGGCGACTTCCCGCTCCAGACCGACAAGGGCACGTTCATCATCAACGGCACCGAGCGCGTCGTCGTGTCGCAGCTCGTCCGTTCGCCCGGTGTCTACTTCGACAAGACCCCCGACAAGACGAGCGACAAGGACATCGTGTCGGCGCGCGTCATCCCGTCGCGCGGCGCCTGGCTCGAGTTCGAGATCGACAAGCGCGACCAGGTCGGCGTCCGCATCGACCGCAAGCGCAAGCAGTCGGTCACCGTATTCCTGAAGGCCCTCGGCCTCACCAGCGAGGACATCCTCGCCGAGTTCGCCGGCTTCGACTCCATCGAAGAGACCCTGTCCAAGGACACGATCCTCACCAAGGAGGACGCGCTCCGCGACATCTACCGCAAGCTCCGTCCGGGCGAGCAGGTCGCCGCCGAGGCCGCCCGCGCGCTCCTGGACAACTTCTACTTCAACCCGAAGCGCTACGACCTCGCCAAGGTCGGCCGGTACAAGATCAACCACAAGCTCGGTCTCGACAAGCCGCTCACCGACTCGGTGCTGACGGTCGACGACATCGTCGCGACGATCAAGTACCTCGTCCGCCTGCACCGCGGCGACGTGACGTTCGACGGCGTGCGCGGCGGCAAGCCGGCCGAGATCCGTCTCGACGTCGACGACATCGACAACTTCGGCAACCGTCGCATCCGCGCGGTCGGCGAGCTCATCCAGAACCAGGTCCGCACCGGTCTGTCGCGCATGGAGCGCGTCGTCCGCGAGCGCATGACCACGCAGGACATCGAGGCGATCACGCCGCAGACCCTGATCAACGTCCGCCCCGTCGTGGCCGCGATCAAGGAGTTCTTCGGAACGTCGCAGCTGTCGCAGTTCATGGACCAGAACAACCCGCTCGCGGGTCTGACCCACAAGCGCCGCCTCTCGGCCCTCGGCCCCGGCGGTCTGTCGCGTGAGCGCGCAGGCGTCGAGGTCCGCGACGTCCACCCGTCGCACTACGGCCGCATGTGCCCAATCGAGACGCCGGAAGGCCCGAACATCGGTCTGATCGGCTCGCTCGCCTCGTTCGCGCGCATCAACGCGTTCGGCTTCATCGAGACGCCGTACCGTCGTGTCGTCGAGGGCAAGGTCACCGACCAGATCGACTACCTGACCGCCTCGGAGGAGAGCGACTACATCGTCGCCCAGGCCGGTGTCGAGCTGAAGGCCGACGGCAGCTTCGCGCAGGACCGCGTCCTCGCCCGTCGCGGCAACGGCGGCGAGGTCGACCTCTTCCACTCGGAGGAGATCGGCTACATGGACGTCTCGCCGCGCCAGATGGTGTCGGTGGCGACCTCGCTCATCCCGTTCCTCGAGCACGACGACGCGAACCGCGCCCTCATGGGTGCGAACATGCAGCGCCAGGCCGTCCCGCTTCTCCGCTCGGAGTCGCCGGTGGTCGGCACGGGCATGGAGGGCTTCGCCGCGATCGACGCCGGTGACGTCGTCACCGCCGACAAGCCCGGTGTCGTCGTCGAGGTCTCGGCCGACGTCGTGACCGTGCAGCTCGACGAGGGCGGCACGCAGGACTACTTCCTGCGCAAGTTCGACCGCTCGAACCAGGGCACGTCGTACAACCAGCGCGTGGTCGTCTCGGCCGGTGAGCGCGTCGAGGCCGGCGAGGTCATCGCCGACGGTCCCGCGACGGAGAACGGCGAGCTCGCCCTCGGCAAGAACCTCCTCGTCGCGTTCATGACGTGGGAGGGTCACAACTTCGAGGACGCGATCATCCTCAGCCAGGACCTGGTGAAGGACGACACCCTCTCCTCGATCCACATCGAGGAGTACGAGGTCGACGCCCGCGACACGAAGCTCGGCAAGGAGGAGATCACCCGTGACCTCCCCAACGTCAGCCCCGACCTCCTGAAGGACCTCGACGAGCGCGGCATCATCCGCATCGGCGCCGAGGTGCGTCCCGGCGACATCCTCGTCGGCAAGGTCACGCCGAAGGGCGAGACGGAGCTCTCGGCCGAGGAGCGCCTGCTCCGCGCGATCTTCAACGAGAAGAGCCGCGAGGTCCGCGACACGTCGCTGAAGGTGCCCCACGGTGAGCAGGGCACGATCATCGCGGTCAAGGAGTTCAACGCCGAGGACGGCGACGACGAGCTCGGCTCGGGCGTCAACCGCCGCGTCGTGGTCTACATCGCCCAGAAGCGCAAGATCACCGAGGGTGACAAGCTCGCCGGCCGTCACGGCAACAAGGGCGTCATCGCGAAGATCCTCCCCGTGGAAGACATGCCGTTCCTCGCGGACGGCACGCCGGTCCAGGTCATCCTGAACCCGCTCGGCATCCCCGGTCGAATGAACTTCGGCCAGGTCCTCGAGCTGCACCTCGGCTGGATCGCCAAGCAGGGCTGGAAGGTCGAGGGCACCCCGGAGTGGGCCGCCCAGCTGCCCGAGCAGGCGTTCGAGGCGCCGGCAGGCACCAAGGTCGCCACGCCGGTGTTCGACGGCGCGTTCGAGGCCGAGATCGCGGGTCTGCTCGACTCGACGAACCCGACCCGCGACGGCGAGCGCCTGATCGACTCGTCGGGCAAGACGCAGCTGTTCGACGGGCGCTCCGGCGAGCCGTTCCCGGCTCCGATCTCGGTCGGCTACATGTACATCCTGAAGCTGCACCACCTCGTGGACGACAAGATCCACGCGCGCTCGACGGGTCCGTACTCGATGATCACCCAGCAGCCGCTCGGTGGTAAGGCGCAGTTCGGTGGCCAGCGCTTCGGTGAGATGGAGGTGTGGGCCCTCGAGGCCTACGGCGCCGCGTACGCGCTCCAGGAGCTCCTCACGATCAAGTCCGACGACATCCTCGGCCGCGTCAAGGTCTACGAGGCGATCGTCAAGGGCGAGAACATCCAGGAGCCCGGCATCCCCGAGTCGTTCAAGGTGCTCATGAAGGAGATGCAGTCGCTCTGCCTGAACGTCGAGGTCCTCTCGGCCGACGGCACGGCGGTCAACCTCCGCGACACCGACGACGACGCCTTCCGCGCCGCTGAAGAGCTCGGCATCAACATCTCCAGCCGCTTCGAGTCCTCGTCGATCGACGAGATCTAAGCGCGCCAGGTAACGAACGAATTTCCGACACAGGAGAACCAGTGCTCGAATCAACCACTTTCGATCAGCTTCGCATCGGCCTGGCCACCGCTGACGACATCCGTCGTTGGTCCTACGGCGAGGTCAAGAAGCCCGAGACCATCAACTACCGCACCCTGAAGCCCGAGAAGGACGGTCTGTTCGGCGAGCAGATCTTCGGACCCTCGCGCGACTGGGAGTGCGCGTGCGGCAAGTACAAGCGCGTCCGCTTCAAGGGCATCGTCTGCGAGCGCTGCGGCGTCGAGGTCACCAAGTCCTCGGTCCGCCGTGAGCGCATGGGCCACATCGAGCTCGCCGCGCCCGTCACGCACATCTGGTACTTCAAGGGCGTGCCCTCGCGCCTCGGGTACCTGCTCGACATGGCGCCGAAGGACCTCGAGAAGGTCATCTACTTCGCCGCGTACATGGTGATCTCGGTCGACGACGAGGCTCGCCACCGCGACCTCTCGACGCAGGAGAACAACATCCGCCTCGAGCTCAAGACGCTCGCCGACCGCCGCGACGCGCGTGTGGCCGCCCGCCTCCAGAAGCTGGAGGAGGAGCTCGCCGCGCTCGAGGAGGAGGGTGCCAAGGCCGACCAGAAGAAGAAGGTCAAGGACGCCGCCGAGAAGGAGATGGCGTCGATCCGCAAGGGCACCGACGACCAGATCACGCGTCTCGAGAAGGTGTGGGAGGACTTCCGCACGCTCGAGGTCGGCCAGCTCAAGGGCGAGGACGAGATCTTCCACGAGCTCCAGGACCGCTTCGGTCAGTACTTCGAGGCCCACATGGGCGCGGAGTCGATCAAGCGTCGCCTCGAGGCGTTCGACCTGGCGGCCGAGGCCGACAGCCTGCACCTGCAGATCTCCGAGGGCAAGGGCCAGCGCAAGATCCGTGCGATCAAGCGCCTGAAGGTCGTCAACTCGTTCCTGCAGACCGGCATGTCGCCGGCCTCGATGGTGCTCGACGTCGTTCCGGTGATCCCGCCGGAGCTGCGCCCGATGGTGCAGCTGGACGGTGGCCGCTTCGCGACCTCCGACCTGAACGACCTGTACCGCCGCGTGATCAACCGCAACAACCGCCTCCGTCGCCTGATCGACCTCGGTGCCCCCGAGATCATCGTCAACAACGAGAAGCGCATGCTGCAGGAGGCCGTCGACGCGCTGTTCGACAACGGCCGCCGCGGTCGCCCCGTCACCGGTACCGGCAACCGCGCCCTGAAGTCCCTGAGCGACATGCTCAAGGGAAAGCAGGGTCGCTTCCGCCAGAACCTGCTCGGCAAGCGCGTGGACTACTCGGGCCGTTCGGTCATCATCGTGGGTCCGCAGCTCAAGCTCCACCAGTGCGGTCTGCCCAAGCAGATGGCGCTCGAGCTGTTCAAGCCGTTCGTGATCAAGCGCCTGATCGACCTCGGTCACTCGCAGAACATCAAGGCGGCCAAGCGCGCCGTCGAGCGCACGCGTCCCGAGGTCTGGGACGTGCTCGAGGAGATCATCCGCGAGCGTCCCGTGCTGCTCAACCGTGCACCCACGCTGCACCGCCTCGGCATCCAGGCCTTCGAGCCGCAGCTCGTCGAGGGCAAGGCCATCCAGCTGCACCCGCTCGTCTGCGCCGCCTTCAACGCGGACTTCGACGGTGACCAGATGGCCGTGCACCTGCCGCTGTCGGTCGAGGCCCAGGCCGAGGCCCGCATCCTGATGCTCGCCTCGAACAACATCCTCAAGCCGTCGGACGGCCGTCCGGTGACCCTGCCCTCGCAGGACATGATCATCGGTCTGCACCACCTGACCACGGTCATCGAGGGTGCTGCCGGCGAGGGCCGCGTGTTCGGCTCGGTCGGCGAGGCGATCCTGGCCAAGGACGAGGGCACCCTCGACCTGCAGGCCAAGGTCCGCATCCGCATCCCCGGTCTCGCGTTCCTCGAGGGCGAAGCGCCCGAGGGCTACGAGCGCCACGGCCTCGTGGACGCGTCGCTCGGCCAGGCGATCTTCAACGACACGCTCCCCAAGGGCTACCCGTTCGTGCGCGAGCAGGCCGACAAGGGCAAGCTGTCGCAGATCGTGAACAAGCTCGCCGAGGAGTACCCGAAGGTGGAGGTCGCAGCATCCCTCGACCGCATCAAGGACGCCGGCTTCTACTGGGCCACCCGCTCGGGTGTCACCGTGGCGCTCAGCGACATCCTCACGCCGCCGAACAAGGGCGAGATCGTCGCGGGCTACGAGAAGCAGGCCGCGAAGGTCCAGGCGCAGTTCGAGAAGGGTCTCACCACCGACGCCGAGCGTCGTCAGGAGCTCATCAAGATCTGGACCGAGGCGACCGACGAGGTCCAGAAGGCGATGCGCGACCACTTCCCGGCCGACAACACCATCAACCGCATGGTCTCGTCGGGCGCCCGTGGTAACTGGCTGCAGATCCGCAACATCGCGGGTATGCGAGGCCTGGTGAACAACCCGAAGGGTGAGATCATCCCGCGCCCGATCATCTCCTCGTACCGCGAGGGTCTGTCGGTGGCGGAGTACTTCATCGCGACGCACGGGGCCCGTAAGGGTCTGGCCGACACGGCCCTCCGTACGGCCGACTCGGGCTACCTGACGCGTCGTCTCGTGGACGTCTCGCAGGATGTCATCATCCGCGAGGAGGACTGCGGCACGACCAAGGGCCTCGAGTTCACCATCGCCGCCCCCGGCGCCGACGGTGAGCTGGTGCGCGACGCGAACGTCGAGAACTCGGTGTTCGCCCGCACGCTCGCGGCCGACGCCGTCGACCCGAAGGGCGAGGTCGTCGCCTCGGCCGGTGAGGACGTCGGCGACGTGCTCATCGACAAGCTCGTCGCGGCGGGCGTCGAGTCGATCAAGGTCCGCTCGGTACTCACGTGCGACTCGGCGGTCGGCGTCTGCGCGAAGTGCTACGGCCGTTCGCTCGCGACCGGCAAGATCGTCGACATCGGCGAGGCCGTCGGCATCATCGCGGCCCAGTCGATCGGTGAGCCCGGCACGCAGCTGACGATGCGTACCTTCCACACCGGTGGTTCGGCGTCGGCAGACGACATCACGCAGGGTCTTCCCCGCGTGCAGGAGCTGTTCGAGGCCCGCACCCCGAAGGGTGCGTCGCCGATCGCCGAGGCCGACGGCCGCATCACGATCGACGAGACCGACAAGGCCAAGAAGGTCATCCTCACGCCCGACAACGGCGACGAGCCGCACGTCTACCCGGTCCTCAAGCGCGCGACGCTCCTGGTCGAGGACGGACAGCACGTCACCGTCGGTCAGCCGATCCTGGTCGGCACGCTCGACCCCAAGGAGGTCATGCGTGTCATGGGTGCCCGCGAGGTGCAGAAGTACCTCGTGAACGGCGTCCAGGGCGTGTACCGCTCGCAGGGTGTGCCGATCCACGACAAGCACATCGAGGTCATCGTCCGTCAGATGCTGCGGAAGGTCACCGTGGTCGACCACGGCGACACCACGCTGCTCCCGGGTGAGCTGGTCGACTTCAAGAAGTACCAGACCATCAACCGCGAGGCGGTCGGCGGGGGCAAGCGCCCCGCGTCGGGTCGTCCCGAGCTGATGGGTATCACGAAGGCGTCGCTCGCGACCGAGTCGTGGCTGTCGGCCGCGTCGTTCCAGGAGACCACCCGCGTCCTGACGCAGGCGGCCATGGAGGGCAAGAGCGACCCGCTCATGGGCCTCAAGGAGAACGTCATCATCGGAAAGCTCATCCCCGCCGGAACCGGACTCGCGAAGTACCGCGATGTCACGGTCGAGGCGACGGAGGAGGCCAAGAGCGAGCGGTACCCCAACCGCATCTTCGCCTCGGACGGCGCGTACACCGACGCCGACCTGAGCTACGTCGACTTCGACAGCTTCTCCACGGACGGTTTCACCACCGACTACAACTGAGTCCCGGGTCGGAACGACCCTGAACCTCGACGAACGGCCCTGGTTTCGACCAGGGCCGTTCGTGTTTTCGGCCGATCTCTGTGCCGAAACACGGATCCGTCATCCGACACGCCGGGCTGCAGCATCCGTTCCCGGCGTGCCGTCGTCACCGACCCGTGTTTCGGCGGCAGGAACGTGCGGGGGGACGGATGCCTCGCCCCGCGGCATCCTCGCAGGCCCCGCGCGCGCCGCGGCGCAGCATCCGTCTCTCCGGCTTACCGTGGAGGCGGAGGTGGGGGCCCCATGGCGAGGACCGGCGGACGCAACTCGTGGATCGCCGTGCCCGCGGGGATCCTGTGCGCCGCGGTCGTCGCCTCGCTCGTGTGGCTGGCGCTGCCGATGGTCCCGGTGGCCGTCGCGTGGGTCGGCGACACGCTGCGCAGTGCCACTGCGCCGCGGCCCGAGGCGACGCCCGCGCAGACGCCCGCCCAGACCGCGGCGGACGGCGGCGCGATCGACTGCCGCACGCTGTACTCCGACGATCTCTGGAACGAGCTCACCTGGCGGGAGGGATCGCTGCTCAACCAGTCGATGGCGGCTCCCGCGACGACGGCGACGGCGTTCGCCGACGCCGCCGCACCCGACGTGCTGGTGACGTGCACCTGGCGGTTCGACGCGGGCGGGATCGTCACCACGCTGTCGAAGGTCGACGCGGACGCCGCCACGATCGCCGAGGCCGCGCTGGCGGGCGACGGGTTCTCCTGCCGGACGGCGGACGGCGCCACCGTCTGCGATCGCACACGGGGCGCGGTGCGCGAGGAGCACACCCTCCGTGACGGACTGTGGCTCGTGAGCGTCGAGACGACGTGGCACCCCGAGGACTACGGCCCGCGGCTCGACCGCACGGTCTGGGGCTGACTCAGCCGAAGATGCTCGCGACGAGGGCCGCCGTGTAGCCGGCGGGCGCGAGGTTCGAGTACTGCGTGTCGATGAGGATGTCGTCGCGCCAGAACAGCGTGCGCCCGTCGGTGACGGGGTACGTCTCGTTCGGCCAGGTCTTCTCGCAGCGCGTGCCGCCATCGGGGGTGTAGCAGGTGTAGCCCTCGTCGGTGACGAGCTTGTTGAGCATGTCGAGCGCCGGCCCGCGCGACATGTACGAGATCGTGGTGACCAGCCCGGTCGTGTCGGCGGCGGGGTCGCGCCACACGCACACCAGGCCGCCGTCGGCCTGCGGTCCCGATGCGCCGAAGGCGGGGTCGTTGAGCGGCACGCCCTCGAGTTGAGCGAGCACGTCGGCGGTCAGGATCGCGCGGCAGTCGTCGGGGATCTCCGCGCGCGCAGTCGGTGACGGCGTCGGCGTCGGCGTCGCCGATCCGGACGCCGACGCGGACGGTGTCGGCGTGAAGGTGAGTCCGCCCCCCGACGGCGCGTCGGGTGCGCACGCCGTCAAGGCGGCGAGTGCGAAGAGAATGGTCCCCGCGACCACTCCACGCCGCGCTGGCGCGCGTCGCGGAGCCTCAGGTGGCGGGGGCCCAGCTGTAGCCGCGGTGACCTGGAACGCCCGTGGTGCCATGGGCTCAGGGTAGTGGGCGGGCGCGGATTCCTCCGGCACGCCTCCGTCGTGTGCGCGGAACCGCGGGCTACTCTGCCTCTGCGGGGATGATCCCTGCGTGAGGAGTGCCTGCGATGAGTGACCCCAAGTCGTCCTACGGCGAGCCCGTCGACGAGCCCAACGGCGTCGACGACGTCGTCGGCCGTGCGAACGAAGGTCTCGCCGACGCAGAGGCCGCCAAGCGCGACGCGGTCGGCAGCGAGACTCCCGCCCCAGAGCCCCCCGCCGACGAGGCGCCTGGCGCCTCCGACGCCCCCTCGACCGCCGCCGAGGCGCCCTCGACCGCCGCCGACGCGCCGGCCGCCGCCGAGCCCGACCCGTGGGAATCGCCGGAGGCGGCCTCGTTGGACTACACCTCGTCCGCGACGCCCGCTCCCGCCGCCGACGACTCGCCCACCGTCGTGGTCCCGCCGGTCGTGACCCCCAGCGAGCCCGTCGTCGCCGAGCCCGTGGTCGCCGAACCCGCGGTCGTCGCCGCGGCCGCGGCCCCGCAGCCGATCTTCGTGCAGGCGCCCGAGGCCCCGCGTCCGCGGGGCAACCGCGCCGCCGCCGGAGCCATCGGCCTGCTCGCCGCCGTCGCGTTCGCCGTGCTCTACCTCGCGGTGTGGCTCGGCGTCGACGCGATCAAGGGCGACGTCACCGGCGCGAACGTCGGCACGACCGCCCTCGAGGCTCTGGCGACCTGGTCGCTCTGGGTGCCGGTCGTGGTGTTCTTCCTCGGCTTCTGGCTGCTCGGCGCCATCATCAACCGCGGCCGCTGGGGCCACTGGGTGGTCTTCGGCATTCTCGTGGGCGTCGCCGCGTACGCCGGACACATCCTGGGCGCGCTGTTCCAGGCCCCGTTCTGGAACCTCACCGCCAGCGAGGGCGCCACGCTCGTCGAGGGGGAGCTGCTGACGCCGCTCGCGATCGCGGCGTTCATCATCGGCCGCGAGCTCACGATCTGGTTCGGTGCGTGGGCCGCCGCGCGGGCGAAGCGCGTCACCGAGCTCAACATCGAGGCGCAGCGCGAGTACGAGCGCACGCTCGAGGCCGGCCCGCAGCTCGTCCGCGCGTAGGCGCCGTCCGCGGCCGTGCCCGCCGACGTAGGCTGGCGGCATGGCCGCTGACGGTTCGGACGGGCCGTCGCAGGGACCCGTGCGACCGCCTGTCGCCCTGGCCTTCGCGACGATGGGCTTCGTCGCGCTCCTCATCTTCGGACTCGGCATGACCAGTCTGGCGATGGGGGAGGACGTCATCGCGAGCCCCGGGCTCGGGCAGGCTCCCGGGATCACCGGCGTCGTGTGCGCGACACTCGCGTTCGCCGGCGGCCTGTGGGCCGCGATCGCACGCACCTCGAGCCGGACGGATGCTGCGGCCCCGACGGGCGGCGCCGCACCGGCTGCCGCGGGCCCGGGGTCGATCGCCGGCGCCGGGGCGAGGCATCCGTCGTACTGGGGTGCCGCGTGGACGACCGCCGCGACCTTCCTCGCGTACCTCGGGGGAGTGTGGTTCGGCGCCGTGTTCACCGGCGCCGATCTCGGCGTCGCGACGGCGGTCGTGGGCCGGCTCGCGACCACGTGGTTCGGGTTCGTCGTCGCCGCCGCGGCGTTCGTGTCGTCGTGGGCGGGCATCGCGCTCGTGCGCACCCGTGCCCGCCGCCCGAGATGGCCGTGGGAGGACGAGTTCGACGAGTGATCCGGCGGCCGACGGCGCCGCGAACACCCTTCATCGCAGCATCCGATTCCGGGAAGTCCGGACTTCGCCCGACTCAGTGCTCCCCCTCACGCGATGTCCGGACTTCGCAGGTTCGCGGCGTCGGCCGGGCAACGGCGCGGTCCGGACTTCGCAGGTCTTCGCGCGGCGCGCGCTGTGAGGTCCGGACCTCACAGGAGAGGGAACAGGGCAGGCGACCGCGGAAATCCGCGCGGGTGCCGGGGCCGGGCACTAGCGTGGAACGCGTGGAGCGGTCGCTCGAGACCCAGGTCAGCCAGGCGGTGGACGCCTGGCTCGCGTGGGTGCCCCGCTGGGAGCCCGCGACGCACCACGGGCGGACCGCCCCCTGCCGCCGCTGCTTCGGGTCGCCCGTACTCTCGGCTGCGGGCCTCGGCGCCGACGTGCCGCACGGCGTGCAGCACGGGCTGTCGACCCGCATCAAGACGATCGTCGACCGCTCGGTCGCCGAGTACACGGCGCTGAACCTCCCGATGCTGCAGGCCGAGCTCGATCAGCAGGCCGCCCGCAACCGCGCGCGCACCTACCGCCCCGGCGAAGGACTCGATCCCGAGTTTGAGGGCCTTCCGATGGACCCCGATCCGGTGCCCGGCGCCCCGTTCCTGTTCACGATCGCGGGGCTCGCCGAGGAGGCCGACGCGCATGTGCCGGCGCTCCCCCCGCTGAGCGAGGAGGCGAAGGCGGCGCTGCGCCAGGAGGTCGGGCTCGCCGACGACTACGCGAACATGGTCGGCCGCGAGGTGTGCACGGTCCTGCTGCACCATCGCCTGCGCATCCAGGCCGCAGTGACCGAGTACGTCGAGCCCCAGATCGAGGCGATGCTCGCCGATCTCACGAAGTCGCTCGACGCACCGTTCGACCCCCACGACCCCGGCGAGGCTCCGCGGCTAGACTGACGCCGGCCCCGTCTCTGCGGCACGGTCCGGTACCGGCCCGCCGCACGCGCTCCACTGTCCACATCCCTGCTCGCCATGCGGGTTCTCGGGAGGCGGGTTTTGTTAGCATGACCGGGTTTGTTGTCGCTCCGGCGACATGGGTGTGACGGTGGCGGACTGCGGGGAGGTGTGCTGGTGGCTGCACGGCTTCCTTCGGCGCCTCCGATCCTTCCCGGGCTCGCCTACATCCGCCCGCTGGGCTCCGGCGGCTTCGCGGACGTCTTCCTCTACGAGCAGGACATGCCCCGCCGCAACGTCGCAGTGAAGGTCATGCCGAGCGACGTGCGCGACCCGGAGCTGCGGCGCATGTTCAACGCTGAGGCCGACGTGCTCGCGCACCTGTCGGCCCATCCCTCGATCGTGACGGTCTACCAGGCGAGCATCTCGGCCGACGGCCGCCCGTACATCGTCATGGAGTACTGCCCGGGCTCGCTCGCGCAGCGGTACCGGGTCGAGCGCGTCCCCGTCGACGAGGTCCTCGCCATCGGCGTGCGCATGGCCAGCGCGCTCGAGTCCGCGCACCGCGCCGGGCTCATCCACCGCGACGTCAAGCCGAGCAACATCCTCATCACCACCTTCGGCACCCCCGTGCTCGCCGACTTCGGCATCTCGGCCTCGCTGCAGCGCAAGAGCGGCGGCGAGGTGCTCGCGATGTCGATCCCGTGGAGCGCTCCCGAGGTCGTCGCCGAACAGACGAGCGGCACCGTGACGAGCGAGGTGTGGAGCCTGGGCGCCACGGTCTACTCGCTCCTCGCGGGCCACAGCCCCTTCGAGCGCCGCGAGCGCGGGCAGAACACCAAGGAGCTGCTGCGCAAGCGGATCGCGCGCGCCACCTACGTCGAGATCCCGCGGGCCGACGTCCCGGCGTCGCTGCAGGCCGTCCTGGCGACCGCGATGAGCCGCGAT
Organism: Microbacterium sp. PRC9; assembly: GCF_031844125.1. Taxonomy (NCBI): domain Bacteria; kingdom Bacillati; phylum Actinomycetota; class Actinomycetes; order Micrococcales; family Microbacteriaceae; genus Microbacterium; species Microbacterium sp. PRC9. The sequence continues at coordinate 86,074 of NZ_JAUZUR010000009.1, forward strand.
CCGGGTCGCCGGTACGACTCGGCCCGGGCGTTCGGCGAGGCGCTGCGCGAGGTGCAGTCGGGGCTCGGCCTCTCGCCGACACCGCTCGAGATCCCCGATGCGGAGTGGTCCCCGGCATCCGCCCCCGTCGATTTCGGGGACTCGGCGCTGCGCGGACCCGCGCGCTCGCACGTGGAGCGCGACCTCACCCGCAAGACGCGCGCCGGCACGGGTGTCGCGCAGCTCGCCCGCGACGAGGACACCGAGATATCGGCGCCCGCCCGTCGGCGCGGTCGCGCCGTGCTGCCCTGGGTCATCGGCATCGGAGCGGGGATCGTCGCCGGCGCCGGCGCGGTCGTCGTGGCGCTGCTGGCCGCGGGGGTGCTCTGATGCGACGCGGCACCATCGCCGGCATCGTCGCCGCCGGCGCGGTGGTGGCCACCGTCATCGGCATCAGCATCGTGTGGCCGGGGCTCGACGCGCAGGAGACCCCCGACGTCGACACCGCGGTCTGGGCGCTGCAGACGGGCGACGGCCGCCGCTACGCCCGCGTGAACACCTCGGTCGGCGAGCTCGACACCGTGCGCAGCATCAGCAACCCCGACCAGGTGGTGCAGACGGGGGATGCCGCGTACCTCTTCAGCGACAGCTACTCGACGCTCACGCGCATCGACGCCGCGATGCCCGCCGACCTCGACGAGGAGGCGCTGCAGTCGTCGCAGAAGACCCCGTCCGGCACCACCGAGGTCGTGACCGCCGGAGACTGGGTCGCCTACCTCACCGACTCGGGCGCCGTCTTCGCGGGCCGCCTTTCGAGCGGCACCTCGTCGCAGCTCGACCCGTTCGGCGCGGACGACGACGACGCCCCGCAGTACACCGCCGAGGCGATCGCCGTCGACGAGCGCGGGATGCTGTTCGCGTACTCGGGCGCCGACGGTTCGGTGCTGCGCTACGACATCGGCGAGAGCCAGGTGCGCGCGCGCGACGCGTTCGACCAGAACGGCATCGACACGCCGGCCATCACGGCGGCGGGCGACACGTGGGCGGTGGTCGACACCGAAGACGGCGAGGTGTGGCTTCGCGGGCAGGATGCCGCGGCGCAGGCGCCGACGACGGGTGCGGTGGTCGTCGGCGCACCGGACGCGCAGGGCACCGCCGTCTATCTCGCCGACGAGACCGGGCTGGTGCGGGTGCCGGTCGACGGGTCGGCCATCCAGACCCCGGTCGGAGACGGTGCAGGAACGGTGCTCGGCACACCCGCGCAGCCGGTCGCGCACGGGGGCGAGACCTACGCGGCATGGCTCGGCCAGGGCGATGCGGGCGGTCTGCTGTGGCGCTCGAGCGGCGCCACCGCACCGCTCGACTACGGTGACGAGACGATGGGCGACCAGCAGCGCCCCGTGTTCGTCTCGAGCGACTCCGCGGTCATCCTCAACGACACCCGCTCGGGGTGGGCCTGGTCGGTGCCCGACGGCGCGCTGATCCCGTCGAGCCAGGACTGGAGCCTCGACGACCGCACCGACCCCGACGCCGTTCCCAGCGAAGAGCAGCTGCAGGTCGTGCTCGATCCCAAGCCGCCGATCGCCGAGCCCGACGCGTTCGGCGTGCGGGCGGGCGCCCTCGCCTCGCTGCCGGTGCTCATGAACGACCACGACCCGAACGAGGACGTCCTCACGATCGACCCGGCGTCGATCACCGGGCTCGACCCCGCGTTCGGAACCGTGTCGGTGACCGACGACGACCAGCGCCTCGCCCTCCGGGTGCAGCCCGGCGCGACGGGATCGGCGACCTTCTCGTACGCGGTCACCGACGGCACCACCGAGAACGGCCTGAAGTCCGACCCGACGTCGGTCACGGTGACGGTGGCGGACGCCGCCGCCGACTCGGCGCCCCAGTGGTGCGGCGTCGAGCGATGCCTCGTCGAATGGCCCGAACCCGAGGTCGCCCGGGGCGGCACGGTGACCGTGCCCGTGCTGCCGGGGTGGGTCGACCCGGAGGGCGACCCCCTTTTGCTCCTGTCGGTCGAGAACAAGAGCGGTGTCGGCAGCGTCGCGGCGACGCCCGGCGGCGACGTCGTCTATCAGCACGACGACGCCGGCGACGGCGGAGAGCAGCTCGTCGAGCTGGAGGTGACGGTCGCCGACACCCAGGGCGGCGCGACCGTGAAGCCGCTCATGATCACGGTGTCGCCGCAGCCTCAGCTCGCGGCGCAGTCGTTCGCCGTGACCGACACGGTCGCCTCCGGGATCACCGTCGACGTCGCCGAGCACGTCACGGGCACCGCGGGCACCCTGTCGCTGGAATCGGTGCGGGTGCTCGACGATGCCGCGGCCACCGCGACGGCGGTCAGCGGCTCGACCTCGTTCGACTTCGCGGCGAAGAGTCCTGGCACGTTCCGCGTCGACTTCACGGTGACCGACGGCGTGAGCGAGGCGAGCGCCACGGCCCGCATCACCCTGCTGCCCGCCGACGCGCCGGCCCAGCTGGCCACGTCGCCAGTGGTCGCGTTCGTGCACCCTCAGCAGGACGCGACCCTCGAGATCTTCGACGCCGTCTCGAACCCGACACGTCGCGTGCTGCTGTTGAGCGACGTCGTCGCGCGGGCGGACGACGGCGCCACGCTGTCGGTCGACGGCGTCGGCCAGAACCACCTCCGCGTGTCGGGGACCACGGCCGACGGCGCCGCCGGACGACTCGGCACCGTCTCGTACGTGGTGAGCGACGGCACCGAGGACGCGGGTGCGAGCGTCGAGGGGGAGGCGACGGTGTACCTGCTGCCACCCGCGCCGGAGCTCGCGCCGATCGCCGTCGACGATGCCGTGGTGGTGCGCGCCGGCGCCCAGATCGACATCCCGGTGACGGGCAACGACATCTCGCCCGCCGGCGGCAGGCCGACACTGAACCCGGCCTCGGTGAGCTCGTCGTCGGAGGGCGCGCTCGCGTTCGCGTCGGGCGACCTGCTGCGCTACCTCGCTCCCGACGAGCCCGGCCAGTACGCGATCGAGTACTCCGTGTTCACGACGGGCGCTCCGGCGCTCGCCGACACCGCGACGGTGCGGGTGACGGTGATCGACGCGGAGGCGAACCGCGCCCCCACCGCCGACACGCTCGAGGGTCGCGTGCTCAGCGGCCAGTCGACCCTCCTCGAATTCGACGACTTCGGCGCCGACCCCGACGGCGACGTCGTGACCCTCGACCGGATCGTCGAGCAGCCCGCCCGGGGCGCGGCCACGATCACGGCCGACGGCGGATCGATCATGTACACGAGCGTGCCCGGCGACAGCGGCCAGGTGTCGTTCCGCTACCGCGTCGTCGACGCGTTCGGTGCGACCGCCGACGGGACCGTGCGCATCGGCGTGCTCGACAGCCAGGCCAACCCGAGCCCGGTCACGTTCACCGACTACGTGCAGGTGCAGGCAGGTGCGGGCAACACGATCCGCGTCAGCCCGCTCTCCAACGACGTCGACCCGACCTTGGGCGAGCTGCGGGTCACCGACATCCGTCCCGACGTGCCGGCGACGCTCGTGGACGGCAGCGACAACCCCGAGTTCGCACGGCTGAACGAACAGATCGTGGGCGCGGACGACACCACTGTCCGGATCGCGGCGGGGGACGAGCCCGCGACGATGTCGTTCCTCTACGACGTCGAGTCCTCCTCGGGCAACACGGGACGCGGGCTCATCGTGGTGCGCGTGGTTCGCGAGAACGTCCCCGACTTCCCGGTCGTCGCCGACACCAACCTCACCGTCGAGACCCGTGAGGACTTCCCCCGGGGAGTCGACGTGCTCGGCGGCAAGGTCACCTGGTCGGGCGGCGACGTCGACGACCTCGAGCTGTCGCTGTGGGGCGATCCCGACGGCGTCTCGGTGCGGGGCTCGCAGCTGCGGGGCGAGCTCCCCGAGACCACGCGGCTGATCCCGTTCGCGGTCACCGGTGAGGGCACCGCCGGCGAGGTGACCTCCTACGGCTTCCTCCGCGTGCCGGGCGAGAACGACCTGGCGCTGACGCTGCGCGCGAACGCCGCCCCGCCCGAGGTCACCGAGCTCGAGTCCACCACCTTCGACATGGCGGACCTCGTCGCGCGCCCCCGGGGCGCGGTGGTCGAGCTCGGAGAGGACGTGCGGGCATCGGGCGCTCGTCCCGAGGCCTCCTGCACCGTCGAGTCGGGCACCGTCGTGCGCTACGACGCGGGTTCGGGCGCACCGTGGGTCGACGCCTGCCAGGTCCCCGTGCGCCTGAGCGGCCAGGAGGACTGGACCTACCTGTCGGTGCCGATCGTGGTGCACCCCCGCGACCCGCAGCCCGAGCTCCGGCCGGCATCCATCACGGTCGGGCCCGGCGAGAGCGCGACCTTCGACCTGCAGAACATGACCACGTGGCAGCTGCGCCCGGACTGGGACGGGATCGTCTACGCGACCGAGCACGCCGGCACCGCGTTCGAGGTCACGCAGGAGGGCTCCATCGTGACCGTGACCGGGGCGGACCGCGCCGTCCCGGGCTCCGAGGAGGCCGTGCTCGTCTCCGTCACGAGCCACCCCTCGGTGGCCCCCGCGCGGCTCATCCTCCGCGTCGGCGCCGCGCCGTCGACGCTTCCGCAGGGCGGCTCGGTCGTGCAGCAGTGCTCGCAGGCCGGAGGGTCGTCGTGCACGATCCCGGTGATCGGCGCGGGCGGCGAGGTCAACCCGCTGCCCCGCACTCCGCTCGAGGTCGTCGGCGTGCGTCCGACGGGCGCGTGCGCCGGGGTGGGCTTCCAGGTGGCGTCGGCGACGTCGATCACGGCGACGTGGACGACGGATGCCCCGGGGGCGACGTGCACCGCCACGTTCTCGGTGCGCGACGCCCAGGGCCGCGTGACGAACGCCGAGCGCGACGGCCGTGTGCTCCTCGACCTGCTCGGATTCCCGAAGACACCCGCGAGCATCACCCAGACGGCATATGCCGACGGGACGGTGACGATGAGGATCGATCCGGGCGAGGCCCGGCTGGCGTACCCCGCGCTCACCGGCTTCGTCATCCGCTCCGGCGGGCAGGAGGTGGCGCGGTGCGCCGCGGACGGCGTGTGCCCCGCGGTCGCCGCCCCGAACGGCGAGCAGCGCACCTACGACGCCTGGGCCGTCAACGCCGTCGGTGAGTCGAAGGCGGCCGTGCGCACCGTCGCATGGGCGTACGACGCGCCGCTCGCGCCGACCAGCGTGATCGCCGCCCCTGTCCCCACCGGTGACGGCACGGGCGGCATCGTGTCGCTGGTCATCGACGGGATCGAGGCCGGCGAGACCGGCAGCCTCGAGATCGCGAGCCCTGCCGGCGAGACGGTGCGGGTGCCGGTGAGCCGCAACCAGACCCGCGTCGAGGTGCCGTGGTTCCGGGTGGGCAGCAACACCGGCACGATCGTGACCATCACCCCCTACTCGCGGTTCGACCTGCCGCCCGGCCTCGGCGGCAGCGCGTCGGGTGGCGCCGCGACGGTGCAGACGAACGGCATCGGCAGCCCGCTGTCGCCGCAGCTGACGCTCAGCTCGGTGTCGAACGGCGACGGCACCGCGACGGTGACCGCGCGCGCCTCCGCACAGCGCAACGGCGACGGCTCGGCACTGCGCTACGGCATCGTGCAGGACGGCCAGCGCTGCACGGTGACCGAGGACGGCGCGACGGCGACCTTCCCCGGCCTCACGGACGGCGAGGAGTACACGTTCCGCGCGTGCGTCGAGTCGTGGGACGGCGGCGCGTCGTTCGGCCGCGCCGAGATCACCCAGAGCGTGCGCGCCTTCCAATCCGGCAGGGCGCCGCAGGGCTGGACCTTCGTCGTCGACGGCACGCCGAGCGTCCAGTCGCAGCGCGCCGACTGGGTGATCCGCCAGAACCCGACCTCGACCGAGCGGCTCCCCAACCGCAATCACGCCGAGTTCCAGGGCTGGGGCCCCGGCAGCACGGTGTTCGGCCAGGATCCCGGCATCCAGGTGCGCTACGTGCACGACTTCTGGGGCACGGCCACCGCGTGGTCGACGGTGACGCCGCGCGCGGGCAGCGCCCCGTACCAGGTTCAGGCCAACTGGACCGTCACCTCGTGCGTGGGGGGAAGCCCGCTCACGTACCGCGGTCAGTCGTCGAACGCCCCGAACGGCTCATCTGCGGCGTTCACGTTCGGCAATGCCGGCCTGCGGTACTACGACAAGCAGGACCGCCTCCTGACGCACAACGCCGGCACGTGGGACGTGCCGCAGGGCGCGGTCCGCGTCGAGGGCATCTCGGTGTCCGTGAACTGGGACGCCCAGGGCTGGGGCCTGGCCCCCGCGAGCACCGAGTTCTCGGCGATCTGCCAGCCCGGCAACGGCGACCCGGGACCGCCGCCCACGCCCTGAGCGGCAGCATCCGCTCTCCCCACGATCTTCCCTACACGACGAAGGACGACACCACATGACGATCACGCAGGAGCAGGCCGACTGGTTCGCGCAGACGTTCGGGCAGATCGCCGACAACGTCGAGCGCGCCGTCCTCGGCAAGCGCCATGTCGTCGAGCTCGTGCTCACCGCGATGCTCAGCGACGGGCATGTGCTCCTCGAGGACGTGCCGGGGACCGGCAAGACGTCGCTGGCGCGGGCGATGGCGCAGTCGGTGCAGGGCACGAACACGCGCATCCAGTTCACGCCGGACCTGCTGCCGAGCGACATCACGGGGCTCAGCGTCTACGACCAGAAGGAGGGCGTGTTCGAGTTCCACGCCGGCCCGATCTTCGCGAACATCGTGCTCGCCGACGAGATCAACCGCGCGAGTCCGAAGACGCAGTCCGCCCTCCTCGAGGTCATGGAGGAGGGGCGCGTCACGATCGACGGCGTCTCGCGGGAGGCGGGCGTGCCGTTCCTCGTGCTCGCGACGCAGAACCCCGTCGAGCAGGCGGGCACCTACCGCCTGCCCGAGGCGCAGCTCGACCGCTTCATGATGCGCACGTCGCTCGGCTACCCCGACCATGCGGCGACCGTCCGCATCCTCGACGGGGCGGCCGTCGCGACCGCCGAGCTCACGCCGATCATCACGCCGCAGGCGCTCGTCGGCATGGCCGACCTCGCCGCCGCTGTGTACGTCGACGCGCTCGTGCTCGACTACATCGCCCGCCTGGTCGACAGCACGCGCACGGCCGACGAGGTGCGCCTGGGCGTCAGCATCCGTGGCGCGCTCGCCCTGGCGCGCGCCGTCCGCACGCGGGCCGCGTCGCAGGGCCGCACCTACGCGACCCCCGACGACGTCAAGACGCTCGCGGTGCCCGTGCTGTCGCACCGCCTGATCCTGCACCCCGAAGCCGAGTTCGACGGCGTCACCCCCGAGACCGTGGTCGGGCAGGTGCTGCTCGATGTGGCACCGCCCTCGAGGCGCGAAGCGGTATGACGAGCCCCGAGCGCCGCGGCGGCGCCACCGGGACGGTGGAGCCGCGCATCACGCGCACCGTCCAGTCCACCGGCACGACCGGCCGCACTCACGTGACCGCCACGGCCACGAGCGTCGGCGAGTCGCGCCGCGGACGCGCCTTCGTGCGCGCCGCCGTGTGGTGGACCGGCGTGTGGCGGGCGGCGGGCTCGGGTATCACGACCGCGGCCGAGTGGGCCGCTCAGACCGTCCGGCCGGCAGGAGCCCTGGTGGCCCTTGCGGCGACCGTGGGGCTCGTGCTCGGGGTCGTCTTCGGCTGGGTGGAGTTCATGGTCGCGGGCGCGGCATCCGTCGTGCTCATCGTCGCCGCCGTGCCGTTCCTGTTCGGCGCCCGCGCGTACGACGTCGACCTGTCGCTGACGCACGAGCGGATCGTCGCAGGCGAGGGCGTCACCGGCCGCATCGACGTGCGCAACGACGGCCACCGCACCGCGTTGCCGGGCCGCATCGACATCCCGGTCGGGGCCGGCCTCGTCGAGTTCGGCGTGCCGCTGCTGCGACCTGGGAACGCCGTCGAGCAGCCGCTCGACATCCCCGGCCTCCCGCGCGGCATCGTCAGGGTCGGTCCGGCGACCACGGTGCGCAGCGACCCGATCGGGATGCTGCGCCGCGAGCACTCGTTCCCCGACGTGCACGACCTCTACGTCCACCCCCGCACGACCGCGCTCCCGTCCACGAGCGCGGGGCTCATCCGCGACCTCGAGGGCGCGCCGACGCGCCGTCTGGTCGACGCCGACATGTCGTTCCACGCCATCCGCGAGTACGCTCCCGGCGATTCGCGCCGCCAGATCCACTGGCGGTCGACGGCGAAGACCGGGCGGCTGATGGTGCGTCAGTACGAGGAGTCGCGGCGCTCGCGCATGGCGGTGGTCCTCGCGGTCGCCGCAGCCGAGTACGCGGATGCCGACGAATTCGAGCTGGCCGTGTCGTGCGCGGCGTCGCTGGGCCTGCGCGCCGTCCACGACGCACGCGACGTGCAGATCGTGACCGGCTCCGAGATCCCGCGGGTGGTGCGCGGGCGCCTGCGCGCGATCCGCCACATCCCCGCCGCGGCGCCGCGCCCCATGCTGGACGGCTTCAGCGGCGTCGAGCTGCTCGAGAGCACGATGCCCGTCGGCGAGGTGTGCCGCCTGGCAGCGGAGTCGGGCGAACGGCTGTCGATCGCGTTCGTCGTGGTCGGCTCGCGCGTGCCGCTGACGAGGCTGCAGCAGGCGGCCCTCGCGTTCCCGGCCGACACCGCGGTCGTCGGCCTCATCTGCGACGAGCGCGCGCACCCGCGCATGCAGCCGCTGTCGGGCATGACGGTGCTCACCGTCGGGACTCTCGAAGACCTCTCGGGCCTCCTGCTCCGGGGAGCGACATCGTGAGCGGGTCGATCCCCGTGATGGAGCGGATGGATGCCGCGCCCCGCGGCGCGGCCGACGCCATCGGCGTGCGCGCGCCCCGGCTCGTCGCCCGCGTGTGGGCCGGCGCCGGGTTCGCGGCGGTGATCGCCGTCGTCGCGGCCGTCGCCGCGTGGCCGATCTACCGCTCGGGCACCTTCGCGCTCCTCGTGATGGTCGGCACCCTGGCCGGCGTCGGGATCGCCGCCGTCGCGTGGTGGCGCCGCTGGAGCGGCTGGACCGCGGCTGGGGCGCTGGCGCTCGCGGTGCTGATCCTCGGCGTGCCTCTCGCGGTGCCCTCGCGCCTGGGCACGCCCGACGACCTCGTGCGGGGCCTGGGCGAGCTGGCGAGCGGCCTGGTGCTCGGCTGGAAGGACCTCGTCACCGTCGAGCTGCCGGTGGGCTCGTACCGCAACCTGCTCGTCCCGGCGCTGGTCGTGTTCCTCATCGGAACCTGCACGGTCCTGCTGCTCGCCTGGCGGGAGGATCGCGCGGCCTACGCCGCGGTTCCGGTGGCGCTCGGGATGGTGACCTTCGGGCTCTTCTTCGGCCGCACGACCGTGAGCTCCCCGCTCGAGGTCGGTCCCGTGTTCCTCTACGCGCCTGTCGAGACCGCGGTCGGCGTCACGGCCCTTGTGGCGTGTCTGCTGTGGCTGGCGTGGCGCACCCACGACGAGCGCGTCCGCGCACTGCAGCGGGCCGCGGCATCCAGCGGCGTCCGCATCTCGCGCCGCCCCTCCGCGGCCGACCGTCGTCGCACCGCGCTCGGCGCGGGCATGGTCGCGGTCGCGCTCGTGGTCGCGGTGGCGGTCGTGCCGTTCGCCGCGCGCGGTGCGGAGCGCGAGGTGCTGCGCTCGGCCGTCGGGCCCGACATCGACCTGTCGGCCGAGGTCAGTCCGCTCTCGCAGTACCGCGCGCTGTTCGCCGACGCCCGCGCCGACGACGTGCTGTTCACGGTCGAGCCGGTGGTGACCGACGGCGTCGTCGGGGCGCTTCCCCAGCGCGTGCGCCTCGCGACCCTCGACGCCTACGACGGCGAGATCTTCCGGTCGGGCGGCGAGGGCGCCGTCGACGCCGGCAGGTTCGTGCGTGTGCCGTCGGCCCTCGACGCCGGCGAGGGCACCGAGGTCGCGGCGCGGATCGAGATCGACGCGTGGGACGGGATCTGGATGCCGACCGCCGGCCGACTCGAGGCGGTGGCGTTCGACGGCGACCGCTCCGCCTCGCTGGCGGACCGGTTCTATTACAACGCCTCGGCCTCGGCCGGGGTCCAGACCGCCGGGGGAGGATTCGAGTCCGGCGACGCGTTCGTCGTGCGCGGCGTCGAGCCCGAGGCTCCGGAGCTCAGCGAGCTCGACGCGCCGGGGAACCCGGGCGGCGTGGCCGCCCCCGACAGCCTCCGGACGTGGATGGACGAGCACGCGGTCGGGTCGGCCGGCTCGGCCCTCGCGGGCCTGGTCGCGCTGCTGCGCGAGCGCGGCTACCTCAGCCACGGCCTCGACGAGGGGGCGCAGGAGCCGGCCTGGGCGGCGGCCCTGCCCGACTACGCGTTCCAGCCCAGCGCCTCGGGCCACTCGCTCGCCCGCGTCGACACGATGTTCGCGCGCCTGCTCGAGCGCGAGACGGATCAGAGGGCCGTGGCATCCGGCAACTACGTCGCGGCGATCGGGGACGACGAGCAGTTCGCCGTCGCGGCGGCGCTGATGGCCCGCGAACTCGGATTCCCGTCGCGGGTGGTGCTGGGAGCGCGCCTGTCCGCGGCCGAGCCCGATCTCGCGACGTGCGACGAGGGAGCCTGCCGCGCGCATGACCTCACGGCGTGGACCGAGGTGCAGTCGGCGGCGGGCGAGTGGGTCGCGGTCGACGTGACCCCGCAGCATGCGCAGTCGCCGAGCCTCGACACGACCGAGCAGCGCGACCCCGAGAACGTCACCGAGGTGCGCCCCGATTCGGTCGAGGAGGTCGTGCCGCCGGACCCCACGCAGGAGGACTCCGCCGCCGATCGCCCGGCCGACGACGACACCGGCGCCGACCTGGCGTGGCTCTGGCCGATGCTGCGGATCGGCGGCATCGTGCTCCTGGTGCTCGTGCTCGCGCTCGGGCCCTTCCTCATCGTGATCGGCACGAAGGCCGCCCGCCGCCGCTCCCGCCGGCACACCGGCACACCGGCGACCCGCATCGCGGGCGGCTGGGACGAGTACGTCGACGCGGCGCTCGACAGCGGGCGCGCGGCATCCCGGACCGCCACCCGCAGCGAGCTCGCCGCAGCGTTCGCGACGCCCGCGGGTGCTGCGCTCGCGCGAGACGCCGACCGCGCCGTGTTCTCGCACGCGGACCACTCCGCCGACGCCGCGCGGCGCTACTGGGAGGCCGTCGACGCGGAGCGACGCGCCCTGCGCCGCGAACGCGGGTTCTGGCGCGGAGCGCTCGCGACCGTATCGTTGAGATCGTTGTTCCGTCCGATGGCGCCCGAACCGGGCGGCCGCACGCGATTCGCCGAGAGGGGGAGACGACGGGCCGAGCCCGTGCGTCCCACGCCATGAACGCCACAGATGCCACCGCAGCCGTCTTCGGCACGCTGATCAGCCTGCTGCTGTTCGCGGGTCTCTACGTCTGGACCGCGCTCGCACTGTCGGCGGTGTTCCGCAAGTCCGGCGTCGAGGCCTGGAAGGCATGGGTGCCGGTCCTCAACACCATCGTGCTCCTGCAGCTCGCGGGACTCTCGCCGTGGCTGGTCGTCCTCGCGTTCGTCCCGTTCGTGGGCATCGCGTTCCTGGTGGTCTGGGCGATCGCGCTGTACCGCGTCAACGTCGCCTTCGGCTTCGGTGCCGGCATGACCGTCCTCGGCTTCCTGCTGCTCCCGGTCTGGGCGTCGATCGTCGGCTGGGGGAGTGCGCGCTGGGTCGGACGCGAAACGGATGCTGCGAACACCCGCGCGCCCTTCGGCGCCGGCGTGCGGCGCAGTTCGGGCGAGACGGCGACGCTTCCTCCGCTGCCGCCGTTCCCGGCTCCTGGTGCACCGACCCAGGCAGGCGCGCATCCGCCTGCGCCGACGGCCGTCCCGCCGGTGCCGACGAGCGCCGGCGCAGGGTTCGCGCCCCCGTCCGCGTACGCTCCGCAGGCATCTGTGGCCGCGGCGCCCGCCCCTGAGCCTGCCCCCGCATCCACCCCGGCCGCCGCGGCGCCCGGGGCGCCTCAGGAGTCGGCCGCGGCCGACGTCACGCCGCCGGCCGCGGGGTGGACGCCCCCGCCGTTGCCGGGCCGCCCCGTTTCCGCCGCGCCCGCCGAGGCGGGTGGCAACGGCACCGGCGACGCGGACCCGTGGCAGGGCTTCGCGCTCGACGGGATCGACCTGAGCGCCGAGGTCACCGGCGCCGTTCCCGGCGCTCCGGCGCCCATCTCCGCCGTGCCCGCCACGCCGCTCGCATCCCTCCCGACCGCCGCCGCGTCTCCCGCGCCCGCCGGGCCCGCCCGCACCGGCGCCGAGTCGTTCACGCCGCCCGACGCCGCGACCACCGGCGAGGAAGGCATCACCCGGCCGCCCGTCACCCGCGTGCCGGCGGCCCCCTCGGCGGGCGACGAGCGCGAGCCGTGGGCTCCCGCGCGCTCGCCGATGAGCGAGGCCGACGCCTTCCCCGAGACCTCCGGACCGGTGTCGGCGATCTACGGCGCGCCCGAGGCCGGCTCGCCGCGATCGGCGCGGTCGTCGGTGTCGGCGTTCCACAGCAAGCCCGAGATCCCCGACGAGCAGGACATCCTCGAAGAGACGATCATCGCCCGCCGCAAGCGCACCGACTGGGCGCTCGTGCCGCCGACCGGCGAGCCCGTCGCGCTCTCGTCGGAGATCGTCATCCTGGGCCGCCGGCCCGCCGCCGACCCGGACCACCCGAGCGCGCAGCTCGTCTCGATCCAGGACGGCACGGTGTCGAAGACGCACGCGCGCCTCCGGCTGCGCGACGACAAGTGGTACGTGACGGACCTCGACTCCACCAACGGCGTGCTGTTCGCCACCGTGATGGGCACCGAGGTCGAGGCCCCTCCGGGTGAGGAGGTCGAGGCCGGCGACCGGTTCCTGCTGGGCGACGCCGAGGTCCGGCTGCGCCGGAGCGACGGGTGATCGATCCCGACGACGAGCGCACCGCCCTCTCCCGACGCAGGACCGCGGCGCCCGCGCCGGAGGGCCACGACGCGTTCGACGAGCGGACGCTGCCGTCGCGGCGCTCCTCGACCGAGATCGACGCCGTCGACGACACCGTGATCTCGGAGAGGTCGGCGGTCGCCTCCGACTCCGAGATTCCCACGCAGGCGGCAACCGAGTCGGCGCCGGCCGGCCCGCGACGGACCGCCCACCCGCGCTCACCCGAGCCCGGCGATCCCTCCGCCGGCGCACGGCGCGCCGCATCCCCGCAGCCGCTCGCCCCGGAGCCCGCCGGGGAGACTTGGGCGGCGCCCGGCCGGGTCGCGGCTCCGCCCGCGTCGGCGGCGGACGCCTACCGCGCCCGTGCCGTCCCGCCCGTCACCGCGGTGCGTGCGGAGCCTGCTCGCCGCACGCCACAGGATCACGTCGACACGGCTGCTGCCGACGCGATCCGCAGGCGTCGCCGACGCCGGCGGATGATCGCGGTCGTGGCCGCGGCATCCGTCCTCGTCATCGTCGCCGCGCTGGCACTCGTGGTCCTCCTGACGAGCGGCTGACCCAGACGCCCGGAGGCGATCTCGGCCGTGCTGCGGCGTGTCGTCGACCGGTTGGGGCCACAACGTGCTTCCGCGTTTGCCCGACCCCCGAAACCCACGTATCATAGAGCGGGTGTGCGCTCACGCGCGCCGTCGACCGTGCCTCGGTACGGGAACCGGTGCGAGCGCCGCATCTCAGGGAACGGCCTGCGAACAGGCCACCCCCACGGCATACCCACCAACGAAAAGCGTGTCAGTCATTCTGGCGCGTCGGTGGGTCCGCGTGAGCCCGCAGCGTCACGAATCGCAAGATCCGGATGCCGCGGGGGAGACCACGACGCTGTCACCGTGCAGCACAACAAGGAGAGAACGTGCCAACCATTCAGCAGTTGGTTCGCAAGGGTCGCTCGCCCAAGGTCTCGAAGACCAAGGCGCCGGCGCTCAAGGCGAACCCGCAGCAGGCGGGTGTCTGCACCCGTGTGTACACCACCACCCCGAAGAAGCCGAACTCGGCGATGCGCAAGGTCGCCCGTGTCAAGCTGCGCAACGGCACCGAGGTCACCGCGTACATCCCCGGCGAGGGCCACAACCTGCAGGAGCACTCGCTCGTGCTCGTCCGCGGCGGTCGTGTGAAGGACCTCCCCGGTGTCCGCTACAAGATCGTCCGCGGTGCGCTCGACACCCAGGCAGTCAAGAACCGTAAGCAGGCTCGCAGCCGCTACGGCGCGAAGAAGGGCTGAGAAAGATGCCTCGTAAGGGACCCGCCCCGAAGCGCCCCGTCGTCAACGACCCGGTCTACGGCGCTCCGATCGTCAGCCAGCTCGTCAACAAGATCCTCGTCGACGGCAAGAAGTCGCTCGCCGAGTCGATCGTGTACACCGCCCTCAAGGGTGTCGAGGCGAAGAACGGCCAGGACGCCGTCGCCACGCTCAAGAAGGCGCTCGACAACGTGCGCCCCACCCTCGAGGTCAAGAGCCGCCGCGTCGGTGGCTCGACCTACCAGGTGCCGGTCGAGGTCAAGCCTCACCGCGCCAACACGCTCGCCCTCCGCTGGCTCGTGAGCTACGCCAAGGGTCGCCGTGAGAAGACGATGACCGAGCGCCTCCAGAACGAGATCCTGGACGCCTCGAACGGCCTCGGTGCCGCGGTCAAGCGCCGCGAAGACACCCACAAGATGGCCGAGTCGAACCGCGCCTTCGCGCACTACCGCTGGTAAGCCGCTTCGACAGGCTCAGAGACCGGTTCGCCGGTCCCTGAGCCTGTCGAAGGGCCGCCCGCCCAGAACCACCTTCAACAGCTAAGGACACCCCGTGGCACAAGAAGTGCTCACCGACCTCAACAAGGTCCGCAACATCGGCATCATGGCGCACATCGATGCCGGCAAGACGACGACGACCGAGCGCATCCTGTTCTACACGGGCGTCAACCACAAGATCGGCGAGACGCACGACGGCGCTGCCACCACCGACTGGATGGAGCAGGAGCAGGAGCGCGGCATCACGATCACGTCGGCCGCCGTCACGTGCTTCTGGAACAAGAACCAGATCAACATCATCGACACGCCCGGCCACGTCGACTTCACGGTCGAGGTCGAGCGGTCGCTGCGCGTCCTCGACGGCGCGGTCGCCGTCTTCGACGGCAAGGAGGGCGTCGAGCCCCAGTCCGAGACCGTCTGGCGTCAGGCGGACAAGTACGACGTGCCCCGCATCTGCTTCGTCAACAAGATGGACAAGCTGGGCGCCGACTTCTACTTCACGGTCGACACCATCGTCAACCGCCTGAAGGCCAAGCCGCTCGTGCTCCAGCTGCCCATCGGCTCGGAGAGCGACTTCGTGGGCGTCATCGACCTCGTCGAGATGCGTGCACTGGTGTGGCCCGGCGACGCCAAGGGCGACGTGACCATGGGCGCCAAGTACGAGATCCAGGAGATCCCGGCCGACCTCGCCGACAAGGCCGCGGAGTACCGCGAGATCCTTCTCGAGACGGTCGCCGAGTCCGACGAGGAGCTTCTCGAGAAGCACTTCGGCGGCGAGGAGCTCACGGTCGCCGAGATCAAGGCCGCGATCCGCAAGCTCACCATCGCCTCGGAGCTCTACCCCGTGCTCTGCGGCTCGGCGTTCAAGAACCGCGGCGTGCAGCCGATGCTCGACGCCGTCGTGGACTACCTGCCGTCGCCCCTCGACGTCCCCGCCATCGAGGCGAAGGACCCGAAGGACGAAGAGGTCATCATCGAGCGTCACGCCGACCGCGACGAGCCGTTCGCGGCGCTCGCGTTCAAGATCGTCACGCACCCCTTCTTCGGTCGCCTCACCTACATCCGCGTCTACTCGGGTCACCTCGACTCGGGTGCCCAGGTCGTCAACGCGACCAAGGGCAAGAAGGAGCGCATCGGGAAGATCTTCCAGATGCACGCCAACAAGGAGATGCCGGTCGACTCGGTCACCGCCGGTCACATCTACGCGGTCATCGGCCTGAAGGACACCACCACCGGTGACACCCTGTCCGACAGCGCCAACCAGGTCGTCCTCGAGTCGATGACGTTCCCGGAGCCGGTCATCGAGGTCGCCATCGAGCCGAAGACCAAGGCCGACCAGGAGAAGCTGGGTCTCGCGATCCAGAAGCTCGCCGAAGAGGACCCGACGTTCCGCGTCGAGCAGAACGCCGAGACCGGCCAGACGGTCATCAAGGGCATGGGCGAGCTTCACCTCGACATCCTCGTGGACCGCATGAAGCGCGAGTTCAAGGTCGAGGCCAACGTCGGAAAGCCCCAGGTCGCGTACCGCGAGACGATCAAGAAGACCGTCGAGCGTCACGACTACACGCACAAGAAGCAGACCGGTGGTTCGGGTCAGTTCGCGAAGATCCAGTTCGCGCTCGAGCCCCTCGAGGTCACGGCCGACAAGACGTACGAGTTCGAGAACAAGGTCACCGGTGGCCGCATCCCGCGCGAGTACATCGAGCCGACCAACCAGGGCTTCCAGGACGCCATGAACGTCGGCGTGCTCGCCGGCTACCCCATGGTGGGCGTGAAGGCCATCCTCATGGACGGCGCGTCGCACGACGTCGACTCCTCCGAGATGGCGTTCAAGATCGCGGGCTCCATGGGCTTCAAGGAGGCCGTCCGCAAGGCGAACCCCGTCATCCTCGAGCCGCTCATGGCGGTCGAGGTGCGTACTCCTGAGGAGTACATGGGCGACGTCATCGGCGACCTGAACTCGCGTCGTGGCCAGATCCAGTCGATGGAGGACGCCCAGGGCGTCAAGGTCGTCCGCGCGCTGGTCCCGCTGTCCGAGATGTTCGGATACATCGGCGACCTGCGCTCGAAGACCTCGGGCCGCGCCGTGTACTCGATGGAGTTCGACAGCTACGCCGAGGTTCCTCGCAACGTGGCCGACGAGATCGTCCAGAAGGTCAAGGGCGAGTAACCCTTTTCCGTCGGGATGCCTCGGTGACGCGGCATCCCGACGGCACAACTTCACACAGAATCAACAGAACCGTCTCTACTAAGGTGGAGATATCCCCGTAGACGACCGGCGCACACCAGCGCCCGGAACCTCTACACGAACGTCCTGAGGAGGACCCAGTGGCTAAGGCCAAGTTCGAGCGCACCAAGCCGCACGTGAACATCGGAACGATCGGTCACGTCGACCACGGCAAGACCACGCTCACCGCCGCAATCTCGAAGGTGCTCGCCGACACGTACCCGTCGGCCACCAACGTGCAGCGCGACTTCGCGTCGATCGACTCGGCTCCCGAGGAGCGTCAGCGCGGTATCACGATCAACATCTCGCACGTCGAGTACGAGACCCCGAAGCGTCACTACGCCCACGTCGACGCCCCGGGTCACGCCGACTACATCAAGAACATGATCACCGGTGCCGCTCAGATGGACGGCGCGATCCTCGTGGTCGCCGCCACCGACGGCCCGATGGCTCAGACGCGTGAGCACGTGCTGCTCGCCAAGCAGGTCGGCGTGCCCTACCTGCTCGTCGCGCTGAACAAGTCGGACATGGTCGACGACGAGGAGATCCTGGAGCTCGTCGAGCTCGAGGTTCGCGAGCTCCTCTCGTCGCAGGACTTCGACGGTGACAACGCTCCGGTCGTCCGCGTCTCGGGCCTCAAGGCTCTCGAGGGCGACGCCGAGTGGACCGCGAAGATCCTCGAGCTCATGGAGGCGGTCGACGAGTCGATCCCCGACCCGGTGCGTGACAAGGACAAGCCGTTCCTCATGCCCATCGAGGACGTCTTCACCATCACCGGCCGTGGCACGGTCGTCACGGGCCGCGCCGAGCGTGGCACGCTGGCCATCAACTCCGAGGTCGAGATCGTGGGTCTGCGCCCGACGCAGAAGACGATCGTCACCGGTATCGAGATGTTCCACAAGCAGCTCGACGAGGCCTGGGCCGGCGAGAACTGCGGTCTGCTCCTGCGCGGCACCAAGCGTGACGACGTCGAGCGCGGCCAGGTCGTCGTGAAGCCCGGTTCGGTCACCCCGCACACCAACTTCGAGGGCACGGCGTACATCCTGTCCAAGGAGGAGGGCGGCCGTCACAACCCGTTCTTCACGAACTACCGTCCGCAGTTCTACTTCCGCACCACCGACGTCACCGGCGTCATCACGCTGCCCGAGGGCACCGAGATGGTCATGCCCGGCGACACCACCGACATGACGGTCGAGCTGATCCAGCCGATCGCCATGGAGGAGGGCCTCGGCTACGCCATCCGTGAGGGTGGCCGCACCGTCGGCGCCGGCACGGTCACGAAGATCCTCAAGTAAGGTTCTTCGGCGCAACTGCTGCGAGAAGCCCCCGGGAGTGATCCCGGGGGCTTCTCCGCGTCTGCGGGGCGTCTGAGATGCGCACGCGACTGATCGTGCGCAAAGGGGTTCCGTCGCAGCATCCGTCCCGACAGGATGGGTCTGGGCGCCTCGCCGGGGGGTGCGCGAAGGAGTGAGCATGGGCGGTTTCGACGACCTCGTCAACCAGGGCAAGGGCCTGTACGAGCAGAACAAGGACAAGATCGGCGAGTTCCTCAAGTCCGAACAGGCCGAGGACATCAGCGACAAGGTGCTCGACGGCGCCTCAGGTCTCGCCAAGAAGGTCGTGCCGGAGGAGCACCACGACACGGTCGACGACGTCCGCGGGAACGTCGACGGAGCAGTCGGCAACCAGTAGCGGAATCATCGAGAAGCGGCCCGGGGAGACCCGGGCCGCTTCGTGTTTCCTGAGGCGATCGTGATCGGCGCGCGAACATTGAGACTTGACGTCCCGCCCGAAGCGCCGATAGCTTGACCGTGGGCTACGTGCGTCCGGTGCGACTGGGGAGTTAACACCGGATGGGAACGCACACTTGGGGAGTCCGACCGGGAAATTCGGGGTCCCCTTGAGCTGACATCAGCGAGAAGGGGAAACCTTGATGTCTGGGCACTGGGGAATTGACGGTTCGGCACGCTCGGGAGTGCGGCGGAGGCTTCGGGAGGCGCGTGAGCGCGACCGCAAGCTGACGATGAGGCACCGGTGGTACGCCGGTGGCATCGCGACGCTGCTGTCGGGCGCGCTGATCTTCACGGGGGTCACTCCGGCGATCGCGGAGGTCGTTCCGACGCCCACGCCGTCGACCGAGGCGACGACTCCTCCGGAGGAATCGACTCCTCCTGCCGAGGAGACGCCGGCTGAGCCGGCACCGTCCGACCCGGCGCCCGCCCCGGCCGAACCCGCGCCCGCGGAGCCCGCTCCGGCGCCGTCGGAGGAGTCGACCGAGCCGCCGGCGGATGAGACGCAGAGCGACGAGTCGAAGACCGACCAGTCGCAGTCGCGCGTGGCGCCGTCGACCGAGGACGCCGGCGTCGGCGTCCTCTCGGTGCCTGAGCCGGGTGCCGGCCAGGCCGTGATCACGGTGAAGGTCGGATCCGACCGCACCGGGATCACCGGCGTGACGAACCTCATGGGCGTCGTGCTGCTGCTCAACACGGGGGTGAACTCGCCGAGCGGGACCCGTCCCGACGGCGTCGCCGGCACGGCTGACGGATGGGCCAAGTGCACCTCCGACGCCGACGGCGACTGTTCGTTCGTCGTGCCCAACACGGGCAACAACGGCGCGAACCGCGACGCCCGCTACTGGGTCGTCCAGTCGAGCGTCCCGTCCGGCTACTACATGAACCCCGTGCTTCGCGTCGGCGGAGCGAGTGGCGCCGGTTCGCAGTTGACCTACCAGTTCCGCACCGGCTCGCTGCTGCGCGCGGGCAACACCTACTCGTCGCAGAACGCGAACGACTTCATGCTGGCTTCCGGCGACGCGGACAACGCATCGGGCGGCATCTGGCAGCAGTCGCGCAACAACCCCACGCTCGCCCCGGCGTGTGGTCTGGACGTCGCGCTGATCCTCGACATCTCGGGCTCGGTCGGCGACGCGCTCCCGAACCTCAAGCAGGCTGCCAACACCTTCGTCGACGCGCTGCAGGGAACGCCGTCGCGCATGTCGCTGTTCTCGTTCTCGTGGCAGACGCCGGGTGCCGGTGCCTCGCAGAATTACCCCGACCTCGTGTCGGTCTCGACTGCCGGCCAGGGGACGACCTTCAAGAACCGGTACTCGGGCTGGACGTCGTCCGGCGGCACGAACTGGGACCGCGGCCTCGGCATCGCGGCCTCGTCGAACACCGGCGCCAACAAGTTCGATGTCGCAGTGATCATCACCGACGGCAACCCGACCACCTACAACCAGCCGTATCAGGGCAGCGGCAGCGACAACCGCTTCCGTGAGACCGAGAACGGCGTCTTCTCGGCCAACGCGCTCAAGGCCGCAGGCACCCGCGTCCTTGCGTTCGGCGTCGGCGCCGGTGCGACGGGCGCGAACAACGCGCTGAACATCCGCGCCATCTCCGGCCCGACCGCGTACACCGGCAGCAACGGCGCCGTCGCGGACTACTACCAGACGGCCGATTACAGCGCCGTCGGCGCGGCGCTCCGCAACCTCGCGCTCGGCAACTGCCAGGGCAACCTCACGGTCACCAAGCAGATCGTTCCGAACACCGCTCCGGCGGGCTCGATCGCGGGCGCCACTCCCGCGGGCGCCGGCTGGCAGTTCGCCGGTGTCTCGAACACCGCGGGTGTGACCACGCCCACGGCGAACCGCACCACGACCGCCGACGGCACCGGCACCGTGACCTACCCGCTGAACTTCGGCGGTGGGATCACGCAGGGCAACATCACGGTCACAGAGACGCAGCAGACCGGCTTCACCCTGACCCAGGTGAACGGGGCGAACGCCGTCTGCAAGAACCTCAACACGAACGCAGCCGTGGCGGTGACCAACCAGGGCGCGCTGGGCTTCTCTGTGAACGTGCCCAGCACGGAGGCTGTCAACTGCATCGTCTACAACCGGGCACCGAGCCCCGAGGCCGACATCACGGTCACAAAGAAGTGGGTCGTCAACGGCACCGCATACGCGAACGGCGCGCAGCCCGGTGGGCTGACCTCGCAGCTGAGCCTCACGGGTCCCGGCAACGCCACCGCCACCCCGCAGGGCTGGGGAGTCACCCGCGGCGGCTACACGCAGGGCAACTCGACGACCCTCACCGAGACGGTCGGGCTGATCGATCCGCAGCTGTGCACCAACGACGCCCGCGTGACCGAGGTCAACGGCGCGTCGATGAACACCGCGTTGGGCTCGGGCTATCAGGTCGCGCTGAGCCAGGAGCACAACACCGCGACGATCACCAACAACGTGACCTGCCGCAGCACGCTGACCCTCGTCAAGCAGGTGCAGGGCGGCAACGCTCAGGCGTCGTCGTGGACCCTCAACGCGCAGAGCACCGACGTCCCCGCGCCGATCGCCTTCGCGCCCGGCACCACCGGCGTCAAGCACGACGTCACGCCGGACGCCCGCTACCAGCTGTTCGAGACGAACGGCAGCCCGCTGTACGCGCAGACCGACAACCGCACGAACCTGCAGTCGAACCCGCTCTCGAGCGGTTCGGCCACCTGTATCCAGGTCGACGGCAACGGCAACCCGGTGCAGGGAAGCGGCTACTCGGACGGCATCAACGGCGGTGTCAACGTGCCGCTCGGCTACAACGTGCGATGCACGCTGGTGAACCAGACCGCTTCGCTGACGCTGCTCAAGCACGTCGTCAACGACAACGGCGGTTCGGCGGAGGCCGACGGCTGGAAGCTGACCGGAACGCCGGCGATCCTCGCCGGGCTGTCAGCGACCACGGTGGACGGTTCTGAGACGCCGGTCGCCGAAAGCACCTTCCAGGTGCGCCCGCGTCACACCTACACGCTGACCGAGTCGAGCGTGGCGGGCTACCAGTTCCAGAAGCTGCAGCAGCTGGTGAACGGGTCGTGGGTCGATGTCGTGGCCAGCGCCGACCCGAACGGGTACCCGCGCCAGAACGGCCAGGGCAACTGGATGGTCCAGGTCGCCGGCCTCGACACGCCGGTGTACCGCTTCGTCAACGACGACGTGGCGCCGAAGCTGACCCTCGTCAAGGAGGTCGTCAACAACAACGGCGGCACCGCGGCCAACACCGCATGGACACTCGAGGCGAACACCCCCGGTGGTCCGAGCCTCAGCGGCGTGACGGGCACTCCGGCGGTCTCGAACCAGAACGTCAAGGCCGGCGTCGTCTACACGCTCTCGGAGTCGGTGATCGCGGGCTACGACTGGACGACGCTCTCCTGCACGGGCTACGCGAACACCACCAAGGACAGCCCGACGCTGACCCTCAAGCCGGGCGACAACGTCACGTGTACCTTCACCAACGACGACAAGCCGGGCAAGCTCACGCTCGTCAAGGTCGTCGATGACAGCAACGGCGGCTCCGCTGTCGCGAGCGACTGGAACCAGAAGCTCACGGCCAAGCGCGGCCAGGACGCGACCCTGACGTTCAACCACAACGAGACGAAGGATGTCCCGGCGGGCGTCTACACGCTCAACGAGATCAACCAGATCACCGGCTACGAGTGGACGAACCTCGTCTGCTCGACCGGCGGCACCTCGCTGCAGGACAAGACGGTGACGGTCGCCAACGGCGCGAACGTGACCTGTACCTTCACCAACCGCGCGATCAAGCCGACGCTGAACCTCGTCAAGATCGTCGACAACAAGAACGGCGCCGGCTCAGCCACGCCCGACATGTGGACGCTCACCGCGGCGGCCGACGGCCAGCCGTCTGTGACGGGCCAGGGAACGGCATCCGGAGCGGTCATGCCCGGAGCGGAATATACCCTCTCCGAGAGCCAGAACGTCTCCGGCTACACCGCCGGCGACTGGAGCTGCTACATCACGGGCAGCGACCCGCGGGTGGCGTTCCCGGTCGACGACGACGTCGTGGTTCCGGTGGTCGGCAAGAACGTGACGTGTGAGATCACGAACACCGCGATCCCGGCCGAAGGCGGCATCGTCAAGAAGGTGCGCGCCGGCTCGCCGCAGCAGATCGCTGCCGGCCCAGACGCGGGCAAGTGGCAGATCGTGTACGACATCACCGTGACCAACCAGTCGCGCACGTCGACGCTCTTCTATTCGCTCACCGACGCGCTGCAGCTCGGCGCCGGCATCACGGCCTCGGCCGCGAGCTGGACCGGTCCGAACGGCACGAGCGGTGCCTTCACTCTGCCGGCCGGCACTGCGACGCTGGCGCCCAGCGGGTCGCTCGCACCGCAGACGAACGTGAACCAGCCGCTGGCGACCCACGTCTACACGGTGACGGTGATCGCCGATGTCGCGCCGAGCGCGGCAGGCGCGACCTCCTCGGTCTGCACTTCGACCGAGCCGAAGCGCGCGTTCCTCAACACCGCGACGCTGACGGTCGACGGCAAGCCGACGACGGTGCAGGACTGCGCCCAGCCGGTGTTCCCGACGATCGTCAAGGTGGGGACGAACCCGGCATCGCAGAACCCGGATGCCTCGTGGAACATCCAGTACACGGTCACGGTCGGCAACCCCAGCGCCACCACGGCGCTGCAGGCCACGCTGAGCGACGCGTTCCCCACGGCTCCGGCCGGCTGGACGCTCGACCCGAACAGCTGGACGGTCACCGCGGTCGGCAGTGCGCCGGCTCCCGCGGCATCGCCCTACGCACCCGGATCGGCGACGATCTGGACGGGCACGCTGCCCGCGAACACGAGCTACGCGTACACCGTGACGGGCAAGCTCGTGCCCTCGACGTCGGCGACCTCGATCGGCGACTGCGCGGCTGAAGCGGGCCTCAAGAACAAGGCGACCGTCACCTCAGGCCAGGTGGTGAAGGATGCCACGGGCTGTGTGTCGATCGTGCTCCCGCCGGTGACGGTCGTGAAGTCGAACGCAGGCGTCGTGACGCAGATCTCGCTCACCCAGTGGGAGATCCTGTACGACGTCACCGTGCAGAACTCGAGCCAGACGACGGCGACGGTCTACACCCTGACCGACACCCCGCAGCCGGGCGCGGGCTGGACTGCCGACCCCTCCAGCGGATGGGTTCCGACGGCTGACCAGCCGCCCGTGCCGGCACCGAACACGCCGATCGCGGCAGGCGCATCGCACACGTTCAAGTACCGCATGGTCGTGAACCGCAACGCGCAGGTCGAGAACCCCTCGCTGACGTGCGACCTCTCGAACGGCGGCGGCTTCTTCAACCGGGCGACGGTGACGTTCCCGGGCGGGACCGCGACCGACACCGGCTGCGCGACTCCGGGAACCCCGACCATCGTGAAGACCGGCAAGCCGGCGACCGCGAACGAGGACGGCACCTGGACGATTTCGTACGAGGTCGCGGTGTCGAACGCCAGCGGGAAGACGCTGTACTACTCGCTGACCGACACGCCGCCGGCCGCGCCGGCGGGCACTGCGCTCTCGAACTGGAAGGTGACGGGGCCGAACGCCTCGGCCGCATGGCCGACGCCGAACGTCATCGCGGCGCAGTCGATCGCGAATGGTGCGACGCACACGTTCACGATCACGGCGACGGTCACCATCACGGGAACGCTCAGCCCGGTGGCGAATGCCTGCGGTGAGGGCACCGCGACAGGTGTCGCGATCGTCAACACGGCGACGGTGACCAACGGCGTCAGCACCACGAACGACGACGGCTGCACCTCGGTCAACCCGCGGCCTGTCCAGATCGAGAAGTCGGACGGCGTCGTCTCGCAGGGTGTCGACGGCATCTGGGCGATCGAGTACGAGGTGACGGTGTCGAACCCGAACCCCCTCCCGAGCGTCTACACGCTGACCGACGCGCCGCAGTTCGACGCAACGAGCTTCGAGATCCTCACGCAGGGCTGGGAAGGCTCGCCGGACACCACCGACGTGCCGATCGCAGCGAATGCGACGGGAGCGGACGCCCACGTGTACACCTACGTGGTCACGGCCAAATCGAAGATCGATCCGGTTCCGCCCTCGGGCCTGCGCTGCACCGAGAACGGCGGTGGCTTCTTCAACGTGGCGACCGTCACGTTCCCGGGAGGCAGCGACAGTGACAGCGGTTGCGCGATCCCGGCGAAGCCGACGGTGCAGAAGACCGCGCTCGAGTCGGTCCAGAACACCGAGACCGGTAAGTGGACGCTCAGCTACGAGGTGTCGGTGACCAACGGCACCGGTGTCGACCTCTGGTACTCGATCACCGACACTCCTGACGTCCTGCCTGCGGGCGTGAGCGGCGGAGAGTGGGCGGCGACCGGGCCGGTGGCCACCGGCGGCGGTTCGGGAACGCTGAACCCGGCGTGGGATGGCGACGGAGTCGTGCAGTTCGCGACGGGACTGATCCCGACCGGTGCCACGCACACCTACACGGTGTCGCGCACGGTATCGGTCGCGGCATCCGTCGAAGACTCCGCCCTCGACTGCGAGAACGAAGGCGGCGGCATCTGGAACTCGTCGACCGTGACCAACGGCGTCGGCGGGAACACCAGTGAGGACTGCGCGCAGATCGATCGCCCGACGGTCGAGATCGCCAAGACGGTGACCGGCACGAAGCAGCTCGAGGACGGAACGTGGGAGATCACGTACGACGTCGTCGTCACGAACTCCTCGACCACGCTGGCGGCCGTGTACAGCCTCGACGACACCCTCGAGTTCGGTGGCGACATCGAGATCGTGGATGCCTCGTGGACCGGTCCTACCGGAGCCGGCGACTTCGCCGATCCGGCCTGGAGTGCCACTCTTGCGACCGACCAGGTGCTTGCGCCGAAGGCCGACGCGGCCGGTGTCGACACCTACACGGTGACGGCGCACGCGAACGTCGACGCGGAAGCGTGGGGCGGCGACACCCTCGTCTGCAAGGACGACGAGGGCCCGTCGGCCGGCGGCTTCCTCAATGTGGCGACCGTCACGGTGAACGGCGAGGCGATCCCCGCCGACGACTGCTCCGAGCCGAAGCTGCCCACGTTCCAGAAGATCGGGGTCTCGGCCGCACAGGACGAGGACGACGCCTCGAGGTGGCTCGTGACATACGAACTCCGGGTCACCGGCAGCGGTTATGACACGTTCTACTCGCTGTCCGACACGCCGGAGTTCGCTCCCGGGATCGACGTGATCTCGGGTGTGGCGCAGCGCACCGACACCGACCCGGTGGGCGACCCCATCCCGGTGACGGCGGGCACGGACTTCGTGACCGACGCACCGCTGGGCGCGACGGACGAGCCCCACGTGTACACGATCGCGTGGCTCGTCGACATCTCCGACACGTTCGACCCCGATCTCGCAGCCTGCGCGGGCGAGGGCACCGGATTCTTCAACACCGCGGTGCTGTCGATCGGTGAGATCGAGATCCCCGGGGAGGACTGCATCCCGGTGGAGGAGCGCGTCTACCCGGTGCCGACGAAGACCGTGACGTCGACGACCCAGGACCCCGAGACGGGTGACTGGACCATCGTCTACGAGATCGACGTCACGCTGGCCGGTGAAGGTCCGCAGAACCCGAAGGGCTTGTCGGCCGAGTACGACCTCACCGACACCCTCGACTTCGGCGGCGACATCAACATCGGCAGCGCCGAGTGGGAGTTCGACGGCACGTCGCACGACTTCGCGGGACCCGATTCGACCGAGACGCTCGCGAACGACCGGACGATCGACGCAGGTGAGACCCACACCTACACGGTGACGGTCGTGGCCTCGGTGACAAAGGAGGCGATCGACGGTCGCACCACCGACTGCATCAGCGGGGAGGGCCCGGAGGCCGGCGGCTTCCTCAACACCGCGCTGCTGACGTCGGGTGGCTCCGAGACGCCGGTGGACGCCTGCTCCGAGCCGGTCTTCCCGACGATCGAGAAGCACGGCGGCCAGACGACCGACAACGGTGACGGGACGTGGGACATCGAGTACATCGTCACGGTGAGCTACCCGGTGTCCGACTCCGACCCGCTGCCCGAATCGGTGGCCTATGACCTGACGGACGCCCCGGCGCTGCCGGCGGGTGTCGAGCTCGACGGTGACTGGCACGCCGAGGCGTGGACCGACGTCACCCCCGACCCGACCAACCCGACGTGGAACGGCTCAGGCACGTGGACGGTCGTGGACGACGGCGAGCTCACTCCCGAGAACAAGGTGCACACGTACCGGGTGTTCGCGACGGTCGAGGTCGCGGAGCCGCCGGCGGGCGCGCCGCAGGCGTGCCGCGACACCGAGTCCAGCGGCATCCTGATCCCGAACGTCGGTACGGTCACGTCGGGCGAGTACGTCAAGTCCGACGACGGCTGCCAGGTCGTGCACTACGACGACGTCAAGATCGAGAAGACCGCCTCGAACCTGCCCGAGGAGGGCAGTGTCGAGCCGGGTGACATCTTCACCTACGAGCTCACGGTGACGAACCTGGGCACGCGAGTCGCGAAGAACGTCGTCGTGACGGACCCGATCCCGGACCGTCTCGAAGTCACCGGCATCGAGCTGCCTGCGGGCTGGGTCAACGACAACTCGCCCAGCCTGGTCGATGAGAACGGTGAGCTCAGTGTGAGCACTCCGACTCTCGCGGTCGGGGCATCGGCGACGATCAAGGTGAACGTCACGTTCACCGAGGTCGAGGGGGATGTGATCGACGTCGGCACCGGCGAGCCGCCGGCAACGCCGGCGGCGATCGAGGAGTTCGTCAACACGGCGTGTGTCGAGGCCGACATCGACGCTGTCGAGTCGAACAACTGCGACACGAACGAGATCCCGGTCCGCGACATCTCCGTGATCGTCTACACCAAGTGCGTGGGCGACGCCCCGTTCCTCGGGTGGTCGGTCTCGAAGTCGCAGACGCTGCTCGCCGAACCGATCGACTTCTTCTGGGAGCCGGTCAACCCCGACGTCAAGCCGACCACGACGCCTGCGAACGTCACTCTCTCCCAGCCGGGCGGGACCCTGACGTGGGCTGACGAGATCTCGTGGCCCGGTGCGGCATTCACGCCGTCCGGCATCTCGATCGACTACCCCGGATGGCGCGCCATCGAGGTGACCGACATCGTGCCGGGCTCAAACCCCACGCAGTACTACCTGCCGGGAACGAGCAACGTCATGACGCCGGCGCAGCAGGCCGAGTTCATCTTCAACGGCCTGATCCTCGACCCGAGCGAGCTCGACTTCGCCTGGCGCGGCAACACCGAGGTCACGCTCTCGGTCAACCCGAGCGAGACGTTCTCGACCTCGTACCCGCCGGCGACGCCCGAGTGCTTCGTCGCACGCCACACCGAGGTGCAGATCGAGAAGACGGCGAGCGTCGAGAAGACCGAGCCGGGCAAGTCGTTCAGCTACACGCTCGACGTGGCGAACGTGAGTGACGACGCCGCGGCCGAGGGTGTGGTCGTGACCGACCAGATCCCGGCCGACATCAAGATCACCGAGGTGAACTGGACCGGCAAGGGCGACGCCGACACGTTCCCGAACTGGCAGTCCTGCGAGGTGACGGGTCAGAACGGCTCCGGCTACGGCGGCACGCTCACGTGCGTGCTGTTCGGACCCCTGCAGCCGATCAACTCCGACAACGGCGGTACATCGGTCGCTCCGCGGATCACGCTCTCGGCGACGGTGAACCCGGCGTCGAAGGCGAACACGATCAACAACATCGCGGTGGTGGACTACCACACGTTCGGCGACCCGGATGACCCGGGCCGCGATTCGGACGACGCCACCGTGCTGCTGTCGTCGCTGCCGGCGACGGGTGGAAGCCCGATGCTGCCGATCATCCTGCTCGGCCTGGTCGTGATGCTCACGGGCGCTGCCGTGGTCGCGGTCTCGCGCCGCCGACGCGGAGAGGTCAAGCCGACGCTGTGATCCCTGGAGAGGGCGGGCATCCCCCAAGGGCCCGTCCTCTCCAGCCGCCCGGCATCCGTTTTCAACGCGTTACTTGACGCGCACGGATGCCGGGCATACCTTTGCCAGCGGGAACACGTTTCGGCTCGTGTTTGGGGAGATAGCCGAACCTCGGGGATTTGGGATCCCTGGGTTCTGGGGTTCATCAACTCACAGCGAGTCGTGACGTGCTGGGAGGGGCCTCTACTTGGGGCACCCTGTGTCGTTTCGACCAAGGGTGAAGTTGATGTTCAGTCGTACTTTCGTGCGCGCCTCGAAGTCTGAGGGTCCGCGCCGCCGCATGCGTCAGGAGCGGACTGAGGAGCGTCGAATCGCGCTCCAGAACCGCTGGTACGTGGGGGGCCTCGCCGCGATCGTGGCGAGTTCTCTTGTGTTCTCGGGGATGTCCCCGGCATCGGCGGAGGAGGTGACCACCCCCGACCCCGCCGCCACCACAGAGGCGACGACGACAGACACGACATCGACGGATGCTGCGCCCCCGCCGCCTGCGGAGGAACCGGCCGCGGAGGAGCCCGCGGTCGAAGAGCCCGTCGCGGCAGCACCCGAAGCCACGGTGCCTGAGGAGACAGCGCCCGAAGGCGACGCTCCGTTCGCCGCGCTCGCTGCACCCCTCGCCGAGCCCGATGCCGCACCTTTGGCGCTGGTTGCTTGTGATGGCTGGCCGGCCGCGGGGTCGCCTGTCGCTGGTTTCGAGATCGACGGCAACCTGTGCCTCGACGGCGACGGAACCCTGGATTGGTCGAACGTCGGCGGTCAGCCGGTGGCAAGCGACGGGTTCGACGATCCCGAGCAGTTCGACCAGGGTGCGTCTGAGGCGAACTGGCCCTGGAGTGCCGCGCAGACGATGCTGAACAGCGGATCGGGCTCATCGAAGACGGACATAGGCAACGTGTACGCGTACACGCAGACCGTGGGCGGGCACGTGTACGCATACCTCGGCTTCGAGCGCGAGACGAACGAGGGCTCGGTGGCCTACCACGTGGAGCTGAACCAGGAAGACAACGACTTCGGGCCGGTGACGACCCGAACAGCCGGGGATCTCCGCCTGACGATCGTGCAGAACGGCAACGCAACCCTCTCTCTCGTGGGCGCGGACATCTGGGACGGCGACAGCTGGGAGTCCCTGGGTTCACTCGCAGGCTTCGTCGGTCAGGTCAATCAGGGCCCGATCAACCGCCTCACGGGCGCGGAGGAACTCGAGGCCGGCATCTTCGCCGAAGCCGCGATCGATCTGACCGCCCTGCTCGGCGAGGAGGACTGCAGCGGCAACTTCGGCGTGCTGAACGTGCGTTCTAGCCAGTCGCCCTCCGAGACGTCGTCGCTCGCTGACTGGATCGACCCGGTCGCGATCAACATTCCGTCCACCTGTGCCACGCTCACGATCCTCAAGACCGATACCGACGGCAACCCGCTGGCCGGTGCTGAGTTCACCGTCTCGCCCGACCCGACCGACGGCGTGGGCACCTTCACCGGCACCACCAATGCCGACGGCGAGATCGTTATCGAGGGCATCGAGCCCGGGCAGTACACGGTCGCCGAGACTGGGGCGCCCCCCGGGTACCTCCTGCCGACTTCGAACAATCCGCGGGTTGTGACGCTCGGCGAGGCGGAGTCCGAGACGGTGACCTTCGCCAACGAGCTCGGCAGTGTCTCCTGGGAGAAGCGCAGCGCCGCTGCGGACAACCCGCTCCTGAGTGGGGCGACCTTCAAGATCACCGCCACAGGAGGTGACGCTGCGCAGGATCCGTGGAACCTCGACGACGCGCCGATCACGGTGACCGACAATGCGGGGCGCGACACGAATCTCGCGAACGGCCAGATCACCGTCGAAGGGCTCCCCACCGGAACCTACTCGGTGGTCGAAAGTGCGGCACCGCAGGGCTACGTGCTCGACCCGACGGCCCGGACGTTCGAGATCAAGGACGGCGCGGCCGACCCGACCATCACGAGCGCTTTCATCAACATCCCGTTCGCAACGGTCACCTTGACCAAGGACTGGGTGAACTCGTTCGATGGCGACACGGCGCAGCTGTTCATCAAGGGCGCGGCCCAGAACAGCGCCACGTCGACGGCGCCGACGGATGGTCCCGTCGTCTCTGTGAGTGTTGCACCGGGGTCGAAGCTGGACCTCTCGGAGGTGCTGGGCGCGCAGAACCGCGGCCTCTACGGCTCGGTTCTCACCTGCGTCGGCGCCACCATCACCGACAAGACCGACCTGAGCGGTTCGGTAACCGTGCCGCAGTACCCCGCGTCCGCGGCGGGAGTGCAGTGCACGTTCACGAACACCGCGAAGACACGCGAGGTGAAGCTGCAGAAGCAGTGGGTCGACGCCTTCCAGGGCGACTCGGCGCAGCTGTCGCTGACCGGTGACGCGGATGGTGCGAAGAGCACCGCGACCGGCGCCGCCGGATCGCAGCTCGACGGCGTGAACGTCGCGACGGCCACGGTACGCGTCGGGGAGACGGTGCAGTTCGGCGAGGCCCTCACCACGCCGAGCAACGGGCAGTACTCCACCACGTTCTCGTGCACGCCGACCGTGAGTGTCACGCCGGGCGCGACGGTGTACGCCTACACCCTCGACCGCATGCCCGACCAGAACGTGGTCTGCACCTTCAAGAACGAGACGGCCAAGGCGACGGTCACCCTCAAGAAGAACTGGGTGAACGCATTCGAGGGCGACATCGCCAAGCTGAAGATCGACGGCGCGAAGACGTCGACAGCAGATGCGGTGGCCCCTGAGGGCGACGGCACCTCGTCGCAATTCGCGCAGGTCGTGGTCCGCATCGGCGACAAGCTCACCCTCTCGGAGGAGCTGCCGACGTCGAACGACGGCCGCTACACCGCCACCTGGGACTGCGCGCACGACACGCAGATCACCGTGACCGGCAACATGGTCTGCACCGTGACCAACACGGCGAAGACCATCGATGTCGCTGTCAACAAGGTGTGGAAGGACGCCTTCGCGGGCGACACCGCATCTCTTTCGATCAACGGGCAGGCTGCGACCGCGACGGCTGATGGAACCGCAACGCAGACGATTCCGAACGTCGTCGTCAAGACCGTCCGCGTCGGCGAGGCGGTGACGGTGAAGGAGACCCTCGGTCAGAACAAGGGGACGTACGACACCACAGCCGGCTGCACGACCGTCGAAGAGCAGCTCTCCGTCGACCAGCGCACGGCGACGTTCACGGCCGCGGAGGGACCGAACGTGTCGTGCACCTTCACGAACACGGCTCGCAAGCACGACGTCACGCTGAAGAAGGCGTGGGTCGACGCGATCACCGGGGACAAGGCCGATCTGACGATCGCCGCCGGCCAGGGTGGCAAGCTCTACGGCGGCACGCCGACGAACACGTCGACGGTGACCGCGCAGTCCGGCCCCACGTTCACCGACAACGGGCACACCGCCACCACGCAGGTTCGCGTCGGTGACGCTGTGACGCTCTCCGAATCGGTGACCGGAGTCGGCTCCTACTCGACGGCGTACGAGTGCACGACGGGCGCGACGGGGGCGGTGCAGTCCTTCGGTCTCACCGTTCCGGACGCCAACGTGGTCTGCACGTTCACGAACACCGCCGGCCGGGCGGTCGTCACGCTGAAGAAGAACTGGGTCGGCGCCTTCGAGGGCGATGAAGCGCACCTCTCGATCACGGGAGCTGCGACGGACTCCGACACCTCGGTCGCCTCTGGCACCGACGGGATCGACGACACGTACTCGCAGGTGAGCGTCCGTCTCGGCGAGAAGGTCACCCTCAAGGAGACCATCACCGATGCCGACAACCAGGGACGCTACGACTCGACCTGGTCGTGCGACAACCAGACGAGCGGCAACGGCCGGACGGTCGGTGAGATCACCGTCACCGGTGACGTGGTCTGCACGATCACGAACACCGCGAAGAAGATCGACATCACCGTCGCCAAGCAGTGGAGCAACGCGTTCGTAGGCGACTCGGCGAAGCTGTCGATCGGGGTCACCGAGGGTGTCTCGTCTGCCGCGACGCCTAACGAGCTCGACGCGAACGTCGTGACCAAGACGGTGCGGGTCGGCGAGGCCGTCCACATCGCCGAGGTGATCGACGATGCGGTGAACACCGGCCGGTACGCCAGCACCTACGCCTGTGAGGGCGTGGATGCCGCCGGCACGGGGCGCGCGCTCGACTTCGTGGCGCCGGGCGCCAACGTGGTCTGCACCTTCACCAACACCGCCATCAAGGTCCCCGTCGTGCTGAGCAAGCGGTGGATCGACGCACTCCCGGGCGACAGCGCCACGCTGTCGATCACGCCTGAGAGCGGGCCGCTCCTCGACGCGGTGTCGAGCTACCTGCAGGCGTCGCCGAAGGACTTCGACGACACGACGCACTTCGTGAAGGCTGACGTCCGCATCGGCGCCGTCATCCCGATGAAGGAGGTCGTGACAGGGGCCGGGGTGTACGCGTCGACCTCGGTCTGCACCGGCGGTGAGAAGACGCCGGTCGGCACCGACGGCCGGGCGTTTACTCTCAAGGTGACCGGTGATGGCATCTGGTGCCGCTTCGTGAACCAGTCGCAGACGGCGACCGTGCACCTGCTCAAGACGTGGGTGAACGGCCAGGCGGGCGACACCGCGAAGCTCGACATCACCGCACAGACGAGCGACACCGCCACGTCCACGTCGAACGGCTCGGTGGGTTCGTTCACCGACGTCGAGAACGAGGCAACGGCGGAGGGACTCATCGGCGCCCAGGTGACGGTGAAGGAGACGGTGAGCGTGCTCAAGGGTGCGGCATCCGACTACACCAGCACGCTGGTCTGCACGACGGCCGATGAAGAGGTCGTGCTTGCTGCGGACGCGCGCAGCGGTTCGTTCACTATGCCGAACGAGCCCGTCTGGTGCGAGTTCACCAACACCGCCGAGCGACCGACGATCACACTGCTGAAGGTGGTGTCGCCGGCGGTGGTCGCAGACACCAACTGGAAGCTCAGCGCGACGCCGACGGTCGGAGCGAACCCGACGGTGACCAGTGCCGGCGGCGATGTGCCGAAGACGCTCGTCACGGCGGACGTTCCGTTCGGGCTCTCGGAGGCAGTGGTCGGCCAAGTGCCCGGGCTGAACGAGTTCAGCGCCGGTCTGTGGTCGTGCACCTCTGACAAGGCCGGGGCGGTGACCCTGAGCAACAGCTCGCCGGGTGTCGCCGGTCTGCGAGGCCTGGACAAGGGCGAGGACGTGGTCTGCACGATCGTCAACTCGCACGTCGACCAGGGCTTTGAGTTCGACAAGACGGCGGTGAGCTCGGTGCAGCGCCCCGATGGCACGTGGGACGTGACCTACAAGATCACCGTGCACAACAACAGCGTGGTGGTGCCCATCGAGTACGACCTCACCGACACGCTGGACGAGCCGGCTGACGGTGTCCGCTACCTGGATGCCTCGTGGACCGGTCCGACCGAGGGGGAGTTCGATCTCGAGGAGAGCTTGACGGCCGACCTCGCGACCGGTGCGGAGCTGCCGCCGTACGCCGAGAGCGACAGCGACGCGGTCTACACCGTGGTCGTGCACGTCGTGATCGACAAGGCGCCCACGACCGCGGACAGCTGCCCTGAGGATGACGGCATCGGAATCGTGAACTCGGCGACGGTCACCGTCGGCGAGGACTCCGACACCGACGCGGATTGTGGCACGATCCACGTCGACGACGTCGGCATCGTCAAGGCGGCGAGCTCCGAGTCTGTCGAGCCGGGAGTTCCGTTCGACTACATCCTCGAAGTGACGAACCACGGCACCCGCACGGCGACTGACGTCCACGTCCGTGACGCGGACTTCAACGCCCGCCTGGACATCCAGTCGGTCTCGCTGCCTGAGGGTGTCGACTGGGGTCTCGAACCGGGCTGGACCGAGAATGCCGGCGAGCAGGAGAACGACGTCCTCGACCTCGAGATCGCGTCGATCGCCGTCGGCGAGACGGTGGAGGTCACGATCACGGTCGTGCTGAACCCGCAGCCGGCGGTCTCGTCGAGCGATCCGGGCGCACCGGTGCCGACGGCACCCGAGCCGCTCGACGAGCTCGAGAACGAGGCATGTGTCGACACCGCGGCCGACCAGATCGAGGGCCCGTTCGACGGCGGCGAGTTCGCCCCGAACTGCGATGACCTCACCATCGAGGTGCGGGAGATGACGGGCGTGGTCTACACCGCGTGCGTCAGCGACACGGCTCAGCTCGTGTACGACATCCGCGTCTCGTCCGCGCTGGCGCAGCTCCCGGTGAGCGGCGAGTGGGTCACGGCTGAGGATCCGCAGGACCCCAGCCACCGTGTGTCCATCGACGAGTTCTTCTCGAACCCTGCCGGTGTCACCGGAACGGTGCAGTGGCCGGGCAGCCAGTTCGTCGGCAACCCGCCGGTCGCGGTGGACTACCCGGGTTGGCGCGCTCTGGAGGCGTCGGATTACGGACCCAACGGCGGCTACATCAACCCCGAGGACGGGTTGGAGTATGCACCGGAGGACGCGGGGTTCTTCGTCTTCAACGGTCTGATCCTCGACCCGAGCGAGCTCGACTTCGCCTGGCGTGGTCAGAGTACGGTCACCTTCTCGGTCAACCCGACGATCGCCTTCGACATCGAGTACCCGGAGTCGACGGCCGCCTGCGAGCAGGCTCGTCAGTCCGACGTCCAGATCGAGAAGACGGCGAGCGTGGAGAAGACGGATCCGGGGGCCTCGTTCACCTACAGCCTGGCCGTGGAGAACAAGAGTGCCGACTCCGCCGCCGACGCCGTGGTCGTCACTGACGCCATTCCCGCCGACATCAAGATCACGAACGTGACCTGGACCGGCAAGGGTGACGACACGGTGTTCCCGAACTGGACCTCCTGCGAGGTCACGGGCCAGAACAGCGCCGGCTACGGCGGAATGCTGACCTGTGAGCTGTTCGGACCGCTGCAGCCCCAGGGCGCGACGGAAGGAGCCACCGCGGCTCCGACCATCACCCTGGCCGCGACGGTGAACCCAGGGTCGAAGGCCAGCTCGATCACCAACGTGGCGGTCGTCGACTACCACACCTTCGGAAACCCGGATGACAAGGGTCGAGACTCGGACGACGCCATCGTCCTGCTCTCGGCGCTGCCGGCGACCGGTGGCGAGCTGCCGCCGCTCCTGGTGCTCCTCGGCCTGCTCGCTCTGCTCGGAGGCACGACGATGCTGATCGTCACCCGCCGCCGGCGCGGAGAGGTCAAGGCCACCATCTGACCGACCGTGTGAGAGAGGGGGACCGCCCCAAGGCCCGCTCTCTCACCCGATTCCGGCCCGCCTCTTCGTGCCGGACGAACGAGCCCCTCGCACCCCAAAGGCGAGGGGCTCGTTCGTGCGTCGGCACAAGAGAGAGGACGGATGCCTCGGCCCGCAGCATCCCTTCGCGCGTCGATTTCGCTCATCGGGGCGTGCCGCGATAGCCTGCACGAACGGGCGGTCATCCGCCTGTCCCGCGGCCTTCGGGAAGGTCGCGGAAACCGGATCCCCCTCGGCCCGAACCGGGTGAGGGTCTGACGCTCGTTCCCCCGACGGGTGAATGGTGCGCCCCCGCGCATCGAAGGAACGCGGTACCCCCGTACCGCGGAAGTACCGACGTGCCCCCGCACGTCGCTGGGATGTACGGCGCGCTTCGGCGCGTCGCTGGGAAGTACGGCGCGCTCCGGCGTGCCGCTGGGATGAACGGCGCGCCTCGGCGCGCCGCTGGGACGGCGCCTCGGCGCCGAATAGGGGAGGAACGCTGTGCCTGCATTGCGCAAGCGAACATGGAAAGCACTCGCTGGGGCGCTGGTCGCCGCCGCACTCGTGGTGGCGCCTCTGGTGACCGCCGGCGCGACGGCGACCGAGCCGGTGCTCAAGGGCGAGGTCGGAAAGCTGGAGCCGTGGAGCTCCGAGACGAACCACACGGACTACTGGGCCAAGCTTTATGCCGACCACGGCGCGGTGTGCTACTCGGCCAAGGGGAGCACGAGCCACGGGAAGATCACCGACGGCGGCAAGACCGTCACACTGAACGCCTACGGCAAGGACTGGTACGGCGATCACTGGGAGCTGCTCGTCATCAAGGGCGGATCCGACTACAACAACGTGATCGTGCACCCGAAGGCGGGGGTCGCGTACGCGTCGCCGCCCAACAAGAACAACCAGGCGGACGTGTCCCACTGGATCGTCTGCAAGGGCAAGACGCCCGACACCCCGCAGCCTGAGGCGCCGTCGCAGGATCTCACTTGCACCGCGATCGTCGTCGACTACCACCGGGCGCTGAAGAACGGCGACCACATCAACATCAGCTACGCGAAGGCCAAGCAGGTCAACGCCTACGTGGACCAGAACATCCAGGGTGGCTGGAACACGCTGGGCCTGCGCTTCTCCGACGGATCGACGCGGCCACTCACTAAGGCCGAGGTGAAGTCGGGTGTCATCAACTGGAAGTACTCGGCGCTGATCCCGACCGACGCGTACACGATCTCCTTCGTCCAGACGAACGAGACGGACACGTGGCCCGACCTTGAGTGCGGCGAAGAGGACGCGCCCCCGGCGGTCGTGACCCCCTCGCTGTCGTACACCGCGCCGACGTGCGCGGCCGATGGCTCGGTCACCCCGAGCGACGACGCGAACTGGACCTCCACGAAGAACGAGGACGGCTCGACGACCTGGACCGCTGCCCCCAAGGACCGCACTGTCTTCACCGAGGGCGCTCAGATCACGTGGAAGGTGCCGAGTCTGACGAAGCTCTCACCCACCAGCGAGGATTGCCGACCGGGTCAGCCTGACCCGGTGAAGACGATCACCCCGGCGTCGACCTACGACTGCACCAGCACCTCGGTCAGCACGACCACCACCACGACGATCACCCCCTTCGCCTGGAACGGCGAGAAGTGGGTGCTCGGCACGCCCGAGACCACGACCAAGGACGAGAAGCGCCCGATGACGGCGGCGGAGAAGAAGGAATGCCCTCTGCCCGTCGAGGACCCGAAGCACTCCGAGTGGAAGGACGGCGACTGGGTGTGCGGAGACACGACCGTCACGCAGACGCGCGAGAAGACCACGACGACCTACGCCTACAACGACGAGGGGACCGCGGTGCCCACCGTCACCAAGACGGAGGAGACCCAGACCCGTGACCTCACCAGCGAGGAGATCGGCGAGGCCTGCGACCTGGTTCCCGGTGAGATCGAGTCGGTGTGTGTCGGCGATGTTCCGTTCCTCGGCTACGAGGTCTCGTTGCCCGAGGGCTTCGAGACCGAGGACGGCAACCCCGTCACCATCACCTTCGTGAACCCGACCGAGGGCGGCGAGAACTTCGTGGCCGACAACCAGCCTCTCAGCGGCACGCTGCTGTGGCCCGGTGCCTCGAACGTCGCGCCGAAGATGTGGCCCGGCTGGGAGCTCGTGAACGGTGAGTACGTCAAGACGGACGGCAACTACGACTGGACCCGCAAGGGTGTGACGGTGCGCTTCGAGGTGAACCCGTCGTACTCGACCGAGGTCTTCTACCCGGAGGCCTCTGCGGTCTGCGCGAACCCGCCCGTCGGCGGTGGCGACGACCCGTCGACCCCGACCACCGGCACGCCGGCGTCGACCGACCCCGAGGCCCTCGCGGTCACGGGTGGCGGCATCAGCCCGATGTTCGCGGTCGCGGGTGGTGCCGTGCTCCTCGCCGGCATCGCGACGGTCGCCTTCGCGGCCTACCGCCGCCGCCAGGCGAGCGCGGAGTGACGCCTCAATAGATAGGCAGAGAGGGCGGTGGCGCC
>NZ_JAUZUR010000010.1:0-115321 GCF_031844125.1 Microbacterium sp. PRC9
CGCCCCCGAGGCGATCGAGTTCGTGCGCAAGCTCAACGCGATCACGCCTCCCGCTGCGGCGTTCGACGCCGCATTCTCGACCAAGGCGTCGTGATCACGCTCGCGATCGACGCCGGGCAGACATCGACCAAGGTCCGGATCCGTGGTCTCGGGGAATCGCCGACCGAAGCGGCTTTTCCTGGGGTGGTGACGGATCGACCCGTTCTTCCCCAGATCGCTGCGATTATCCACGAGACGACGGCGCGTGCCCGAAGGGTGCCGGCGGTCATCGCCGTAGGCGCGTCCGGGTTGCTCCATGAGGAGGGTCACGCGGCTTGGCTCCGGAGTGAACTGGGTGCCGTCGCCGCTGGCCGCATTCTTGTCGCCCACGACTCGATCACCTCCTTTCTGGGTGCTTTGGGGCTTCGAGATGGCGCTGTCGTCGCCGCCGGCACTGGTGTCGTTACGCTCGCTGTCGGACCCCTGGGCGTCGCCCGCGTCGACGGGTGGGGGAACATCATGGGCGATGCGGGGAGCAGTTACTGGTTCGGGCGGCGCGCCCTCGACGACGTCATGCGGGCCTACGACGGTCGTGGCCCGGCAACGGCGTTGACCGAGGTCGTCTGTGCGCGCTGGCCGAACCTTGCCGAGGCCTATATGACGTTGCAGGCCGACCCTGATCGCGTGAGAATCATCGCCGACTTCGCTCGCGCGGTCAGCGAGCTGTCGGGGCGCGATGAGGTCGCCCACCGCATCGTGGTCGACGGAGCAGCCGAGCTCGTTGCGTCGGCAGCAGCCGCGCTCGAGAAGGCAGGCTGCAGCGGTGACACGGCAGGTGCTCGCTCCGTTGTTCCCATCGGGGGACTCTTCCAGTCCCAGCCCGTCGCGGATGAGTTCACATCGCTCATGACCGCGCGGCACCCGGGTGTCAACATCGAGGCCGAGGTGGGGGAGGGCATCGACGGAGCCGAGCTTCTCGCGGGTCTGTCGGACACACACCCGCTCGCCGTCCTCACCTCGAGTCTCGCCCCAGACCCGCTTCTCGAACAGATCGCGGGTCCTCGCTTTGAGTGAGCGACGCGCGTCGAGAAGGATCGCCTCGTCAGCCTGACAACACGAGTCGGGCCGATTGCCCGGTTTGTCCGGCGACGTCGACGCGACCGGCCGCTTGGGTCGCCGTACTCCAACCCTCAAGGAATGAGCATCCGACCATGCTGATCGAGATCACCAACACCCCGCGACAGTACGCGTGGGGATCGACCACGCTGATCGCCGAGATGCAGGGCCGGCCCGCCACCGGCTCGCCGGAAGCTGAAATCTGGTTCGGCGACCATCCCGCTTCTCCGGCGTGCGCCATAGACGGGCAGCCTCTCCCGGATCTGGCCACCGAGCGGCTGCCGTTCCTCGTGAAACTGCTTGCCGCCGCGGCCCCGCTCTCCATTCAGGTGCACCCCTCGAAGGCCCAGGCGGTCGAAGGGTACGAGCGCGAGGAGGCGGCTGGCGTGCCGCTTTCGGCCGCGTCCCGCAACTATGGAGACGACAACCACAAGCCGGAAGTCCTGGCGGCCGTCAACGACGGCTTCACCGCACTCGCCGGGCTGCGTGACCTCGACGCCACTCGGCGGCTGGTGACTCAGTTGGGTCCCGCCGCTGAGTCGCTCGGGTCCCGGCTCAACGGCCACAACCCGCCAGACATCCTCCGAGACGTGATCCAGTGGCTGCTCTCGGGTGAGGCCCCCATCCCGGCGCTGATCGCCGCAGTCCACGACGCGGAGGCCACGGAGTTCGCGTCAGAGGTCAAAGCTGTGCGAGTGATCGCGGAGCGCTACCCGGGTGACCCGGGCGTGATCGTCGCGCTACTGATGAATCTGGTCTCCCTCGACAGGGGACAGGTCCTGTATGCGCCGGCCGGCACGCTCCACGCCTACCTCGAGGGACTCGGCGTCGAAGTGATGGCAGTCAGCGACAATGTCCTCCGCGGGGGCCTCACCCCCAAGCACGTCGATGTGCCCGAGCTCCTCCGCATCCTTGACCCGACACCGGGCCCGCCGAGGATCCTGGAGCCCGTCAGCACCTCCGAACGTGTCACCACGTTCACGCCGGATGTCCCGGACTTCCGGCTCCGGCGGGTCGCTTCGATCGAATCGATGCCCACCTCGCTATCCACGCCTCACCCGACGGTGGCGATCGTAACAGCGGGGACCGTCACCGTCGCCGGCGGGGACGGCGCCGTGACGCTCACTGCGGGCCGCGCACTGTACGCGTCCGGCGAGCAGCAGCTCAGCCTTACCGGTGACGGCCTCGTGTACGTCGCGGACCCGAACTCCGATCAGCCGCGGTAGCTGCCTCACGACACCGCTGCCGGCGCCTCGACGATGCTCTGCAGCTGCTCGAGCTCATCACCGTGCCATGGGCGGCAGCCCATAGGTGCGTGATGCCCCCGGAAGCCGCGGTTTCGAGATAGCGCGTCGCAGGCTTATCTTGCATGGCCAGAGCGCCCCGCCAGCTGCCGATGCGGCTACCGTCGCAGCATGCATGAACGTCTCCCATCGGTATCCGGACGCATTGAGACCAGGACGATCGCGGCTGACGGCGTGATCGGCATCGCCGCTCCCGTCTATGACGCGCTGTTCCCCGGGGGAGACGCGGCGCGCGGACTCGCGGCCCTCATCGCCGCCGACGGAGTCAGAATCAACGACACAGCCGTGCCGACTCCGCGCGACGACGGCACCTTCACCGCCGAACGGATCGACATCAACGGCGATCGCGCACTGTGGCTGAACGATGACGGCACCTGGTCATGGAACGTGCAGGTGCTCTTCAACGGCGAGAACAAGACCTACGACGAGGCCGTCGTAGGCTATGTCGACGACATCACCAAGCTCCGTGGGTTGACCTACCGCCTCACGCTCGTCGACGGGCTCATCGTCGGCCTCGATGCGACGATCTTCGACGTGGCCTTCGCGCGCACCGTCCGACACGATGCTGCGGCGATCATGATCACCCTCGGAGGCCGCGGGGATACGAGCACTGGTAAGCCGGACCCGTCGACGCTGCGGTTCCCTGTCGCGAACGTGGAAGGCGCCCCGCGGGACCAGGACGTCGTCCGGTACTGGAAGGATGCCGCTGGCTGGCATCTCGCCCGCGCGACCCCGCGGAACGTCGAGGTCGCGGTCACCGAATCCGCGGACGGTCAGGTGGCCGGCACGGTCGACGGAGCCGCCATCGTCGACTCGCGCCTGACCCTGCAGTACGCCGAGGCCTGGAACCGGCCCTCGCAGCCCATCCGCGCCATCGCCATGCTGGGCGAGACCGTGGCGCCGATGATCCAGTGGCTGTCGCCGACAGGCATCACGATCGGGTTCTCGCGGGGCGACGGTGCACGCCCTGCGCTCGCGGCCGCCATCCAGATGGCGCGGGATGCGCTCGCCGCGGTGGCGGTGTCGGTCGAGGGGGACGGAAGCGATATCAGCTCCGGCGCGATGTGGGTGACGCGTGACTATCACGACAGCTTCGCGGTCGCGATCGCAGATGCCGCGGCGACCTTCGCGGACGAACACGCGACTCTGGACGAGCTGGAAGGCGCGCTCCATCGTCTCGCGCAGGCATACGGCGGCCGGACCGGCGATCGCTTCAGTTGGATGGAGAACAGGTACTTCGGCCGCGGCGACGGCAATGGACACGATGCACCCTTCGACACCGGCCACGACGGGACCGGCTTCTGGACATTCGCGCAGTCGCACCGCGGAACCGCCGCCGCCTGATTCCGCGCAGGGCCGAGCGCCACAGCATCCCTGCTCACGAAGGGGCCGGTCGACGATCTCGTCGCCCGGCCCCGGATGGTGTCAGTCGACGGGGAAGAGCGAGACCGTCACGGTCCCGCTGTACATGCCCGGAGCGGTGTCGACCGGGAGGTCGAGCGTCAGACCGGCGGTGAGCTGTACTGAGCCGAAGCGGCCCGCCGCGTCGGCCGTGGCGAGTGACGCCGGCATGCTGAGGCCGGTGCCGCCGCTCAGGGTCGTGGCGACGGAGCCACCGGCCTCGACGCCGGCGCGCGCGGTCGTCACCTGCGGATTCCACCCGAGGTGCCCGGAGTCCACGCTTCCCGTCGCCGAGACGAAGTCGCCCGCCCGGCCGGTCACGGCCCATCCGCCGGATCCTGCCTGCTGCGGGTTCCGAGCGTCGGTGACGGTGATCTGGGGGAGTGAACCCGTGAACCGGAGGCGGTCGCCGGCGTTCTCTCCCTGCTCCAGCGTGACGTGGTCGCCGTAGTCGGCGACGGTGAGTGCGAGCGTGCCCGGCGCGTCGGCCGGGACCGTGGCCTCGACATCCACCCCGCCGGAGGCGACGGCCCCCACAGTGACGAAGCGAAGGTCAAGGCTCGGATACCCCATGATCCGATAGCCGACCACATCGCCGGCGACGACATAGCGGTTGCCGAGCAGGTACATCCAGGCGAAGGGCGCGTACTGGTCGCGCATCGCCTGATAGATCTCGTGGCGGATGCCGGAGGACTCGAGCTCGGGCGTCACGACGGCCTGGTCGATGATTGCCTTCACCGCTTTGCCCTCGTCGGTCAGCATGTATCCCGTGTTCTGCCTGTCCGCGGCGATGAGACCGGTGAGCTCATTCATGGTCTCGGCATTGCGCGCGTTGAACGCCTGAGAGTTCAGGTCGGCGGGCTTCTGCGCGTTGGCAGCCCAGGTGTTCGTGTTGAGCGGATTGAATGCCGTGGGCTCGACCTTCATGCCGATCTGCCCGAGCATCTGGGTGACGGCGGTGAGGAACGCGGCATTCTCGGCGAACATGTAGACGACCGTGTTCGGGTCGTACCCGGCATCGGCGAGCAGCTGCCGCGCCCTTTCGGGGTCGTACTCGTACGGCTGACGGTCGTCGTAGCCGATGACCCCGGGCGATCCCGACCACAGCTCGACCTCACCGCCGCGGAGCGTGGCGAGTGCCGCGCGATCCAGGCCGAGAGACACGGCTTCCCGCAGCCGCTCATCCGCGAACAGCCCCGGCTGCACGGTCACACCCGGCTGCAGCTGGCCGGCGCTGTCATACGCGCTCGCCGCAGCGATGTAGTTCCCGTCCTTGACGGCACGTGCGATCGTGTAGGCCATGTACTCGCGCTTGTCGTAGGAGTGCGGCACGTCGACGGCGCCCGCCGCGACAGCCGCGTCGACGGCGCTGCTCGCACCGAGCGCCACCCGCATCACGATGTCGGCGTCGCCCGCAGCCGCCGCATGGATCGCAGGGTCGCCGCCGGCGGTGGAGAAGACGATCCGATCGACATTGCTGTCGCCCTCGACACCCCAGCCCCACCAGGCGTCATTGCGGACCAGCGTCATGTTGGTCGCGTCCGCGGGGTCGAACGCGTACGGGCCGCTGCCGATCGGATGCTTCCAGAACGTCGTGTCGGTCGCCCCCGTACGAACGTGTTCGGCGGGGATGATCGGGAACATCGACGCCTGCCCGTAGAAGTTGGGCATCGGCACCCGGAAGTCGAGAGTGACCTCGTAGGTGCCCGTCGCGGTCGCGGCGGTCACGTAGTCGTTCCATGGCGACACCGAGCTCAGCGGTGTCTCGCTGCGGAGGCGGTTGAAACTCGCGGCGACGTCGTCCGCGGTGAGCGCTGTACCGTCCTGGAAGGTGACGTCGTGCCGGATCGACACCGTATAGGTCAGATAGTCCGCCGACCAGGTCCCCATGTCGGTTGCCAGCCACGGCGTG
This sequence comes from Microbacterium sp. PRC9, assembly GCF_031844125.1. Classification (NCBI taxonomy): domain Bacteria; kingdom Bacillati; phylum Actinomycetota; class Actinomycetes; order Micrococcales; family Microbacteriaceae; genus Microbacterium; species Microbacterium sp. PRC9. The sequence continues at coordinate 5,713 of NZ_JAUZUR010000010.1, forward strand.
TAGTTGCCCCGCTCGTCGGAGGCGAACAGCATGTCGCTCCACAGGAGCGTGTAGGTGAAGGCGTAGTCGCCGTTGCCGCCGTTCATCCGGTCGTATGTGCTCGCCGCCGGCGCGCCCGCGACGGTGAGGACGACGTTGTCCTCGTCGGCGTTGGCGGCGGGGACGCCGGCCGCGAGCAGGCATACCGCGGTCGTCGCCGCGAGCCCTGCGATGAGCTTCGCCCCTCTGAGGCGTCGTCTGGTCCTGCCGGCTCGCATGGCGAGCTGTGCGCTGTCCTCATGATTCATCGGGTCACCTCATCGTGATGTTGTTCTGATTCGGGAATGGACAGGTCGGAGTCGGGATCGGATGCCGGGGCATCCGTCGCCCGGGCGCGTGCGACGGCCTCGTCGATGCGCGCCTGGGTTCTTGCGGCCGCACGTGCGCGGAGTATGCGGACGAGGAAGAATCCGCCGACGACGAGGGCGATCAGAACCAGTTGCGACCACGGAATCGTCCACACCGTGAAGGATGTGCTCGCGGGGGAGAGGCCGGCGTCGATGTCGTCGTCGCCGACAACGGACGGCGTGGTGGTGATCGTCCCGAGTGCGAGGAACAGCGGCCACACCTCGAGCTCGGTCGTGGTCGTGGAGGATCCGGATGGCAGGATCTCGCGCTGCGCGTCCGATCGAGATGCTCCGGCGACTCCGAACGGCCCGGTGATTGCGACATCTGAGGCTGTTCCGACCCGGACGTTGCCGGTGTTGGTCGTGGTGTACGTCACCGTGACGATGCCGGGTGCGAACGGGTTCCACGACGGGGTCCAGGATTCCTCGGCCACCGCGGGCACCGCCTGCACGGCCACCTCTCCGGTGACGCGGAGATGGATGCGGACACCGACGCGCGAGGCGAACTGCACGTCGGACGTCGACCCGGGGATGAGCTCGGCCACGATGCCGGCAGGGTGGTCGCCGGGTGCGGCGTTGTCGGGCACGGAGATCTCGACGGGGATGGTCGCGGTCGAGGCGGGGGCCATGGCGAGGATGAGTCCGCCGTCGGGAGACGCCGATGCGCCGTCGACGGCCGTCAGCGTCACCCAGGATCCGCCGTCGGCAGGCTCGGTACCGGCGGGAAGCAGGTCGAAGTTGCCGTCCTCCGACAACACGCCGTCGCTGGCGTAGATGTGGAAGACCTCGTCGGTGTCGCTGAAGTTGGTCACGGTGACGGCGTCGGTCGCGTTCGCGCCCGGGTCCAGCTCATAGCGCAGCGAGACCCGGTCGTCACTGCCCTCGACCGCGGCGGGACCGATTGCCCAGGTGACCGACGCTTCCGAGGGCGACGGGGTCGGCGACGGTGTGGTGTCGGCGTGCACGGTGAGCGGCGGCCCGATCAGGATCGCTGCGGTGACGACAGCCGATGCGGGCAGAAGGGAGCGCGAACGCATGGTGGCCTCCAGGAAGAGAGTTGTGGGGCCGGTCGGCGGAGGAGCGCCGGCCGGCCCCACGGTCAGGGGGTCAGTCGACCGGGAACAGAGACACCGTCAGGGTGCCGCCGTACGTCCCCGGCGTCGTGTCGACGGGGACGTCGAGGGAGAGCCCGGCGCCGATCTGGGCCGATCCGTAGCGTCCGGCGCTGCTGGCCGAGGCAAGCGTCGCGGGGGTCGACAGTCCGGCCCCGCCCGAGAGCGCGGAGACCGCGCTCGTGCCTGCGGCCAGCCCGGGACGGGTGGTGAGCAGGTAGGGGACCCAGCCGAGATTGTCGGCGTCGACCGTGCCCATCGGCCCGGTGAGCGCGCTCGCCTGACCGGCGACGGACCAGCCGCCCGCGCCGGCCTGCTGGGCGCTGCGGGAGTCGGTCACGGTGACGGCGGGGAGCTGCCCCATGAAGCGCAGGTGGTCGCCGGCATTTGCTGCCTGCGAGAGCGTCACGTGGTCTCCGGCGACGGTCAGCGCGAGGGAGCCGGGGGCGGCCGCCGGCACCGTCGCGTCCACGTCGATGCCGGTGTCGCCGCTTCCGGCGAACGACGCAGCCAGGATGCCCTGCAGTCGGGTGGTCGCCGCCTGCGCCGCCGCCTTGTTGGCGGCGTTCGCGGTGGGCGTCGAGCCGACGCGCATGAACGCGTGGTCCGCACCGGCGTAGACCACCGGATCGAAGAACTTGCCGTACGCGGCCATCGTCGTGGTGGTGAGCGGCACGCTGCCGGTGGCTCGCGTGTCGGTCTCACCGTAGAAGCCGTAGATCGGCACGCGGATATCGTCGACCGGGTAGTCGGTCAGGCCGTCGTTGCGGTGGCAGCCCTGCGTCACGGTCGGCGCTCCGACGTCGTAGAACACCGCGATCGCGTTTACGTCCGTCGTCCCGGACTGGGCGTAGCGGAACGCCGCGCCGCCGCTCCACGAGAGCCCGACGATGTCGACGAGACCGTTCGAGCGCGACAGGCCCTTCGCATAGTCGACCCATGCGTCGAACCGCTCGTTGATCTGGTCGTCCGACAGCGACGTCAGCAGCGTCGAGGTCTGCCCGTCGCTTGCGACGAGGGTCTGGACATCTCCGGTGCCGTCGGGGCCGAGTCCCGAGGTGAAGTCGGGCGTGATGGCGATGTAACCCATGGCGGCGATCTGATCCGCGGTGTTGCGGGTCGAGTCCGTCAGGCCGAAGACCTCATGGCCGACGATCACCGCAGACGCCTTCTCCGTGCCGAGCGGGTAGTCCACCCATGCCTTCAGCTGCTGGCCGCTCACCGTGATGGTGACCCACTCGGAGGTGGCGGCGCGAGGCGAAGCGGCGAGGTTCGCCGTCGCCCACGCCTGACCGGTCTGCTGGCGCGTCCACCCTGCGTTGGACGCCACGACCGTCGGGACGACCGCAGGACACGGATTCGCGACGTCGTACTCGGAAGCGAAGCTCGCGGTAGCGGGAGCCACGAGAAGGGCTGTGGCGACCAATGTCGTTGCCGCGATCGCCCCAAGCCGACGCTTCGACGTCGTCCGGGTGTGCTCTTTGATCTGCATCATTTTGATGACTTACACCTCTTTGTGTGATGCCGCCGCGTCGGCGGGCGTGTTCGAGCGTCATGCGGACCGGTTGGTGCCGCCCAGGCACCGCCCCCAGTGATGACGAGCGACCGGATGTCGCTCTGTTTAGTGAAACTACATGAATGGCGCTTTCTGCGCCAGAACTTCTCTCGCAAACATCAAAAGTCGCCAGTATCGGTAGTCTCACTACTTCCTGTAGTGCCTGAGGGGAAGCTTTCGCCACACCACACAGGGGAGGCAACGCCGCCGGACAGCGAGGAACCCCGAGGTCCCGTACCGCGCACGGCAGCCGCGCAGGTGGTGCGCGGGTGAGAGTCAGTCTCGGCGGAACGCTGTCAGGCCGGACTTCATACGCGCGAGATCCTGCGCGTGGGCCTCACCGCGACGCACGGCGACCGCGGTGGCAAGAATGTCGACGACCACGAGACCCGCCAGCCGCGAGACGGTCGGCGTGTAGAGGTCGGTGTTCTCGAAGGTCTTGACGACGAGCGCGATGTCGGCCAGGCGGGCGAGCGGAGTGTCATCCGAGCCCGTGAGGGCGACCACGCGCAACCGTCGATCGTGGGCGTGCTGGACGATCTCGAGCACCGACCGGGTCGACCCCGTGTTCGAGATCGCGACGACCAGAGTCTCCGGTGACGCCATCGCGACGCTCATGAACCACTGATGCGGGTCATCCGGCGCAACACAGGGCACACCGAACAGCACCGACTTCTGCGCGGCATCCATCGCGATCACTGCCGAGGCGCCGTGGCCGATCAGCACGATCGACGTGCTCTCCAGGATCGCCGCGACAGCCCGGTCGACGGCGTCGGGATCGAGGTACGACCGGGCACGATCAAGGCTGCTCAGAGTGTGGTCGAAGATCTTCGCGGTCAGCGTCGGGGCGTCGTCGTCGGTCCCGATCGTCGACAACCCCGCCGGGAGCCCCAGCGCGAGGGCTTCGGCGAGCGCGAGCCGGAACTGCTGGAAGCCATCGAAGCCGAGACTCGTGGAGAAGCGCATGACGGTCGGCTCCGACACATCGGCGGCCGCGGCGACTCCCGCCATCGTGGAATCCACGACGAGGCGGGGATCCGTCATCACGAGGTCGAGCACCTTCGCCTCCGAGCGGCGCAGCGAAGGACGCGCGTTCGAGAGCCGCTCGAGCAGCGGTGGGATCCGGTCGGTCGGCATGGGCTCCTCGTCGTGTCTGCTAGGAGGCTAGCGCAGTCACGAGCGCGGCCACGGCGGCGTCGGTGGCACGCTGCACGCTCGCCGCCGTGAAGCCGCCGATGTGCGGCGTCATGATGGTGCGCTCGTGGCGGAGCAGCCTGTCGAGAACCGGTGGCTCGGTGTCGAACGCGTCGACGGCGTAGGCACCGAGCCGTCCGTCGTCGAGTGCGCGCGCGACGGCGTCCGCGTCGACGAGCGCCGACCGCGCCGTATTGATGAGGATCGCCCCAGGCGGCACGCGTTCCAGCAGGTGTGCGGTGACCAGCGCAGAGCCGTCCGCGGGAGGCGGCGCGTGCAGCGAGAGCACGTCAGAGGTCTCCGCAAGCTCCTCCAGTGACCCGACCCGCCGGTGAGCCACCGGTTCCAACGCCCAGGGGTCGTAGATCCGGACCTCTGCGCCGACAGCGGCAAACAGCGTCGCGACTCGACGGCCGATCGCGCCGTATCCGGCGACTCCGACGCGCAACTCCGACAACTCGCGGGCCGACGTGCGGGTCCAGCCACCCGCCTTCATCGTGCGATCCGCGGCGACGATGTCCCGCACCGAGGCGAGGGCGAGGGCGAGCGCGAGTTCCGCCACACCCTGCGCGTTCGCGCCGGGGGCGGTGATCACGCGGATGCCGAGACCTGTCGCCGCCTCGAGATCGATGCTGTCGGCACCAGTCCCGTTGCGCGCGATGACCCTGAGGGAGCCGGCCGACGACAGCACGTCGGCGGAGATGCGCTCGACGCCCGCCAGCCACCCCACGGCCCCGTCGAGCAGCTCGGGCAGCTCGTCGGGCCGCGGGAGCCGCCCCGGCGGCCCGGCGACGAGCTCGAATCCGTGCGCACGCAACGGAGCGAGAGACGGATGCCTCGACACGCCGTCGTCGGCCGTCAGCGATCTGGGCGTGACGAGGATGCGCGCGGGCGCGCTCACCGGAACCCCGCGGCGATCTGCGACAACTGCTCGAACGCGGGTCCGCGGGTGGGGATGTCGACGTCGAACACGTCGCCGATGACCTGTGTCCAGCCGTGGAGGAAGTACACCCACCCGTCGACGACGCGGAGTCCGCGTTCATCGGCCTGACGCCGTGCCTGGTCGAGGAAGACCAGATCGCCGCGGTAGTTGAGCTCCCAAACGGCTGCGCCGTTCGGGAACACGGCGTCGTCCGTGAGCGGGGAGCCCGGGGCATCCTTTCCCAGACCCGTCGCATTGACGACGAGGCTGCCTTCCGGAAGCTCGCGCAGGATCGCGTCGTTGCTGCGGGCGTCGGATGCGAGCACGGTGCGCAGCGGTCGATGGTCGCCTGCGCGCTCGTGGATCTCCTTCAGTGCGTCCAGGCGTCCCTGGCTGCGGTTGGAGACCACGACTGTCGCCGGCCGGTTCACTCCCCGCTCGGGTCTGGTGAGGTACCAGTCGATCGCGATCGCGGAGCCCCCGGCCCCCATGAGGAAGACCTCCGCCTGGGGGTTCCGCGCGAAATGCTGGTCCGGCAGCAGCGCCTCGAGCGCGTGCCCGGCGGAGTAGGGGTCCTTCGCGCTCGCGATGATCCGTCCCTCGCGCTTCGCGATGCAGCTCAGTTCGCCCATGAGGGCAGCGAGCGGGTCGACCTCGTCGAACAGATCGGACGCGGCGCGGAAGAGATCGATCTTGTGGGTCGTGACGAGCGCGCCGAGACTGAGCGGGTCCCGTGCCAGGAACTCCACCACGGCGCGGTAGTCCTCGTCCGGGGCGTGCAGGGGCAGATCGATTCCGGTCATCTCGACGTCGCCGAGCGCGAGCGCCTCGGCCCAAGCCGGGAAGACCCGGCGGATGGAGGACTGGCCCGTCGTGACACCGACGAAGTAGAACGTCGGGCGCTGTGCGGCTCGCAGCGTCTGCGCCGTGAAGGTGCGGGTCATGCGGCGACCTCCGTTCCGACGGCGGCTGTCGCTACGGCGACCCGCGCGGCTTCTTCGATGTCGGCCCAACGCCCATCGACGATCGCCTCGCGGGTCGCGATCCACGTTCCGCCGACGGCGACGACGGATGCCTCGGCGAAGTAGCCTCCCAGGCTCTCCAGGCGGATCCCCCCGGTCGGGACGAACCTCAACCCGGTATGGGCGAACGGCGCGGCGAGGGCGCGCAGCGCCGCGAGTCCCCCCGCCGTCTCGGCGGGGAAGAACTTCACGGTGCGGTGACCGGCGTCCAGGCACGCGAGGATCTCCGTCGCGGTGACCGCGCCGGGTACGAGCGGGACGCCGAGCAGGGCGGCCGCCTGCGACACATCGGGGGAGAAGCCGGGCGAGACGAGGAATCCGGCCCCGGCTTCCACCGCCGCTTCGGCGGCGCGTTCGTCGAGGACGGTTCCGGCGCCGACGGTCAGTTCGGGGTAGTCGCGCGCGATGATCCTGATCGCCTCGATGCCCGCCGGCGTGCGCAGCGTGATCTCCGCGACAGGCAGACCGCCCGCCAGGAGTGCCGCCGCGAGTGGCGCCGCGGCCGACGCATCCTCGATCTCCACGACGGGGATGATGCGGGCGGGGAGGGCGAACGGGGTCATCGCGCGCGCCCCGACGCGTAGCCCCTGTGGTCGGGATTCGGCACCTGCTCCCAGCCGGAACCGGAGCCCACGACCAGCGTCTTCATCCCCCCGGCGTCGGCGATGATGCCGTAGTCCTGCCCCGCATCGGCGTTGTAGCAGAAGAGGGTCACGAACGGCTCCGTGCCGACATTGACGCTGCGGTGCACCCAATCTCCCGGCACGTTCACGGCCTGTCCCGGTCGCAGCTCGATGGCGACCGACTGCCCGTCGACACTGTCCAGGAGCATGACGCCGTGGCCACTGAGGCAGTGGTACAGCTCCGCGCGATCGGAGATGCCGTGCAGGTGGCCGCGGGTCATGGCGAACTCCGCGCCCACAACGCCGGGAAGGACCGTGCTGGTGCCGACGATGAGCGCACCGGGCTGCGAGGAATAGCGGTGCTCGCTCACGTGATACGCGACGGTCGCCCGGCCCCGTTCGCGGACGATCGCGTCGAAGGCGGCCGTGTCGCGGTAGATCCCGTCGAGTTCACCCCATCGCTTCTCGTAGCGCCCACTCGCGCCCTCCATCTCTCCGTGCGGGCCGATCGCGAGCCGCACAGGCACGCCGACCGGAACGGCGGATTTCAGATCGATGGACATCGGCATCCCTTCATGCAAGAGCAACTGGTAGTGAAACTACATCAAAGTAGCGAGGCGTTCGTGTTCTGCAATGAATTCACCCGGATTGCTCGCCCGCAGTAGGTCATTCGTGTAGTTTCGCTAACCAGCCATCCGAACCACATCAGCAAGGAGCCCGACGGCGTGATCCTTTCGCATGACCTCGGCACGACCGGCGACAAAGCCACGCTCGTCTCGGACGAGGGGCGCGTCATCGCCGCGGTCACGCAGCGCTACGACACCCAGTTCGGGCCGCAGGGCAAGGCCGAGCAGGATCCCGCAGACTGGTGGGATGCCTTCTGCGAGGCGACGCGCCGCCTGCTCGAGCAGACCGACACAGCTCCCGCATCGATCGACGTCGTGTCGTTCTCCGGGCAGATGATGGGCGTGGTGCCGCTGGACAGCGCGCGGGAGGTCGTCCGCCCGGCGATCATCTGGGCCGATACCCGGTCGACACGCCAAACTGCACGGCTCGTTGAGCGCGTGCCCATCGAGCGTGTGTACGAGATCACCGGTCACCGCCTCAATGCGACCTACTCACTGTCCAAGTTGCTATGGCTGCGCGACGAAGAGCCCGAATCCTTCCGGCGTACCGCCGTCAGTGTTCAGGCGAAGGACTTCCTCGTCCATCGGCTCACCGGGGTTCTCGCCACCGATCCGTCGGATGCGTCCGGCACCAATGCGTTCGACCAGCGAGCGGGTCGCTGGTCGGAGGAGATCATCGACGCTGCGGAGCTTGCTCACACCCTCTTCCCGCAGATCGTGCCTTCGTCGTCGGTGACCGGCCGGATCACCGCGCAGGCCGCACGGGAGAGCGGGCTGCTCGCAGGGACGGCGGTGGTGCAAGGCGGTGGAGACGGCCCCCTCGCCGCCCTCGGAGCGGGAGTGACGACACCCGACTCCGGTGGTTACGCCTACCTCGGGTCGTCGTCGTGGGTCTCGGTGAGCGCGGCCGCGCCGATGCACGATCCGGCCATGCGGTCGATGACGTTCAACCACGTCATCCCGGACCTGTTCGTCCCCACCGCGACGATGCAGGCCGGGGGCGCTTCGCTCCAATGGATCGTCGACGTCCTCGGTTCGGACCCGGCCGCGGACTACGAGACGCTCCTCGCTGCGGCGGCGGCCGGCTCCGGGGCATCCGATGGTCTCTTCTTCCTTCCGCATCTGCTCGGCGAGCGCTCGCCCTACTGGAACCCGCGCGCCCGCGCGGCCTTCCTCGGGCTTCAGCGCCACCACGGACGAGGCGCCCTCGTCCGCGCGGTGGTCGAGGGCGTCGCGTTCAATCTGCGATCAGGGCTCCGCGCCTTCTCGGAGAACGGGCGAGGGCTCGGCCGGATCGACGTGATCGGAGGCGCCGCCAAGTCCCCGTTCATCGTGCAGCTCCTCGCCGACGTGTGGGGCATCACGGTCAGCCGTCGGGACCTGGTCGATGAGGCGAACGCGCTCGGCGCCGCGATCGTCGGAGGCGTCGGCGTCGGCATCTTCGACGGATTCGAGGTCGCGTCGAAGTTCTCGCGACGCGAAGGGGACCACCTTCCCGATGCGCGCGGCCATGCCGATTACGAACGCGGCTACGCCCGGTTCACCGACGCCTACCGCCGCCTCGAGGGCTGGTTCGAGGATCTGCCGTGACAGACGGGCCGCGCATCCGAACGGTGCTGGGCGACATCTCTCCGGAGGTCGTCGGCGACACCGACTATCACGAGCACCTCTTCCAGGTGAGCCGGATGCTGCCGGGTGACGAGCTCGCCGATGTCGAGCGGTCGCGCGAAGAGGCGGCCAGGTTCCTGCGCGCCGGCGTGACGCTGATGGTCGAGGCGACCCCCGCCGGACTGGGCGCGCGCCCGGGGGATGTCGCCGAAATCAGCAGGTCGACCGGCCTCCACGTGGTGCACGTCACCGGTCTGCATCACGGCGGGCATTACCCCGACGACCACCCGCTTCGGCAGGAGTCCGAGGCTGCACTCGCGAAACGGTTCGTCGAGGACATCACCGTCGGCTTCCGCCGCGGCGAGAAGCCCGCGGTACGGGCAGGAATGCTCAAGGCCGGCATCCGCTATTGGTCCATCGGCTCCTTCGAGCGGCGGGCGCTGGCCGCGGTCGCGCACGCGCACCGCGAGACGCGGGCGCCGGTCATGATTCACCTCGACCACGGCTCCGCCGCCTTCGAGGTCCTCGAGGTCCTAGGCGACGCCGACGTCGAGCCGCGACACATCGTGCTCGCTCACATGGACCGCAACCTCGACCCGGGGCTGCACCGAGAGCTGATCGCGACCGGCGCACGGCTCGGGTACGACGGCTGGGCACGACACCGCGATGCCCCGGACTCCGCGATCATCGACTGCCTCGTCGCCGTCGCGGAGGCCGGGGGTAGTGGGGGAGTCGTTCTCGGTGGTGATGTCGCACGCGCTTCGCGGTACGTTGCGTATGGCGGGATGCCGGGGCTCGACTATGTACAGCGGCGCGTCGTCCCGCGGCTCCGCGAGCGGCTGGACTCCGATGCCCTTCGGCGTGTCCGTCGTGACAACCTTGTCGACCTGCTCGCCTTCGTCGATGAGGTTGCGATTCCGGCAGTTCCGGCATCCACGTCGACGCCGGGTATGCAAACTATCGTTGCGATTTCCGACAACGGTGTCAGTCGTTTTCTCCCTAGCATGAATCCATCGGCCATTCGGCCCGGAAGGTGACCATGCGACTCTCCCCGATCCCCTCGCTCGACGAGGGCCAGAAGGCCCTCCTCGCCACGCTCGTCGGCGCCGACGTGCCGCCGCCGCCGCCCTTCCTCATGTGGGCGCACAACCTCGATGTCGCCCACTGGGTTGAAGGCCTCGGGGACTACTGCCGCAACGCGTCGCGCCTCGATCCCCGCCTTCGCGTGCTCAGCATGCTGATCCCGGGCCGCCATTTCCGCTCGGGCTCGATGTGGAACGCGCACAGCGAAGAGGCTCTCCGCCTCGGCTTCACGCAGGACTCGCTCGATCGTCTCGCCCGGGGCGAGGACCCCAGGTTCGCCCATGAGGACGAACGCATCTTCCACGCCTTCGCCGTCCAGACTCTGGCCGGTCGCGGCGTCGACGACGACACCTATTCCGCGACCGTGACGCTCCTCGGGGAGGAGGGGCTGCTGGATGCGATCGGATGCCTCGGAAGCTTCAGCCTGAGCTGCATGGCGCTGAACGCCTTCCAGGTCGCCATCAACCCGCAGCTGGGCTGGCCGTTCGACGACGTCACCGATGACGAGCGGGCGACCATCTCGGGCGCGGCCGAGGTCGCGGCATGACACCGACGGCGCCCGTTCGCGGCGGGGTCCTCCTCGACCCCGCCGCGGACGGTCCGGCCCGCATCATTTTGGGCGGCGCGTTCGGTCGCGAGGAGGATGCCGCCTCGTTCGCGAAGCTCGACCGCTTCGTGGAGAGCGGCGGCCGGCTCGTCGAGACGGCATACAGCTACGCCCGCGGGCGGGGCAAGCAGGTGGTCGGCCAGTGGCTGCGCGCTCACGGTGCTCCGCTCGGAGTCGTGACCAAGGTCGGTCATGGCCTCGACGGCGCCGACATCCCCCTGGACAGGGCGACGGTGCTCGCACACGTGCGTGAGTCGATCGAGGTGCTCGGTGGCGAGCCGCTCGAGGTTCTCTTGTACCACTGCGACGATCCCGAGCGCCCCGTCGAAGAGCTCGCCGACACGCTCCGCGAGATCACGGCCGAGGGCCTCGCTCGCAACGTCGGCGTCTCGAACTGGCCGGCATCGCGTCTCGAGGCTCTCGCCATCGAGGTGGCGGAGGATCCCCCCCCGCTCGTCGCGAGCTACCACTGGAGCCTGGCCGCACCGCGGCCCGAGGTGCTCGCGCCCATGGGACTCGCCGCCGACGACGCGGTGCTGGGGGTGGTGCGCACGCGCGGGCTGCCCCTTCTCAGCTGGTCGGCGCAGGCGCAGGGGTTCTTCGCACGCACGTCGCCGGTCGAGGGTCGTGAGGATCCCTTCGATACGCCGGAGAACCGCGCGCGCCGTGACCGGTGCGCAGTCCTCGCTGCCGAGCTGGGCGAACCGCCCGCCTCCATCGCCCTGGCATGGACCCTGAATCACGCGGGGGTGTGGCCTACCATCGGGCCCAGCACCCTCGCGCACCTGGACGGCGCGATCTCGGCATCGCGCATCACGCTCTCCGCGAGTCAGCTCGAGTGGCTCACCTGGGGGGAGGAGGGTGTTGACACCGTTGTCGGATAGGCAACGATAGTTTGCACGCTCCCCTCCTGTGCAGGGCGGGAGCAGCCCTCACACTTTGAAACAGCAGAAGTTCCGGCATCGTTTGACAACGGTGTCGAACCCGACAAAGGAGTCCTCATGAGGTCTGCAATCTCTTCCCGTGGCCACGGCCGCGGCGGACGGCTGAAGCTCGCCGCCGCCGCTGCCGTCGTGGTCACTCTCGCTCTCGCCGGATGCTCCTCGTCCGGCTCTACGCCGGAGGCATCCGGCACCCCCGGGAAGGGCGGAACGCTCACGGTGGGCGAGCAGCAGGCGCCCCCCACGCTCGACCCGGGCACACTCGACTCGGCGTACATCGACTTCACGATGGTCGCCTACGACCCGCTGTTCTACCTCGCTCCCGACGGCAGCGTCGAACCCCGCCTCGCCGAGTCCTGGGAGTACGAAGGCGAGGGCAACACCGTCCTCGACGTCACGCTCCGTGACGGGGTGACGTTCTCCGATGGCGACGAGCTGACGGCGGACGCGGTGAAGGCTTCGCTGGAGTACGCCCGGGATTCCGAAGGAAACCACTCGGCGCTGCTCGCGGACCTGACGTTCGAGGCCGTCAGCGATCTCGAGCTCAAGATCACCAGCGCCGTCCCGAACCCGCTCATCCCGTGGCTGCTCACCCAGCAGTACCCGATCGGGCAGATCATCAGCCCGACGGGGCTCGAGGACCCCGAGTCGCTGTCGCTGGACAACACCTCGCACGGCGCCGGCGCATATATCTACGACCCCGACGACAGCGTGGTGGGCGACCACTACACATACACCGCGAACCCGGACTACTACGACAAGTCGCAGCAGTACTGGGACAAGGTGGTCTACAAGATCACGGCGGACGCGCAGGCCGCGCTGAACGCCGCGAAGACCGGCCAGATCGACGTGTACAAGGGCTCGCCCGACTCCGCCCAGCAGGCGCAGTCGGCGGGACTCCAGGTGATCGCGAACCCCGGCATCATGACGGGCCTGTTCCTCACGGACCGCGACGGCGAGGTCGTTCCGGCACTGGCAGACCCGAAGGTGCGCCAGGCGATCAACTATGCGATCGACCGTGACGCGATCACCAAGGCGATCCTCGGCGACATGGGCACGCCCACCTTCCAGACCGCCATCGAGGGTGCCGACGGATACTCCGAGGCGTTCGCCGACTACTACACCTACGACCCCGACAAGGCGAAGGAGCTGCTCGCCGAGGCGGGCTACCCCGATGGGTTCGAGATGAAGGTGCAGGCCGCGGTGTTCGTCGGATTCGACATCGTCGGCGAGGCGATCGCCGCGCAGCTGGCCGAGGTCGGCATCACGATGACGCAGGACGTCGCAACCGACATCACCGTGTACCAGGCCAACATCACCGGCGGGGAGTTCCCCGGGTTCGTCGGCGGCTACAAGGCGGCGCCGATGTACCAGCAGGGTAAGGACTTCTGGCTCCCGGGTTCGAACTTCTTCAACCCGTTCCACACCGAGTCGGCGGAGTTGACGGACCTGTGGAACCAGGCGGCCGGTGCCTCGGACGACGAGCGGGCAGACCTGGACGCACAGATGCAGGAGTACATCGTCGAGAACGCGTGGTTCGCGCCCGTGTTCTGGGCGCCGGTGATCTACTTCGCCGCCGAGGACATCGGGGGCGTGGAGACGAGTGCGGGGAACCCGTTCGCCTCGCCGATCGCCTGGTACCCGGCAGGCTGACACCCGTCCACGACCGACCCGCGGGGGCGGTGGCGCATCGCCCCCGCGGGTTAGTCTCTAGCAAAGCGAGAAGAGGCGGATCCTCATGCTTCGGATCCTCGGACGCTGGGCCGCAAGCGCACTGCCGGTGCTCCTGTTGGTGTCGGTGCTGACCTTCGTGCTCTCGAGCCTCATCCCGGGCAACGTCGCTCGCGTCATCCTCGGGGTCAATGCGACCCAGGAGCAGATCGACGCGCTCACCGAGGAGCTCGGCCTCAACCAGCCCGTGTTCGTCCGCTACTGGAACTGGCTCGTCGACGCGGTGCACGGCGATCTCGGCACCTCGGTCATCAACGGTCAACCCGTCAGCAGCTTGATCGCAGATCGCATCGGCCTGACGATCTCGCTCATCGTGGGCGCCGTCGTCCTGGCGGCCGTCGTCGGCGTGTTGCTCGGCGTCTTCAGCGCACTGCGCGGGGGGTGGGCCGGCAAGCTCGTCGACGTCATCGCCCTGCTGGGCCTCGCGATCCCCGGCTTCTGGTTCGGCTTGGTGCTGGTCGCCCTCTTCGCGGTGACGTGGCAGATCTTCCCGGCTACCGGATACACCCCTCCCACCGAATCGGTCACGGAGTGGCTGCGCTCGCTCGTACTGCCCTGGATCACGCTCGGCATCCCGGCCGCCGCCCCCGTCGCCAAGCAGACGCGCGACGGAATGCTCGCCTCACTCGGCAAGGACTATGTGCGGGTGCTGCGGGCGCGGGGCATCGCGGAGTCGTCCATCATCTTCAAGCACGTGCTGCGCAACGCGGCCTCGCCCGTCGTGACGGTGCTCGGCATCGTCGCGGTCGTGCTCCTCGGCGGCACCGTCCTGGTCGAGACGGTGTTCGTCATGCCCGGTCTGGGCGGCCTGTCCGTCATCGCGACGTCGACCCACGACATCCCGGTCATCCAGGGCCTCGCCGTCGTCTTCACCATCATCGTCATGATCGTGAGCCTCATCATCGAATTCGTCTACGCCTTCATCAACCCCAAGGTCCGCTCATGACCGGTACGATCCTCACGCCGCGCAAAGCCTCGCTCCCGCCCACGGGCACGCTGGTCGTCCGCAAGTCCGTCGAGAATCGCGGCGTTCTCGCCCGGTTCATCCGCAAGCCGTCCGCCGTCATCTCGGGGCTGTTCCTCCTGCTGGTGGTGGTCGCCTCGGTCTTCGCCTCCGTGCTCGCCCCGTACGGCCCGAACGAGCAGGATCTCAACCACGTCCTCGAGGGACCCAGCGCGACCCACTGGCTCGGGACGGGCGAACTCGGCAAGGACGTGCTCAGCCGCATGATGTACGGCGGCCAGATCACGCTCTCGGCCACCCTTATCGCCGTCTCGTGCTTCGTCCTCATCGGCGTGCCCGCCGGCATCATCGCCGGATACCGCGGCGGCGCCTTCGACCAGATCGTGCTCAAGACCGCGGACATCTCGTTCTCGGTGCCGAACACGATCGTGCTCCTGGTGATCCTCGCGATCTTCCCCGGCAACGAGCTGGTCGCGATGGCGGCGTGGGGCATCATCGCCGCCCCCGGGCTGGCCCGCGTCGTCCGGTCCGCCACGCTCGGCGTGCGCGAGGAACTGTATGTCAGGGCCGCCATCACATCGGGCCTGCGCGACCTGGTGATCATCGCGCGCCACATCCTCCCGCTGGTCGTGGGAACCGTCATCGTCCAGGCAAGCGTGTTCGCCGCCGGCGCCGTCCTCATGGAGACCGGGCTCGGCTTCCTCGGGCTGGGAACGCAGGAGGCGAGCTGGGGCAACCTCGTGGGCGAGGCATCCCGCAACATCGGCTCGAATCCGTGGCTGCTCATCCCCTCCGGCGCGCTCATCATCACGTTCGTCCTCGCGTTGAACCTCCTCGGCGACGGGCTGCGCGACGCGATCGCCGAGCGATACACGCAGGCGCACACCGGACGGCGCCGCAGCCCCAAGCCGACGGCCAGGTCTCGCCGGGTCGCCGCTGCCGCGACGGCGCCCGCACGACGAGCGGTGACGGATGCCGCCATCCCCGACGCTCTGCTCAGCGTGCGCGATCTCACGGTCGAGCTGCTGATCGACGGCGCGCCGACCGAGGTCGTGAGCGGCGTCGACTTCGATCTGCTGCCCGGCGAGGCCCTCGGCATCGTGGGCGAGAGCGGATGCGGCAAGACGATCACCGCCGTCTCGCTGCTCGGACTCCTCCCCGCCGGTGGCGCGATCGCCCGCGGCTCTGTGACGTTCCAGGGGCTCGACCTGACGACGGCCGCGCCGGCGAAGCTGCGGCGTGTGCGCGGAGGCCGCATCGGCTGGATCTCACAGGACCCGATCGCGAGCCTCGACCCGCTCTTCACCGCGGGGTCTCAGGTCGCCGAGGCTATCCGCGCGCACACGCGCTGCTCGCGCGCCGAAGCGAAGCGTCGGGTGCTCGACCTGTTCGCCAAGGTGCGCCTGCCCGACCCCGAGCGGGTCTACCGCAGCTATCCGCATCAGCTCTCCGGCGGGATGGCCCAGCGTGTCGGCATCGCCGCCGCGATCGCGAACGATCCCGTGCTCGTGATCGCCGACGAGCCGACGACCGCGCTCGACGTGACCGTGCAGGCGGACATCCTCGAGCTGCTGCGCGAGCTGCGCCAGGCCGGCACCGCCATCATCCTCATCACCCACGACTGGGGTGTTCTCGCCGACCTCTGCGAGCGCGCAGTCGTCATGTACGCGGGCCAGGTGGTCGAGCAGGCGAGAGTCGCCGACGTCGTCACCACACCCGCTCATCCCTACTCGACAGCGCTGCTCGAGTCCGACCCCCACCACGCGCTGCCGGGTCAGCCGCTGCCGGTGCTCGAGGGTTCGGTGCCGCAGCCCCGGGACTGGCCGGGAGGATGCCGCTTCCAGAACCGCTGTCCGCTGGTCGGGCCGGACTGCCTCACGAACACGATCCCCCTCGTCCCGGTCGTGGGCCGCGGGGACGAGCGCAGCGCTCGCTGCATCCACCTGGACGAGCAGGCGGCACAGTCCATGGTGCCCGCTGGCGTCGTTCAGGAAGCCGTCCGCATCAGCGAAGGAGTCGTCCGATGACCGGCAGCGGCGATTCAGCCCCCGATAGCATCCTCCGCATCGAGGATCTGGACGTCACCTATCGGCGCCGTGGCCGGAAGGGCGACGTGAACGCGGTCTGCGGCGTGAGTCTCGACGTGCGGCGTGGGCAGACGGTGGGACTGGTCGGCGAATCGGGCTCGGGGAAGTCGAGCATCGGTGCCGCGATCCTCGGGCTCACCCCTGTGGCCGGCGGCACGATCACCTTCGACGGCGTCGACATCACGCACGCCACGCGTGCCGAGCGGCGTCTTCTCGCGCGCCGCATGCAGGTGATCTTCCAGGACCCCTACGGATCGATGAATCCCGCTCGCACCGTCGGCGACACCGTTACCGAGGCGCTCAGGCACAACCTCGGACTCGGCAAGGCCGAGATCGCCGACCGGTTGCAGCGTGCCCTCCGTGACGTCAACCTCCCGTCGACGGCGGCCGAGCGATACCCGACCCAGTTCTCAGGCGGCCAGCGCCAGCGCATCGCGATCGCGCGCGCGCTGGTGATGGAGCCCGAGTTCATCGTGTGCGACGAGCCGACGAGTGCGCTCGACCTCTCCGTCCAGGCGCAGGTGCTCAACCTGCTCGCCGAGCTCAAACGCTCGCGCGGGCTGAGCTACCTGTTCATCTCGCACGACCTGCCGGTCGTCCGCTACCTCAGCGACGAGATCGTCGTGCTGCGCGGCGGCCAGGTGGTGGAGCGTGGACCCGCGGCGCAGATCGCAGAGAACCCGCAGGCCGACTACACGAAGGCGCTGCTCATGGCAGCGCCCGTACCGCACCCCGCAGAGCAGCGCCGGCGTCGCGAGGAGCGGCGCCGGTTCCTCGACGACGGCGAGGCGCTCGCCGGCTGACAGCTCGAGCGGCTCGTGTGTGGACACACGGGCCGCTCGACGCGCCGGACTCTCCGGCTCAGATCGCCGGCTGCTCGAACGGCCAG
The DNA here is from genome assembly GCF_031844125.1 of Microbacterium sp. PRC9. Classification (NCBI taxonomy): domain Bacteria; kingdom Bacillati; phylum Actinomycetota; class Actinomycetes; order Micrococcales; family Microbacteriaceae; genus Microbacterium; species Microbacterium sp. PRC9. The sequence continues at coordinate 23,063 of NZ_JAUZUR010000010.1, forward strand.
GCCGCCGCGTCGTCGAAGCCCATGCGGAAGGCGTTGAGGGCCCACGCCGACATCGCGAAGCTGCCGAGGCATCCGATCAGATCGACGATCCCGCGTGTGCCCAGCGCGTCGCGTGCCCGGTCGAACGTTTCGTCATCGACCCCGCGCGCGGCCAGCAGCCGGTCGGCGAGCCGATAAGTCGCCGACAACTCGGCGTCAGGCAAGGCGGGCTCGGTGCCAGACGCCAGCGCGTCCAGCGTCTCGCGTGGGAGGCCCGCGGCCAGCGCCTTGTCGGCATGAGCCTGCCAGGCGCCGGGCGAACGTAAACGCTCGGCGGCGAGCAGGATCACGAGTTCGCGGGCGGCGGGAGAGAGCGCGGACTCCTCTCGGCAGTACTTGCCGAGAGGCTCGACGTGCTCGGCGAGGTCGATGCTCTGCGCCCAGATGCGGAAGGGTGGCGGGACGAATCCGCCCGGCACCACCCGGGAGAGGAGAGCGGTGGCTCGATCGTCGAGATCTTCGGGCAAGTCGCGCATGGATGGGTCCTTTCGAGCGACGGGGCGGGGAAGCTCTCCGCGCACCGTGTGCGGGGGTGAGATCAGGGCCGATCGGGCGCCGGGTTCAGCGGCAGCGGGACCACGGGGTCGGCCGGCGCTGCCGACTCCTCGCTCGCCGAGACGCCGGACAGCTCATGAGCGCGGCGGCTCAGCGGGCGGACGAACACGAGGGCGACGAGCCAGGCGAGCACCATGAGGGCGGCGATGAGCGCCGCCATCGTCGCCGCGGAAGCGCCTCCGGCCAGTGCCAGGGGCGCGATCGCCGATCCGACGAGGAAGGGACCCGTGCCGATCACCGCGGACGCCGTCCCGGCGTCGCGCGCGTGCAGGCTCAGTCCGAGCGCCGTGGCGTTCGGGTTGAAGAACGCCCCCGACGCGACGGTGACGAACAGCCCGGCGAGCATCGGCCACAGCCCCGCCCCGACGAGCACAGCGGCGAGGCAGCACAGCGAGCCGAGTGCGGCAGCCGATGAGCCGCACAGCAGCAGGACGCGGGGGTGCACCCGCCGCACCAGTGCCGCATTGACGTAGCCGAGAGAGGCGACGCCGGCGGAGTTGGCGGCGAACACGAACGAGAACTGCTCGTCGGTGAGTCCGTAGGGTCCCTGCAGGACGAACGGGCTCGCAGAGATGTAGGTGAAGATCGCGGCGCCGCTGAGGGCGAGGCCGATCGTCGACGCGGTGAACAGCGGTTCGCGGAGGACCCGACCGAACCCCGCCGTCATCGCCCCGAGTCCGCCGCCGTGCCGGTCCTCACCCGGAAGCGACTCGCGCACGGCGAAAGCCGCCAGGACGGTGAGTGCGACGCCGATTCCGGCGAGCACGACGAAGACGCCTCGCCAATCCATGAGCTTCAGCAGCTGTCCGCCCAGGAGCGGAGCCGCCAGGGGGGCGATGCTGGAGACGACGATGAGCAGTGCGAGATGCCGGGCCACCTCGCGTCCGCGGTAGGAGTCGCGGACGACCGCACGGGCCAGCACGATGCCGGCGGCACCCGCGAAGCCCTGCAGCGCACGCAGGGCCACCAGCAGCGCCGCCGACGGTGCGAGGGCGCACAGGACGCTCAGCAGCGTGTAGGCGCCGAGCCCGATGAGGAGAGGGCGGCGTCGGCCGAATCGGTCGCTCAGCGGCCCGATCACGATCTGGCCGAGCGCGAGCCCGATGAGACAGGCCGACATCGTGAGCTGACCGACCGCGTCGCTCGCCCCCAGGTCGTCGGCGAGGGCCGGGAGCGCCGGCAGGTACATGTCGAGCGACAACGGGCCGAGCGCAGACATGGCGCCGAGCGCGAGGATCAGCCCTGCCCGAGGCGTGCGTGGCGACGCGCCGGTCATCGGGCGCGGGCGCGGCTCTGCAGGTAGCGGCGCTGGAAGTCGAAGCGCTCGGGCGGAGCGACCTCGAGCGGGCTGAACGAGTCTCCGATCTCGGTCGTCACGGGGCGGGCCGGGTCGACGGGAGCCCACTGCGGGAGCCCGGCGCCGTTCGGATCGCCGTTCGCCACGAAAGAGAACACGTGAGCCGACACGGTTCGTGCGATGTGCCGGTCGGTGTCGCTCCAGGGGCGGTCTGTGGCGTCGAGGCTGTCGAGGAAGTACCAGATCTCGGATCCGTGGAACGCTCCGCGCTCCTCGGCGTCAGGCCCCGGAGCGGCGTGGGTCCAGAAGTACGTGTACGCCGGGGACGTCGAGTGCTCCGCTCGCAGCGACGCCCACAGGAAGCTCGAGGTGCGCGACTGCTCACGGGCGGCGAGGTTCGACATCTCTCCCGCCTCGGCATCCGTGGCGGCAGGGTAGAGGGCGAAGAACTCGTCGGTGAGATCGCCGTACTTCTCGGCCGACTTGGCGCGGAAGGCTTCTAGCGTCACGCGAGGGCGCGGGGACGCGCCGTCTTCGTCGAGGTTCGTCCCGGTGATCACGGGCACGTCCTTCTGGAGTCCTTGTTCGAGGGTCTCCAGATACGTGCGGGGGAAGACGCGGCCATCGAGGATCGGCCGGAAGAGGGGCGGCGGGCGGTGCGGGTGACCGTGACTGTTCTCGTCGACGTCGTTGCCGACGAGGAGGGACTCTACATCGAGCGCACGCAGCTCGGCGAGCGAGGAGACCCCATGCTCGGCCATGTACTGCAGCCCCTCGGCCTCGGCGTCGGGCATCGTCCGATACGCGGCCGCGAGATACGCGAGCCCGGGGTCGCGCGGGTAGAGAGCTCCGCTCTCGGCGATCGCGCCCCGGAAGAGGCCATCGCCGAGGGGCGAGTAGACGAGATTCATCACGCATGCGGCGCCGGCCGACTGGCCGGCGATCGTCACCTTGGCGGGATCGCCCCCGAATGCGGCGATGTTGCGCTGCACCCACTGCAGCGCCGCGATCTGGTCGAGCAGACCGTAGTTGCCCGAGCCGCCGTGACCGGACTCCTCTGAGAGCTCGGGCGTCGCGAGGAACCCGAACACCCCGGACCGGTAGTTCAGCGTGACGACGACGGCGCCCTTCGCGGCGAATCGTGACCCGTCGTACACAGGGTCGCTTCCGGCGCCGAAGATGAACCGCCCTCCGTAGATCCACACGAGCACGGGCAGGCCGGCCTGGGGGGAGGCATCCGGTGTCCACACGTTGAGGAAGAGGCAGTCCTCGCTCATCGGCGGGTCGAAGTCGGGGTGGTGCTGGGGGCAGACGGCGCCGAAATCGAGGGCGTCACGGACGCCGTCCCAGGGCTCCGGGGGAGTCGGGGGGCGCCAGCGGGCGTCGCCTCCGGTGGGTGCGCCGTAAGGGATGCCCTTGAACGAGGAGACTGCACCCCGCGACTCGCCTGCGACGCGGCCGCTCTCGGTCGTCACGATCACGCGTGTGGCCACTGCCTCTGCGGACATCTGCGCTCCGTTCCTGTCGTCGCGCGCCGCGCGACGACAACGTTGTCAACTTTTCGAATCTCTCAGATCGCGGCTCCGCTCACAACACACCGATGGTGCAACAAAGGATGCGCCCTGTGGATGCCTCAGCGCGGGGTGTCGGCGAGCGCCGCCGCGATCGCCTCCGAGAGCCGCTCGGCCGTGCCTTTCGCATAGCGGGATGACAGGGCCTCATACGTGAAGCGGTCGTAAGAGCGGGCGTCCGGCGCATACTTGGCGCCGCCGTTGAACATCGTGACGACGCCGGTGAAGCGCCAGGGGGAGTCAGCGGCGATCCCGAGGCCCGTCATGGCGTTGAGTTCGGGCTGCACACCGGCGAGCACGCCGTCTCCGACCCGCAGGATCGAGAACGGCAGTCGCCGCTCGGGTGCGGACCGGAACTCGTGCCCACGAGTGGGCCGGATCCGCTCGCGGGGGAGCGGTTCCTGCCCCGGCGCGGTCAGTTCGTGGTGCGTGAGCGACACGACCGGATGCCCCGGCTCCGCGTCCGCGGCGAGCGCGGCGCGCACGATCACCGCGCCGAGGCGCTCCCCGAGCAGCGTCGCGACCAGGTGCGCCGGACCGCCGGCATCGAGGCGGAAGGACGAGCCGGTTCGATCCTGCACCGAGCGCACGGCCGTCACGACGGGTGCCTGGTCGCCGGCCGCGCCGAGCAGGAAGAACGCGACGGCCCGTCCGCCGAACGTCTCTTCGACGACCTCGACGGCGGCACCGGCGAGGTCGCCCGTGGTGCGGCGCGACCCGTCGCTCTCCACCGAGTCGCTCATGACCGACGGCTGCACCGCGACGTTGGCGAGGATCGCGATCGGTTCGCCCGCCTCGTCGTCGATGCGCAGCACGAGCACACGCCGGTCGGTGGTGCCCCGTGAATCGGCGCCGATCGTCCAGCCCTCGCGGGTCTCGACATCCCGGTTCACCGCCACGTCGCACTGATCCTGCGACCACGCGGCGGTGGCTCGGCGGCATGTCCTGGCGGCATCCGCGGCAGCCGCCTCCACCGCTCCCAGCAGCGCGTCCCTCGCCTCCGCCATCCGGGCGGCGAGAGGATCGGGCGTCTCGCCACGGGCCAGGATGTGCGGCGCCGAGAACGTGTGGCTCACGCACACCACCACGTGCGAGGCATCCGTCGCCGTCGCCTTCGACACGGTCGCCCGCACCTCGTCGATCGTCTCATCGACCAGCGACGTCTGATCGACCACGACGAGCACGACGCGCTCCGTGCCGGCGAGCACGAGCACCCGTGCGTACAGCGGGTCGTGCTCGCCCGTGAACCCTTCGAGAGGCCACGTCGTCGGGGGATAGGCGATCCGTGCACGGCCGGCACCCGCGCGGAGCCGGGGGTCGACCGCGCCGGTCACGCGAGCGCCGGTTCCCAGGCGCGCCAGTAGGCGAAGTAGTCGTCGCCCAGGGCGTCGATCACCGCGAGGTAGTCGTGCGCGACGTTCTCGATCTCGCGGAACTCGTGCGGGATGCCGAGGTCGGCGAGCTGCTGCCCGAAGGCGCGGATCTCGTCGGCGAGCCGGTTGTCCTCCTTGCCGTTGAGCAGTCGCACGTACGTGCGCTCGCGCAGTTCGGGGGCATTGGCCAGCAGGAGGGTCCACGGGCTCACGGCGGCGAAGTAGTCCTCGTCGCCGAAGAAGGTGTTGTCGGTGCGGAAGGCCGGCTCGAGCGACATGTCGCGCAGGATCGACGGTCCGATGGCGGTGATCCGTCCGAACAGGTCGGGGTGCTTCAAGCCGAGGTGCAGCGAGCCGTAGCCGCCCATCGAGAAGCCTTCGAGCGCGCGGGCAGAGGGATCGGGGATGGTGCGGTAGGTCGCGTCGACGAACGACACGAGGTCGCGGGCGGTGATCTGCTCCATCGGGCGCGCGCCGTCTTTGGAGTCGAGGTACCAGCCGATCGGCAGGCCCTGCGGGGCGACGACGATGATCTCCGGCATCCGACCGTCGCGGATGGCGGCGTCGATGCGCGCGATGCCCGGCAGTGACTGGTGCGAGTGGGCGAAGCCGCCGTGGAGCCAGTAGAGCACGGGGAAGCGCGCCTCGGGGTTGTCGGGGTAGGTCGGCGGGAGGTAGACGAAGGCGCTGCCCTCGGCGTCCTGCCCGCGGGCGGGCTGCGGGTAGACGACGAAGTCGGCGATGCCCTCGCCGTCCGAGATCGGGTCGAGCCAGTCCTGCTCGAAGATCTTCACCTGTTCGAACGGATCCATGAGTTCTCCTCGGGGTCGGGGATCGGGGTGGCGGAGGCGACCTTGCGGAAGTCCCGCACATCGGGGAAGGGCGGCTCGGCGCCGCCGGGCAGCGGCAGCTCGAAGGCATTGAGGATGAGCGCGTTCATCGCGTAGACGCCGACCGAGGCGATCAGATCCGCCAGCTGCGCGTCGTTCAGCGCGGCGCGCACCTCGAGGACTGTCTCGGGGGCCGGGCGCTCGCCGCGGGCGAGCGCGTCGACGAGATCGAACACCGCCTCGTCAGCGGCATCGTCGAAGGCGGGGTGGTCCCCGGCCGCGAGCGCCTCGAGGGCGGCTTCCGGGATGCCGGATGCGCGCGCCTTCTCGCGGTGGGCGATCCACGGGTGCTGCGCATCCCGGCGTCGTGCGACGGTCATGATCGCAAGCTCGCCGATGCGTTCGGGCAGCGTCGTCTCGTGCTGGCAGTATGTGCCGAGCTCCTCGACGACGGAGTGGATGTCGGGTGCCAGCGCCCACAGCCGGAACGGCCCGCGCAGGGCGGCGGGTCGGTCGCCGGCGCCGAGCGCCGCGAGCTGATCGGGGCTGAGCGGGCTGTCCGGGTCGACGCGTCGGCGGCGGGACGGACGGGACGGATGCTGCAGCGAGCTGTCGTCCGGCAGCGCGAGGACGGGAGCGTCCTCGGCTGTGTCGAGACATCGGGCATATCCCTCGACGAGCTCCCCTCCGATTGCCCCGATCAGGCGGACGACCCCCGTCGGACCGAGCGTGTCCAACACAGCGTCGAACGTGTCGTCGTCCACGAAGTGATCGTCGACCAACTGTGCGGCGAATCGGCGCGCCGAGGCATCCGTGGTCGCAGCCTCGGCTGTCTGCAGGGTGGCCGACAGGCGATGGAGGATGCCGGCGAGACGAGGGTCGGCATCCCACAGCGCCGATGAGGAACCGAGCACCGGTCCGGCCGCGTTCACGTCCGCCTCGGCGGGATCTCGCCCGAGCCGCGCGGGATCAGGACGCTGCGCACGACGATGCGCTGTGAGACGGTGTCACCTTCGAGCCGTGCGAACGCGCGCGCAGCTGCGATGCGACCCATCTGGTAAGGGTTCTGGGCCATTGCGGTGAGGCCTGGTTCGATCAGGTCGCCCAGCGCGACGTCGTTGAACCCCACGATCGCGATCTCGCGTTGCAGGCCGAGCTCGCGGAGGGCATGCAGTGCGCCGATCGTGACGTGGTTCTGACTCGAGAAGAGCGCGGTCGGCGCGTCGGCCCGGGTCAGCATCTCGAGCGTCGCCGCGTGCGCGGCGTCGGAGTCGCGGAGGTCATCGATGACGGGCGAGTCGCTCGCAGCGATGCCGGCGGCGGCGAGAGCGTCGTTGAACCCCATGCGACGACGCTGAGCCTGCGACATCCCGCCCGGCTCTCCCAGGTATCCGATGCGACGGTGCCTGTGCGCGATCAGGTGAGCGGTCGCCTGCTCGGCCCCACCGCGATTGTTCGTCACGACCACGTCGGCGTCGATGTTCTCGGGCTCCCGGTCGACGAACACGATCGGGATGCCGCGCTGCTGCTCGACGACCAGCGCGGATTGATCTGGCCTCACCGTGGCGAGGATCAGTCCGTCGACGCGGCGGCTGAGCAGCTCGCCGATGATCCGCTCCTCGCGTGCGGTGTCGTCGTCGAGGCTCGCGGCGAGCACGGCCACGTTGTGCTCGGATGCGACATCCTCCACACCCCGGTGGACCGCGCCCCAGAAGCGATTGGCGACGTTTCCGACCACCAGTCCGAACGTCTGGGTCTTGCCGCCGCTGCGTCGAAGCGAACCCGCGTTGTAATTCGGTCGATAGTTCAGCTCGCTGATCGCGCGCATGACGTTTCGGTGGGTCAGGGCCGAGACGTTGGGCTCGTCGTTGATCACTCGCGACACCGTCTTGATGCCGACGCCGGCGAGTTTCGCGACATCGCGGATGGTCGCGTGGGCTCTCGCCTGCGATGCCCCTGCATCTGGTGTGGTCATGGTCTCCGCCTTCTGCGTCTCGTCCCTGAGCGACTCTCGGAGATGACACCGTTGTCGGCGCACCCACCCTATCCGGGGGAGGGACGCACGGTCTCGAGGAGGCGTGCAGGGTTAGGTTGCACGTTAGACGCGCGAGGAGTCGCGTGTCCGCGGCTATCGTCTCATCCGTGCTCTGGCCGCGGAAACACGGCCGAGTCGGGACATCCTCCCGATCGAGCGGCGCGCGCGCAGACCGCGCACGCTCACTGCGAATGAAAGGTCGCGTCGCATGACAGCTCCCCAGATCGTCCTGAACAACGGTGTCAGCATCCCGCAGCTCGGGTTCGGGGTCTTCCAGATCGAACCGGAGGACACGAAGGCGGCCGTCCTTGCCGCGCTCGAAGCCGGGTACCGCCACATCGACGGCGCGCAGGGCTACCGGAACGAGCGCGAGGTGGGCGAGGCGATCGCCGAGTCGGGCATCGACCCTGCCGAGATCTTCCTCACCAGCAAGCTCAGCAACGCGCACCTCACCTACGACGAAGCACACCGGGCGATCGACCAGACCATCGTCGACGCCGGCGTCAAGACGCCCGACCTGTTCCTCCTGCACTGGCCGCTGCCGACCGTGCGCGACTACATGATCGTGTGGCGGGCCGTCGAAGAGGCGTACCGTGACGGCATCTTCCCGGCGGTCGGCGTCTCGAACTTCCACATCCCGCACCTCGAGCGACTTCTGGGCGACTCCGACATCGTTCCCGCCGTCAATCAGATCGAGCTCCATCCCTATCTGTCGCAGAAGCCGATCCGCGACTTCGATGAGGCCCACGGCATCGTCACCGAGGCATGGTCGCCGATCGGCCAGGGGCTGCTCCTGAAGGACGACGTCATCGGCGGCATCGCCGCGGAACTGGGGCGCACGCCGGCGCAGGTGGTGCTGCGGTGGCACCTCCAGTCCGGCATCGTGGTCTTCCCCAAGTCCTCGACCCCCGAGCGCATGCGCGAGAACATCGCACTCTTCGACTTCGAGCTGACCGCAGACCAGATGGCCGCCATCGATGCGCTCAACCGTGACCAGCGGACCGGAATGGACCCCGACACCTTCCGCTACAAGTTCTGAATCCCCGAGGAAGTGTGGGTAGGCTCCTCGTCGCCGAGTCCCGCCCCGAGCCCGAGGTCGTCACCACATGAGTCGAATGCGCGCGATGCTGCTCCCTGCGCCTGGTGCACCGGACGCTCTCGTGCCGGGCGAGGCCGACCGACCCGAGCCCACCCCGGGCTACGTGCGGGTTCGTGTCGAGGCCTGCGGGCTCAATCCGGTCGATGCGGGACTCGCGAGGCGCGGAAGCCCGGCGTGGCGGTGGCCGCACGTGCTCGGTCTGGATGTCGCCGGAGTCGTGGATGCTGTGAGTCCCGAAGCGGAGTTCGAGCCGGGTGAACGAGTCGCCTTCCACGGCGACCTCCGTGCACGCGGAGGCCTCGCGGAGTACGCAATCGCCGACGAGCGCGCGCTGGCGCGGATCCCAGACGGCGTCGACTTCACCGCCGCGGCAGCCTTGCCGTGCGCCGGCATGACCGCCTACCAGGCAGTCGTGCGTCGGCTACACGTGCAGTCCGGCGACACCGTGCTCGTTACAGCAGGCAACGGCGGTGTCGGCGGATTCGCGGTCCAGCTGGCCAAACGCGCGGGCGCCCGAGTGATCGCCACGGCATCCTCTCGGTTCGACCGCCTGCGCGCGCTGGGCGCCGATGCCGTGGTGGACTACCGCGACCCCGAAGCACAGGAGCTCATCCGATCGTCAGCGGGCGACCACGGCATCGATGCGGTCGTCGATACCGTCAGCGCGACGAGTGCGACGGCGAACCTCGGACTACTCAGCCACGCCGGCGGTATCGCCTGCATCGCCGGGCGCGCCGAGCTCGATGCGGTCGCCCCATTCACGATCTCGCCCTCCATTCATGAGATCTCCCTCGGCGCCGCCTACAGCGCGGGCCGGGATCGGCACGTCCGGGATCTGGGTCGCATGCTCTCCGAGCTCCTGGCGCTCGTCGAGGCGAACGTGCTCGATGCGACGGTGAGCCGCGTCGTGCCGCTGGAGGACGCGGGGTCGGCGTTGGTAGAGATCGCGGGTGGGCACGCCACCGGCAAGCTCGTTGTGAGAGTGAGGGACTGAGGACATGACTGATGCGGGTGGATTCGTGAGCACCGAGTCGGGATCGAACGGGACGACGCGCGGCGGACGCGGCGGGGCACGTGACGGGCGCGAGCCGCGGGGTGAGCGAGGACGCGGCGGCGGTCGACCCCGCGGAGTGCAACGGGTGTTCGAGGTGGTGCGCACCGAACGTATCGCGCCCCAGCTCGTGCGCGTCCACCTGGGCGGCGACGCGTTCGCAGGATTCGTCGACGAGGCCGATGCTGTCAAGCTGTCGCAGACCGACAAGTACGTGAAGTTCCTCTTCGCGAAGCCGGGGTCGGGTCTGGAACCGCCGTACGATCTCGATGCGCTGCGAGAGACCCTCGGGCGCGACGAGCTGCCCGTTCGGCGCACGTACACGGTGCGTTCCGTCGACCACGACGCGCGGACGATCGCGGTGGACTTCGTCGTGCACGGCGATGAGGGACTTGCCGGTCCCTGGGCGGCGAAGGCACAGCCGGGAGACCGGGTCGCGTTGTCTGGCCCGGGCGGTGGGTATGCCCCCGCCGACGGCGACGTCACGTACCTGTACGTCGCGGACGACTCGGCGATCCCCGCGCTCGCCGCAGCCCTCGAGGCGCTCCCGCACGATGCCCGCGGCATCGCCCTGATCGAAGTGGCTGACACGCAGTCGGAGGTGGGACTGGCCGCCCCGGCCGGGGTGCAGATGGTGTGGCTGCACCGCGACGGCGCAGCCGCTGCCGGCGGGACGGCTCCGTATGGCGCGCTGCTCGTCGACGCCGTGCGGCGCCTCGAGCGTCCCGCGGGCGCGGTGGATGTGTTCGCGCACGGTGAGCGGGAGGCGATCAAGCGGATCGGTGCGATCCTGAACGAAGAGTGGGGCATCCCGCGACAGGAGATGTCCCTCTCGGCGTACTGGGCAGACGGCCGTTCCGAGGACGCGTTCCAGTCGGAGAAGCGCACGCCGATCGGTCAGATCTTCACCGACTGAGCGCGCCCCGCCGTCCGAGCCGCGGGCGGGTGCGATCGGACATCGCGGTCCTGGCGACGCTGTCGACCACCAGCCGGGTGACAGAAGAATCCGGTCGGACGTGTCGCCACATCCGACCGGATCTCCTGTGCCCGACGGCCGCGAGACGGCGGGTCCTCAGATCTGCGGACTCGCGTGAGCGCGCAGAAACTCCTCGTCCAGCTCGAAGCCGAGCCCGACACCCCGCGGGATGTCGAGCCAGCCGTCGACGTGTTGCACGGGCTCCGACACGAGCGCGGTGCGGAACGGGTGCGACGAGGTGTCGTATTCGAACAGAGGCTGATCGGCGTAGAGGCCAGGATGCGTCGTCGGAGTGTTGGCCAGCGCGTGCAGCGACGCGTACTGTCCGATCGCGGTGCCCCAGACGTGCGGGTTGACCTGCACGCCGTGGGACTGGGCCAGCACGTTGATGTGCTTCAGTGCCGTGAAGCCGCCCGCGAGGCAGATGTCGGGCTGCGCGATGTCGACGCCTTGCGCATCGAACAGCGCCGCGAAGCCGTAGAGCGTGTACTCGGCCTCGCCACCGGCCACGGGGGTGCGGATGGCGTCTCGCACGCGGCGGTAGCCGGCGAGGTCCTCCGGCACGACCGGCTCCTCGATCCATCGCAGGTCGAAGTCCTCGAGCGCGCTCGCGAGGCGGATTGCGTCGTTCGGCCCGTAGCCGTGATTGACGTCGATCATGAAGTCGGCCCGGTGGCCCACAACATCCCGGATCGCGTTCATCGTCACGACGTCGTCGCGCACTCCGAAACCGAGCTTCACCTTCATGAGGGTGTGCCCGTCGTCGGCGTGGCGCTCGGCCTCCGCCGCCATTCCTGCGCTCTCGCCCTGGCCCTCCAGACGGAAGAAGCCGGTCGCGTAGCACTGGATGCGGTCGCGGAACGCGCCGCCGAGCAGCTTGAACACCGGAAGTCCCGCGGCCTTTCCCCGGATGTCCCACAGCGCGATGTCGATCGCGCTGATCGCGCCGACAACCACACCTTTGCGTCCGAAGTCGCGGCTGCGGACGTACAGCTCGTCCCAGATGACGTCGGTCTCGAGCGGGTCGCGTCCGATCACGAGCGGTGCGAGCGCGCTGCGGATGACGGATGCCGCGATCTCGGGCGGCTAGAGGCCCACGCTGAACGTCTCGCCCCAGCCGACGAGACCTTCGTCGGTCGTGACCTTGACGACGGTGGTCGAGCGGGCCGTGACCCAGCCTTGCGAGTAGGCGAGGGGCTTCGGGAGCGGACTGGTCAGGACGAACGTGTCGATCGCGGTGATCTTCATGCGTCGACCTGCGCCTTCTCGGACTCGTCGGCCGCCGGGGAGGGCGCCAGGCCCAGCTCCTCCGGACGGATGATCGGCTTGCGTACGAAGTAGTGGTAGAACACGGCGCCGAGGAGGGAGATGACGGCGGCCGTCCAGAACACGAGGTCGAAGGATCCGGTCGTGTCCACGATCACGCCGGCGAACAATTCCTGCCCACGGCATGCCCACAGTCGACGCGGAATGAGGTGGATTCAGGACCGAGGATGATGCAATCGCACTGATCGGGTTCCGCGTGATTGCGCGGTATCTCGGCCGAGTCAGGTTCAGACGGATCAACCAGGATCGCTCTCGGCGTGTTTCAAATCCCTCCGTCTCCGCCAGTTTTCGCCCGATTTGACGTCGTTCTGAGGCGTGATTCCGGGGTTTCGATCGTTCTCGATCCGGGTAGTTCCGTCTCAGATGTGGGCACGGCTCAGGGGCGGAAGTGCTGATCAGCGGATGAGTCCGAGTCTCGGCGCCTCTAGCTGCCCTGTCTGCTTGCTCTGGGCGGACGTCGTTTAGCGTTTTGCTCAGAGGGCGAACTGTCCCGCCGCCGTGCGCACCGTCTGCCCACGAGGAGACGCAGGGGCAAAAGTCCTCCGTCTTAGGGTGTGCCAACACATTGGTGACAGCTTCAGAGTGGCGGTGGGCACCACCCCGAAAAGGCCGTGTCGTAACAAGGGGGCGGAGCTCTTGCGTCACCTCTGTGCCGTCTCTCGGCTCTTCGACTGAGGGTCAGCGCGGCGGATCGGTCGCGATGACGGAGTCGAGGAACTCGCGCAGCGGCGCTGCGATGTGCAGGCTGTCCTGTGCGTACAGCCACTGCACCTGGAGGCCGTCCATGAGCGCGATGAACATGGCCGCGAGTGCCTTGGGCTGAAGAGTCGTGGTGAGTTCTCCACGATCCGCGATCGTTTGGAATGCGGACTCATAGAAGTTGCGCAGGCCCTGATACCGCCGCCGGAAGTACTCGTGCGCGGGGTGGCCGGGTGAAGTGGCTTCCGCGGAGAGGGTTGCGTGCAGCTCGATGAGGCCGGGCTCGAGCTCGTTGTCGACAGCGACGTCGAGCATGGCGCGAATGGAGTGGTTCGGGGTGTTGGCGATCCTCGCGTCCGCTTCCTCGAAGACGTGAGTGCTGCGCGCGTCACGATGCTCCAGCAGGGCGATGAGCAGCACCTCCTTGTTGGGGAAGTGGTGCAGGAGTCCGTTGTAGCTGATGCCGGCGCGCGCAGCGATGTCCTTCATGGTGGCGCCGTAGAACCCGGTCTTGGCGAACGCTTCGACGCACGCGTCCAGGACCTTGATGCGGATGGCGGCGCTCTTTGCGTAGCTGCCACGAGGGCGAGTCGGGACGACGGTTGGCACCCTCGAGCGAGCGGAGAGTAACGGTCACAGCAAACGGTCCAGGAGAGCTGCAGGGTCTCGGATCGGCGCGGCCGGACCCGACAGATGGGTATCGGGCAAATTCCACCACCACTTTCGATGGGAGGGCTCTCGCGGTGATCAGGCCGACGGGCGTCGGGGTCATCACGGTGCGTGCAACCGCGGAGGGGTTGGGCGACGCGATCGTCACGCTCTCCGCCGGTGAGTGACTAAACGGTGGGCTTACACGAAAACACGAAAGAGGTGCACGGATGGATGCGCTCGTCAATGCCACGGTCATCATCACCGGGGCAGCAAGCGGAATCGGTAAAGGTGCGGCTCTCGCTGTCGCGCGGCGAGGATCCAACGTGGTGGTCGCGGATATCGACGACGCTGGATCAGCGACCACTGTTTCCCAGATCAAGGATTTAGGCGCGAATGCTGTGGCCGTTCACACGGATGTCGCAGATGTAAGCGCGTTCGAAGAGTTGCGCGAAGCTGCCCTCCGCAGTTACGGGAGCGTCGACGTCGTGATGAACAATGCAGGAGTTCTCACACGCGGAGCTCCTGAGGACATTGATGGCTCTTCGAAGTTGAGGGTGTAAGTGTCGTTGTTCGGGACGTGGTCAGTGAGGCTCGTCCCGCTAGGATCGCGACGTGAGCTACGCGGCGGTGACGATTCCCATCAGTGAGCCGCTTCGCGGCGCGTCGATGGCCGACGCGATGGGTCGCTTCGTCGGCCACGCTCTTCGTGTGCGTGGTCGAGCGAGCCGGAGCGAGTACTGGTGGTGGCAGCTGATCAATGCTGTCGTGCTGCTGATCGCGCAGGTCGGTGTTCCGGTGCTGGTGACTGGTCAGACCCCGGAGCCGACGGTAGCGTTGGGGCCGTTCGGTTCGCTCTTGTATGCGCACCTCGGCATCCCGGCCTGGGCAGTAGGCGATGTGCCGAGCAACCCGATCGCGTCCTTCGCGCTCCTCTTCGCGGGGCTGTGGATGCTCGCGACGGTTATCCCTGGGGTGAGCGTGGCCGCGCGTCGGCTGCACGACTCGAACCTGTCTGGATGGTGGGCATTGCTCGCGATCGTTCCTGTGGGTGCGGTTGTAGTTCTGCTGCTTGCGATTCGCAGTCCGCGCGCCGAGGGCGCTCGCTTCGATTAGGCGCGGGCACAAACCGGCCGACGAGCTGCGGAGGCTCGTCGACGCTGCGCCCGTGAAAGTTCACGGATGGGCGTCGAGGTCTTCCAGGATGGGAGTTCTCACACTGCCCATCCGCCGGAAGACCTCGACGTGCACCACCCTACGTTCGCGACCCCTGACCTGACCACGTTCTGCCGTCTCGACGGTCTGGGCTTCGAAGCCGTCGGGCAGGTGATCGAGCCCGATCGGGCGGTGCTGGAGTGCCGCGTCGTCGAGGACGACCCGTGGTGTCGGAAGTGCGGTGCGGAGGGCGTTCCGCGGGACACCGTGACCCGGCCGCTCGCGCACGAGCCGTTCGGGCATCGGCCGACGACGCTGCTGGTCCGGGTGCGCCGGTACCGGTGCGGCCACTGCCGGCGGACCTGGCGGCAGGACACGACGAAGGCAGCGGCGCCGCGCGCGAAGATCTCCCGCGGCGGGGTCGGGTGGGCACTCACCGCGACCGTGGTCGACCACCTCACCGTCTCCCGCGCCGCAGCAGGCCTGGGGGTGTCGTGGCATACCGCGAACAGCGCGATCCTCGCCGAAGGCAAGCGGCGGCTGATCGACGACCCGGCCAGGTTCGACGGGGTGACCACGATCGGTGTCGACGAGCACGTCTGGCGTCCCACCAGGTTCGGCGACAAGTACGTCACCGTGATCATCGACCTCACACCCGCGAGAAACAAGACCGGGCCGGCGCGGCTGCTGGACATGGTCGAGGGCCGCTCGGAGGCAGTGTTCAAGCAGTGGCTCGCGGCGCGGCCGACCGAGTGGAGCAAGCAGATCCAAGTCGTCGCGATGGACGGGTTCGCCGGCTTCAAGACCGCTGCCGCCGAAGAACTCCCCGACGCCATCCCGGTCATGGATCCCTTCCACGTTGTCCGCCTCGCCGGCGACGCGTTGGACCAGTGCCGACGACGCGTTCAGCAGGACCTGTTCGGGCGCCGCGGGATGAAGAACGACCCTCTCTACAAAGCGCGACGCACCCTCCTTACCGGTGCAAACCTGCTCACTGACAAGCAGAAGATCCGACTGGACGCGGTGTTCGGCAACGAGGAGCACGTCGAGGTCGAAGCAACCTGGGGCATCTACCAGCGCATCGTCGCGGCCTACCGCGAACCCGACAAGAAGGAGGCCAAGGAGATGATGCAGGCCGTGATCGACGCGGTCAGCAACAGCGTTCCTGCCGCTCGCACCGAGGTGCGACGCCTCGGTCGGACGTTGAAGCAACGCGCCGCCGACGTGCTCGCGTTCTTCGACCGGCCCGGCACATCCAACGGGCCGACGGAGGCGATCAACGGGCGGCTCGAGCACCTCCGCGGCTCCGCGCTCGGGTTCCGCAACCTCCCCCACTACATCGCGCGGTCGCTGCTCGAGGCCGGAGGCTTCAGACCCCACCTACACCCTTGATTCCGAAGAGCCACATTGATGTCGACGAATGGCAACGCGTGCTTAACATCAACCTGATGCCCGTGGTGCGAAGCAACGCAGCCTTCCTCCCGTTGCTCCTCGAGCAGAGGGCCGGGCACATCGTCAACACCGCCTCCTGCGCGGGGCTCTATTCGCATGCCTTCGATCGGCTGCCGTACGCAGCATCGAAGGCTGAAATCATTCAGCTCTCGGGGGGTCTGGCACTCTATCTCCGTCCGAAGGGGATCGGGTAACCGTCTTGTGTCCGGGGCCGGTTATCACAAACATCGCCGCCACCATCCGCACCTTCGGATCGGGGACGGTGACACGGGGCCCGGCGCGCAGTTCCTCCCGAAGCTGCCCGAGGAGGTGGGGGAGCAGGTCGTCGACGCGATCCTCAACAACAGGTTCATGGTTCCCACGGATGATCAGGTGCACCAACTTCTGTTCGCCGTGCAAAGGACTGGGACGGCTTCCTGGAAGAGTCCATCCAAGAATGGGACAAGTCGTCCACGCCCGCACGGGGCTTGCCGCCCGAGTCGCCAGCAAGCTCGCTGGATTCATCGCAAGCACAGTCGCTCGCCTCCGACGTTCGGCCATGAGAGCGGCGACTGCGCAGGCACTCCTGCCCGAGCGAGGCGGGGTCCGCCGACCTTCGTCAAGGCGTGGGCGTGTCTGAACCCGCACGCGGTGCGTCCCGTCAGTGCCGCGGTCGGATGGCGCATAACGATGCACGGCTGCGCTCATTGACCGAGCACTGCGCGCGAGCGGACCCGCTACCGTCCGACTCCGTCGACGCGCCGAGTCGCCACCCTCAGCCGGAATCAGCGCGCGGAGCGATCGGGTGCGGAGCAGCCGACTGATGTTCCTCCCGACTGCGAACTGCGGGTATCTCGCGCGCCCGCCGCGTGCTCGACGGCATCTCGTCGCGGGCGCGTCTCGACATCTACCGCTCGAGCGACGCCAGCGCCTCGATCACCAGGTCGTGATCGGCACTCATCGAATTGGTGAGACCCGAGACCGCCACCACGCCAACGAGGTTGTCGCCGACGCGAAGAGGCAATGCGCCGCCCGCTACCGCGAACTCCCTCGGGTCGAGCCAGTCGGGGTTTCGACCGCTGACCCGGTACTGCAGCGCCACTTCGAGGCTGGGTGCGTCATGACGCAGCACGGTATTCCGCTTTCGTCGCAGCCAGTCGTCGTGCTCGGCTGTCGTGCCGGCGAAGGCAACGTGGAATACCCGTTGCTCTCCGAGGAAGACGGCGATCGCTACGGGATGCTCCGCGGCCTCGGCGAGGCGCGCGACGGCGGCTCCGATTTTCCGTGCCTCGGCGTGGTCGAGAGCGGGGAAGGTGCAGATCCCTCGCTGCGCCTGAAGCTTCGAGATCGTGTCTTCGAAGTTGGCGGTCTCGGTCATGTCGGTCCTCATCATTGGTTGCGGAAGGCGGCGTCGAAGGACGCTTCGGGGCCCGGCCAGAGCAGGGATCGGACGATGCCGACGGCCTCGGCGGCACCGTGGAAGCGGTCCATGCCGGCGTCCTCCCACTCGATCGAGATCGGGCCTGTGTAGCCGATCGCGTCGAGCGCGCGGAACGAGTCCTCCCAGGGCACGTCGCCGTGCCCGGTGGCGACGAAGTCCCAGCCGCGGCGCGGATCGCCCCAGGGCAGGTGGGAGCCGAGCACACCCGCGCGGCCGTTGCGCGGCCGCATCCGTGTGTCCTTGCAGTCGACGTGGTAGATGCGGTCCTGGAAGTCCCAGATGAACCCGACCGGGTCGATGTTCTGCCACATCATGTGCGACGGGTCCCAATTGAACCCGAATGCCTCGCGATGCTCGATAGCCTCGAGAGCTCGCACCGAGCTCCAATAGTCGTACGCGATCTCGCCGGGATGTACCTCGTGCGCGAACCGCACGCCCTCGCCGTCGAATACGTCGAGGATCGGGTTCCAGCGCGCGGCGAAGTCCTCGAAGCCGCCCTCGATCACGGATCCAGGCACCGGCGGGAACATCGCCAGGTACGGCCAGATGCTCGACCCCGTGAACCCGACCACGACCTCGATGCCCAGCTTGCGGGCTACTCGTGCGGACCGCTTCATGTCTTCGGCGGCGCGCTGCCGCACCCCTTCCGCGTCCCCGTCGCCCCACACGTATTGGCGCAGGATCGCCTGGTGGCGGAAGTCGATCGGCGCGTCGCACACCGCTTGACCGGCGAGGTGGTTCGAGATCGCGAACGCCTTCAGCCCGTGACGATCCAGGATCTCGAGCCGCGACTTCGCATAGGCGTCATCTTCGTCGGCGCGCTGCAGATCGAGATGATCGCCGGAGGCCGCGATCTCGAGGCCGTCGTACCCCCATGACGCCGCCAGTCGCGCGACCTCCTCGAACGGCAGGTCCGCCCACTGCCCGGTGAACAGGGTGACCGCATGCTCAGCCACGTCGCGCTCCCGCCGCCGGTCCGGTCGTCGCATCGTGGCCGCCGCGTCCGGCGATCGCGCGAGTGATCGCCGCCGGGCCGAGCGCCCGCTCGATGGCGAGTACGAGTGCGCCTCCGACTCCGGATTCGACACCGCGTACCGGGCCCGAGATCGCGAGGTTTCGGGTGGCGAGCGGCAGGGCGCGGTCATAGACCACGCCGCGGATGCGCGACAGGATCGATTCGTGCGCGAGGGCGACCGGCCCGCCGATGACGACTCGCGCCGGGTTGGCGAAGTGCACGAGGTCCGCGATCACTCCGCCGATGACGGCGGCCGATTCCCTGCCGGCCCGAACAGCGCGTTCGTCGCCGTGGCGCAGACGAACCAGGAAGTCCGCGACATCCGCTACGTCGCCCGAACTGTCAGAGGATGCTTCGGCCATCGCGGAGGCGGAGGCGACCGCCTCGAGGCATCCGTACTGCCCGCACACGCACGGCACGTCCGCGGCGCCCGCGACCCGGATGTGTCCGATGTCGCCGGCTGCTCCGTCGGAGCCTTCATACAGCTGCCCGTCCGACTGCACGAGGCCCCCGCCGATGCCGACGTCGACCAGGACGTAGAGGAGGGGGCTCTGGTCGGCGGGAAGCGCTCGAGCTTCGCCGAGCGCGCGCAGGTTGACATCGTTCTCGAGGACGACGTCGCACTGCAGCTGGGCACTGAGGAAGTCGGCGACCGGATACCCGTCCCAGCCGGGCATGACGGGCGGGCGCACGGGGACGCCGCGATGCGTGTCGATGGGCCCCGGCAGGCCCAGGCCGACGGCTCGCAGTTGAGGGCTGTCGGAACCCGTCAGGTCGCGGTAGACCTCGACTAGATCGCCGAGCACTGCCTCCGGCCCGTCTGACATGTCGATGGTCAGCACGCGTGAGGCGAGAAGGCGTTGTCCCATGTCGTAGACATGCACCCTCGCGCGGGAGACGTTGTACTCCGCGGCGAGGATGACGCCCGATCGGGGGTCGATTTCGAGACGGTCGGCGGGCCTGCCGCGCCCTGGCGTCGCCCGTTGACCTGCGATCCGTACCAGCCCCGCTTCCGCGAGAGTCTGCAGTCCGAGCCCCACGGCCGAGCGTGACAGCCCCGTCTGCGCGACGAGGTCGACCTTGGTGTTCGCCGCCGCGCACGAGATCAGCTTCGCCAATGTGCTCGCCGTCTCCTCAGCGCTCACCCGTGCCGACGCGGGGGGAGTGACGAAGCGATAGGGGGACCGACGCTCGGTGCGAAGGTCGGCGAAGGTGTCGGCGGCACTCAATGTGTCGTCACTCCGAGCTCGTGGCGTGCTCGCTCCAGCACGCCGATCGTGGCGATCGTCTCGACATGTGGGTGAAGCGGCGACTCGACGAGATCACGCGCGATGTAGTCGGCCGCGTGCACCGCCTGCCACGCGAGTCCGTCGGGACCGGGCAGCGTCTGGTCGATCCATACGCCCTGGCCGTGGCGCCCGTCGACGATCACCGTGTTGCCGAGCACGAACTGGTCGGCGACCTCGATCGTGCCCTCGGTTCCCGTGATGATCGCCCGGTTCGATGGGGCCGAGACGAACGAAGCCGATGCGGAAGCGCTCGCGGTGGCGAATTCGATCTCGACGGATGCTTCGACATCCACCCCGGAGGGCCCGACGACGCCGGTCGTTGAGATGCGGGAGGGGAGTCCGAGGTGGCGAACGGCGATGTCGACGCTGTAGATCCCCATCTCGAACAGCACTCCGCCGTCGAGCGTGGGGTCGAACTGGCGGCGTGTGGAACCGATGTCGCTGACGTGTCCGAGCGCAGCCTCGACTCTGAGGGGAGTGCCGATGTCGCCGCGCGCGATGACCGCCCTCACGACCGCTGACTTCGGCTGATACCGCGTCCAGGTGGCGTCGAGTGCGAGCAGACCTCGCTCCCGCGCGAGCTCGAGGATGCGCCGGGCATCCTCGGCCGTCGTCGCGAACGGCTTCTCGACCAGAACGTGCCGCCCGGCGCGCAGACACTCCTCGGCGATCGCCGCGTGCGTGCTGTTGGGTGTCGCGATGTAGACGATGTCGACGGACTCGTCTTCCAGCAGGGCCTCGACGGTCGGATGCGTCCGCGGGATGCCTTCACGTTCCGCGAATTCGCGGGCTCGCTCGGGTCGCCCCGATACCACGGCCTGCACGCGGTGATCGGTGTGCCTGTGCAGACCGGTGACGAACCAGCCCGCTGCCAGGCCGGCGCCCACGGTGCCCCATCGGAGCGGGGGGCCGCCACGGAGAGGGGGCATCTCGGGGTTGTCGATCAGGAGCACCGGTTTCTCGCCTTCGAGTCTGTGGATGGATCGCGGGGTCAAGCGATCTTGACCTACCGCCACGATGACATCCAAGGACTCAATAAGGCTTTTTCAGTTCAAAAGTTGACACATAACGACGCGAATAATGCCGAAATCTTTCTCGAATGATCCTTGAACGATCGTTGATACCGCCGACGATGCCGACCTATCGTTGCCCCGCGTTCAATTCGAACCAGTCCCACCCGATCGAGGATGCCGGGAGTGCGTCACACGGGCTGGGAACTCGAGCGTCTTGCTCATCACAGAGAGGTGGAGGGACAGCATGACCAAGCCAGGAGGATTCCGTGCCATCGGAGTCTCGCTCGCCGTCGTCGCGGCGGCAGTCGCCGGCCTGACGGGATGCCAGGCGGACCCGTCGGGTGCCGGTGGCGATGAACAGATCACACTGCAGTTCTGGAACTGGATGGTCCCGTGGGAGTCCGAGTTGCAGGGTGCGATCGACGAGTTCGAGGCGGAGAACCCGAACGTGACCGTCGAGATGCAGCAGTACGCCTTCGCGGAGTACGTCCCGGCACTGCAGGCCCGATTGCAGGCCGACGACGATCCCGCGGTCTACATGCCGGCGGCGCTCGCGCTGCAGCTTGCTGAGGCGGGGCGGACGCTCGATCTCAAGGCGGAGCTCGGAGATGAGTTCATCGATCAGTTCTATCCGTCGACGAATCGTCAGGCCGAGTATGACGGCGGGCAGTACGCCGTGCCGTGGGCGGCGCAGATGTTCGGTCTGTACTACAACAAGACCGTCTTCGCGGAGCACGGGTGGGAGGAGCCCGAGACCTGGGACGATCTGATCGCGCTCGCGCAGCAGATCCGCGCGGAGTCCGACCTCAACCCGGTGGCGATCGTGGGGAACAACCCCAGCCAGCTCGCGGACTTCTTCTGGCCCCTCATCTCGCAGGTGGAGGACGACACCGAGCTGGCCTACGCGCTGGACGCGCTGACGGATCCGGACGTGTCATGGGACAGCGAGCCGGTGATCAGCGCGCTCACCCAGCTCCAGGAGGTCGTCGACGGCGGCGTCTTCGACCCCGGTGTGCTCAGCGTCGACCAGGATGCCGCCTACGCGTCGTTCTACACGGGCAAGTCGGCGATGTTCTACTTCTCGTCGAGCGGCCTCACCGGGCTCGAGCAGGCTGCGCCCGACTTCGTCCAGAACGACCTCGGCGTCTTCAAGAACCCGGCGTGGTCGTCGGGGGACCGTCACTGGACGGGCAACCAGGCGGGTTACACCCTCTCGGTGAGCGCCAACCTCGATGACGCCACCAAGCAGGCTGCGCTGGACTTCCTCGCGTTCCTGTATGAGCCCGAGCGCTACGAGGCGATGCAGAACCGGATGGTGTCGCTGCCGGCGACGGTGGCCTCTGCCGAGGGCATCGAGAACCCGTTCGTCCAGGAGTTCGCGGGATGGCTGCTCGACGGCGACGGTGCTCCGCACATCTCC
This sequence comes from Microbacterium sp. PRC9, assembly GCF_031844125.1. Classification (NCBI taxonomy): domain Bacteria; kingdom Bacillati; phylum Actinomycetota; class Actinomycetes; order Micrococcales; family Microbacteriaceae; genus Microbacterium; species Microbacterium sp. PRC9. The sequence continues at coordinate 45,326 of NZ_JAUZUR010000010.1, forward strand.
TTCGGCACCGGCACCGGCGATGCGGTGGGCACGGGCGTCACCAAGATCTTCGGCGGCCAGGGAACTCCTGAAGACGTCGCCGAGGAGATCCAGCGCGCGGTCGAGCAGGCCCGGGCGCTGTAGGCGAGACGAGCACTGACATGACCATGACACTGCCCACCACTGAGCGTGTCGTCACCGGGGGGCGTCGCAGCGGACTGCCGCGCGCCCCCCGCGCCGCGGGCACCTCGCGGCGCTCCGCCACCGGATGGCTGTTCGTCGCCCCGGCGATGGTGCTGTTCGGAACGTTCACGCTGTACCCCATCGTGCAGATGGTCTACCTGTCGATGACCTCGTCGAACGGCTTCGGCGCAACGAAGTTCGTCGGGTTGCGGAACTTCGTGACCATGGTGAACGACCCGATCTTCCTGCAGGCCGCGGGGAACACGATCGTCTACACCGTGGCGACCACCGTGCTCCTCACCGTCTTCCCGCTCGCACTCGCGCTGATCATCCACTACGGTCCGCGCCGCAGCGGCGCCCTCTACCGGACGCTGTTCTTCATCCCCGCCGCGATCTCCCTCACCGTCACCGGCATGCTGTGGCGGCTCGGGCTCAACAACGAGATGGGCTTCGTCGCCAAGATCATGGACGCCGTCGGGCTAGGTGCACTCGTGCACCCGTGGCTCGGCGACCCGGCGACAGTCCTCCCCGTGATCATCCTCGTCACGCTGTGGCAGTCCTGCGGACTGTTCATGCTGATCATCTACGCGGGCCTCGGCAACATCGATCCGTCGATCGAGGAGAGCGCCCGCATGGATGGCGCCGGCAAGTTCCGGGAGGCGTGGAGCATCACCATCCCCATGCTCCGGCCGGTCATCGGCGTGGTCGTCATGCTCAATGTGATCCACGGACTCAAGGTGTTCGACCTCAACTGGGTAATGGCCAAAGGCGGACCCCTGCACGCGTCGGAGACGTTCAGCACCTACACGTACCTCCTCACGTTCGGCAACGCGTCCGGCGCGACATCGGCCTTCGGATACGGGTCGGCCATCTCCCTCGTGGTGTTCGTCGTTACCGGTGTCGTCACGCTCATCCAGTACCGATTCCGGAAGGCCCCGCTATGACCGTCGACGTGGCGCACCGTCGCCCCACGCGTGCGAAGATCCGCCCCACCCGCATCATCTGGCACCTCGCGCTCATCGTGCTCGCGGCGTTCGCGATGATCCCGCTGCTGTGGATGGTCGCGACCTCTCTGCGCGAACCCCAGACCGTGTTCGGCGGGCCGCTCATCCCCGAGAAGATCGTCTTCGACGGGTACATCACCGCGCTCGTTGAGATGGGAATCTGGCGCAACTTCCTCAACAGCGTGCTGGTCACCGGGCTCGCGCTGGTTCTGATCGTCGTCTGCTCGACGCTCGCCGGATACGCGTTCGCTCGCATCCGGTTCCGGGGCCGGCCGCTGATGTTCGCCCTGATCATCAGCGCGCTGTTCGTACCCGGCGTCGCCACGCTGATCCCGATCTACATCGAGCTGAAGTCCATGGGACTGCTCGGCACGCACGCCGGACTGATCCTCGTGTACGCCGCGGGCGGGATCCCGTTCTCGGCGTTCCTGATGACGACCTTCTTCGAGGCCCTGCCGAACGAGCTCGCCGAGGCGGCGCGGATCGACGGCGCCAACGAGTGGCAGATCTTCCGCAGAGTCATGCTTCCCCTGGCGGCACCGGGCGTGGCGACGATCGCCATCTTCCAGATGCTCAACATCTGGAACGACCTGCTGCTGTCGAGCGCGCTCGTACCGGCCCCCGCACTGCAGACGCTGCAGCCCGCGGCGAACCGGCTCGTCGGGGAGTTCGCGACCGACTACGCGGGCCTCACCGCATCGATGACCCTCAGCATCCTGCCGATGGTCATCCTCTACATCATCTTCCAGAAGTGGTTCGTCCGCGGGCTGACTGCCGGAGCCGTCAAATGACGGAGCCGGCGGCCCACGCTGCGAATCGATCGACCCGACCAGGAACGGACACCATGACCACTCAGACGGAAACCGGATACGAGTCCCTCTTCAACGGAGAGGACCTGGACGGATGGTTCGCGACACCCCGGGTCTACGGCCCGATGTGGATCGGCGGTCCGACCCTGCGCGAGCTCCAAGCCGACCGCCCCGCTGGTGCACGGTTCACAGACGAGTACTTCGACGCCGCGCCGAATCGCCCCGCGGCGTGGACTGTCGAGGACGGCGCGATCGTTGGGCGCCAGGACGAACCCGGCAGCGGGTTCGGCGGATTCCTCCTCACAGAGCGCACCTTCGGAGACTTCGAGCTCGTGCTCGAGGCCAACCCCGACTGGCCCGCCGATTCCGGCATCCTCGTGCGCAAGACCCGCGACTCGTGGCGAGGATTCCAGATACTCGTGGACCACCGAAAGTCCGGTTCGATCGGCGGGTACTACGGCAACGGGCTCGGCGGGTTCCACGCGGTCTCCTTCAACCTGGACGCCGACCTGGACGAGGACGGCCAGCTGGTCCGGCTGCGTGAGGAGGACCCGGCGACCACCCTCGAGCCGCTCGACGGCAAGCATGAGCTGCTGACCTACGGCGCCACAGCAGACGAGTTCCTCGCCGCGTGGAACCCCGGCGGCTGGAACGAATTCCGTATCCGAGTGGTGGGCCTCAAGCCCGTCATCACGACGTGGATCAACGGAGTCAAGATCTCGGAGATCGATCTGGCCCATCTGGACTTCCCGAACTACGACGCCGACGCCGTCGCCGAGACGCTCGGTTCACGCGGCCATATCGCCCTCGAGGTGCACGACACCGACCCGAAGATGGGTGAGGCGCGCTGGGGGCGCGACTCCGCATGCCGCTGGCGCAACATCCGGGTCAAGGAGCTCTCCTGATGCCTGCTCCCGGCCGCGGCGCCGGACGTAAGGATCTGCAGCCTGGCCAGGTCTCGCAGCTGCGAGTGCATGACCTCGCCACAGGGACGGACCGGCTCGTCCTCCAGACCGATGAGCTGATCGAGGCGCCGAACTGGACGCCCGACGACCGGCTGGTGGTCAACGGAGGCGGATGCCTCTGGCAGATCCCGGCAGTGGGAGGTGAGCTGGCCCCCATCGACACAGGGGAGATCCGAACGGTCAACAACGATCACGTGCTGTCTCCTGACGGCACCGCCATCTACTTCAGCGCGGCCGGACACCTGTACCGCATCCCGATCGGCGGCGGGAATCCCGTCCAGGTGTCCAACGACCAGCCGGACGGATCGGGCTACACCTACTGGTTGCACGGAATCACACCGGACGGGGGCACCCTCGCCTACGTCGCGGTGGAACCGCTCGGGGACGACCCACGCGGGCGGCGCAACCTGGCGACCATCCCCGCCGCCGGCGGACCCGATCGGCTGCTCTCCGACGGTGCTGTGCCCTTCGACGGTCCGGAGTACTCGCCCGACGGAGTCTGGCTGTACTACAACTCGGAGGAGGCCGCCCGCACGCCGGGTCATGCACAGCTGTTCCGAATGCCAGCGGAGGGAGGGGCAGCGGAACAGCTCACCTTCGACGAACGGGTGAACTGGTTCCCCCATCTCGATCCGCAAGGCGAGTCCGTGCTCTACATCAGCTACGAGCCCGGCACCGTGAGTCACCCCGCAGACGTCGACGTGACGCTGCGGATCGTCCCGGCCTCGGGCGGTGAGCCCCGCGACGTCGTCCGCCTGTTCGGCGGGCAGGGGACGCTCAACGTCAACAGCTGGGCTCCGGACTCGTCGGCATTCGCGTACGTCGCTTATCCCTTCGCCGAGTCCGCATGATCCGGGAGTGCACGAAATGACTATCGCCACCACGACTCCACGCGTCGCGATCGCGGGCACCGGAATGATCGGCAAGGTCCACCTGGACTCGGCCCGAGCTGCCGGCGCAGAAGTGGTCGGCGTGCTCGGTTCCTCGCCCTCCCGCGGTGAGGATGCGGCGCGACAGTGGGGTGTCGCGCGGGCGTTCCGGTCGCTCGACGATGCACTGGACTCGAGGATCGACGTGCTGCACGTGTGCAGCCCGAATGACACCCACCGCGACTATGCCGTTGCGGCGATGAAGCGCGGCATCCATGTGATCTGCGAGAAGCCGCTCGCCATCTCGGCATCCGACGCGCAGCAGATGGTCGAGATCGCGCAGGCCGCCGGCGTGGTCACCGCCGTCCCCTTCGTCTACCGGTACCACCCGCTCGTGCGCGAGATCCGCGCGAGACGCATCGCGGGCGAGTTCGGCGAACTCCTCCTCGCGCACGGTTCCTATCTGCAGGACTGGCTGGTCGCGCCGTCCTCTTCCAGTTGGCGCGTGGATGCCGCGGTCGGTGGCCGGTCGCGGGCATTCGCCGACATCGGCTCCCACTGGTGCGATCTGGTCGAGTTCCTGACCGGGGAAGAGATCGTCACGGTGCAGGCCCGCACCTCGATCGCCTACGAACAGAGGCCCCGGACGGGAGGGGCTTCGTTCTCCGGATCCGCCACCGGGGAGATGATCACGGTGCGCACCGAAGACACCGCCGTCGCCACATTCACCACCGCACGGGGGATGCTCGTCAACACAGTCATCTCGCAGGTGGCGGCCGGACGCAAGAACCGTCTCTGGATAGAACTGGACGGCAGCCTCGGCAGTGCCGTGTTCGATCAGGAGAACCCTAACTCGGTCTGGCTGGGCCGGGAGGACGGCGCCGTGATCGTGCAGCGGGGGGATCCATCGGCGTCAGCGCAGCAGGCGAGGCTGAATCGCGTTCCCGCCGGACACCCTCAGGGGTACGCCGACGCCTTCAGGGCCTTCATCGCAGATGTATACAGCGCCACACGCGGTGAGGCGCCCGAAGGACTTCCCACCTTCGCGGACGGCCTTCGCGCGGTGCAGCTCACGCAGGCCGTGCTGGACTCGGCGCAGTCATGTGCGGCTCACGACGTGGCCGCGGGCGCGCTCCTGCCCTCGTTCTGACCACGCTCAGACGAGGTGTGCGGCGGATGCCGCCTCGACTCCTGCGAGGCTCTCTGCGGACAGCGACTCCTCGAGGGCGAGGATGAGTCCGCCGCGCAGTCCGGCCGATTCGCCCAGCACCGAGGCGGCGATGGTCAGGTTGCGCGTGGCCAGGGGCAGACCCGTCTCGTAGATGACGCCTCGGATCGTCGCCAGGATGGCATCGGATGCCTCGAGGATCGTGCCGCCGACGATGATGCGCGCGGGATTGAGCACCAGCAGGATCTCGGTGAGCGCCGCGCCGAGCACCCTGGCCGCGTCGGTCGCGATCCGCGTGGCATCAAGGTCGCGAAGCCGGAGCGCGCGGAAGAACTCCGCTTCGCCGTCTTCCGAGCGCGCGGGATCGAGCGCCTGCCAGCGCTCGATCATCGCCGCGACGGAGCCGTGCGTCGACACGTGGTCCGTACCCCCGCACGAACAGGGTCGACCCTCCTGAACGGTCGACCGCATGTGGCTGATCTCACCGGCCGCTCCGTCGACCCCTGAAAAGATCTCCGCGGCGCCATCGGTGAACCCTGCGCCGACTCCCTGTTCCAACCGCACGTACACCAGCGGTGTCTCGGACGGCGGGAGGGAGCGAGCCTCGCCGAGGGCTCGCAGGTCGGACTCGTTTCGAAGGATCACGGGGCACCCCAGGACGCCTCGCAGCTCCCGCTCGAGGGCGAAGCCGTCCCACCCCTCCATGAACGGGGGCCCGACCACCATTCCGCGATTGACGTCGACGGGCGCACTGACGCCCACAGTGGCGAACCGCAGACTCGGCGCGTGCGGGATCGTGTCGATTGCGCTCCGCACCACCTTTGCGATCTCATCGACGACGTGGCGGGGATCGTCGGCCAGTGTGGCCGGGATCACCGACGAGGCGACTTCGGCCTGGCCGTAGTCGTAAAGCGCGACCCTCGTGAACGGTCGGTCGATCTCCACTGACACGATGACCCCGAACCCGGGTGCGATGCTGATCCGCTCGCCCGGGCGCCCGCGACCGATCTGCTGCAGATGTCCGTCGATCGCCAGCAGGCCGATCCGCTGAAGCGCGTTCAAGCCGGTCGTGACTGTGGATCGCGCGAGCCCGGTCTCGCGCACCAGGTCTGCGCGTGTCTCCGCCGAACCGGAAGCGATCATCCGCGCCATGATGCTCGCGGACTGCTCGACGCTGATCCTCGCCGAGAGCTGCGGCGCGGATAGCCGCGCACGCGCATTTCGTGTGCTACTCGACACTAATTCGGTCACGCGAGGACTATATCCCGCGTGCTGCAAACAGTCTTGAAGGATGCCATTGATACGGCCTCGCGTATGCGCGTCAGCAGCTCGGCGCTGGTGCATCACCCGCCGACGGATCGGTGAGAGCGAGCACGACGACTGGGCGCACAGGAGCCGCCTGACAGCGAGCATGCACGACGGAGGCCCTGACCGTGCCTATGCGCGCAGGAGGATCCGTGTGGTGCCGGAGGTCGGCGCCATGCGGAACGCGCTCTCCGTCCTCATGGCGGCGGCAGGCTGCTCGTTCGGAGCGCGGAGTGCGTCGACGACACGCCGGAGAGACACACGTCCGGGGTGCGGTGTTGGGCTTTTCCAAGTGAACGGTTTCGCGGCAATCTGGGCAGTGCCGAAGCGCACCACGTCAGCCGTGAAGCGCCAGGCGGGGCGTCAGTTTCGTGCCCACCTGGTGCCCACGGTTGAGCGAGATTCGCCAGGAACGACAAGGCACGACGACTGAAGTCGCATCGGCGTAGTTCGCGGGCTTCCGCGGAAGACCGACTCAGAGTGCACGGCAGGGATCGGCGCGGATCCCTCGAGGCGAGGTTCAAATCCCTCCGTCTCCGCCACTTTTCGCCCGATTTGACGTCGTTCTGAGGCGTGTTTCCAGGGGTTTTGATCCTTCTCGATCCGGGTAGTTCCGTCTCAGATGTGGGCACGGCTCAGGGGTTGAAGTGCTGGTCAGCGGATGAGTCCGAGTCTCGGCGCCTCTAGCTGCCCTGTCTGCTCACCCTGGAAAGACGGCGTTAAGCGGTTTGCTCAGACGGCGACGTGTCCCCGCCGTCGTACCCTCCGTCTGCCCACGGGGAGACGGAGGGGTAAAAGCCCTGCGTGCTGGGGTGTGCCGAGACGTGGGTCACATCTAGTGGGTTGTCGATCACGACCCGACACGAGGAAGCGGTCCCGTTGGAGTTCAATTTCGACGGCCGGGCATCCTGTGAGGCGAGATCGTTCGATGCTTGCCTGGTGATCGGGCATCGGCGCGATCAACAGTCGGGCGACGCGCTCGTCAATGAGCGCGGCCATGTGCGCGTCCAGGAGGCCAGGGTCGTCGAACCCGATCTGCAGGTGCAGCCCTTGCTCCGCGGCTTGGCGCTGTGCACCTCGGGCGATGTCGTCGAACAAGGAGTGCTGAGGTCGATGGTCATCAGCCCCGATGGATGCATGGCCGCCATCGTCTATGCGTCGCGCCACGCGGTTCAGCCCGCGAACGGGGCGGGATTCGTCGAGCGGGACCCGAAGCGCGAGTTCGGACGCCTCTGCGGACGGCGTCGCGAGCGTGGTGAGCTCAGGGGTTAGAAGAGGTTCGCTGCGCGAAGGGGTTCAGGTCGTGCCGCGAGGGATCAGCTCGAAGGCTGGGTCGAGTTGGGGCCGCTCGTCGACGGGTTCACCGATGCCGGCCAGAGTCGTTGTGATGAGATTATGCGCCGCCGCCTTCACGTCGTAGCCGATGGTGCTCAGTGGAGGATAGGTGACGGCGGAGAGCGGCGTGTTGTCCATTCCGATGATCCCGACATCGGTGGGGATGCGCCAGTCGTTGGTTGCGGCGGCGGAGATCAGGGCGGTAGCGACGTCGTCGTTGTAGCAGGCGATGCCGACCCCCGGCAGGTCCAGCGCTGAGATCGCGCTCAACGCGTCCGAGAGATCGATCGCGAGGTTGAGGGATGTGGGCTCCGGGAGGCCCGCTTTGCGGCATGCCACCCGGACGCCTTCCTCACGGTCAGCGCCGAACGGATCCTGGCGCGCGTCGTGAAGATGGGCGAAGGCGATCTTTCGGTATCCCCGCTCGATCAGATGAGTCGCCTGGAGCTTGCCGATCGTTGCGTCGACATTCGTGCCGACGTAGTCGCTGACCGGATCGAACGCTTTCACACCGCGTTCGTTGAGGAGCGCACGCTCCTCAACGGTGAAGGGCGTGAGTGAGACCACTGCGCGCGGCTTCATGCCGGTGATCACCCGGTCCAGAGGCGCCGTCGACGAGGTCGCGAGGTGCAGCAGCAGAGTCAGACCACGAGAGGCGAGGTCCTCGGTCGCGTTCTCGAAGATGTCCTGAATGTTCCCGCCGAAGGTCGTGTTCGGCAGGATGGCGAGCACGATATCGCTCGACCCCTTCGCGAGGGTCCTTCCGGCCGCTGATGGCTGATACCCCAGTTCCTCGGCCGCACGCCGTACGCGGTCGCGCGTCGCGCTCGCAAAGCGCTCGCCCCGTCCGTTCAAGATCTGGCTCACAGCGCCGCGGGAGACGCCGGCGTGCCGCGCCACGTCTTCGCTGGTCGTCGTCATGAGATCAGCATAAGCGCTGTTGACGCGCGATACCTAGCTGTGCTTCAATGCAGGTAACGCGCGATACCGAAGCTGTCGCCTGCACCTAAGACTCACCCAGCGATGGTCGCTGCGTGCACGATCGAGGAGGATCCATGACGCCCCAAGACCACCCCGCACCCGAGCCGTTCCCGGTCCCAACTGTCTCGGCAGCCTCGCCTGCCCTCAACGAGGCCACTGTCATCGGCGAGGAGATGTCTTTCACCGGCACAGTCGCCGTGGGGGACAGGCCGAAGGTGAGTGCCCTCTACATCTGGCTGATGGTCTTGGCGACCTTCGGCGCAATGATGGCGCTGGTCGCGCCCATCGGCTACTCGCTGTCCGTCTTGGTGAGCCGCATCGCGCCAGGCCACGACGAGTATCTCGGCTATGTGACCGGTGTCGGCTCGCTCGTCGTCGTGCTCCTCGGCCCGATCATCGGCATCCTCAGCGACCGCACCCGGTCGCGGTTTGGCCGTCGTCGACCGTGGCTCCTCGGACTCACGCTCATCGGCCTGACGGGCCTTGTCATCGTCGCTACGGCTCCGAACATCGGCATCGCGATCGCGGGGTGGGCGGTGACCCAGTTCGGGTTCGGCATCGCCGCGCTGCAGCTCACCAGCTCGCTGGGCGATCGACTCCCGGAGTCCCAGCGCGGAAAGGTGGCGGGCCTCAACGGCGTCGCCGTCATGGTGGCACCCATCTTCGGCGTGGTGCTTGCGAGCGCATTCGCCGGGACAAGCCTCCTTCTCTTCCTCGTTCCGGGTATCCCCGGCGCCATCCTGATCCTGCTCTTCGTGATCTTCATCAAGGAGCCGGACGGCCGTGGCTTCCCGACCCGCCCGAAGGCGTCGGTGCGCTCGTTCCTCGCCGGCTACGGCTACAACGTCAAGAAGTACCCCGACTTCTCCTGGAACTGGCTGGGCCGGTTCACGTTCAACTTCGGCGTCACCATGGCGACCACGTTTACGACGTTCTTCTTCGCGTCGAAGCTCGGCATTCCGGTAGATGAGATCGGCGGGATCATCGCGATCACGGCGCTCGTCGGAATCGCTGCGACAGTCGGAGGAGCCGCGCTGAGCGGCTTCCTGTCCGATCGACTCAAGCGTCGCAAGTCCTTCATCGTGGTGGCTGGTCTGCTGTTCGCCGCGGGAACGACGGTCTCCGCGCTTGCGCCCGACTTCACCCTCCTGATGATCGGCCTGTTCGCCATGAACCTCGGCCTCGGCATCTTCTCCGCCGTCGATGGCGCGCTGATGCTCGATGTACTGCCCGAGCAAGACACCGAAGCGGGCCGCTTCGTCGCCATCGCCCAGTTCTCGACATCGATTCCGCAGTTCGCCGCGCCCCTCTTCGCGCCGGTCGTACTGCTCTGGGGCGCGAGCGCCGGCGAAAGCAACTATCCGCTGCTCTACGTGGTCGCCGGCGTTCTGGCCCTGATCGGTGGCCTGATCATCCTGTTCAAGGTGAAGAGCGTCCGCTGACCCCTCGGTGGTCGGGTGGCCCCACCCGTGCGACCACAGAGCGTGAACTACCCCTCCGCGCGCCCTAGCGGCAGATTGCGCCCCGAAATCGAAGGACATCATGACCGAGCCGTTCCGCCGAGCAGATCTTCCTGTTGAAGGTCGAGTCGCCGATCTTCTCTCACGTCTCACGCTGGAGGAGAAGGTCGGTCAGCTGACGCAGTTCTTCCACCTCGGCATCGAGGTGCCGGAAGGCCTCGACCTTGAAACGTTGCCGCCCGAGCAGCGCGCGTACGCCGAACAGCCGAAGATCGTGGAAGCCGCGATCCGTGGGGGAGGGACAGGGTCGGTCCTGTTCGTCAAGGACCCGGCGACAGCGAATCGGATGCAGCGTCTCGCCGTCGAGGAGAGCCGCCTCGGCATTCCGCTGATCTTCGGCTTCGACGTCATCCACGGGATCCGGACGATCTTCCCGGTGCCGCTCGCGCTGGCTGCGACGTGGTCGACCCAGATCGTCGAGGCGGCGCAGTCCGCCGCGGCGCGCGAGGCACGTGCGGTGGGCATCCATTGGACGTTCGCGCCCATGGTCGATATCGCCCGCGACGCCCGATGGGGCCGGATCATCGAAGGGGCGGGGGAGGATCCGGTCCTGGGCGCTGCGGTCGCCGCCGCTCAGGTGCGAGGCTTCCAAGGGGAACTCGGACGTGACAGCATCCTGGCCGGACCGAAGCACTTCGTCGGCTACGGCGCGAACCGGGGCGGCCGGGACTACGACGATGTCGAGGTCTCGGAATCGGAGCTGTGGAATGTCTACCTCCCGCCGTTCCAGGCGGCGATCGACGCCGGAGCGGTCAACGTGATGAGCGCGTACATGGACTACAACGGCGTCCCGGCGTCGGGCAACCGCCGTCTGCTCACCGATGTCCTGCGCGGCGAGCTCGGCTTCGACGGGTTCGTGGTTTCGGACAACAACGCAGTGCGCTCGCTCGAAACGCAGCATTTCGCCAAAGACCTCACGGATGCCGCTGTGCGCGCCGTCTCCGCCGGTGTCGACATGGAGATGTGCATGTTCGACCCCGCCTTTTCGCGGCTCGCCCAGGCCGTGCGCGACGGACTCGTCGACGAAGCGGTGATCGACGCAGCTGTTCGTCGAGTGCTGACGGCGAAGTTCCGGCTCGGCCTTTTCGAGGCGCCGTATGCAGAGGAGCGGGCCGCGGCTGAAGTGCTCTCATCGTCGAGCAGTCGCGATCAGGCGCAGGCGGCGGCCGAGGCGTCCTTCGTCCTTCTGAAGAACGAGGATGCGGCACTGCCGCTGTCAGCAGCCAGCCTCACCTCTATCGCCGTCATCGGTCAACTCGCCGACAGCAAGCGCGACACACTCGGCCCGTGGGTGTTCGACCACGACACCGACGAGACCGTGACGATCCTCGACGGGCTGCGCTCCCGGCTCGGCGACACGGCGAAAATCGACTTCGCTCCGGGCGCCGGCATCCCGCGTCGCATGTTCCCGTCGATGTTCGACCAGATGGATGCCACGGTCGTCGCGACGCCGGAGGACTACGACGACGCCGCAGAAACCCGCAGCGCGGTCGAGATCGCGGCCGCCGCGGATGTCGCGATCGTGGTCGTCGGACAGCGGCAGAACCAGATCGGCGAGAACGCGTCGACCTCCACCCTGACCCTCCCAGGTGCACAGGAGGAGCAGCTGCGACAGATCGTCGAGACCGGGACGCCCGTCGTGCTGATCGTGATGTCGGGGCGGCCCCTCGATCTTCGATGGGCCGACGCCAACGTCCCGGCGATCCTGCAGGTCTGGTACCCGGGAACCAGAGGCGGAGACGCTGTGGCATCCGTACTGCTGGGAGACGCCTCCCCGGCGGGGCGACTGCCTTTCACCTGGCCCCGGCACGTCGGCCAGCTGCCCATGGTGTACGCGCACAATCGCACCTTCGCCCCTCAGGATCAGGGTGCTCGGTACTGGGAGGAGGAGAGCACCCCTCTGTATCCGTTCGGACACGGGCTCTCTTACGCTGCCTTCGGGTACTCGAACCTGACACTCGACCGCGACAGGATCGACGTGGGCGAGTCCGTCGCGGTCTCGGTAGACGTGACGAACACTTCGCCGCGACAGGCCGACGAGGTCGTCCAGCTCTACATCCACCAGCGATACGGCACCTCGTCGCGTCCCGTTCGCGAGCTGAAGGCATTCGAGCGCGTGACCATCGCGGCCGGTGAGACCCGCACCGTGCGTCTCGCGCTGGGCCCGGATCAGCTGCGCTACTGGAGCGCGGTGACCGGCGGCTTCGTCCAGGACGCCACCACCCTCGACATCTGGGTGGGCTCCAGCTCGACGGCTGACCTCGCCACCGTGCTCGAGGTGACCGATTCGGCGAGCGCGCGCCACGCTGGGGGAGGCCCGCGATGACGGCATCCCGGATCGTCTGCAACCCGCTGGATCTGCCATACGCGTACTCGCACGTGCGGAGCCTCACGGGGAAGAGGTCACTGTCCCGCGAAGCCGCGGACCCTTCGATCGTGCTGTTTCGCGGGACCTACTTCCTGTTCGCGTCGATGACACCGGGCTTCTTCTACTCGGATGATCTGGTCACCTGGCACCTCAAGCGCAGTGAGAAGTTCCCGGCCTACGACTACGCGCCCGACGTGCGAGAGGTCGACGGCGCGCTGATCATCTCGGCATCCCGCCGCGGCAAGCCCTCGCCCTTCTACCGCACAACCGACCCCCTCGCGGACGACTTCGTCGAGATCAGCCCGGGCACCTTCCCGTTCTGGGATCCCAACCTGTTCCAGGACGACGACGGCCGGATCTACCTGTATTGGGGATGCGACGCGCGGGTTCCGATCCAGGGGATCGAACTCGACCGCACGACGTACGAACCGATCGGGACACCCGATGCGCTCATCGCGAGCAGCACGGAGGCACGCGGCTGGGAGCGCAACGGCGAGGACCACGACCCGAGGCAGAACAGCCTGCTCTCCAAGGTCATCTTCGGCGGCAAGCCGATGATCGAGGGCGCGTGGATGACCAAGCACGGCGACACTTACTATCTGCAGTACGCTGCCCCCGCGACGGAACTCAACACCTACGCCGACGGCTATTACACCGGCCCCGGCCCGCTCGGCCCGTTCACGTACGCGCCGGACAGCCCGTTCTCCGCCAAGCCGGGTGGCTTCGTCACCGGGGCCGGCCACGGCAGCACCTTCCAGGACACGCACGGCAACTGGTGGCACACCGCGACCGTGCGCGTGTCGGTCAACCAGACCTACGAGCGCCGCGTCGGGCTCTTCCCCGCCGGGTTCGACGACGACGGCACCCTCTTCTCCAACCAGAACTTCGCGGACTATCCGATGATCGTCCCGGACCACCCCTTCGACCCATGGCACGAGACATTCGCCGGATGGATGCTGCTGTCCTACCGCAAACCCGTCGCCGCGAGTTCCTCGCTCCCGGGCCACGAAGCCCGCCTCGCCGTCAACGAGAGCGTCCGCGACTGGTGGGTCGCTGCCACCAACGAACCCGGCGAGCACCTCACCGTCGATCTCGGCGGCGTCCTCTCTGTGCATGCCGTGCAGGTCAACCTCGCCGACCACGACCTGCACCGGACCGCCGCAGTCCCGCGCTCGGCACTGCGGGCGCTGGAAGGTCACAAGCGACTCATCGACGCCACCAACCATCCCACCGAGTACGTGCTCGAATCGTCTGTCGACGGCGAGACCTGGACCCCGCTCTGGGACGGACGGGGGACCGGAGTCGACGCGCCGCACAAGATGACTGTGGTCGAGCAGGGCATCGCCGCCCGCTATGTCCGCGTCACCGGGCACAAGACCCCCTTCAACGCCCCGCTCGCACTCAGCGGTGTCCGCGTGTTCGGCCTCGGCACCGGGCCCACTCCCGCCCCGACGACGGACGTCACCGCCACCCGCATCGACCCACTCACTGCGGCGCTCTCCTGGCGACCGGTCGAGGGCGCGGACGGGTACAACGTCCGGTACGGCCGTCACCCCGAGAAGCTCTACCACAGCTGGCTCGTGCACGACCGAGCATCCTTGAACCTCAGCTCCCTGAACGCGGGCGAGGCGTACTGGGTCGCCGTCGACGCGTTCAACGAGAACGGCATCACACCGGGTGCAGTGTCAGCCATTTCCCGCCACCCCGCACCGGCGGTGAAGAAGTGACATCCCTCCTCTTCACCGACGGGTGGACCGTCGCCAAGCGCGGGGAACCGCCGCTTCCTGTCACCCTCCCGCACGACGCCATGATCGGCGAGACACGGACGCCGGATGCTCCATCCGGCGCCCACGGCGCATACTTCCCCGGCGGGACATACCTCTACAGCAAGACGTGGGCCGCACCGTCGGACGCCGGCGAACGGCAATGGCGCCTCTTCTTCGAGGGCGTGTACGGCGACGCCACCATCCGACTCAACGGCGAAGAGGTCGGTCGCAACGTGAGCGGGTACCGCGAGTTCACCGTCCCCCTCGAGCGAGTGATCGCCGGCGCCGACAACCTGATCGAGGTGGATGTCGACAACTCCACGCAGCCGAACAGCCGCTGGTACTCCGGATCAGGCATCTATCGCAGAGTCTGGCTCGAGGACGTCACCGCCATCCACCTGCCGTACGGCGGGGTGGGCTTCCGCACAGTCGCTCTGGGCGACCCTGCCACCGTCGAAGTGATCATCGATCTCGTACCTGCCGCCGCGGGCGCCGAAGTCACGGTCCGTCTGGACGACGACAGCGTCACCGTCTCGCAAGTGAGCGCTGTCGTCACCCACACGCGAACGACCGTCACCCTCGACGTGCCCGCCCCAAGACTCTGGTCGGATCACTCCCCGCACCTCTACACCGCTGTGGTCGGCCTTGTCGTCGACGGCGCCGTCGTCGATGAGCAGCAGTTCCGGGTCGGCCTCCGAACTATCGAGCTGGACCCACATCGGGGCCTGCTGATCAACGGCGAGAGCACCATCCTTCGCGGTGGGTGCGTCCACCACGACAGCGGCCCGCTCGGGGCGGCTACTTTCCGCGGGGCGGAGTATCGCCGGGCCCGGATTCTGAAGGCAAACGGCTTCAATGCCATCCGCAGCGCACACACTTCGATGTCCCGCGATCTGCTCGACGCGTGCGACGAGCTGGGCCTGTACGTCTTGGATGAGCTGACCGACGTCTGGTACAACCCGAAGACCGAGTTCGATCTCGCGCCGAGCTTCGACGCGATCTGGCCGGATGACGCGCGCGCCATGGTGGCGAAGGATCGCAACCATCCCTCGGTCATCATGTACTCGATCGGCAACGAGAACACCGAGACCCGGACGCCGAAGGGCGTGGAGACGGCGCGCGAGATGCGGGCCTTCGTCCGCTCTCTCGACCCGGATCGGCCCGTCACGGCGGCCGTGAACTTCCTCTTGAATCTCATCGCCGGCGGCAAGGGTGGCGCGCCGTCAGCCGCCCCGGCGCCCACCGCAACCCCGAACAAGCGGCCCTCGGCTGTGACCAGCACAGCCGCGAACATCCTTGCCGACCGGCTCAACAGCATCATGCAGCTCGTCGCTCGCGCCCCGGGCACCGACAAGGCCACGCGGGACGTCATCGCGACCCTGGATGTCGCCTCCTACAACTACGCCTGGGGGAGGTACAAGGGCGACGCGAAACGCCACCCAGAACGCGTGATCGTCGGTTCTGAATCGCTCCCCGGAGACATCGCACGGCTGTGGCCGATCGTCGAGAAGCTGCCCAACGTGATCGGCGACTTCGCCTGGACCTCGTGGGACTACCTCGGAGAAGCGGGCGTCGGCACCTGGGCGTACGGAGAGGACTCGCTCACCGCGGGGCTCTCCAAGCCCTACCCGCACCTGGCCGCAGGACCAGGGGCGATAGACATCACCGGCATCGCCGGGGCGCAAGCGCTGCTCAGTCGCGCCGTATGGGGGCTGCTCGCTGAGCCGGCGATCACTGTGCGCCCACTCGATCGAGCCGATGAACGGCTTCGGCGCACCGCCTGGCGGAGCACCGACGCGGTGAGCAGCTGGTCATGGGCGGGTGCCGAGGGGCGCGAGGCCCACCTGGAGATCTACTCCGGCGACGACGAAGTGGAAGTCTTCATCAACGGGCGGTCCCTCGGTCGCAAGCGAGCGGGAGCCAAGGCCCGCTACGTCACCCGCTACCGGACGACGTACGAGCCAGGCGAGATCACTGCCATCGGATACCGCCGTGGTGCCGCCGTCTCGCGCAGTGTTCTGCGAACCGCCCGGAATCCGCGTCTGCAACTCTCGCCCGAGACGTTCCGACTGAGCGCTGACCGCCAGGAACTGGCGTTCGTCCATATAGAGATCGCCGACGAAGACGGAGTGGTGGAGATGCTTCACGATGACATCGTCACCGTCGAAGTCGAGGGACCCGCGACGCTCGCCGCCTTCGGCAGCGCTGCGCCCGCGACGACCGAGTCGTTCTCGTCCACACAGCATTCCACTCACTACGGCCGTGCTCTCGCCATCCTGCGAAGCGATGGCACTCCCGGCTGGATCACCGTGCGCGCCAGCAGTCAGCGGCATGGCACGGCGGAAGTGCAACTCACGGCGCGCGAGATGCAGCTGTCGGCACGAAGGGGCGCCTGATGCGGATCGGTGTGCTCGGTGCTGCCCGCATCACCCACGGTGCCCTGATCGCTCCTGCATCCCGCGTGCCGGGGGTGACCGTCGCAGCCATTGCCGCTCGCGAACCCGAGAGAGCACGAGCCGCCGCCCACCGACACGGCATCCCACGCGTGCACGACACGTACGCGCAGCTCCTCGCCGACGACTCCCTCGACGCGGTATACGTCCCTCTTCCCGCTGCCCTTCACGGCACCTGGACACGAGCGGCCCTCAGTGCCGGCAAGCACGTGCTCGTCGAGAAGCCCTTCACTGCCAACGCAGCCGAGGCCGAAGAGGTCGCGGCTGCGGCCGCCGCGAGCGGACTCGTCGTGATGGAGGCGCACCACCCGACGCACCACCCGTTCACCACCCGCATCGCCGACGTCATTTCCACAGGCACGCTCGGACCGATCCAATCCGCGACCGCGACCTTCTGCGTCCCCCTCCCTCCAGGCCGCGACATCCGATGGAACTTCGCACTCGGCGGCGGCGGGCTCATGGACGTCGGCTGCTATCCACTCCGAATGCTGCGCGACATCCTCGGAGCCGACCCCACCGTCGACTCGGCACGCGCCGCCGTGCGAGGCGACATCGACCGCCTGATGATCGCACAGCTCACCTACGGCAGCACCCCCGTCACCGTGATCAGCTCGATCTGGTCCCGGCGACTGCTGTCCGCTCAACTCGAGGTGCGTGGCGAGCACGCGCGAATGCGGGTGCGCTGGCCATACCATCCCCAACAGGGCGGCGCGCTGATCATCGACGGTCCGGGCATCCGTGTCCGCGAGAAGACCGAGCGTCGCTCGAGCTACGACTACCAACTCGAGGCGTTCCGTGACGCCGTCGAACACGGCGGCGCCAACCGCACCGACGCGACGGCCGCCATCCGGACGATGCGGACGATCGATGAGACCTACTGGGCCGCCGGGATGCGCCCTCGAGAGCCGTTTGCGGCAAAGCACACACGACGGCAGGATTCCGATGCTTCAGGAAGAGATGACGATGGTGCCTGATCTCAGAAGTTCCGAGTGGTATTCGGGTGATGACCGGAACGCGTACATCCATCGCGCGTGGATGCGCCGTGGTGTGCCCGGGAGCGCGTTCGAGGGGCGTCCGCAGATCGCGATTGCGAACACGGCGTCCGACCTCACGCCCTGCAACAGTCACTTGGACGAGGTAGCGCAGTCGGTGAAGAACGGCATCTACGAGGCCGGCGGCATCCCGCTGGAGCTGCCGGTGGTGTCGCTGGGGGAGACGCAGGTGCGACCGACGGCGATGCTGTGGCGCAACATGGCCGCGATGGCGACCGAGGAGATGCTCCGGGCGAACCCGATCGACGGGGTCGTGCTGCTCGGCGGCTGCGACAAGACGATCCCGTCGCTGCTGATGGCCGCGGCATCCGTCGACCTCCCGGCCGTCGTGGTGCCGGGCGGGCCGATGCTGACGGGGCATTTCCGCAACGAGGCGCTCGGCTGCGGCACGGACGTGTGGCGGCTGTCGGAGGAGGTGCGTGCCGGGACGCTGAGCGAGGCGGCGTTCCTGAAGAGCGAGTCGTCGATGATCCGGTCGAAGGGGCACTGCAACACGATGGGCACGGCCTCGACGATGGCGCTCGTCGCCGAGGCGATGGGCACCATCGTGCCCGGGCTCGCGGGCACGCCCGCGCCCGATGCCCGGCTGCTCGAAGCGGCGCATCAGACCGGGATGCTGGCGGTGCAGCTGGTCGCGGACGACCGGCGCCCGTCGACGTTCCTGACGAAGGGCAGTTTCCACAACGCGATCGTTGCGCTGGCGGCGATCGGCGGGTCGACGAACGCCGTCGTGCACCTGCTCGCGATCGCCGGCCGGCTCGGGATCGACCTGACCATCGATGACTTCGACCGGATCGGCGCGGAGGTGCCGCTCCTGGTGAACCTGCAGCCCGCGGGCCGCTACCTGATGGACGACCTGTACCGCGCAGGCGGGTTCCTCGCCGTCATGCGCGAGGTACGGGACCTGCTCAACCCCGACGCGCTCACCATCACTGGCCGGCCGTTCGTGGACTATCTGGAGGACGCGCACATCTGGGACCCCGAGGTGATCACATCCCGAGACAACCCGCTGCTTCCCGCCGCGGGCATCTCGGTGCTGCGCGGCTCGCTCGCGCCCGGCGGAGCCATCATCAAGCCGGCGGCGGCGTCGCCGCACCTGCTGCAGCACCGCGGGCAGGCTGTCGTGTTCGACTCGATCGAGGACTTCCACGCCCGGATCGACGACCCCGACCTCGACATCGACGAGAACTCCGTGATGGTGCTGCGCGGCTGCGGGCCCAAGGGGTACCCGGGGATGCCGGAGGTGTCGAACATGCCGCTGCCGAAGAAGCTGCTCGAGCGCGGCGTGCGCGACATCGTCCGTGTCTGCGATGGACGGATGTCGGGCACCGCGTACGGCACCGTCATCCTGCACGTCACTCCCGAAGCCGCCGCGGGAGGGCCGCTCGCGCTCGTGCAGACAGGGGACTGGATCAGCCTCGACGTCCGCGCCGGCCGCCTCGACCTCGACGTTCCCGCCGACGAGCTCGCCGCCCGCACGCCGAATCAGGCGACCGTCGACGCGTTCGCGCGGCCGCGCCGCGGATGGGAGCGGCTCTACATCGACCATGTTCTGCAGGCCGACCAGGGCGCCGACCTGGACTTCCTCGTCGGAGCATCCGGATCGAAGGTGTCGCGTGAGTCCCACTGACACGCTCGCGCCGGTCGACGCCGGGCTGCTCGCCGCCCTCAGCGAGGCGTGCAGCACCATCGGCGCGCGCGCGACGGATCGTCTCGCCGGATCGCATGACGCCTCGCACTATCAGCTCACGCCGCGGGCCGTGGCGACCGCCCGTGATGCGGCGGAGGTCGGCCGGCTGCTCGCGACCGCGCGGGACCGAGGCCTGCCGGTGACGTTCCGTTCGGGTGGGACGAGCCTCTCCGGCCAGGCCGGGACCGACGGCATCCTGATCGACACGCGGAAGAACTTCCGCCGCATCGACGTTTTCGACGACGGCCGCCGCGCCCGCGTCCAACCCGGTGCGACCATGCGCGCCGTCAACGCGCGACTCGCACGGCACGGCACCAAGCTCGGGCCCGACCCGGCCTCGGAGATCGCGTGCACGATCGGCGGGGTCGTCGCCAACAACTCCTCGGGGATGTCGTGCGGCACGCACGCGAACACCTACCAGACCCTCGAATCCGCCGTCCTGGTGCTCGCCTCTGGAACGGTGCTCGACACGGGAGCCCCGGACGCCGCCGAGATCCTCCGCGAACGCGAGCCCGAGATCTATGCCGGCCTGGAACGCCTCCGTGACCGCGTGCGGGAGAACTCCGACTCGGTCGCCACCCTGCGCAGGCTGCACGCGATCAAGAACACGATGGGGTACGGCCTGAACTCGTTCCTCGATCACACGAACCCGGTCGACATCCTCGAGCACCTCGTGATCGGCTCCGAGGGCACACTCGCGTTTGTCGCCGAGGCGACCTTCCGCACACTCCCGGTGAAGCCGCATCTCGCCACGGGTCTGCTGATCTTCGCAAGCCTCGCCGACGCGACAGCATCCCTCCCCGCGCTGGTCGAAGCCGGGTTCGCGACCATCGAGCTGATGGATGCCGCCTCCCTGCGGGTCGCGCAGCGGGACCCCGAAGCGACCGCTGACCTGACCGGACTGGTCGTCGTCGACCACGCCGCGCTGCTCGTGGAGTTCCAGGAAGACACCCTCGAGTCGCTCGATGCGCGCGTCGCCGCGGCATCCGGTCTCCTCACAGCGCTCCCACTTGTGACACCCGCGGTGCTGACGACGGATGCCGCGACCCGCGCGCACCTGTGGCACATCCGGAAGGGCCTGTTCGCCGCCGTCGCCGGCGCGCGCCCGTCGGGCACGACCGCGCTGCTCGAAGACATCGCGGTGCCGGTGGAGCGTCTCAACGAGACGTGCACACAGCTGATCGGCCTGTTCGACACTTACGCGTACGAGGGGTCGGTGATCTTCGGGCACGCGAAGGACGGCAACATCCACTTCCTCATCAACGAGCGCTTCGACGATGCGGACAAGTTCGCGCGCTATCAGGCGTTCACCGAGGAGATGGTGTCCCTCGTCCTCGCGCACGGGGGCACGCTGAAGGCTGAGCACGGCACCGGCCGCATCATGGCGCCGTTCGTACGGCGACAGTACGGCGACGAGCTCTACGAGGTGATGTGGGAGGTCAAGCGGCTGCTCGACCCGGGGATGCTGCTCAACCCGGGCGTGCTGCTCACCGACGACCCGCTCGCACACACCAAGAACCTCAAGACCGCCCCGACCGTCGAAGCCGAGGTCGACCGATGCGTCGAATGCGGCTACTGCGAGCCGGTGTGCCCCTCCCGCGACCTGACCCTGACCCCACGCGAGCGGATCGTGATGCGCCGCGAGCTGCAGCGCGCACGTGACCGCGGCGACGAGAAGCTCGCCAAGATCCTCGAGAAGGAATACGGCTACGACGGGGTGCAGACCTGTGCCGTGGACGGCATGTGTCAGACCGCGTGCCCGGTGCTGATCAACACCGGCGACCTGGTCCGCCGGCTGCGCGCCGAGAACCAGAAGACGGTGATGCGGGCCGGCTGGAAGGCTGCGGCGAAGCAGTGGGATGCCGTCAGCAGCGTCGGCGGCGTCGCACTGTCGCTCGCCGACGCGATGCCGGTCGCACTGCCGAACCTCGCGACGAAGATCGGTCGCGGCCTCCTCGGCCCCGACACGCTGCCGCTGTACACCGCGGACCTCCCCGGCGGCGGGAAGCGGCGCAAGGTCTTCGCGCAGCCTGAAGCGGTCGCCGTCTACTTCTCGTCCTGCACGACCACGATGTTCGGCCCGGTCGGGCAGGACGGCGTCGCCGAGTCGTTCCTGCGGCTGTGCGAACGCGCCGGAGTCAACCTGCGCACCCCGGACGATCTGCCAGGGCTGTGCTGCGGCACGCCCTGGAAGTCGAAGGGGCTTACCGACGGGTACGCCGTCATGAAGGCGAAGGTCGCCGCCTCCCTCGTCCTGGCCACCGAGAACGGGCGCCTACCCGTCGTGTGCGACGCCTCCTCCTGCACCGAAGGCTTGGAGATCCTGCTCGAGGCCGCGGGCCAGCACGACATCCGCGTCATCGACGCCGTCGCCTTCGTCGACGAGCACGTCCTTCCCCACCTGCCCGCGGGGGAGAGGGTCGCGTCCCTCACACTGCACCCCACGTGCTCGTCGGCCCACCTCGGCATCAACCCCGCGCTGAGCCGTGTCGCTGCGGCGGCCGCCGACACCGTCGTCATCCCCGAGGACTGGGGATGCTGCGCCTTCGCCGGAGACAGAGGGATGCTGCATCCCGAACTCACCGCGTCGGCCACCGCGCCGGGGTCCGACAACGTCGCTGCGGCGGCCTCCGACGTTCACGCGTCCCTGAACCGCACTTGCGAGATGGGAATGACCCGCGCCACCGGCCAGCCATACCGCCACATCCTCCAGGTACTCGACGACGCCGTGAGAGAGGCGATGCCGTGAGCAGCATCGACACCCGGTCTGCGGAACAGACGTCGCTCGAAGACCCGATCACGGTCGCTGTTTCGCTCGGCGTTCCGATCGTTCGCATCGAGATCGTGAAGTTCCTTCGTTCGCAACCGGCCACGATCTCGCAGATCGCGTCCGCTGTCGGCCGGACCCGATATGGGATGCAGAGTCACCTCGACATCCTCGAGCGGCTCGGCGCCATCACCCATGTCACACAGAAGGTGCGTGGGAGTTTCCGCCCCGCGCGCCTCTATCGCGTGAACCCTTCCGGGGTGGAAGCACTCGCGTGGTGCCTCTTCGACGCCCTCGCGGACGACATCCCGGGAGCCGCCGCATGAACAGTTACGAGTCCATCCCGACGCTCGGCACCGCCCGCGTCGCCACGGGCACCTCGTACTTCCTCGGTGAGGGACCGATCTGGGATCCCGTACGCGGCCGTATCCTGTGGGTCGACATCATGGCCGGCGCGGTCCATTCCGGCCGGTTCGTGCACGGCGGAGCCGTCGAAGCCGAGGAACGCTACGACTTCCCCGACACTGCCGGGGCGGTCGCCGTCTCGGCTGCCGGCGAGCTCGTCGTGGCCGGCACCCACCGGCTCCACTACCGGGATGTCGCCGGAGAGATCAGCTCGGGCGGACCGCTCATCGAAGGGTCCGAGCGACGTTTCAACGACGGCAAGCCGGACCCGCGGGGTCGATTCGTCGTCGGCACGAAGGGTCCGGGCGGTGAACTGCTGATCCGGGTCGACCGCGACGAATCGGTCGAGGTGCTCGATGACGACCTCACTCTCTCTAACGGACTCGTCTGGAGTGCAGACGGCCTTCGCCTGTTCAGCATCGACACGATGACGCAGAGCATCTACGTCCGCGACTATGACACCGCCACCGGAACCGGCGGGCAGCGCAGTCTGTTCACCCGACTGGCGCACGGCTACCCGGACGGCATGACGATCGACCGCGACGACCACCTCTGGGTCGCGGTCTGGGGCGAAGGATGCGTCCTGCGCATCTCGCCGCATGGCGAGATCGTCGCGAAGGTCGACGTGCCCGCCCCGCATACCTCGTGCGCCGTCTTCGCCGGACCGGAGCTGACCACGCTCGTGATCACAACCGCCACGGAAGGTCTCACACTCCAGCAGCTCGAGGAGCACCCGCTCTCGGGCCGACTGTTCACCATCGCGCTCAACGCCAAGGGCGTTCAACAACCCCTCTGGGCCGGACGAAGCCGCGCCCAGACACCCACCCTGGAAGGATAACGATGAAGCTCCTGCGTATCGGCGCATCCGGCGCCGAGAAGCCCGCCGCGCTTGTCGGAGACGACAGTTACGTCGACCTGTCGGACGTCGTCGACAACTTCGACGAAGCATTCTTCGGCTCGGACGCGCTGAACCGCATCGCGCCCGTCGTCGCCAGGCGCGCAGCATCCGGAAGCGTCCTCCCGCTTGCCGGGCAGCGCATCGGTTCGCCCATCGGCCGCCCGCATCAGATCGTCTGCGTCGGCCTCAACTATGCCGACCACGCCGCCGAATCCGGCCAGGCCGTGCCGGACGAGCCCATCCTGTTCACCAAATCCCCGAACACGCTCGTCGGCCCGAACGACGACGTGCGGATCCCGCGCGGCGCGACCAAGCCCGACTGGGAGGTCGAACTCGGCATCGTGATCGGCAAGCGCACCAGCTACCTCGACAGCGTTGAAGAGGCCCGCGACCGCATCGCAGGCTGGGTGCTCGTCAACGACGTGAGCGAGCGCGCATTTCAGATGGAGCGCGGCGGTCAGTGGCTCAAAGGCAAGTCCGCGGAGACCTTCAATCCCGCCGGCCCGTGGCTGGTCACGCAGGACGAGGTCCCGGACGTACTGGACCTCGGCATGTGGCTCGACGTGAACGGCGTGCGTCGGCAGACCGGCACCACCTCGACGATGATCTTCGACCCGTACTTCATCGTCCACTACATCAGCCAGTTCATGGTCCTCGAGCCCGGTGACCTCATCAACACCGGAACTCCTCCCGGAGTCGGCCTCGGCTTCACCCCTCAGATCTGGCTGCAGGCCGGCGACGTCATGACACTCGGCATCGACGGCCTCGGGACACAGCGCCAGAACGTGATCGGCCCCCGATGAGAGCCCTCGTCATCACGGGGGCTCATCGCGCCGAAGTGCAGGATGTCCTGGCACCGCAGCCGGCACCGGGGGAGGTTGTCGTAGATGTGCAGCGGGCGGGGATCTGCGGCACCGACATCGAGTTCTACACAGGCGAGATGCAGTACCTCGGCGCCGGTCTCGCCGAGTATCCCATCCGGATCGGTCACGAGTGGATGGGCACCGTGGCCGCCGTGGGAGCGAATGTCGACCCATCATGGGTCGGTCAGCGGGTCACGGGCGACACGATGCTCGGCTGCGGGGAGTGCCGTCGCTGCGGGCGCGGCCTGCAGCACGTGTGCGAGTTCCGGTTCGAGCTCGGAATCCGCGGCGGCAAGCCCGGCGCACTTGCAGAGCAGGTCGCCGCTCCGGTGACCTCGCTGCATCGACTCCCCGACAGCGTCGACGACGCGATGGGCGCGATGGTGGAGCCGGGAGGGAATGCGTTCCGCTCGGTGCAAGCGGCGAACCTGAGCCCGGGGGACCGGTGCCTTATCCTCGGACCCGGCACGATCGGGCTGCTGTGCGCGACGTTCGCCCGCGCGGCCGGCGCCGAAGTGCACCTCGTGGGCCGCAGCGAACGGTCTCTTGCGTTCGCGCGCTCGCTCGGCTTCGACGGCGTGTGGAATGAGCACGACCTGCCCGACCTCGCGTGGGATGCGGTCATCGAGGCATCCAACGCCCAGCACCTGCCCGCGAAGGCGCTTGAGCTCGTCGAACCCGGCAGGCGCGTGGTCTACGTCGGTCTCGCCGGAAGCCCGAGCCTGATCGATACGCGAGACCTCGCGCTGAATGACGTCACCGCCATTGGAGTGCTCAGCGCCTCACCGGGGCTGGTCGGCACGATCGACGCCTACGCGTCCGGCTCCGTCGACCCGAGACCCCTCATCGCCGCCACCGTCGGGCTCGAAGAACTCCCTGCGATCCTCGCCGGCGATCGGCCGCAGGGTGCCGGACCCGGCCCCAAGTTCCACATCTCGATCTGATCCACTGAAGGAAACTCATATGACCCGTGCACTCATCACCGGTGGAGCGAGCGGCCTCGGCGCCGCAACCGCGACCCGCCTTCGCCAAGACGGGATCGAAGTCGTCACGGTCGACATCGCCGGGGATTGCGACGTCGTCCTCGACATCACGGACGAAGACGCCGTCGTCGCGGCGGCCGCCGAACTCGGCGCGATCGACGTCCTCGTCAACTCTGCCGGGATCGTGGGGCCGAACACGCCCCTCGTGACGACGACGACTGCCCAGTGGCGTGGCGTGCTGGACGTCAACGTCATCGGGACGGTCGCGATGATGCGCGCGTTCGTGCCGGGAATGGTCGAGCGCGGATGGGGACGCGTCGTCAACATCGCGAGCATGGCGGGCAAGGACGGCAACCCGAACCTCGCGATCTACTCCGCGTCGAAGGCAGCCGTGATCGCGCTCACCAAGTCGGCGGGCAAAGAACTCGCCACGACGGGTGTGCTCGTGAACGCCATCGCACCCGCCGTGATCGCCACCCCGATGAACGACGAGACCGCCCCGGAAGTGCTCGCACACATCACCAGCCTCATCCCCATGAAACGCGTCGGCCGCGCCGACGAAGTCGCCGAACTCATCGCCTGGCTCACCTCCGACAAGGTCAGCTTCTCCACAGGCGCCGTCTACGACATCAGCGGCGGCCGGGCGACGTATTAATCATGGTGATCGACGCATCTAGACGGGACCAACGATGACGAATTCCTTCGATCCGATGGGAGCGCAAGAATGAGCTGGGCACGCACGCTTTCGGCGGGACAGACCTGTCGCGTTCACATCTTCGACGCCGCAACGGGGGAGTCGCAGATCGTTCACGAGGATGCCACGGTACTCCTGGAGGCGCCGAACTGGACACTCGACGGCCAGCTCATCCTCAACGGCGACGGTGTGTTCTGGCGTCTGCCGGTGGACGCGTCGGCGGCACCGTCGAGAATCCCACACCACGGGTTGCCCGAGAACAACAACGACCACGTTCTCTCGCCTGACAGCCTGACCGTCTTTGCGTCCTGCAACGACGGGCACATATACGCCGCGCCCGTGGAAGGTGGACACGCTCGTCGAGTCACTCGAGGTGACCCGGGTCTTTTCCATTACCTGCATGGGGTCAGCCCCGACGGCACTCGGCTCGCATACGTAGCCCTCGATTTCAGGGATGAGTCGCCCAGCGGGACGGTGCACACGGTCGGCGTGGACGGCGCGGACGATGCCGCCGTCACAACGGGGGTTGGGCCCGA
The DNA here is from genome assembly GCF_031844125.1 of Microbacterium sp. PRC9. NCBI lineage: Bacteria > Bacillati > Actinomycetota > Actinomycetes > Micrococcales > Microbacteriaceae > Microbacterium > Microbacterium sp. PRC9. Next base: position 71,919 of record NZ_JAUZUR010000010.1, read on the forward strand.
CGATGGACCGGAGTACAACCCCGCGGGCGACTGGCTCTACCTCAACACGGAGCGGTTCTCCGAGAGCGCCGGTCATGCCCAGATCGCAAAGGTGCGGCTCGACGGCACTGGTCTCACACAGTTGACCTTCGACGAGAGGGCCAACTGGTTCCCACATCTGAACCGTGATGGAACCCGGGCTGTGTACCTCAGTTACCCCCCGGGCACTCAGGGGCACCCCGCGGATCTCGCCGTCACATTGCGGCTCGTCGACCTGTCCGCCGGCGACGACGCCTGGGCCGAGGCGCCTATCGTCGCGAACCTGTTGGGGGGACAGGGCACGATCAACGTCAACAGCTGGTCACCGGACGGGACGCGATTCGCTTACGTGGACTACCCATCCACGATCTGACATCCAGGGTCTGAGGCCAGCCTGAGCCCGAGGTTCGCTGCAAAGCCCACAACACAACGAGGACAGTATGACCAGCACCAACGAGAAATCTGTGAGTCGGCCTGAGCGGATGAACGTCGGGGTGATCGGCGTCGGGATGATTGCCGACACTTTCATCCGCAACATGACCGAGCGGTTCAGCATCCTCAATGTGAGCGCCTGCGCCTCGAGACGCTTCGAACGCGCGCAGGAGACGGCTGAGCGCTACGGGATCGAAGCGAAGACGATCGATGAGTTACTCGCCGACCCCGGCATCGACATCATCGTCAACCTCACCCCGCCTGAGGCGCACTACTCCATCATCCGGCGCGCTCTTGAGTCCGGCAAACATGTGTACACGGAGAAGGTACTCGCGGGGACTCTCGATGAAGCCCGCGAACTCGTGAGGCTCGCGGATGCTTCCAGCCTGGAACTCTGCTCATCGCCCGACACGTTCCTGGGCAGCGCGATCCAGAATGCCAGGCAGCTGGTCGATCGGGGGATGCTCGGGACTGTCACGTCGGTGCACTCCTCACTGACGCGCAACTTCCGCGCGATCGGCGAGCTCCTTCCTTTCGTCACTCAAGGCGTCGGCGGGATCGGAATCGATGTCGCCGTGTACCACCTGACGGCATTGGTGTACATGCTCGGACCGATCCGTTCGGTATTCGGATACAGCCGGACAAACGAGCCCAAGCGTCGGCACTTTATGCCCGCGCTCCCTCACTTCGGCGAGGAGTACGAGGTCACGGCGAAGACCGTCACCGCCGGGGTCGTCGAGTTCGAATGCGGGACCCTCGGCACAATGCTGTTCAACTCGGACTCACTAGTCCACCAAAGGCCGCGCTTCGAAATGATGGGTACATCAGGCATCCTGACGCTCGCGAACCCCGATGACTTCGGTGGAGATGTGACGCTGCAGCGCGAGGGTCAGACGACGCCGATCGTGGTGCCGTCGACTTTCGGGATGTCCGCGGACACCCGCGGCGCGGGGGTCGCCGAGATGGCCTGGGCAATCCGCACCGGCCGGCAACCTCGCGCGAACAAGGAACTCGCGTTCCACGTGTTGGAGGCACTGCTCGGCATCGATCAGGCCGCAGCGGCAAACCAGCCGTACACGATGACCTCGACAGCACCAGTGATCGCGCCGCTTCCCGAAGGCCACGTGACGGGGCTGTGGGTCGATGACCCTGAGTCCGCCTTTGTCGATGCCCTCTGACGATCTCCGGTCAGTCCGGGGAGGGGCGTGCGCGGGTAGGTGACATGGCGCGCCGACCACGCCGTCTCCGGCCGGTCGGCGCACCCGTCCGCTCCGTCAGCCCGCGAGCTGCATCTGTAGCTGCAGGAGTTCCTCGACGTGCCTGATCTCGACGATCCGTCCGTCGACCACTCGCGCGAGGTCGATTCCGTAGATGGAGACGTCCTTGCCGGTGGGGGGGTACTCCGAACCAGGGACCTGTGTGGGTCCCGGTGATGCGCCACTGCGAAACGACCCATCCATCGTCTGTCACGGCCTGGTAGACGACGTCGTGATGGGCGTTGGTGAACGCGTCGTGGATGGCGACAACCATCATCTTCATCCCCTCGACAGCAGAGGCGGATCCGGGCGGCGGATTGTGGTCGAGGAGGTCGGCCGAGACCAGAAGGTCGACCGCTTCGACGTCGCCGGCGTGGAAGGCTGCGAACAAGCGATTGGGTACATCGCGGGCTGAGCCATTCGAGTTATTCATGGTTGTTCTCCTCTGTTGGATGGTTTGAACACTGGGATCGGGACGACGGCACGCGTATTCGCGATCCGCGCCTTCGGAACCCCCTCCGCAGCCAACCTGCGGATCAGTGCCCAGTCCTCCAAAGTGATCACTCTCCAATCGTTGAGTGTTCACTTTTCGCCGCCGCAAGTGTTCAGTTCTCGAGCGCCGCCGACACACGGAATTCCGCGGAAGGACGCCGACCAAGCTGGCCGGGGCGCAGAACGTCGATTTCACCCTGCTAAGGTGGGGTCCTCCCGCGCGGCATCCGCGAGCGGCGGCGTCGCTGTAGTGGTCGTTCGACAAGGACCGCGCGTGCCCACCTGCTGCCCACGGCCGGGGTGGATTCCTGCGGATTGAGAGCGATTCAGGCGGAAGCTCGCACCGCCTGAAACCCGCGAAATCATGCGGTTAGCGGTTGACGAAGACTGAGAACGACGCCGGGCGGCGTGTTTCAAATCCCTCCGTCTCCGCCATTTTTCGCCCGATTTGACGTCGTTCTGAGGCGTGATTCCGGGGTTTTGATCCTTCTCGATCCGGGTAGTTCCGTCTCAGATGTGGGCACGGCTCAGGGGTTGAAGTGCTGGTCAGAGGATCGATTCGGTCGTGAGCGGCTGCTGCAGAGCTGACTGCTCATTCTCTAGGAGCGGCATTGCGCGCTTTGCTCAGCCTCGAAGCCCGCGACCCTGCGTGTGCCCACGGTCTGCCCACGAGGAGACGGAGGGGTAGTGGACCCCCGCCTCGGTGATGGAGATCATCGGTCACAACAGGCGGGCGATGTCGTGGATCATGCCCGAACCTGCCGACCGAGCTGAGAACCTCCCTTCGTTGCCGAAGGGATAGGCGTTTGGTGTCGCACGACTAGCGGACCTGCCCGTGCATATTGCGCGGGCAGGGCAAACGCGCATGTGCTTCAGTGTCTACGGCCCCGAAGTCCAACCCGGTGTGGCGGCACGATGCGCGACCGGCCAACGGGCACCGGCCAACGGGCGGGATCCGCGGCAGTTGCACACGTCGGCTATCTGCCGCGCGCCTTCTTCGCTGCCTCGAAGACCTCCCGGATTTGTTCGGCTTCAGCGATGAAGTCGGCCTCCGAGCGCTTCACACTCGCCAGCCGGTCGCGTGCTTCGGCGAGCCCTTTCAGTCCCTGCGTCGTCAGCCGGCTAGCGGCCTTGGTCGTCTCCATCTTCAATCCAACTCGGTGAGAGTGCGTAGTCGGTCCCACTCGTGCCTGAGAAGCGGCAGGATCGTTCCGTGTTTGGTCGAGGGCGGGATCGAGACTTCGTCGAGGGGCACATAGCTCCACTTGCCGGAGTCGAGATCGGTGCACTCCATCGCAAAGTAGCCTTGCGGCATCTCCTGATATTGGTCGAGGAACAGGAACCACCGTTCTTCACCTCGAGCACGGATCACGATCGGCGCCTCGACGCCACCGGGGAAGCGATCTCCGGCGATGTTGGTGGTGATGAGAGTGAAGTCGTCGTCGAACAGGCTCGAACCTCTCTCGAGGTAGATCCCCCAGCCGCCGGATCTCGCCTCATCTTTCGTGAAGCGATACACCTTTCCGTGCTCGTGAATGAGAGCGGTGTCGATGACGTCTCGTCCGCCGGTGTCGATCATTACCTCGGCAGGTGTGAAAGAAGAGAAATCGCGCGTGCGCGAGTACATGATCCTGCTGTAGGAGTCCGCCCCGTGGCTCGGGTCGTCCGCCGCATAGAGCCTCGACGACCAGAAGACGACGAAGTCGCCGGTCTGGGGGTCCACGGTGACCTCAGGTGCCCACGCCATCCCGGCGTTCGAAGGCGCGATCTCGATCGACCGCGCAGCTGTCCACGACACGAGGTCGGACGACTGCCACCCGATCAACGATCGACTGCCCTGACGGCGCGACTCGTCCCAGATCTTCCTGTCACCCGCCGACGTTCGCAGATCGGTTGCGAGAATGTGAAACGACCCGTCGCTTCCGCGCGCGATCGCCGGATCGCGGACACCTCTGGTGCCGATGTGCGATTCCAGCACCGGCCGTCCGCCCCAGAGCGGGTCCCAGCGCAGCGGGGTGTCTCCTGAGCTGAGGGAGAAGTGAATCTTCTCCACGTCCGTCGCTCCGTCGGCACGAAAGTGCGCGAAAAGATATCCGTAGTGTTCGTCGGGTGAGTTCACCAGCACCGCCTCCGTCTCGTCGTGCCGCGAAGCCATCCGAGTGCGGCGCGCCGGGCGTTGACCACGCTGATCCCGCGCGCCACGTCGACGGGCCGAATGGTCAGATAGCCGAACCCCGGGCACACTTCTGGGTCCGCGAAGGCGACCTGCACGCCGGCGCCGTCGTGACCGAACGAAGCGACGGTGAGGTGCGGATCCCCGCCCGAGGGAATCACCACTCGCGGGCCCCACGCCCGGTAGGGCGGAGGGTTGATGCTGAAGAACGGGGCGCCGACGCCCCGAGGATGAGCGAAGGCTTCAGCGGTCGCGGCGTTCCAGAGCCGGACTCCGCGTGTCTCAGTCACTGTCGCGGACCAGACACGAGCGAGGCCCCGTAGCGCTCGAGATCCTGCCGGCCGCGCCGATCTCCGCTGCTGGGAGATCGCTCCCACTATCAGGCCGTGATATCTGTGTGCTTCCTCGGGGGTCCAGAATGGTTCCTGCCCGGCGAGCTTCTCCGCGAGCTGGGCGCCATCGCGCAACTCGGCGAGCGTTACGTCTTCTCCGACTGCGGGCAGTTCCGCGCTGCGCACATCGTCTCCCTCGTGTGTCAGCTGCCGCCCTACGAGGCCGCTCAGTAGGTCGCCCGCCCGCCGCTGATGTCGTAGACGGCGCCCGTCGAGAAAGAAACCTTGTCGGATGCGAGCCAGGCGACCAGTTCCGCGACCTCGGAGGCCTCGCCGACGCGCTTCATCGGGATGAGGCTGGTGATGTGGGCGAGCACGTCAGGGGCCGTTGCATCGTTCATCGGAGTCGCGATGACGGCGGGAGCGATGGCGTTGACGATGACGCCTGTGGTCGCCAGCTCCTTGCCCGCGGACTTGGTCAATGCGATGACTGCCGCTTTGCTGGCGGAATACACGCTCAGGTTGGGATTGCCGTCTTTGCCCGCCATGCTGGCGAAATTCACGATGCGCCCCCAGCCGCGCTCGATCATGCCGGGCGCGAACGCTTGCATCATTGCAACCGTGCCGAGCACGTTCACTTCGAGCGTGCGCCGCCAATCGTCGGCGGTCGTCTCCAGGAGCGGCAGATTCGGCCCGACGACGCCGGCTGAATTGATCAAGATGTCGACCGCGCCCACTCGTGCTGCGAGATCTGACACTGCGGCACCGTCGGTGATGTCGATCATCTCGTCGGCGTCTCCGGTCCGATCGACCGTGATCACGTGAACGTCGTCTGATCGCAGCCGTGCAGCCGTCGCGGCGCCCAGACCGCTGGCGCCACCGGTGACGATTGCGCGCATATTGATACTCCTGACTTTGAGGCCGACGAGCGGCGAGGGTTGAGGTTGATGGACGTGAAGCCCGCCGAGGATGTGAGCTATACTACCCGCATTCCATATGTTTGATTAGCTTTCCGAAAGTTGGAATGATGGCCGCACCTCGCAGCTCCGCGTGGTATTCGGGTGATGACCGGAACGCGTACATCCATCGGGCGTGGATGCGTCGTGGGGTGCCCGCCAGTGCGTTCGAGGGGCGTCCGCAGATCGCGATCGCGAATACGGCGTCGGATCTCACGCCATGTAACTCGCACCTCGATGAGGTGGCGCAGTCGGTGAAGAACGGCATCTACGAGGCGGGTGGTATTCCGCTGGAGCTGCCGGTGGTGTCGCTGGGGGAGACGCAGGTGCGCCCAACGGCGATGCTGTGGCGCAACATGGCGGCGATGGCGACCGAGGAGATGCTGCGCGCGAACCCGATCGACGGTGTCGTGTTGCTCGGTGGGTGCGACAAGACGATCCCGGCACTGCTGATGGCGGCGGCATCCGTCGATCTCCCTGCGGTGGTGGTGCCGGGTGGGCCGATGCTGACGGGTCATTTCCGCGGTGAGGCGCTGGGGTGCGGCACGGATGTGTGGCGGCTGTCCGAGGAGGTGCGTGCGGGCTCGTTGAGCGAGGAGATGTTCCTGCGCAGCGAGTCGTCGATGATTCGCTCGAAGGGCCACTGCAACACGATGGGCACCGCCTCGACGATGGCGCTCGTGGCGGAGGCGCTCGGCACGATCATCCCCGGCCTCGCGGGGACCCCCGCCCCCGATGCGCGGCTGCTGGAGGCGGCGCACGAGACGGGTCGTCTGGCGGTGCAGCTGGTCGCTGAGGACCGGCGCCCGTCGACGTTCCTGACGAAGGGGAGCTTCCACAACGCGATCGTGGCGCTCGCCGCGATCGGCGGGTCCACGAACGCGGTCGTGCATCTCCTGGCCATCGCAGGGAGGCTTGGCATCGACCTGACGATCGACGACTTCGACCGGATCGGTGCCGAGGTCCCGTTGCTGGTGAATCTGCAGCCCGCGGGCCGGTACCTCATGGACGACCTGTACCGGGCAGGCGGCTTCCTCGCGGTGATGCGGGAGGTGCGCGACCTGCTCGACCCCGTGGCGCTGACCGTCACAGGCAAGCCGTTCGTCGACTATCTCGAGGATGCCCGGATTTGGGATGCCGAGGTCATCACCCCGCGCGACAGCCCGTTGCAGCCGGCTGCCGGCATCACCGTGCTGCGCGGCTCCCTCGCCCCGGGGGGCGCGATCATCAAGCCCGCCGCCGCATCCCCGCACTTGCTGAAGCACCGCGGTAAGGCGGTGGTGTTCGATTCGGTGGAGGACTTCCACGCCCGCATCGACGACCCTGACCTCGACATCGACGCGGACAGCGTGATGGTGCTGCGCGGGTGCGGGCCGAAGGGCTACCCGGGCATGCCCGAGGTCTCGAACATGCCCTTGCCGCAGAAGCTTCTCGCACAAGGTGTGCGCGACATGGTGCGCATCTGCGATGGCCGTATGTCCGGCACTGCGTACGGCACGGTCGTGCTGCACGTGACCCCTGAGGCCGCCGCGGGCGGGCCCCTGGCGCTCGTGCAGACGGGGGACTGGATCGCGCTCGATGTGCGTGCCGGGCGACTCGAACTCGACGTCCCGGCCGACGACCTGGCCGCCCGCACCCCCAACCAGGCGACCCTGGACGCATACGCGGCCCCGGCCCGCGGATGGCAGCGGCTTTACGTGGATCACGTGCTGCAAGCCGATCAGGGTGCCGACCTCGACTTCCTCGTCGGTTCGTCGGGATCGAAGGTGTCGCGTGAGTCGCACTGACCACGGCGTCGGCGCCGCGGGCTCCACGACGCTTGCGCCGGTCGATGCTGCACTGGTTGCTGCCATCGAGGCGGCCGGCGCCGCCGTGGGCACGCGCGCAACCGATCGGCTCGCTGCCGCACACGACGCGTCGCACTACCTGCTCACTCCGCAGGCTGTGGTGACCCCGACCGATGTAAACGAGGTCGCACGGGTGATGGCCGCAGCCCGGTCGGTGGGCGCGCCGGTGACGTTCCGCTCCGGCGGCACGAGCCTGTCGGGCCAGGCCGGCACCGATCAGCTGCTGATCGACACGCGCCACCACTTCCGCCGCATCGACGTGCTCGACGGCGGAGAGCGGGTGCGAGCGCAGCCGGGCGCCACGGTGCGTGCTGTCAACGCGCGGCTCGCCCGTCACGGACGCAAGCTCGGGCCGGATCCGGCGAGTGAGATCGCGTGCACGATCGGCGGGGTGATCGCGAACAACTCCTCAGGGATGTCGTGCGGCACCCACGCGAACGCGTACCGCACCCTCGAGTCCGCGGTCCTCGTGCTGCCGTCCGGCACGGTGATCGACACCGGCGCCCCTGATGCCGCGGGGAGGTTCGCCACCGCTGAGCCGAAGATCCACGCCGGACTCATCGCCCTGCGCGACCGCATCCGTAGCGACCCCGCGTCGGTCGGGACGCTGCGGACGCTGCATACGATCAAGAACACGATGGGCTACGGGCTGAACTCGTTCCTCGACCACGAAGAGCCGCTCGACATCCTCACCCACCTGATCGTCGGGTCCGAGGGCACGCTCGCGTTCGTGGCACAGGCCACTTTCCGCACCCTGCCCGTGAAGCCGAACCTCGCCACCGGGCTGCTGATGTTCGCGAACCTGAGCGACGCGACGGCCGCCCTCCCGGCGCTGGTGGAAGCGGGATTCGCGACGATCGAACTGCTGGATGCCGCATCCCTGCGTGTCGCGCAGCACGATCCCGAGGCGACCGCGGAGCTTGCTGGTCTCGTTGTCGTCGACCACGCCGCGCTGCTGGTCGAGTTCCAAGAGGAGTCCGCGGACACCCTCGGCGTCCGCACGGCCGCGGCAGCTCCCGTGCTCGCGGGCCTGCCGCTCGTGCAGCCGGCGACGTTGACGACGGATGCCGCGACCCGGGTGCAGCTGTGGCACATCCGCAAGGGCCTGTTCACCGCCGTCGCCGGTGCCCGCCCGTCGGGCACGACCGCGCTGCTGGAAGACATCGCTGTGCCGGTGGAACGCCTCGGCGAGACGTGCGAGCGGCTGATCGAGATGTTCGACCGATACGGGTATCAGGGGAGTGTGATCTTCGGTCATGCGAAGGACGGCAACATCCACTTCCTCATCAATGAGCAGTTCGATGACGCCGAGAAGCTGGCACGGTATGAAGCGTTCACCGAGGACATGGTGGCTCTCGTGCTCGCGCAGGGCGGGACGCTGAAGGCCGAGCACGGCACCGGCCGCATCATGGCACCGTTCGTGCACCGGCAGTACGGCGACGAGCTGTACGAGGTGATGTGGGAGGTCAAGCGCCTCATCGACCCGGACATGACACTCAACCCCGGGGTGCTCCTCACCGACGACCCACAAGCTCACACCCGGCACCTGAAGACGGCGCCGACGGTGGAGCCCGAGGTCGACCGGTGCGTGGAGTGCGGGTACTGCGAGCCAGTGTGCCCATCGAAGGATGTCACCCTCACCCCGCGGGAGCGGATCGTGCTGCGGCGCGAGCTGCAGCGCGCCCGCGACCGTGGCGACGACCAGCTCGCACGCACCCTCGAGCACGAGTACGGGTACGACGGTGTGCAGACCTGCGCGGTCGACGGCATGTGCCAGACCGCATGCCCGGTGCTCATCAACACCGGCGACCTCGTTCGCCGCCTCCGCAACGAGAACCAGAACGCCGTCGCACAGGCGGGATGGAACCTCGCTGCGAAACAGTGGGATGCCGTCAGCACCATCGGCGGCGTCGCGCTGAGCGTCGCGAACGCGGTGCCCACCGCGCTGCCGGCGCTGGCGACGAAGGTCGGCCGCGGCATCCTGGGCGACGACACCGTGCCGCTCTATTCCGAAGATCTCCCCGGCGGCGGCAAGCGCCGTCGCGTGATCACCGCGACCGAGCCGGTGGCGGTGTTCTTCTCGTCGTGCACGAACACGATGTTCGGGCCGATCGGTGGCGACGGAGCGGCCGAGTCGTTCCTGCGCCTGTGCGAGCGCGCCGGCGTGCAGGTCGCGACGCCGGATGACCTGACGTCGCTGTGCTGCGGAACCCCATGGAAGTCCAAGGGCCTGTCCGATGGCTATCGCACGATGACGGACCGGGTCGCCTCATCCCTGGCCCGCGCCACCGACGGCGGCAGGCTGCCTGTGGTCTGCGACGCGTCATCGTGCACCGAAGGTCTCCAGGTGCTGCTCGACGCGGCCGACCAGGCCGACGTCACCGTCGTCGACGCGGTCGCGTTCATCGACGAGCGCGTCCTTCCGCACCTCCCCGCGGGCGAGAAGGTCGCATCCGTCACCGTGCACCCCACGTGCTCCTCCACCCATCTCGGCATCAACCCCGCACTCACCCGCGTCGCCGCAGCCGCGGCCGAGCGGGTGGTCGTGCCCGAGGACTGGGGATGCTGCGGCTTCGCCGGCGACAGGGGGATGCTGCATCCCGAACTCACCCGCGCCGCGACCCGTCCGGAAGCCGCCGACGTGGAGGCTGCGGCATCCGACGTGCACGCCTCCCTCAACCGCACCTGCGAGCTGGGCATGACCCGCGCCACCGGCCGGCCGTATCGTCACATCCTGCAGGTGCTCGACGACACCCTCACGGAGACCACCGGATGACCCCTTACGCAACCGTCCCCTCGCTCGGCACTCCGCGTGTGGCCACCGCAGTCTCGCACTTCCTCGCCGAGGGCCCCGTGTGGGATCCGTTTCGCGGCCGCATTCTGTGGGTCGACATCCTGGCCGGTGACGTCTACGTGGGCAGGTTCGCTCACGGCGGTGCCATCGACATCGACGAGAAGGTGCCGTTTCCCGACACCGTCGGCGCCGTCGCTGTGTCGGCGGCAGGGGAGTGGCTGGTCGCCGGCACCCGTCGGCTCTACACGCGCGGCGTCGACGGAGGGATCACCGCAGGCCCTGAACTCATCGATGTCGACGACCGGCGGTTCAACGACGGAAAGCCCGACCCCGCCGGCCGTTTCGTCGTCGGCACCAAAGGCCCCGGCGACGAACTCCTGCTCCAGGTCGACCCGGACGGCACCGGCGTCGTGCTCGACGACGACCTGGGCCTGTCGAATGGTCTAGGGTGGACCGGCGACGGACGCACCCTCTACTCGATCGACACGCTGAGGCGCCGCATCCACGTCCGCGCCTACGACCCCGCCACCGGGGCGACCGGCGTCCGCCGGGTGTTCGTGGAGTTCACGCAAGGGTATCCCGACGGGATGACCGTCGACAGCGAAGACCACCTGTGGGTGGCACTGTGGGGCGAGGGACGCGTCGTCCGCATCTCACCGGCAGGCGACATCGTCGGCACAGTCGAGGTGCCTGCGCCGCACACCTCATGCCCGGTGTTCGCAGGCCCCGACCTCGACACCCTCATCATCACCACCGCCACCGAGGGCATGAGCCCCGAGGATCTCGCCGCCCACCCCCTATCGGGACGCCTGTTCACCGTGCGGACCGGACACCGCGGCATCCACCCCAATCTGTGGGCCGGAACCCCGCAGCCCACCCCACACCTGGAGGAAACCCCATGAAGCTGCTGCGCATCGGCGCACCCGGCGCCGAGAAGCCCGCCGCCCTGGTCGGCGATAACCACTACGTCGACCTATCTGACGTCGTCACCGACTTCGACGAGGCGTTCTTCGGCGCCCGCGGGCTGGACCGCATCGCGCCGATCATCGCCGAGCGTGCCGCCACCGGCGGCGAGCCCATCGGCGACCAGCGCATCGGCGCCCCGATCGCCCGCCCGCACCAGATCATCTGCGTCGGCTTGAACTACTCCGACCACGCCGCCGAGACCGGCCAGGCGGTTCCCAGCGAGCCGATCCTGTTCACCAAGTCGCCCAACACCCTCGTCGGACCCAACGACGATGTGCGCATCCCGCGCGGCGCGACCAAGCCCGACTGGGAGGTCGAGCTCGGCATCGTGATCGGCAAGCGCGCCAGCTACCTCGACACCGTCCAGGACGCCCGCGACCACATCGCCGGGTGGGTGCTCGTCAACGACGTCTCGGAGCGCGCCTTCCAGATGGAACGCGGCGGACAGTGGCTCAAGGGCAAGTCCGCCGAGACCTTCAACCCCGCGGGACCCTGGCTCGTCACCCAAGACGAGGTCGAGAGCGTGACCGACCTGGGCATGTGGCTCGATGTCAACGACGTGCGCCGCCAGAACGGGTCGACTTCGACGATGATCTTCGACCCGTACTTCATCGTCCACTACATCAGCCAGTTCATGGTGCTCGAACCCGGCGACCTCATCAACACCGGCACCCCTCCCGGCGTTGGCATGGGCCTAACCCCCCAGGTCTGGCTCCAGCCCGGGGACATCATGTCTCTCGGCATCGACGGACTGGGCACCCAGCGTCAGACGGTACTCGCACCGCGATGAGGGCGCTCGTCATCACCGGCCCGGGCCGGGCCGAGGTGCAGGACGTCGACCCCCCCGCCGCTGCGCCCGGCGAAGTTGTTGTCGACGTCCGGCGGGCGGGCATCTGCGGCACCGACCTCGAACTGTTCACAGGCGAGATGGCCTACTACGCCACGGGCCACACCACCTATCCCGTTCGGATCGGACACGAATGGATGGGGGCCGTCTCGGCCATCGGCGACGGAGTGGATGCCTCGTGGCTGGGCGCCCGCGTGACCGGTGACACCATGCTCGGCTGCGGTGCCTGCCGCCGCTGCCTGAACGGGCTCCAGCACGTGTGCGAATCTCGTGGCGAACTCGGGGTGCGCGACGGACGCCCTGGCGCCCTCGCCGAGCAGGTCGCCGTGCCGGTCACGTCCCTGCACCGCCTGCCCGACACCGTCGACGATGCGATGGGCGCCATGGTCGAACCCGGCGGCAACGCCTACCGCTCCGTTGGAGCCGCCGATCTGAAGCCGGGCGACCGGTGCCTTGTCCTCGGTCCGGGCACGATCGGACTTCTCTGCGGGCTCTTCGCGAGGGCGGCAGGTGCCGAAGTGCACCTGCTCGGGCGAAGCGAGCGCTCTTTGGCCTTCGCGAGGTCACTCGGCTTCGCCGGGGTGTGGACTGAGGATGAGCTGCCTCATCTGCCATGGGACGCCGTCATCGAAGCGTCCAACGCCAAGCACCTGCCCGCACGGGCACTCGACCTCGTCGAGCCCGGAAAGCGTGTCGTCTACGTGGGCCTCGCCGGCACCCCCAGCCTCATCGACACCCGGGACCTCGCGCTCAAAGACGTCACCGCCGTCGGCGTCCTGAGCGCCTCGCCAGGTCTCGCGGGGACGATCGCTTCCTACGCGGGCGGAGAGGTGGATCCCCGCGCCCTGATCGCGGCTACCGTGACTCTGGATGAGCTGCCCGCGATCCTCGCCGGCGCGCGATCCGAGGGCGCGGGACCCGGTCCCAAGACCCATGTGTCGATGAACGTCATAGGCGAGTGATCACATCCGTCTGGCCGGTCTGAACGAGCCGGCCAGACGGCGTGGTCTGCGGGGCTCAGAAGTCCCGCGCACTCGATCGCACGAGTTGGAAGATCTGATCCATCGTGTGGAAGGTCTTCCTGTCCGTCTCCGGGTCATGGGGGTAGAAGCCGTTTCCCGTCTTCGCGCCGAGGTGGCCGGTCCGAACGAGTGCGGCGAGAAGAGGACTGGGCTCGTTGGCGTTGCTCAGGCCCGGGAACAATCCGGCGGATACCTTCTCCCAGATGTCGAGCCCGCCGAGATCCGTGACGCCGATCGGCCCCGCGGCCGCCCACCGCGGCGCGAGCCCGGCCGCGACGATGTCATCGATGGCGCGCGGTGAGGCGATGCCCTCCTCCACGAGGGCAAGAGCCTCACGAAGGAGCGCGGCTTGCAGGCGATTTGCGACGAATCCGGGAACCTCTCGCTGCAGGAGCACAGGATGCCGGCCCATTCGGTTGAGGAGGTCGACGATCTCGGCGGTCGCAGACTCGGCGGTCGCCGGCCCCGGCACGATCTCAACCAAAGGCACGAGCTGCGGGGGATTGAAGAAGTGTGCAACGAGGAAACGCTCGGGATTCCTGACCGAGGGTGCGAGGACGCTCGGCATGAACGTGGAGGTGTTGGAAGCGAGGATTCCGTCCGCGTAAGTCGACATCTCCGCGAGGACGGTGCGTTTCACATCGAGGTCCTCCGCCACTGCTTCGATCACGACATCGGCGTCTTGGACGCAGTCCCGGATGCTGGACGAGATCGTGAAGCTGCCGTGATCGGACCACGACTGTTCTGGGGAGACCGAAACTCGACGGGAGTCGAAGCCGCGGACTTCGCAGTTGTTCGCCGCGAAGAGGTGTGCGAGAGCGAGGCCCATCGTCCCCATCCCCACGATCCCGACGACGGTCATGCGTCGACCTCCGCGGCTCTCGCGCGACACGCGGCGTCGCGCCGCGAATCTCCTCGGGCACCTGCCTCAGCGGCCGGTCGAAGGGTTGCGCCGGTCGATGTGCAACTGTCAACGGTCATCATGATGAGATCTCGCCTTGCGTTAAGTGGAATGCTCTTCCGTATAGAAGAATAGATGATGGCGGCGGTCACCCGCCATTGGGGGTTGTGGTCAAGCGTATGAACACGGGAGTGGTGAGTCACCGGTGGTGGGCGGGCCGAGCCGGTTCCCGTGCCGGCGCGCGCTCAGCGGGCTGTGCACGTCGCCTGCACACACCGGATAACCTGACTGGACACGTACTTAGGAGAGCGCGGCGACTCGGAGCTCGGTGCGCCCGCAAGCCGTCACGGGGAGACAAATGACAGCCGGGGCTGATGACGAGCGGCTCGTCGGCGCTGACAGAGTCCTGGCGGTGATGGCGGCACTTGCCGAGCACCCTTCTGGGGCGACCCTCGAGGACGTGGCACAGCATGTCGGCGCCACCAAATCGACCGTTCATCGAGCGCTGGCAACGCTGCGACGGGCGGGTATGGCGATGCAGCTTGGACGAGGTGTCTACATCCTCGGGGATGAGTTCTACCGGCTCGCCTTCAGCAGCTATGCGGCACGGCCAGAGCGAGCGCTCATCCAGCCGGCGATCGAAGAACTCGCACGAAGGTTCGGCGAGACGGTGCATTATGCGGTCTTGGACGGTCAAGAGGTGGTCTACAGGGCGAAGGTGGATCCGCCGACCGGGGCGATCCGGCTGACGTCGGTGATCGGTGGGCGCAATCCCGCATACGCCACGGGAGTCGGCAAGGTGCTGCTGGCTGACGCCGTGGGTTCAGAAGAGGAACTGCGAGCGCTGCTGGGCGATCACTACCCGCAGCGCACCCCACGGACTATCAGGACCGCGGAAGAACTCTGGTCAGATCTCGTCCGCACTCGCGAACGCGGGTACGGTGTGGACGATCAAGAAAGTGAGATCGGAATCAACTGTGTCGCGCTGCCTGTCAAGCTCGCCACGAACGCCCCCGCGATCGGTGCCGTCAGTATCAGCGCGCTCGCATTCCGCCGCCCCCTCGCGGAGCTCATCGAGCGGGTAGACGAGATACAGTCCGTCATCTCAACTCTCCGGGGCTCAGCCGCCGAGTAGGGAACTCGTCGCGCCGCGAGAGCACGTGTCCCGGCATCGGCCCATCGGGCCCGGGGCTCGTGTCGCACGCGAACCTGCGGCCATCGCGTGTCGGCGCAGGCGGCCTTGGTTTCTGGTCGTACCGGACCTCCCTCGGAGCTACTTGAGCAGCAGCTGGTGCGTACCCGGTCGCAGCTCCTCTTCATTTCCGGCGACCGTGACGTCCGCGACCGATCCGACCGGAACCTCGACGCGCAAGAGAAGTCCACCTTGGCCGCGTTCCCAGGACACCGCGGCCTTCCCGCGCGGGGTGTGGTGATGGATTCTCGCGCCCGTGACTCGTTCGTCAGCCAGAGGCGACACCTCGAACCGCGTCCACCCGGGGGCGGTGAGCCGCATCCCGCCGACGCGTTGTTGAATCCATGACGCAACCGAGCCGAGGAAGTAGTGATTTCTCGAGCGGGCATCGGGATCCCACGACTCCAGCAGAGTCGCTTCGCCGTTGTCGAACCACACTCCCCAGCCCGGACGGGTCCGTTGCGTGAGGACGGTGAGCGCAAGATCATCACGGCCGGCTGCAGTGAGCACCGGCAGAAGGTGTCGGACGCCGATCGCACCGACATCCAGGTGACCGTCTGTCCGCTGCTCAAGATCGTTGATCAGACTGGTGCGCACCGACGCGACATGTTCGGCGGGAACGGCGTTGAAGGCGAGCGGAAGAACATTGAGCACTTGCCGGTATCCCACGCCGTCCACGGAATAGTACCCCTGGGTCTCATCGAAGTAGGCGTGGTGGTATGCCGCGACGGTGGATCGGGCCGCCCGTGCGTAGCTGGCCGCGCGGTCGTCATCCATCTCCTCGAGGATCGACGCCGTGTGCTGGAGCACGGTGACGGCCATCATGGTGGCCGTTGGAGCCATGCCTTCAGGGGGGATCGCGTACCCAGGCGCGAGCCAATCGCTCCAACTCCGGTCTGTCCAGAGGCCACCGTCGGTTCTGCTGAGCAACTGGTCTGCGAAGCGCACGATCATCGGTGCGTACCGCTCTAGCACAGCGATGTCGCCGTACTCGCGGTACAGGTACCAGGGGACCAGTACCGCGGATGCTGCCCAAGCCGGATCGGAGTCGCGCATCGTGCCCGGGGTCGGAACGATCTGGGGGACGGCTCCATCCTCCCGTTGCGCATCGACGTGGTCGTCCATCCACTTTCGAAAGGGCTGCCGCAGGTCGAAGTGGTGTAGGAGGGCTTCGGTCGCCAGGTGCGCGTCGGCGGTCCAGCCGTTCTTCTCGTAGATCGGGGTATCGGTGGGGATGCCGTGCAGATTGTTGCGGAATGTGCGGCCGAAGGCGGAATCGATCCAGCTGATGAGAGGGTCGCTCGCTTCGAACTCGCCCATCTCCTGCAAAGGCGTGTAGATCGGCACTGCTCGCACGTACTCGACTCGGAGGTCGCCGGTGACATCGACCTGCATCCACCGGAAACCGCGGTAGCCGAACTGCGGTTCCCATTCGTATGCGGTCACCGGGGCATCGATGATCAGCACGTCGACCTGGGCGTCTCCGGCGATGAGGACGTTGTTGCAGATCACCCGTCCAGCATCATCCCGCTGTTCCCCCGAGACCACACGAACTGTGCCGCTGCTCCCCGCGACGACACAGCGAACGCGACCGGTAATGACGGACCCGAAGTCCAGCACGGATCCGCCGCTGTCCAAGGTCTCGATGACAACGGGCGGCACCGGGGGATGGGCCGTAATCGGCTGATGGTGCGCTTCCGTGAGGGCGCCGCGCGGCGCGCTGACCACCGTGACCGGAGACCACTTCATCTCTTCATCGCCCACGCGCCATGTCTCGCCACCGAACAGCAGGTCCTTCTCCACGGGCCCGGACGTGGTCTCCCAATGCGGTCCGGTCATGAACTCCAGGGACCGGCCGTCGCTATAGGCGACGTCGAGGCGGGCGAGGGCTGCCGGTTCCCTGTGCCAGGGCGCGACATTCCACCCCCAGATATCTCCACCGCGGGCCGAGTAGCGCTCTCGGCCGGCATCGATGAGAATCTCGTTTCGGCCCTGGCGGAGCAGGTGACCGACGGGCCATGTGCGATAGAGAATCGTCTTGTCGTAATCAGTGACGGCCGGACCGATCGCTTCGTTGCCGACCCGATGCCCGTTTATGCGGACCACTCCGCACCCTAGAACCACCGCGGTCAGGGTCGCGTCTTGGACCGAACCTTCGACGGTGATCGTGCTGCGGAACCATGGGTTCGGGGCAGGATCCGTCTCGACGGCGAGGAGACGGGTCCCGGGCACCGGCTGCCCGTCACGTGTGGCCTGTCCGAGCACTGAATTGGGGGATACACCGTCATCGCTGTGAGGTGCGGCATCCGCGGTATGCCATCCTGTGGTGCCTTGCTCGGCGCGGAGAACCAGCCGGTAGTGTCCAGCCGGTGCCGAGACCGGAAGTTCGACGAGCTGTCCGAACCAGTCCCAGATCAACTGCGGGCCCTGCACGGTCCGGTCAGTGATGAGCGTGCCGTCGACGGACTCGAGGCGGAGGGTGAAGCGCGTATGGGCCGAGTAGGGGTCATCCACATCGCCCGGACCCGCCACGTCGACAGTGACCGCAGTGATCGGCCCGGACACATCGAACTCCTGGGCGATCTCGCCTCCTTCGTCCACCCAGTCGATGCGAGCGCGCCGATTCTCACGCGTTATGCGCTGGCTCGGCGGTACCGCACGCGAAATCCACTCGGCGCCGCGGAACGGATCGGTGTCAGTCATTGCGTTACTCCGGTTGGGGGGGGGGTACAGCGCCACGAGGTCAGCGGGCGCGGACTCCGCGAGCGCTGCACATGACGTCGGGGGAAACGAAGGCCCGCCTTGGTCTCGGTTGCCAGCTGCGAGGGCAGCTCGCTATCCGAGTGCGTCGCGGAGGGCAGCCGTCACGCTGATCCCACGATCCATGTCCAGCATCCGATTGGTCACGTAGGCGAATCCCACGCGGGCGTCGGGATCAGCGAATGCCACCTGACCACCGGCGCCGTCGTGCCCGAACGACGCCGGGGTGAGGTAGGGGTCCCAGTCGGTGGGGATCATCACCCCCGCGCCCCACGCCTGGTACGGAGCCGGACCACTGTTGAAGAACGGGAGCCCTGCACTGCGAGGCCTCGCCATCGCCTCGGCAGTCTCCGTGGTCCATAGCCGCACACCGCGGGTCTCGGCGACGGTGGCTGACCAGATGCGTGCGAGACCCGTCGCGCTCGAAATCGCGCCGGCTCCGCCGATCTCCGCGGCGTGCAGGTCACGCCGGTTGAAACCGTCCGCTGGACCAAGGAGGTCGGCTTCCAGGGCACCGCCCAGCGTGACCGCCCTCTCAAGCCACTCCGCATCGGGATTCTCATCTCCGGGCGGCGGCCAGGCGACAGCGGGCTGACCTTGAACGAGCCGGGCCACCCGCGGTTCGAGGTCGCCGGGAAGGCCGAGCCAGGTGTCTGCCCCGAGAGGCTCGGCAACCTCGGCGGCGAGGAACTCGCCGAGCGAACGGCCCGATATCCGGGCGATGATCTCGGCAGTGATCGCTCCCACCGTCACCGCGTGATACTGGTGCGCCGCTCCCGGCGTCCAGAAAGGCTTCTCAGCGGCGATGATGCGCGCGAACTCGGCGCCGTCGAGGAGCTGCTCGAGTGTGACGTCGACCCGGGGCGCTGGGACCCCGGCGCGGTGCGCGAGCGCATCGCCGACGGAGACTCGGCCCTTGCCGTGAGCTGCGAACTCGGGCCAGATGTCGGCGACCGGGACGTCGAGGGAAGGCAGGGCGCCGGACTCGAGCAGGCGTCCGATGGCGATCGCCGCCAATCCTTTCGTGCACGAGAAGACGACGGTCAGCGTATCGGGTTGCCAGGGCGCCCCGGTGCGCTCATCGGCCGTGCCGCCTCGCGCCTCGATCACCGGCTGCCCGTCCAGCCACACGGACAAGGCGGCGCCGCTTCGGTCCGTCTCGGCGAGGGTCTTCGCGAACGCGTCGACGACGGGCGCGAATCGGTCCTCGGCGATCAGATCCACGGATACGTCGCGCGTCATGGCGTGCGTCCTCTCATGCTGGTATGGCCGGCCGTGCGGACACGGCGCGCAGATCAACTTTCACGGTGTCAAGCCGCTCGCTCGACACCGTGAGGACGATGGGTCCCTCGCCCGTCGGCCGTACGATCGCGAGCGCCCGTCCCTCGAACGTGGTGTGGCGGCCCGTCCGGTACCCCTCGGTTGTCGTCGGGCGGGCGCTGCCGAACCCCTGCAGGACCCCTGCGCCGTGCACCTCCGCGGTGACCTCGCGGTCGTCGCAGGTGATGAGCGTTCCGGCTGCATCGCGCAACTCGACGGCGACGAAGGCGAGGTCCCGATGATCGGCCGTCAACTCTCGGCGATCAGGGGTTGCCCGGAGAATCGTGGGCAGTGTTGCCGATCGCAGGGTGCTCCTGCCTTGCTCCTGGCCGCCGGAATATGCCACGGCGACCAGTTCGCCCTGCGCGTAGGGCACGTGGAAGGATGCCCGGAAGGCCACATCGCGGCCGGCGGGCTTTCGCCCGAGGACGTCGCCGTTGAGAATCAGCTCCACCTCGTCCGCGTCGGCGTACACCTCGACCGACATCGCTGTCCCCGCCTCGACGTTCCAGGTCCAGCTGCTTGTGGAGTCCTCCCACGCCCATTGTGTCGCCTGCGGCGCCCGCTGCCGCTGAGTGGGCCGCAGGACGGCGATGTAAGGCCCCGCTGCCAGCCCGTAGACGATCTCGCGATAGTACGACTGCGGCCTGCGGTATCCGGTGAGGTCGAGGTCGCCGCACCACGCAGCGATCCAGGGATATGCGCCGAGGAAGGTGTCCTTTTCGTCGGCGAACGCGTGACGTCCGAGGCCGACCTCGCCGAGATAATCGAAGCCGGTCCAGGTGAAGTCCCCGATCACATGCGGAAGATGCTCGACCAGGTCCCAGCCGAGCGCGATCTGCGCAGTGAACGTCTCGCTGCCGACGATGACGCGATTGGGGAAGAGGTCACGATCTCGTTCGTACCGCGCTTCGCCGTAGTTCATGCCCGCGACGTCGAGGACGGAGAACGACTCCTCCGTGCGTCGGGTGACGAAGTCTGCCGCGTTGAGCGGGTTGGCGATTCCGGTGTCATCGGCCAGGACGTCGTTCACGCCGGCAGCCGACTCGCGGCTGGTCGCAGTGAGAGCCTCCTCGAGCGTGGAGACGATGCCGTTGATCCCGTTCGTCACGTAGCGCGTGCTGTCCAGCGAACGCACCTTCTCGGCGATGCGCCTGCCGAGGGCCGAGCCGTGAGGATCACCCGTCTCGGGGATCTCGTTCCCGACCGAGTACATGATCACGCTCGGGTGGTTGCGGTCCTTGACGACCATGGCTTCGATGTCGCGTTCCCACCAATCCGTGAACGCCAGCGAGTAGTCGAATGCTGATTTCCCCTCCGCCCACATGTCGAACGCTTCGTCGATCACCAGCACGCCGAGCCGGTCGCAGGCGTCCAGTAGCGACGAGCTGGCGGGGTAGTGCGAGCTTCGGATGGCGTTGAAGCCCGCTGCCTTGAGCAGTTCGACCCGGCGTTCCTCGGCACGGCCGATCGTGGCGGCGCCGAGGATGCCGTTGTCATGGTGGACGCAAGCGCCGCGCAGCTTGATGACTTCGCCGTTCACGCGCAGACCGTGCACCGGATCGAGCTGAAGCCGACGGATGCCGAACACCACCGTCGACTCATCGATCGCGGCATCCTCGCGCGTCGCAGTGACAACGGCTCGGTAGAGGTGGGGATGGTCCACTCCCCAGAGTGCGGGCGTGTGCACGTACATTCGCAGTCGCGTCACGGCCGTCTCCGCAGCGCGGAGTGTGACGGGTGCTGTTCCCTGCGCGGACACGACATCGTCCGGTCCGACGAGCTGGACGCTGACGCGGACGCTGTCAGTCGCCGTGCTCTCGTTGGCTATCGTGACCGCGACCTCGACCGTGGTCACATCCTCACCGACGTCCGGTGTGGTCACCAGGACGCCGTCGCGCGAAATGTGAACGAGATCCGAAACGATCAGGTGGGTGTCGCGGAAGATCCCTCCGCCGCTGTACCAGCGGGAGTCGTCGTGCACCCTCGCATCCACGCGGATCTCATTAATCTCGCCGTACCGCAGGAAGGGGTCGAGCGCGACGGTGAACGAGGAGTACCCGTACGGCCGCTGACCCGCGAACGCCGAGTTGACGAAGACCATCGCGTCGCGGTAAATCCCCTCGAACACCAGCGACACGCGCTTGTCGCGCCATTCGACGGGCACATCGATCGACTTCGAGTACTCGAAGGCGCCGCCTGGAAAATAAGCATGCTCCGGTCTGTTCGTCGGGGCGCGGTCCAGGTCCAACACCGCGTCGTGGGGAAGAGTGATGGGGACGGCCTGCGGCCGACTTCCGCCGAGCGCGGCGAAGATGCTGGCCCACGGGCGCACCGTCCATCCGTCGTTGAAGGAGACCTGCGTCATCTGATTCCTCTCGCCCGCCCATCCCGGGCAGGGTCGTTCGGGCGAACGGGGCCGCCGCACCCGCGTGCGGCGGCCCCGTTGGTCTTATCGAGCCGCGATCGATTCGACCCCGCTCGTCTTGCCGGAGTTGTCGGTGGCGCGATACTCGATGACCAATTTCGAGCTTGTCGCTTTGATCGGTCCGGAATACGTCTGCCATGCGGATGGCGCGTCCCCCGGCTTCTTGATCGTGCGGTACTCGATCGCGGCGACTCCCGAGTAGTCGTCGGTGGCGATGAGAGACACCGCGTGCTTCTTGAGCACGGCCGTGACGACGGGCGCGGCGCCCTGGTGCACGACGACCCGGACCCGGTCGAGGTTCCGAACCTGCGCGTTGGGATCCCCGACGTCGCCCTCTCGATCCGCGGCCACGCGCGCGCCGGCGAAGACCGTACCCACGGTTGTGTAGGTGTGCGTGGCGCTGGTGGACACCTCATTCGCTGGAGTGCCGAATGGGGCGTCTTCGAAGGCGCCCGTTCCGAGATAGTCGAACGAAGTCTTCACGACCTGGCCGAGTCCGTCGGGAACGTTCGCGGTGAGGTCCAGCTTCACAGCTTGGCCGGTCTCAACGTCGGCTCGATCGTCGCCGCCGATGCTCAGGGCTGCGGTGGGCTGAATTCCGCCGCGGGTGTCGGCGTCGGAGCCGACGATGACCTGAGAGTCCCGGATCTCATACCGCGTGGACGGCGGCGCGGAGATGCCGTCCTCGACCCAGCTTGCCATGTCGCGCAGCGCTTGCTCGATCATGCCGTAGTAGTCGACGAGACTTGCCGCGCGTTCTCCGACCGTATCTGCTCCCTGGTGGTCGGCACGATCGTTGAAGTAGACCCGGTAGGACTCACCAGCCTCCGCGCCCAGGCTCTGCTCGACGCGTTGGCGGTACCAGTCGGTGTGCAACGGCAAAGCGTCGACGTCGTAGAGGTTGGACACGACGATGACCTTTCCGTTGACCGACCCGTCGAACGCGGTGTTTCCCGCCACCGAGCCGAAGCGCGGAGGTTCGCCCACGGCGCGCTGCGGGTAAAGCGGAGTGCCATCGGGGTTGCGGAACTGATCGAACGCGAGCCATCCCTGATCGGCTCCGGGAAGCTGGTAGCGGTAGGCGAACCGCTTGGCGATATTCCAGCGGTGCTCGACGGTGTCGCCCATCTTGACGAGTTCGGCGCGCACCCGTACGCCCAGCGGCGAGTCTTCAGCGCCGAGGTAGCCTGCGGTGTTCCAGAAGTCGTCGACGTATGTCGGGTCGTAGGACAGCGGCGTGTCGGAGTCCAGCCCGGTACCGAAGAATCTGCTGTCCCTTCCGAGCAGATAGTCGGGGTTCTCCCACGCTTTCCAGGGGATGCCGAGCAGGTGAAGCTCGGTGAGCATGGCGCGTTCAGCATCGTCGAGGGTCGCGTAGGGGTCGCCGCTTCCCCCGGGCATCAGCGCATCCCTGATTTCGTGGGCCTTGCCGGCGAGGATCAACTCGGCCGCGGACCGGCCGTTAGTGGGGTAGCTGTTGGGTTGCGGCACGGCCTGTACGACGGGCACGAACCCTTGCCAGACTCCTTCGACGTTCTCAGCGGCGCCGACTGTCTGCAGGGAACCACCGCTCAGTCCGTAGAGGTAGCCGAAGATCTCGCGGTCGCTGCCGTAATAGTCCTCCGCCAGGTCCTCTGCGAACTTCGCAGCTGCGGCCGCGTGCCGGTATCCCAGGGAAAGGAAGTCGTTTCCGGCTTGGACGACGTAGCCCCCGCTCGCCAGCCCGAATTCGATCGCGCGGTCGGCAGCCTGGGAAGTGTTCTCCCCAGGCGTGAACGTGATGGGGTAGGTGTACTGGAAGAATCGCCCGTCCCACTCATCCTTGTCCGGTCCGGGGTGAAGGTAGACGTTGAACTGGATGTTCGTGCCTTCGAAGTGGCCGGAGACGCGGTGGTGGGGGACGGGGGAGGTCTCGTCGATCTCGGTGTCGACGACCGGCTGCGCGTACAGCGGGTCACTGCAGTCGGCAGTGATCTGCCAGGCCCCGGCCGCGTCCGGATAACAAGGAACCGGCTCATCGGCGACTGCTGCCGAGCTGGTCAGTGCGGTGGCGACGAGGGCGAGAGCAGTACCTGCGGCTGCAGCCCAATGGCGCGGAGTCCGCCTGCCAACGCGATCCTTCCGGGTTGTGGCAAATGAGTCGTTCACGTGATTTCAACTTCCTCGTTGATGGCGCAGCTCAAACCAGACTGCTCGGGTGGTGGCGACTGCCGTGCAAGGTGTCCCTGAGAGCACTGCATAGTGATTCCTCCGAGGGTGTCGCGGCCCACTTGGCGCGACACCCTCGGAGCCGGTCATGACGATTACTGCTTGTACGCGGCCTGCATGCTCTCGGCCACGCCCTCGGGGGTTGTGTTGCCGAGGAACATCGCCTGCAGCTGCTGATTCAGAGTCGACTGGACCTCGGTCTGCAGGGTCGGAAGCGGCGTGCCCTTGTTGTCGGCGATCAGAGCCGCGAACTCCTCGAGCTCGGCCGGCGGGGTGTACTGGTCATTGGGCAGAACCGGGACCGACTTGAAGCCGTCTGCATAGATCGCAGAGGCCTCGGGGGTGCCCATGAACTCAAGGAAAGCCTGGGCGGCTGCCGGATTCTTGGCCTTGGCGTTGATGGTGTTGACGAAGCCGGGCAGGGCAGTCACGAACGTCTCGCCATCGTTGTTCGCCGGCATGGGCGCGACGACGTAAGAGTTGTCAGGTCCGGCCGCTGTCACGGTCGCCAGGACGGCGCCGACATCGACGATTCCCAGCGCTTGACCGGCGGCGACGGCATTGCCGCCCTGCTCCCGGGACCGCCCGAGCGCACCTTCGCCGAAGCAGCCGGCATCCCAGAGGTCCTGCTGGATCTCGAAGATGTCGACCCACGGGGAATCCTGGTAAGTGATGTCTCCGCTCGCCAGCTGCTCGTCGAAATCAGGAATCTCCTGCTCGAGCAGCGTGGCGGTGTGCGCGAACGGGAACATCTGCGGTCCTGCGGCGGCTTCCCCGAGTCCCTGCGCATAGGCGTACACGCCGTTATCGGCCGCGTCGGCGCAGAGCTGAAGAACCTCGTCGAGGGTCGTGGGTACGGACAGGCCGAGCTCGTCCAGCTTCGACTGGTTGTAGATCGCGGCGAGGGGCTGCAGTGCGCCGGGATAGGCGTAGACCTTGCCGTCGTAGGAGAAGTCGGCCGCCCATGCCTCTGGGAGGTCCTCCGCCCAGGTCACGTCCAGGGGAAGGATCAGTCCGTTCGCGGCCAAGGGCGCCACGTTGTCCGCGTTGTCCTTCGGATCGCCGCCAGGGAACGATGTCAGGATGTCGGGAGCGGTGCCTCCTTGCAGCTGAGTCATGACGAGCTGGCCGATGTCCCCGCCCTGGTAGTCGAAGTCCACGGTGACGTCGGGGTACTCCTTTTCAAATGCTGCGGCGATCTCCTCGTACGTTTCCTGGAAGAAGGAGGAGAACACCCCGGTCAGTGTGCCGCTGACCTCGCCATCCGACGGGGCAGGCTCAGCACTCCCGCCCGAGCAGCCGGCGAGGGCAAGAGCGGTGATGGCTACAACGGATGTTGTCGCGGCCAGATTGCGGATCTTCATCGATCTAGTTCCATTTCTGTGAGTGCAGTGCTTGGTGGTCCAACCGGCCGGGCGCCGGCGGCTTGTGAGCGGGTTGCGTCATCTCGGTCAGCCCTTGAGGCCGCCCGCGAATCCTCGGATGACATACCGCTGGAAGATCAGGTAGAGCGTCAGGATGGGGATCATCGAGATGATCAGCGAGGCGAAGATGAGCGGCCAATTCGTTGTGTACTGGCCGACGAACTCGTAGATCGCCATAGGGATGGTGGACTGTCCACTTCCGGCCAGGTAGATCAGTGGCGTGAAGAAGTCGTTCCAGATGCCGACGCCATTGAGGATGAACACGGTTCCGATGGCGGGTCGAAGAAGCGGAACGACGACGTGCCAGAAGGTTTGCGCGTGGCTGGCGCCGTCGATGTGGGCGGCTTCCTCGTACTCGAGAGGGACGCTCGAGCGGAGGAAGGTCGTCAAGAGGAAGATCGAGAACGGCATGAACACGCCGGAGTAGATCACCACCAGTGCCCAGACTGTTCCGAGAAGCCCGAGGTCGCGCATCTGGATGTAGAGCGGGATCATGGCGAGCTGGAAGGGAAGAAGCAGCCCGATGAGGAAGGTGTAGAACGTGACGTTCGACCACCGCGAGGTCGACCGTGCCAGCGGATATGCAGCCATCGTCGCGAAAGTCAGCAGGAAGAGCGACGAGAGTCCTGTCACGAGAATGCTCATGACGATCGACTGCGGAAGAGACGAGCCGTTCCAGGCCTGAATGAAGTTGTCGATCGTCGGGCGCGTGCTCGGAAGCAGCCCGGACCCCAGATCGTCCGCCGGCTTGAGCGCCAGGTTGATGAGGATATAAACCGGGAACAGGAAGATCAGTGTCGTCAGGTAGGCGGTGCCGTTTGCGGCAATCCGCCCTCGGAGTGGCGTCTTCATGATGCGCTGCGCTCCTGCCTCCGCAGAACGCGGAACTGGATGATGGAGAGGATGGCCACACCGACGCTCAACACGACCGCGAGCGCCGCAGACCGGCCGTATTCACCGAAGTTGGAGAAGATCTGATAGATCAGCGTCGAGATGGTCTGTGTCTGGTTGCCGGGTCCGCCGTTGGTCAGCGAGATGATCTGATCGAAGATCTTGAGCCCGCCGATCAGGCCGATCATCAGGTTGATCGTGATGGCTGGTGCGAGGAGCGGTCTCGTGACGTACCAGAAGCGCTTCCAATAGCCGGCGCCGTCGAGCGCCGCTGCCTCATCGAGTTCTTGGGGAACGCCTTGCAGGCCGGCGAGATAGATGATCATCGTCGACCCGGTGAACTGCCAGATGACCGTGACGATGATGATCCACAGGGCCGATGTCGGGTTGCCGAGGAAGTCGACTTGCGGCAGACCTACGGCGTCAAGGAGCGCGTTGGCGGCGCCACTGCCGGGCGGGCCGAAGATGTACTTGAACAGGTAGCCGACCACCAGTGACGACACCACCATCGGCGCGAAGATGATCGTACGCAGGACGTTGCGCCCGAATACCGCACCATGGAGCAGGAGCGCCAGCCCCAATCCGAGAACGTTCTGGCCGATCACGACGACGATCGCGATGAAGAGGGTGCGAACGGCAGCCGGCCCGGCCTCGCCCTGAAACGCCTTGACGAAGTTCTCGAACCCGACGAAGTCCGGGGGGGAGTTGAGGAACGACCAGTTGGTGAACGAAGAGAGCATGCCCACCACAGAGGGGACAACGACGACATAGGCGTAGGCCGCGATGGCGGGCAGTGCAAACCACCACAATCCGCGACCGACGGTGCTGGACCGGCTTCGCCTACGTCCCCTCAGGCTGTCCCGGGTGGAGCGCGGTGCGATACGCACCGGTGGTGTAGTGATGGTCACCTTTGACTTCTCTTCCGTCATCGAGGCGTTCCATTAGTTGGGACGCTGTTTCGGATTCGCTTGAGCGCTCGGCCAGACTAGATCTGGGATTCACCCTGCGCAACGACCGGCGATCTTATTGCGCAAACGTCCCGGCGTCGCCCGCTCGTTATGAAAGAGGCAGACTTCGTCTGGCCGCGGGCGGTCGGCATGATCTCCCCACCACAAGAGGGCTCGTGGGGTTCAGGGCAGCGTCGGGCACCTCGTCGGAGGTGTGCGAAACTCCGAGACCGCGGCGATGGTCGCTTGGTCCCTGGCTCCGTTCACCCGGGAGCGCCGCCTCTCACTCGCGATGAGACTGTGGTTTCGTCGATCCACGAACGATGAGGGTCGACGGGAGCTCGATCCGTTCGTAGCTCGGCCGGTCGTGCTGACGAAGCTCGGTGATCAGTTCGATCGCACGAGTCGCCATCTCTCGCAGCGGCTGACGCACGCTCGTCAAGGGCGGGTGCGCTTTGGCCGCCCGGGGCTCGTCGTTGAAGCCGACAACGTTGACGTCGGCGGGGATGCGTTTGCCGGCGCGCGAGGCCGCGCGATACACGGCGAGCGCCATCTCATCGTTGCAGGCGAACACTCCGACCGGTGACTTGTCGCTGGCGACGAGATTCATGAGTTCGGCCGTCAGCGGGGCATCCGTCCAGCGCGAGTCGATTCGAACCACTTGAGCCCCGGGGCGGTTCTCTTCGATCGCGCGCCGGAAGCCCTCCTCGCGCGCTCGACCGAATCGAAAGGGCGGAACGCCCGACACCACGGCGAAGCGGTCCACTCCGCAGCTCGCGAGATGCGTCCCGGCGTCATATCCCCCCTGCCAGTCGGTGGTGCCCACACTCGGAAGTACGCCGTCAGGGTCCGATATCGGGTCGAGCAGCACGATCGGTATGCGCAGTCCGCGGATCTCGTCGAGCTGTCGGGCCGTCGGCTTGATGATGCCGATGACAACCCCCGACGGGCGCCGCGTGGCGACACGGGTCGGCCAGTCGTCCTGTGGATCAGGGCGTTCGAGGGTGAGCACGAGGTCGAATCCGAGGCGGAACGCCGCCTCGCGTGCGCCGGTCGTCATCGCATCGGTCCAGGCGTCGTCGAAGCCACCCAGGACGAATTCGATCAGCCTCGGGTCGAGGGTACTAGGCCGACCTCGCGTTCCCGGCGCCCGTTCGTAGCCGAGTGCTGCGGCCGCTTCGGCGACCCGCTCCCTAGTGGCGAGCGCAAGGTCGCCACGACCGGCGAGCACCCTGGAGGCCGTCGCCACCGACACCCCTGCGGCGTCGGCGACGTCTTTCAGCGTGACTGTGGGTTTCGTCTGCGGATCGACCATGATCCCTCCACTGTTGCGCAAATAGCCTCGCACGAAGAGTAGCGGCAATGCAGAAGCCCGCGCCTTCGATGTTGCGCAATAAGGGGCGAGCTCGTTGTCGAGGCATCCTGGGCCCGCCTAGGCTCGCGTGTCGAAGCCTCGCTTCGAAGGAGATTCTCATGGCTGAGCTCGCGGCACCATCCGCGCCCCGATTCGAGCACCGCACCGACCGGGGCCCGGTAAGAGGGGTCACCACAGCCTCTCCGCGCCTGAGCTGGTCGGTTGCCAGCGCCCCCGAGGGCTATGTACAGACGGCATACGAGGTCGAGATCGCCCGCGGCGGGGCCACCAGTCGCTGGGTGGTCGAGTCATCCGAGCAGATTCTGGTCGCGTGGCCAGACGCCCCACTCGCCTCCCGTGACGTAGCCGTCGTGCGCGTGCGCGTACGTGGAACCGGGTGGAGCCCGTGGAGCGAGCCGGGCATCGTTGAGATGGGGCTACTTGCGCCGGAGGATTGGAGTGCCCGATTCATCAGCCCTGTCGGGATCGGCGGGCTCCGGCAAGCGGCACCCGAGGTTCGAGGCACGCTGCAGATAGATGCACGGGTGGTCAACGCTCGCCTGTATGCAACGGCGCACGGCATCTATACGGCCCGAATCAACGGTGTAGCGGTCGACGACACAGTCTTCGCCCCGGGTTGGACCGCCTATGAGAGTCGATTGCGCACGCGGGTCTACGACGTGACCGAGCTTGTCCTTTCGGGGGAGAACACGCTCGACGTCACGCTCGGGAACGGCTGGTGGCGAGGGCGGTTCGGCTTCCTCGGTGAGCGCGCGCTCTACGGAGACCGCCTCGCAGCGCTCGCTCAGCTCGAGGTGACGACCGCGGACGGTGCCGTTCACGTTCTGGGAACCGACGAGACGTGGCGGGCGCGTTCGACCGGCATCCTTTCCGACGATATCTACGACGGACAGACCACCGATCTGCGTTTCTCCGCGGATACGCCGTTCGATCGACCCGTCGAAACGGTCGAGGCGGATCTCGGGATCCTGATCGGTGAAGACGGCCCGCCGATGCGTGTCACCGAGGTCGTCCCTGCGGTGTCGGTCTCGACATCGCCGAGCGGTCGCACCATCGTCGACTTCGGACAGAACCTGGTCGGCTGGGTGCGGCTGGTTGCCCGTGGTGGGCGCGCCGGCGATGAGGTCGTGATCCGCCACGCCGAGGTGCTCGAGAGCGGTGAGCTCGCGATCGAGCCGCTGCGAAGCGCCAGGGCCACCGACACGTACTTCCTCAGCGGTGCGCGCGCCGAGAACTTGGCTCCGTCATTCACGTTCCACGGCTTCCGCTATATGGACGTGACGGGACTCGCCGAGCTCCGCGTCGAAGACGTCGAGGCAGTCGTGATCGGAAGCGACCTGGAACGGATCGGATGGTTCAGCTCGTCCCACGGGATGCTCGATCAGTTCCATCAGAACGTCGTCTGGGGTATGCGCGGCAACTTCGTCGACGTACCCACCGACTGCCCACAGAGAGACGAACGCCTCGGCTGGACGGGCGACATCCAGATCTTCGCCCCGACCGCGAACTTCCTCTACGACTCGGCCGGTTTACTGACGTCATGGCTGGCCGATCTCGCCGCCGAGCAGGATGAACGCGGGCGTGTGCCGCATGTGATCCCCGACATCCTTCGCACCGAACTCACGTCGAGCCCGGCCGCCGCATGGGGAGACGCAGCGGTCATCGTGCCCTGGACGCTGTGGGAACGCACCGGCGACCGGGGAATCCTCGAACGCCAGCTGCCGAGCATGAAGGCCTGGGTGGACTGCCTCAGGATCGAGGCGAGCGACGACCTCGTCTGGCGTGGCGGATCGCAGTACGGAGATTGGCTCGACCCGACGGCCCCAGAGGACGACCCATCCCGGGCCAAAGCCGATCCGGACGTCATCGCGACCGCTCACTTCGCACGTTCGGCACAGATCGTCGCATGGGCGGCTGACGTCGTGGGCGATTCGTCTCTCGCGGTGGAGTATGCAACACTCGCCGCAAGCGTCCGAGCAGCATTCGTGCGCGAGTTCGTCACCGCTTCCGGTCTCGTCTTCTCGGACGCGCAGACCGTCTACGCGCTCTCGCTCCATTGGGGCCTGATCGAAGATCCCGCCCTGCGCGCGCGGGCCGCGGCTCGGCTGGCAGATCTGGTCCGATCTTCCGGATTCCGGATTGCAACAGGGTTCGTCGGAACCCCCATCGTCTGCGACGCGCTCACCGACAACGGCTACGCCGACATCGCGCACCGCCTCTTGCTGCAGACCCAGGTCCCGTCGTGGCTCTATCCCGTGACGATGGGGGCGACCACGATCTGGGAGCGCTGGGACAGCATGCTGCCAGACAGCACCGTCAACGGCAGTGGCATGACATCGTTCAATCACTACGCGCTCGGCAGCGTGATCGACTGGCTGCACCGTCGTGTCGCCGGACTCGCCGCCTCCAGCGCCGGATATCGGACCATCGCTGTGCGCCCAGTGCCGCCCAAGGGGCTCACCCGCGCTGCGGCCAGCCACCGCACCCCGTACGGCATCGCCAGCGTCGCATGGTCCCGCGAAGGCGGCGAGTGGATGCTGGAGGTCGAGGTTCCCGTCGGCGTCACCGCCGAGGTCCAGTTGCCCTGGGGCGGGTCGGCATCCGTCGGTCACGGCCTCCACGAGTGGCGGGTCGTGGAGCCGACAGCCGAGCGCACCGCGCCCAAGACCATTCGCGACATCGTCGATGACGAGACGCGCTGGCTGAGGCTCGTGGAGGTGTCGTCCCGGATGGGCGTCATCGATTCCGACGCTCGGATAGCGCGCCTCCTCGAGCCGATGTACGACCACCCGGCCGCTGAGCTGGGCGAGGCGGTGTGGACACGCATATGGCCGTCCGCAACGGCGAAGGCCGCCATCGCGAAGATTTCAGATTGACAGGAAGCAAGCATGCCGACATTCCACGCCCGTTCAAACATCGCCGACGTCGTCTCGCAGGATGACGCACGAGAGGTGGTCAGAGGATTTCTCCCGGAGGTGCTCGCCTCCCCGCTCGCAACCGCCGACGCCTCATTCCCGCTCGCGGCGATGCTCGAGTTGATCGCGCCGGGCGATCCGCGCAACGAACAGCTTCTCGATGCGCTCAGCAAGATCGAGGACCGCGCCCCACGCCTGCCGATCGGTGAGCCGATCGTGCCGCCTGCCGACTACGAGGCCGACACTGTCCAGCGCGGAAGTGCGCCGGTCGTGGTGCCGGATAGCGCCCAGGTGCGCCGTATGGCAGAGATCGAGATCACCGGTCCGAGACACGGCAATCCCTTCGTCGACGTCGATCTCACGGCGATCTTCTCCTTGGAAGATCAGGAACTCCGCGTCGGCGGATTCTACGATGGCGACGGTCGGTACCTGGTCCGTTTCCTGCCGCCGAGGGCGGGCAGATGGTCGTTCCTGACGACGTCGAACGCGCGATCACTCGACGGAATCGGCGGGCTCGTCGACATCGCCGATGGCGACGCCCACGGCGCGGTCCACGCTGACGGGATGCATTTCTCGTACGACGACGGGACGCCCTTCGTTCCGCTGGGCACTACGGCATACGCCTGGACGCACCAGGATCGGGAGCTTCAGGAAGCGACGCTCGCCGCGCTCGGGAAGACCTCGTTCAACAAGCTCCGCATGGGCTTGTTCCCGAAGCACTTCCTCTACAACGAGAACGAGCCTGAGCGCTTCGTCTTTCCGCGCGATGCAAACGGTTTCGACACGACTCGCTTCGACCTCGAATTCTTCCGAAGCCTCGAGGAGCGGATCGTGCAGCTCGACGAACTCGGCATCCAGGCGGACCTGATCTTGTTTCACCCCTACGACAACTGGGGCTTCGCGAAGATGGGCGCCGTCGCCGATGACCGATATGTCGCCTACGTCGCGCGCCGCCTCGCCGCCTACCCCAACGTCTGGTGGTCGCTCGCGAACGAGTACGACCTCCTCCTCACGAAGGATGACGCGGACTGGGATCGCATCGCCGGAGTCGTGCGTGAGAACGACCCGTACAACCATCCTCTGTCGATCCATAACTGGGTCGCGATCTGGGACTACTCGTCGCCCTGGGCGTCCCACGCGAGCATCCAGTTCGGAGAGCTCCTCGGCTCAAAGGTTCGCGAGTGGCGCCGCGCCTGGAACAAGCCCGTTGTCATCGACGAGTGCGGCTACGAGGGCAACATCGACCAGGGGTGGGGATTCCTCTCGGGCGAAGAGGAGACGCACCGCATGTGGTCGATCGCCATGGGGGGCGGATACGGCACCCACGGCGAGACCTATTACGACGCCGGTGACACGATCTTCTGGGCGAAGGGCGGGTCGCTGCGTGGGGAGAGCCCCGCGAGAATCGCATTCCTGGGATCGATAATCGCCGCGTCGCCAACCGGGCGCCTCGACCCACTGCCATCGGACTTCGATGCAGCGTACGCCGGTGTGGCCGGCGAGTACGTGCTCATCTACTTCGGAGCAGGTCAGCCGGCGTTCCGCACCGTGACCGTCCCCGACGGTGTACGCGCTCACATCGACGTCATCGATGCGTGGAACATGACCGTCGAGCGGGTTCCCGGCGTACACGAGGGCAAGGTTCGCGTGGACCTCCCGGGGCGTCCCTACACGGCGATCAGGATCGTGGCCGACTCGGCAGTGAGCACCGATGGCTGATCTCGCGACAGCCCCGCGGGCCATCAGCGCCGCGATCCAGCCGGTCGTCCCCGGCTTCCACCCCGATCCGACCATCTGCAGGGTGGGGGACGACTACTACCTCGCACACTCGAGCTTCGAATACTTCCCGGGCGCCCCCATCTTCCATAGCCGAGACCTGGTCCGCTGGACCCAGATCGGAAACATCCTCGACCGACGCTCGCAGTTCCGCGCCGGCACATCAGGACCGTCCACTGGCATCTACGGCTCGACGCTGCGGCATCACGACGGCCGTTTCTGGTTCGCCACGACGAACGTCAGTGACTTCACTGCGGGTCAGGTGATCGTCTGCGCGACTGACCCGGCCGGGCCGTGGTCCGAGCCGGTATTCGTCCCAGAGGCGATCGGCATCGATCCCGACCTCTGCTGGGACGACGACGGGACGTGCTACCTCACCTGGCACGTGCTCGACTTCACTGTCGGAGGCCAGGGCATCCGGCAGGCGCCCATCGACCTGGAGTCGGGTCGTCTGCTCGAGCCCGGTTACCCCGTGTGGCAGGGCAGTGGGCTGCCGACCGCCGAGGGGCCGCATCTCTACAAGATCGGCGACCTCTGGTACCTCATGCTCGCCGAAGGCGGCACCGAGCGGGGCCACTGCGTCACCATCGCTCGCGGGAGTAGTCCGCGAGGCCCGTTCGAATCGTGCCCACAAAATCCGGTGTTCACGCATCGCAGTTCCCCGCATCCGGTTCAGAACGTCGGACACGCCGACTTGATCCAGTCGCCCCTCGGCGAGTGGGCCGCTGTCTACCTGGGCGTACGCCCGCGCGGGTCGACTCCCGGGTTCCACGTCCTGGGCCGAGAGACCTTCGTTGCCGGCATCGACTGGGTCGACGGCTGGCCGGTCTTCGTCGAGGGCGCCTTCGAGGTACCGCCTGATGACGAGGGGTTCGTCGACGAGTTCTCGACCGGGATCCTCGACCCTCGCTGGGTCGCTCCCGACAACGAGCCGGCCGCCGTGACCGAACATGTCGCTGACGGCGGTCTCCGATTCGTCTCTTGGGGTGAGGCGACCGACGTCGTGTGCGCTCGCGTGAAGGACTTCATGTGGGAAGCCGAGGCGGAGGTCGAGACATCCGGCGCCATCGGGCTACGGCTCGACGATCGTCACTGGTGCGCCGTCATCTTCGAGGAAGAGCAGGCTCGCGCGTCGGTGCAGATCGGCGACATCGGTCAGCAGCTCGGAGTGGTCGAACTCGGGACCAAGACGGCGACTCTGCGCATCGCGACTACACCACCTCAGACGGCCCCCGTGCCCTTCGGCTATGCGGGTCCCGATGACGTCGTCCTGTCGGTGGCGACAGACGACGGCACGAGTATCGAGATCGCTCGCCTGGACGGTCGCTACTTCTCGACCGAGGTCGCCGCTGGGTTCACCGGACGCATGCTGGCGCTCGGGGCGCCGTCTCCCGCGGGAATCGTGCGTCGCGTGACGTATCGACCGCTCACGGACTAGCTGCGTTCAAGGCGGCGGACGTGAGATGGCGAGGTCCTCGCCAGGTGGCGCAGCCGCTGAGACGAGCCGATCGTCGTCGACGAAGGCGGGGGCCCATTGCGCAAATGGCGCGATGGGGTTTGCTCGCGGACCGCGCTGCTCCATATCCTGAGGGTTCCCCACCGTTCGCGGCGTTGGCGCCCGGCACCCCGGCAATGCGCAAGGGTATGAGAAAGCGCACCCATGTCGCGAGACATCCGTGCATCGCGGCCGCAATCAGTCTTCCGCCTTCGTCACATCCCCCGCAGCCGGAGGCACAGCGACGGCGACTCGCCGTTCCCTCGAGTCGGCCTCTTGGCGCTGGCGGCGGCGATCTTCGTATCGATGTCGACCGAGTTCCTCCCCGGCGGGCTACTCCCCGACATCGCCGAAGCGTTCGACCGCCCGGTGACAGATGCGGGCCAGTTGGTCACCGTGTTCGCGGCGGCGGTCATCGTCACCACCACCCCTCTCGCGATCCTGACCCGACGGGCGCCACGCAAGCCGCTCGCGCTGATCGCGCTCACCGGGATCGCGGCCGCGACCGGCTTCGCGGCGCTCTCGCCGACGTTCGAGCTGCTCCTCGCCGCGCGCGTGGCGGGCGGCATCGCGCACGGGCTGTTCTGGTCGGTCGCAGCCGCCTATGCTGCCGATCTCGTCCCTTCCTCACAGCTCGGCCGGGCAACAGCGATCACGGCCGCGGGTGGCGCGGTCGCCGGCATTCTCGGCGCCCCGCTCGGCAACGCGCTCTGCCAGCTGTTCGGGTGGCGTGCGGCATTCGGCGTCTTCGCGATCGTGGCGGTCGGTGTCGCGATCCTCGTCGCCACGCTCCTTCCACCTGTGAAGCTGGCGCGCCGTGCGCCGAACTCCGCCGGCTCCCGGCCCGTCTCCTCACAAGCTGGGCTGAGCGGAATCCTCCTCGTGTGCCTGATCATCCTTCTGGTCGTCATAGGTCAGACCACCTACGGAACATACGGGGTGGTCTGGCTCACCGACGTTGCCGGGCTGCCCGAGCCGTCCATCCCTATCTTCATGCTGGTGACGGGGATCGCCGCCTTCGTCGCGGTCTCCCTGATCGGGCGACCCGCCGACCGATGGCCGAACGCGGCGCTCGTCGTCGCCATCGTGATGCTCGCCGCGCTGATGGCGCTATTCCCCCTCATGGCCGAGTGGGGCACTCTTCCGCTGGTTGCGGTCGCACTCGTGCAGTCGATGGGCTTCGCCGTCGCCCCGATCCTGCTCCAGACACGCATGATGCGGATCGCTCCGCACGAACGCCGCTCGACCGCAGCCGCACTCCAGACCACGGCCTTCAACATCGCGATCGGCGGCGGGGCGGTCGTCGGAGGGCTCGTCATCGGCGCGTGGGATCTCGCCGTTCTGCCCTGGGCTGCTGCGCTGCTCTCGGCCGTCGGCATCTCTGTTCTGCTGCTGTCGCTGCCGCGCGCACCCCGGGCGGCGACATCCTCGCCTCCCTCACCCATCGCAAAGGAGGACTTGTATGTCCCCTGAATCAGCTCGCCCGACCGAACCGTCCGCCCGGACGTCAACGGACCCCGAGGCCCCATGGCGTGACGCGGCGCTCGACCCGATGGGGCGGGCAGCGCTCCTGCTCTCCGAACTATCGATCGACGAGAAGATGGCACAGATCACGTGCTACTTTCCCCAGGACATCGCCGAGACCGATGACTTCGTGAATCGGCACCCGCACGGCGTCGGTGTCGTGTCCACACTCGAGACGCGGTCCGCCGAAACGCTTCGCGACGTGATCGAGTTCCAGAACCGGGTGCAGCGGAGTGCGATGTCCCGGTCTGGTCACAGCATCCCGGCGATCTTCCATATGGAGGGTATCTGCGGCGGCTTTCTCCCGGGGGCGACCGGTTTTCCGAGCGGCCTGGCACGGGGTGCCGGCTGGAACCCCGTTCTTGAACGGCGGATCGGTGAGATCGTCGCGCGCCAGGAGCGAGCTGTCGGCGTTACCCACACCTTCGCCCCGGTGCTCGATGTGTCCCGCGATCCCCGCCTCGGGCGGCACGGAGAGAGCTACGGCGAGGACCCGGTATTGGTCAGCGCACTCGGAGTCGCCTACGCGCAGGGGATTCAATCCGGTTCGACAGGTGCGCTGCGCTCCGAGGCTGTCGCCAAACATTTCGTCGGGTCGCACCACGTCGACGGCGGCATTCACGGGACGGATGTGAATGCACCGGTCCGTTTGATCCTGGAGCAGTACGCGAAGCCGTTCCAGGCCGCGATCACCCATGCCGGGCTACGCGGAATCATGCCCGCGTACAACTCCGTAGGTGGGCAGCCCGTGTCGGCTTCGCATTGGCTGCTCACATCGGTCCTGCGCGAGCAGATGGGCTTCGACGGACTCGTGGTGTCGGACTACGGGGCGGTCACAAACCTCCATTCGATGCAACGTGTCGCTTCTTCCAACGCGCTCGCCGGTCTCCTTGCGCTGCGGGCGGGAATGGATGTCGAGCAGCACTGGCCGGCCGGCTTCGGCGCCGAACTTCGCGACCTGTTCGCCACCGGTCGTGCGGATGTGTCTGTGCTGGATCGGGCGGTGCTGAACGTCCTGGCGGCCAAGTTCCGAATGGGCCTGTTCGAGGCCCCGTATGCAGACGCCGCGTCGGATGCTGTCGCCGAGCTGGAAACGGATGCGGATCGGGCGGCCACCTTGCAGTCGGCACGTGAATCGCTGGTTCTTCTGACCAACGACGGTGTGCTTCCCCTGGGGCGACCGCGCCGGATCGTGGTCGTCGGCTGTCACGCCGCGAGCGCTCGCTTCTTCTTCGGAGGGTATACGCACTACTCGATGGCGGAAGCCAAGCTTGCGACTCGCTCCTCGATGGCCGGACTCGTCACCGGTCCGAGCGACGCGGGCATCGTCACCATTCCTGGGACCAAGATCGAAGCATCCGATGGCGAAGAGTATGAGCTGCTCTTGCAGCACCAGAAGCCAGGTGTTCGGAGTCTGCTCGAAGAGGTGCGAATGCGCATGCCGGACACCGAGGTCCTCTGGACGCGCGGCTACCCCATCGCCGGACACGATACATCGGGGCACGCGGAGGCGATCGAGCTCGCTCAGACCGCGGACGTCGTGCTGCTCACGCTGGGCGGAAAGTACGGCATGTCGTCGATCGCCTCGATGGGGGAGGGGATCGATGCCACCGACATCAACCTGCCGGCGTGTCAGGAGGAGCTCATCGACAAGCTGGGCGCACTCGGAGTTCCGCTCGTCGGAGTCCATCTCGATGGTCGTCCGATCTCGAGCGACGCCGCAGATCGGTCGTTGAGCGCGATCATCGAGGCGTGGAGCCCGTCGGAGGCAGGAGCCGAGGCCATCGTCGACATCCTCACCGGGGCAGTAGGGCCCTCCGGTCGGCTGCCGGTCAGCGTGGCGCGCAACGCTGGGCAGGTGCCGGTGCCGTACAACCACAGCAACGGATCGAACTGGCACCAGGGAGGAAGCATCGGGTTCCCGGACTACGTCGACAATCCTCATACCCCCCGGTATCCGTTCGGACACGGGCTCTCGTACACCAAGTTCGACTACTCCGAACTGGGTGTGGAACGAGTCGACGATATCGACGGTGAGGGCTTCCAGGTCTCCTTCACCCTCGCGAATGTCGGGGAGAGGCCGGGCGTCGAAGTCGTCCAGCTCTACGTCCGCGATCTCTACGCCTCGATGACTCGACCTGCGCAAGAGCTCGCGGGGTTCCGGCGAGTGAGCCTGGATCCCGGTGAATCCACGATGGTCACGTTCCGTCTGGCTGCGAGCCAGTTCGCCTTTCTCGACGAGCTGATGCAATGGCGGATCGAGCCCGGCGAGGTCGAGATCCTCGTCGGCGCATCTTCAGCCGATATTCGGCTCCGCACGGACATCGTCGTGCACACGGATGCTGTCATCGATGGACGTGCGCGAGCGTTCTGGGCGAGCTGAGGGGGGAGCGCCCAGGGGTCGCCGGAGAGTGAACCGATCGTGAGTCGACCGCAGCGGGCGGCCGACTCACGTCTCCAGAACGGTGATAGCGGTCCTGACCGTCTCTCCTTCAGCGCCCACCGTGACGATGATCTCTCCCGGCCCGGTGGGCCGCACGATCGCGAGTGCGCGACCATCGAATGTGGTGCAGCTCGTCGCGTCGAAGCGCTCAGCGGTCGCCGGCCGAGCGGTGCCGAGTGCCTGCAGGCGGCCAGGTCCATCTACTCGCACCTCGATCGAGCTGTCGCGCGACGGGTTCGGCACGCCCGCGGGGTCCGCGAACTCGATCGTCACGAAGGCCAGATCGCCGGAGTCGTTCCGGATCTGCTCGCGGTCCGCATGAGCCGTGAGCACGCGACCCTGCGCGGTGGTAAGGGTGCTGCGCTCACTGGCAACCTGGTCGCGGTACGCCACCGCAACCAGGTCGCCCGGGTGGTACTCGATGTCGAACCGAGCAGTGAAGTCGTTGTCCGCGCCTGCGGGCCGTCGCCCCAGTGACTCGCCGTTCAGGATGAGTTCGACCTCATCCGCATCGCAGTACACCTCGATCTCGGCGCGCGAACCGACGGGAACGTCCCATGTCCAGCTCGAGATCGCATCGCTCCAGGCCCATTGCATCTCCAGCCGCCGTCGCCCGTAGTGCTCGGGTCTGAGGACTGCGATGTAGGGGTCTCGGCGGAGGCCGTACACGATCTCGCGGTAGAAGGACTGTGGTCGACGCATCCCGGTGATGTCGATGTCACCGGCCCAGGCCGTGAGCCACGGGAACGCCGGGTCCCCGCCGCCGCGGACCTCGAGATCGTCGGTGTAGTCGGTTCTGCCCAGTCCCACTTCGCCGAGATAGTCCCAACCGGTCCAGGTGAATCCGCCGATCACATGGTCGTGTGCCAAGGTCTCCCGCCAGGACATCGCGGTCACACGAGGGTTGGTCTCCGTCCCCAGCACGACGCGATTCGGGAATCGGGCGGCGTCGGGGGCATAGCGTGCCTCGGCGTAGTTGAGTCCCGCGATGTCGGCGGCCGCGTGCGACTCCGCTGTGCGGACCGTTACGACGTCCGAGACGGTGACGGCATCGAAGAACTCCGTCATCTCGTTCATCACGTCGTTGACGCCGCGGGCAACGGCAGTGTCGAGCCGATCCTTGAGTTCGCCGATGACCTCACCCGCGACTGCCCAGAAGCTGCTGACCGCCGTCGTGATGAAGCGAGTCTCGTCATTCGCACGGATGCGCTCCGCAATCTCGCGCGAGAGGATGCCGCCGGCGCCTGATCCGTACTCGTGGATCTCGTTCCCGATGCTGTAGAGGATGACGCTGGGGTGATTGAAGTCCTTGCGCACCATCGCGTCGATGTCGCGCTCCCACCACTCGGGAAAGTCCAGCGTGTAGTCGAACGGCTGGTTCATCTCGGTCCACGCGTCGAACGCTTCGTCGAACACCAGCATGCCGAGCCGGTCGCACGCGTCGAGCATCGCGGGGCTGATCGGATAGTGCGAACTGCGCACCGCGTTGAATCCGGCTTCCTTCAGAATCTCGATCCGCCGCTCCTCGGCGCGGCGGATCGTGGCCGCCCCCAGCGGCCCGTTGTCGTGATGGATGCACGCGCCGCGGAGCTTGACTGTCTCGTCATTGATGCGAAGCCCACGCCGTGGATCGATCCGAAGCGTCCTCGCACCGAACGACACGACCAGTTCGTGTTCGGTGGCCGGATCTTCCTCGTCGAGCATGCGAGCGGTGAAGGAGTAGAGGTAGGGGTCATCCACTCCCCAGCGATGAGGCTCGTCTACGTACAGCCGACTCCTCACCGTGGTGGCGGCGCCGGGGCGAAGAGTGACCGGGGTCCGATCATCTGCGACGACCGCCCCCGACGCATCGCGAATCTCGACAGCAAGAGTGAGCCGGCGGGTGATGACGTCCTCGTTCGTTACCTGCACAGCCGACTCGACCACAGCGCGTTCGGCGTCGACGTCGGGCGTCGTCACCCGCACGGCATTGTCGATGATGTGGGCGAGCGGCGTGACAACCAGATGCACGTCCCGATAGATGCCGAGCCCCGTGTACCAGCGGGAGTCGCGGTGAGCGCGCGCCTCGACACGGACTGTGTTCACCGTGCCGTAGCGCAGATGGGCATCCACCGGGAGGCGGAACACGCTGTAGCCGTACCGCCACTGCCCGGCGAACTCATCGTTCACGTAGACCATCGCATCGCGGTACACGCCATCGAACTGGAGTGCCACCCGCCTCGCCCGCCACTCCGTGGGCACGTAGAACCGCTTCGAGTATTCAACCTCCCCTCCGGGGAAGAATGCCGAGGGTGCGCCGCCCGACGCGTGCTCCGAGCGCGGGAGCGTGATCATCGCGTCGTGCGGGAGCGTGACGTCGGTCGATTCCGATCCGCCCATCAGATTGACGAAGCCGCTGATTTTCGGGCGGACGGTCCAATCATCGTTGAAGGGCGTGACGGTCATGGGGTGGCTCCAGCCTGACAGGACTCTGCTGCCGCCACGCTACCCAGGACGGGCGGCCGCTCACTCACGCTTGCCAAATATTGCGCAAGTCGCTCGGGTGCCAGCTTCTGACCCGCACGGTGGGACAACGACGATCTCAAGCGAGGAATCGCGGCTGTGGCTCACACGAGCGGAGCGCTCGTACACGTCGCCGTCGCCGGCAAGGCGAGATCAGCGCGTTGATCTGACCCGCTCAGTTCGAGTGCCATCACGACGGCGCACCCACGACTGCGCGCGCGTCGCCGTTGATTCGGCAACTGGGCAATGCGGCTCACAGCCTGAAGCGCCAGAACCTGACACCGTCAAAAACAGCTGGCTTGCGACTTCGAAATTAGCTCGGGCTATCGATGGGCGAATCGTTCGCGCGGAGATCCGATCCGATGATCCGGAGAGCATTCACTTCCAGCTTCTAGGGCGCCGGGTCCCCGTTGCGCAATAAGCCTGTCGACGGACCAGGGGTGGCAGCATGGACGTGTTGCCGACGGCACAGAAGTGGGGTGCACGATGACTGACGGAGTGGTGGCACTTCGCCAGGGGCAGATCGGATCAGTGCCTGCCAGACACCCCGGTGTCGAAGTGTTCTTCGACGTCCCTTTCGGAGTGCCTGTCCGGTTTCGTCCGCCGCGAACCGCGCCGACGTGGCACGGGATTCGGCGTCGCGTTCGTCCTGGCCCTGCAGCACCTCAGCCTGTAGTCGAAGGTGTCACGCTCCTCAGCTCCTCCGCCCCGATGGCGGAGGAATCATGTCTCAACGCCTCGATCTGGCGGCCCCGATCGCGAGCTGATGGGTTGCCCGTACTCGTCTTCGTGCACGGCGGGGCAAACCAATATGGGTCCCACGCCGACCCGGTAACGGATGGTTCCCGACTTGCGGCCGAGGGTCTCGTCGTGATCTCGGTCCACTACCGGCTGGGCGCGCTGGGCTTCCTGGCTCTTGATCGCGCCATAGACGCGAGGTTCGCCGAGAGCGGGGCCGTCGCTGTCCATGACATCATCGCCGCGCTGTCGTGGGTCAGGGCCAATGTTGAGCAGTTTGGCGGAGACCCGGGCCAAGTGACTCTCTTCGGGCAGTCCGCGGGTGCGGCGTTGGCCGCTACCGTCGCGGCTTCACCGCTTGCCGACGGTCTCGTTCATCGTGTTGTCATGTCGAGCGGCACCGCGGAGCGTGCGCTCACCGCCGAAGATGCTCATTCCGTGACCGAGTCGTTCCTCAGCGCAGCAGGGGTGAGCAATCCAGAGGACGCTCTCCGTTTGAGTATTGAGCGCATCCTGGTCGCGCAGACGACAGTCACCAGGCAGAGAACCCCTTCGATACCGACGCTGCCAATGCCGTTCCAGCCGGTTCTCGGCACACGCGCAGTCCCGATCCAGCCGCTAGATGCGTGGAGATCACACGCGCTCGCACCGGTCTCGCTGCTCGCCGGGACAAACCTCACCGAAGCGGCGGGAAGCGCAGCCACCCTCACTGAACGTCAGCGAAAGTCTGCGATCGAGGTCTTGGCTGGGCGTGCGTCGCCGCGGGATGTCGAGGCCTATTCAGCGGCAATCGCAGGGTTGCTGGGACGCGCTGCCACTGAGCTCGATGTGCTGGATCACCTACTCACTGACGTGCGCTATCGGCGTCCGACTGATCGGCTTCTTCAGGCGCGAGCTCCCTCACCCAACACATACGGATACGTCTTCGTCGGCGGCGCGCGAGCAGGAGACCCCTCCGCGTCAGCCCACGCCAGCGAGCTTCCCTATTTCTTCAACAACCTCGACGTCGCGATTACGGACGGCGGGACCCTCCCCGATGGAGCGCACACGCTGGCCGAGCACATGTCGAGCGCTCTCGTCGGATTCGTCCGATCAGGCGCGCCACTGGCCGGGAACGTGGATTGGGAGAGCATCGGATCGGAATTTCCCTGGCTCCGCGTGCTCAGCGTTCCGGGTGCGGACCGGGATCCCCTTCACGATGGAGACCTGTGGCGCAACCTGCGACAAGCGTGGTCAACAACGGGCGCCCGGTGACACGCTCAGCGGCATCCCAGCCGACAGGGATTCATCACTACGGCAGTCAGGCCGGTTCTGGGCGGTGCGCGGGGCGCTGCGGCCCACCGATCTCGCCGAACGCCGGGAAGCCGGCAGACCCAACGCAACGCGACGAAGATCGTTGAACGACTTCAGGAGCTGGGATCGGTGCTCC
>NZ_JAUZUR010000011.1:0-74136 GCF_031844125.1 Microbacterium sp. PRC9
CCGTTCTCGTCGGCTCGGGTGCCGAGGTCGGCGCCGACGTCTCGGATGCCGAAGGCGTGGGTCATCGCCGCGGCGTGTCCCTGGACCATGTCGGCGATGCCGGAGCGGATGCCGGGGGGCACGCGGCGCACCGGATCGGCGCGCACCCGATGGGCTGTCACCGCGAGGGCGTCGGCGAGCGCGTCGCGATTCGACTGGCGTCGGGAGTGCCGCCGCGCGGAGGCGACGCGCGCGTCGGACACCGCGGCGGCCTCGCCGGTGGCATTGGGGACGAGGACCGATCGTGCCGGGTCGAAGGCGACGAGCTCGGCGCCGCCCCCGACGTCGCTGAGCACCAGCGGCAACCCGGTGGCGGCTGCTTCGGTCGCCGCCACCGCCCAGCCCTCGAAGAAGGAGTTCAGCAAGAACGCATCGGCTGCCAGGAGCAGCGTCCTCGCGTCGGAGCTGCCGAGCAGGTGCACTCGGCCGGCATGCGGGCTGGAGCGCCGGATCGCATCGGCACGCCGCAGCTCCACCCAGTCCGAAGGGTCGCCCGCGTAGACGAAGCGCGCACCGGTGAGCCGCGTGTCGAGGGCGTGGAGGAAGGACGCGACCGTGCCGGCGACGTTCTTCTGCGAGTCGTAGCGGGCGAGGCAGACGAACACGACATCGTCGCCCAGCGGAACCCCGAGCACGCCCGAGAGGGCGTCTCGCGCGGCTGCGCGCTCGGCGCCGGTGGCGGGTGGGGCTTCGGGAGCCCCGTTCTCGACGACCCTCATCCGCGGCACGTCTTCCGCGGGGACGTGCCGCGCGTGGAAGTCGCGGAC
Organism: Microbacterium sp. PRC9; assembly: GCF_031844125.1. NCBI lineage: Bacteria > Bacillati > Actinomycetota > Actinomycetes > Micrococcales > Microbacteriaceae > Microbacterium > Microbacterium sp. PRC9. The sequence goes on from NZ_JAUZUR010000011.1 coordinate 807, forward strand.
CGTCTCGCTCACCGCGACACCGACGGCGGCGCGGTGCAGCAGGGCGCGGAACGTCGCCCACCGGCCGCGGGTGAAGTGGATCTCGGTGTTGTGCATGGCGATGACGAGGGGCAGGCCGCTGTCGACGGCGGCCTCCTCGAGGTAACCCGGGGCGCTGTGCAGGGCGACGACGTCGACGTCGCAGAGTGCCGCGGCGGCCTCGCCGGCGGTGGCCACGGGGCGGACCTCGATCCCGGCGGTTCGGAGGCGGGCGGCTCGCACCCCGTCGCCGCGGCACACGACGACGGGTCGCACGCCCGCGGACGGGAGTCCCCCGGCCAGCATCTCGATCACCGACCCGATCCCGCCGACGTCGAGGCCGTCCGTCGCGAGCGCGCAGGTGATGCGGGCGATCGGCTCGGGACTCTCGGCGCCGGCGGGCGGGCTCGCCGTCGCGGCGGTCGACGAGAGAACCGGAAGCGGCCCGTGCATGATCGCGGCCGTGATCCGGTGCACGTAGGCGTACCTCATGCGGGGGGTCAGGAGATCCGTGAGCGTGACGACGGCGCCGTAGCCGCTCGCGGCCAGCAGCGCGCGACGGCGGGCGGAGCGGCCGGGATCGGTCATGTCAGGTCCGGTGCGGTGCTCGCCTCGCGGGGAAACCGAATCAGCCCGGCGAACGGCCGGCTGCGCGTGCCGGCCCACAGCGGCTCGAGGGTCGGCGCGGAGACGCCGATCAGGACCCAGACTCCGATCTCATGCATGTGCCCTACGACGTGCGGGAGGTGGCCGAGGGGCCCGAGCGGAGCGAGATCACGACTGCGAGCGGCGGTGATGAGGAGGAGTTCCCTCTCGTCGCGATGCGCCATGGCCTCCCGGGCGACGGCCGGTGGGACGGTCGCCACCGCGAGCGGCTTGCCGTAGCGCGACAGGCCGTCGACGGCGGTGGGCGTGCTGTCCCCTGGCGCGAGATCCAACACCCGCAGCGATCCCATGTCGCCCCGTGCGAGCGCCTCGTCGATCGAGAGCCGGATGTCCGCGAGGACGATCGGGCTGGAGGGGGCGACGGACGCCAACGCGCGAGCCTCGAGCGACTCGCCCCACCAGGCACGCGCACCGCGCATCCTCCGCAGCTGGCGGCCGAGGCCGCCCGGCGGGTCGCCGCCCCAGATGGTGCCGCACGTCGTCTGCAGCGGCACGAGCTCCGGATACAGTTCCCCGACCCTGCCGTGGGCGAGGTCGAGGGCCTCGAGATTCGTGGTGAGGCTGTTGTGCGTGAGGGGGATGTCGAGGGCCACCGCGCGGAGGCCGGCCCTCCGCGAGCGCGCGGAGTACTCGACGCCGTACGCATGCCAGGCGAGGAGCGGGTCCTCGCTGAGCGGCTCGTTCCATACCCGCTCGCGACGCAGGAGAAGGAGCACCTCGTCGAGCGATTCGACATCGCGCGGTTCCGTGGCGACCTCTCCGATGGGTACGACGCGATCGCGGATGCGGCCCAGGATGCGGTGGCGCGCGTCGATCCCGACCGCTCCCGCGATGCCGATGTCCGGCTCGGCCATGAGGACGGCCGCCGCCTCCTCGAGGGCCACGAGCGAGTGCAGCACGACGTCCTGGTGCACGAAGACGACGACGTCGTTGCGCGCCAGGCGCGCGCCGTGGTTGAGCGCCGCGCCGGCGCCGGGAAACGGGTTGCCGCGGTTGTCGACCGCGATGAACTCGGTCTGCGGCGCAGACGGCAGGCCCTCGCGGATCGACCGCGCGAGGCATCCTTCCAGCACGTCCGGATCGTTGTAGACGCAGACGATCGAGGTGGGTGTCCGCGAGGCTCGGTCGGACTCTGGCATCGGTCACCCCCCAGCGGGAAACAACGCCTGGCATCGCCATTCGAAGTCTACTCGCGGACGGTCGAACCGCCCCGGTTTCCCGGCGCCGGCGGACGGTCGACATTGCCGGTCGGGGGGAGGACGCTTATATGAGGTATCTCTCACACGGCATTAGATGTCGCTCATTCGGCCGGTTCGGCCCAGGTCGTGCGCTTAGCATCGGCTTTGCCTCCCCCCGAGATACCCATGGATGTGCTATGCAAACCCGAAGTCAGCGTCGTCGCGCCCAAGTGCGCTCCTATCGTGCCCGCCTCGCTATCGTTTTCGCCGCTGTACTCGGCCTGTCAGCCCTCGTCGCCGTGCCCAGCATGGCCGCCTCTGCGGCCACCACGGTCGGCATCTTCGCCGATGATCTGACGCCTGCGGACGCCTCGTCCGGCAGCAGCCGTGCGGTCGAACTCGGTGTGAAGTTCTCGCCGCAGCAGGGCGGCGCTGTGACGGCGCTGCAGTACTACCAGGGTCCGTCCGCCACGGGCGTCACCCAGGCGACCCTGTGGTCCTCGAGGGGGACCGCGCTCGCCCGCGTTCAGTTCGCGGCGACCACGACCGTCGGGTGGCGCACGGTCGACCTGAAGCAGCCCGTCCGACTGCAGGCCGGCAGCACCTACACGGTGTCGTACTACGCGCCCAACGGCCGCTACCCGGTGACCGCGGACGCCCTGGCGACCAAGCGCGTCCAGAACGGCTTCGTGCTCGACCGCGGCGCCGGCGTCTACCGATTCGGCGACAGCCGCTTCCCCTCCCGCTCTTCGCGAGGATCGAACTTCCTTGTCGACGTCGCCTACCAGCCGGACGGAGCGTCGACGATGCCGAGCCCAACGGCGACGCCCACGCCCACGCCCACGCCAACGCAGACGGTGACCCCGACGCCGACGCCGACGCCGACGCCGACGCCCACGCCGACGCCGACGCCGACGCCCACCCCGACGGTGACGCCGACGCCCACGCCGACGCCGACGACGCCTCCCGCACCGGGCGGCGGCACGCAGAAGAACTGCATCGACGTGCCGAGTGCGTGCGGTTACCCCGACGCCACGAACACCGGAGTGTCGAACAGGGCCGCGCTCATCCGCGTTCCGCAGGATGCCACGAGCGGTCCCGGCTGGACGTACCGGTCCGACATCCGTGCCGTGCAGACGACCGGCAACGGCGTCACGATCCAGAACCTGAGCATCGACAAGGGCATGATCATCGTGGCGCACAGCGGTGTCACCCTCCGCAACATCTACCTCGATGCGGCCGGCTACTACCCCATCGACTGCGACTACACGGGCGTGACACGCGACGCGAAGAGCTGCCTCGGGCTCACGGCTGAGAACGTCGAGGTGAACGGCACCCCGGCGTGCCAGGGCGCGATGGCCTTCCGCGGCTACACGGCGCGGAACATGTACGTGCACGGCTGCCTGGACGGCTTCAAGGCCAACCAGGATGTGCTCATCGAGAACAGCTACGTGACCGCTCTCGCGGTGATCGACGGCTCGCACAACGACGGGGTCCAGTCGACCACCGACGGCAACGTCGTCGTGCGAGGCAGCACCTTCAAGCTGGGCAACCAGTCGGGTGTCAACGCCGTCTTCCAGATGGGGGTGAAGGGTGACCGCAACTGGGGCGTGACGATCGAGCGCAACCTCATCGATGGCGGCGCCTGGATGCTCAACGACTCCGGCTCTCCCATCGAGGGCATCCTCGTCAAGGACAACCGCTTCACCCACCGGGCCGCTTACGGCATCGGTTACGTGAGCGGAGGTTCGTGGACCGGCAACATCTGGGACGACACGCTGGCGCTGATCCCCGAGAACGACTGATCCCCTCACCGCCTTCTGGCGATGACTCGTGCCGGCTGGATGCCAATCCAGCCGGCACGAAGCTTTCGCGGGTAGCCTGGCATTTGTGCGGCCGCTGGGGGCCCGCCTGCCCGGAAGAGGAGGCAGTCGTGACGGTGCGAGAGATCCTGGGCGTCGTCGCGCGGCGATGGTACACGTCCGTCTTCGCCGTTGCTCTCGCGGTGCTGCTCACGTTCCTGATGCTGCAGGACGGCGGCATCTACACGACGCGCACCGTCGTGGACTTCCGGTGGCCGGGGGCCGCGCGACTCGATCCGCTCAACGGCTTCGCCGACGAGAGCGTCATCGCCTTCGCCGGTCTCGTCGCCCACAAGGTGAACACCGGGCGGGAGCCCGATCGATACGCGACGGACGAGGCGCCGCTGTACGGCGCGGGGCGGCGCGAAGGCGAGTTCGTCGAGGTGTCGTTCGTGGGAAGCCAGTTCGCGACGAACTACCCGGATGCGGCGATCGAGGTCCACGTCATCGGACGTGAGCGGGCATCGGTCGAGGAGCGTCAGCAGGCACTTGTCGACGACGTCCTCCAGACGTCGATCCAGCTCCAGGAAGAGGAGGGCGCCGTCGCCTCCCACCTGATCACGCAGGAGGTTCGGCCGCTGTCTGCGCAGATCGACTACATCGCGCCGTCGTGGGTGGGCAAGATCTCCGCGTTCGGGGCGATGGCCGCGGCCGGCGTGATCGCGGGGGTCGGCCTCGCGCTGCTCTGGGAGAAGTCGGCGATTCATCTCCATCGGAGAAGCCGCCGACGGGGGAGAGTGGGGGCGCATGAAACCCGCTGATGTTCTTCCGCTCCTCCGGCGACGGTGGTACATCGTGCTGCCGGGACTCCTGCTGGCCGTCGCCGCGGTGGTCGGCGCATGGGGCTTCGTGGGTCCGCAGTACGAGCGCACGGGCACGCAGATGCTGCTGCCGGGGGCCGCGAATCTTCCCGAGGGATCGACCAACCCCTTCCTCTTCATCAGCGGGCTCCAGCTTCCTGCAGACGTGCTGGTGCAGTCCGTCGGTGGTCCGGACGGGCTCGCCGCGATCCTCGCGGACTTTCCCGACAGCGAAGTCGTCGTCGAGCGTGCCGCCGGATCGGCGCCGATCGTGAGAACGATCGTCACGTCTCCGAGCGATGCCGAGGCCGAGGAGCTGCTGTCCCTGGTCATGGCTCACTCCGTCTCGGTCCTGGAGGAGCTTCAGACGTTGGAGAGCATCCCGCAGGCATCCCGCATCGAGATCGTCACGCTCACGACCGACCCCGAGAGCACCCTGCTGCAGCGCACCCGCATCGTCGCAGCCGCGGCCACCGGCATCGGCGTCATCGCGCTCACGCTCGCGCTCACCGCTCTCGTGGATGGGTTCGCGCGACGCAAGCGGCGTGCGACGACGTCGGGTGATGCCCGTCGTGAGTCCGGCAGCGAGTCGGTTCAGGACTAGCCGGGGCGGAACGGGGGAGCCCGGTGAGCGAACCTGCACAGGGACCGATTCCGGTCTCGGCCGTCGAACACATCGCGATCACGCGCAAGATTCCCTGGGACGCCGCGCGCCTGGTGATGGTGTACCTGGTGCTGCTCTTCGCGGTGCCGTCGTACGTGTCGATCAGCAGCCTCGGGACGCTCGGGCGGCCGCATTTCCTCTGGGGCCTGGGGATGTTCGCGTTCTGGGCGATCTCACGCCTCCAGTGGCGCACGGTCGATGTCGCCAGCACGTCGCAGCCCGTCCGCTTCGCGTTCGTGGTCTTCCTCGTGATCGCGCTCGTGAGCTTCGCCGATGCGATGCTCCGCGGGCAGCCGGCAGATCAGATCAGCCAGCTGATCACCTCGCTCCTTCGGGTGCTCTCGTGGGCGGGCGTCCTGCTGGTCATCGTCGACGGGGTGCGGACCATGCGCGATGTTTCACGCATCGTCCGGTTCCTGGCGATCGGTGCGGCGCTGCTCGCCCTGCTCGCCCTTCTCCAGAGCTTCACCGGTCGATCGCTCCTGGACTTCTGGGGATCGATCCCCGGGCTCAACGTGGGGGAGGGCGGCATCGCCGAACGCAGCGGGAGGACGAGGACCGCGGCGACCGCGATGCACCCGCTCGAGTTCGGCACGGTGCTGAACGCCGCCCTGCCGCTGTGCGTCGCCGGTGCCCTGACTCAGGGCTTCGGTCGCGGGCAGGCCAGGTCGACGGCCGCGTGGTGGTGGGCAGCGAGTGCCCTCCTGGCGGTCGTGGCGCTGATGAGCGTGTCCCGCTCCTCCATCATCGGCCTCGCCGTCGCGGTGGTCCTGATCGTTCCCGCGATCCCGCGGCGGACCCGCCTGCTGGTCGTGTCAGGCGGTCTCGGCGTGATCGTGGCGATGGTCGCACTGATGCCGGGACTGGTCGGCACCACGCTCAGTCTCTTCACCAGCAGTGACGGCAGCACCATGTCGCGGACGGGCGCACTGGATCGACTCCCGGAGTTCGTCGCCGCGTCCCCCCTCGTCGGCATCGGATTCGGCACTTTCCTGCCGCGCTACTACGTCTTCGACAACGGGTGGGCGGGGCTTGCGATCGAACTCGGGATGCTGGGCGTCATCGCGTTCGCCGCCATGGTGGTGGCAGCGGTGTGGAGTGCCTGGCAGGCGCGCAGCAACTCCGTGTGGCCCGACGTGCGCCTCACCGCTCACGCGCTCGGCGCATCCGTGATCACCGCCGCGGTCGTGCTCGCGTTCTTCGACGGCCTCGCATTCCCGATGTCGGCAGGCTTCCTCTTCGTCGTGATCGGACTGTGCGCGGCCATCCGCTCCGTGGCGCTGGTCGAGAAGAGGGGCATGGGCGTGGCGATCACGCCGCACGCCTTCGAGGACTCGATGGCTGAGGATCGCGCGAGCCGGCGGGAGGCGCGTTCGTCGCAGCCTCGGCCGGCCGCTCCCTGATCACCGCGCCGTGTCGGCGGCGGCTCCGATGCGCTCGACGAAGATGCGCTCGAGCGTCCGCACGTAGGTCTTCGTGAGATGCGAACCGTCGGACCAGACCAGCACGCCGCCGATGACCACAGGACAGTCGCCGGCGCCGGGGCAGATGACGTCGGTGAAGTCGACGGTGCGCGCCGCCGGCGAGCGCTGAACTCCCGCGGCGAGCGGCTCGTTCGACGCGAGCGCCGCGTCGCGGGGCAGCGTGCATTCCGAGGCGCCGTGGGTTCCGAGGCATGCGGGGATGTCTCCGACGCCCGCGAGATTCGGATTGGGGGTGTCGGCGATCACGATCACCTGTGAGCCCGCGGCGGCAAGCTCGTTCCAGGCTGCCGCGTACTGCGCGCCCATGAGGTCGGCGATCTCGTGGAAGCTCGCCGACTCGGGGTCGTTGCTCATCGGTTCGAGTGCCTCCCAGGCCTGGGAGGAGACCAGCACGTAGTCGTACCTGTCGTGGACGAGTCGGGCCAGCGTCTCCTCCTGCCAGCGGGCGCAGTCGCGGACCGTCGACCGGGGAAGCCCCGACTGCGGTGAGAACAGCGGGCACGCTCCCGCGAGGTAGGTCGTGACGTGCCACCCGTACGCCTCGGCGGCGGCCTCGACGGCGAGAAGCCACTGGGTGGCGTGCGAGTCGCCGACGAGCGCGACCGGGGTCCCGTCGGCGGGGCCGAATTCGCAGTGATGATCCGACCCGGGCGCGACCTGACAGCCGTCGAGTGCCGACTGGTCTCTGCCGGCGATCAGCAGGCCGGGCACGAAGTCGCCTGCCGAGCCCGTGGGCGGGCAGGAGTCCGATGTCAGCGACGCGGCACCGAAGCACGGGGAGGCGGTCTCCTCGGCCGCGGCGAGGGCCTCGCGCTGCGCGGCCGACTCGGAATCGATGACGGCCAGCGGCGGCCCGGCGAGCAGCGCGACCGCGAGCATTCCGGCCAATGCCCCGAGCAAGGTGCTGCGCTCGAGGCGCTTCGGCGCGGCGCGCGCGGCGGGTGTGCTGCCGAGGCGGATGAAGGGCTTCTCCACGTACTCGCGGGTGAGCCAGGCGAGCACGAAGGTCGCGATCACGATGGCGGCCTTGCCGGCGTTGCCGAGCGCGATGCCTCCGAGCGCGATGGGGATGAGGATCAGCAGCGGCCAGTGCCAGAGGTAGATCGCGTACGACCAGTCGCCCACTCGCTGCACCGGTGCGAGCTCGGCGACCGGTTGGAGGCCCAGCCTGCCGCGCGGCTGGTCGGCGGCGATGACGAGCAGCGCGCCCACGACGGGCACCAGCGCGATCCAGCCCGGAAACGCGGCCACGCCGCCGTAGGTGAACGCCGACACCACCATGAGTGCGAGGCCGAGCCACACCGCGCCGATCCGGAGCCACGGGGGAAGCCCGCGCACCCACGACGAGGGCAGGAAGGTCAGCAGCGCTCCCATCCCGAACTGCCAGGCGCGCGTCGGGGTCGCGAAGTAGGCGACGCTCGGGTCGGACGCCGTCCACACGACGGAGGTGACGAAGCTGGCCGCCGTGATGACGGCAAGCAGCCAGAAGGTGATCCGCCGATTGCCGGTCCGGGCGACGAGCGCGCCGGCGATGAGGATCAGCAGCGGCCACACGAGGTAGAACTGCTCCTCGGTCGACAACGACCAGTAGTGCTGGGCGGGGTTGCTGGCGGCGACGCTGCCGCTGAGGTAATCGGTCGCGGTGGCGGCGAGGAACCAGTTCTCGACGTAGAAGGCGCTCGCGACGACGGCGCCGAGGTCGATGGGCCAGTGCGGCCGGGGCACCCAGAGGAGGATGCCGATCCCGGTGAGGAAGAGGACGAGCAGCGACGCCGGCAGCAGTCTGCGGATGCGCCGGCCGTAGAAGCCCATCAGCGAGAGCCGGCGGGGACCTTCGGCCAGTTGGCGCAGATGGGCGGTGATGAGGAAGCCGGAGATGACGAAGAACACGTCGACGCCGATATAGCCGCCCGGAAGCACCGTCGGCCAGAAGTGGTAGATCACCACGAGGACGACGGCGATCGCGCGCATCGCCTGGATGTCGGGTCGGAATCCCTCGCCGGAGGACCTGCGGCGGGGGCGGGCGGGGATGGCCTGCGCCCTCGCCGCCGGTGCGTCGATCGCGCGGTCCTCGACCGTCAGCGGCGTCCGGCCTGAGGGGGGAACCACGTCCGATTTCGAGTGCATGGGAGGTCCAGACGGCGCGGGTCAGGTGGTCGCGAACTTGCGGTTCTTCATACGAAGGAACGGCAGCTCGAGGTATCGATACGACAGCGGCACGATCGCCGCGGTAAGCACAACGGCGAGGACTTTCGCGCCCCAGTTGTCCATTCCGAGCGTGTCGTCCAGCGCGTACATGACGGGGAAATGCCACAGGTACAGGCCGTACGAGACCTTGCCGATGGCGACGATCGCGGGAAGCGACAGCAGGCCCTGCACCAGACTCGGCCCCGGCGCGACGCAGGCGAACAGGACCAGCACGGTGAGGACGGCCACGAGCGGCCACTGCACCAGCATCTCGAGCCAGCCGCCGCTGTTCCAGAAGTTCGCGATCACGAGGAGTCCGGCGATCGACGCGAGCCCCACAGCGTCCGGCAGTCTCCGCGCGCGCGGGGGCAGGCGGATCTCCCCGGGGCGGGAGAGCAGGAGAGCGAGGAGGCAGCCGAAGAGCAGCTGCATGCCGCGCGCCGGGGTGAGGTTCCAGGTGAAGCCTTCGGCTGCTCCGGCCGCCCAGCAGACGACGATCGACGCGTAGCAGAGGGCGATCAGCCCGGCGACGGCGAGGACGGATTTCGATCGATCCCCGCGCACCCAGAGGAGGAGGAGCACGAGGGTGAGCGGCCAGATCAGGTAGAACTGCTCCTCGATCGACAGCGACCAGGTGTGGGCGAGCAGCCCGAGCCCATAGCCTCCTCCGGCGACCCAGTTGGACACGTAGAACAGCGAGGAGACGGCGCCCCGGAGCGTCCCGCCGCCGAGATCGCCGATGAACGCGACGGTGACCGAGACGGCGACGACGACGAAGTAGACCGGCAGCAGCCGCAGCGCGCGGCGCCAGTAGAAGGTCTTGAAGCTCACGCGGCCGCGGTCGGCTGCGCGCAGGAGGATGCCCGTGATGAGGAATCCGCTGAGGACGAAGAACACGTCGACGCCGATGTCGCCGTTGCTGAACCCGAGCCGGAGGTGGAAGAAGACGACGAGGAGCGCCGCGACCGCCCGCACACCGTCGAGCGCCGGCACGTACCCGGAAGCGGTCGAGGACGTCATGTTGACCTGCTCTGAGCGGCGACGGCGTCGGCGATGAAGCGGAGCACCGACTCGTCGGTCCCCGTGTTCGACTGCACGTGGATGGCGAGATCGTCGGGTGCCAGCGCCTCGACGAATCGCTGCGCGGCGTCCCTCGTCAGGGGCGTGGGACCCCAATGGCTGTGGCTGAGGCTGCGGTCGCCGACGAACGCGCGCCGGCCGGGCTCGGCGAGCATCATGACGTAGGTGCCATAGGTGATGAACTCCGAGAAGTCGAGGCTCTGTCCGACGCAGTCCTGCCAGCGCCGGCCGGTCGTCGCCTCGATCCGCTCGAGCATGTCCCGCACCAGAGCCGGATCCCAGCTCACGATCCCGGCGATGTAGTCGGGAGAACGGCTCTCGGCAGCGGCGACGCCCAGCAGCCGGCGCGCCTTGGCGCGCTGCGCGAGGTGGCGCGTCATGTCGGGCGTGATCCCGTCGGGGAGCCGGTAGAGCCGCACCACGCCGTCGCTCTGGAACGCCGACTCGTCCACGGAACGCACCAGCAGCACGTCGGAGTCGATGATGAGCGCGACGTCGACCTCCAGTTCCGAGACGACGGAGAGCTTGACCATCTGCTGCAGGATCCATCCCCGGATCGGCGGCCATGGCCGGGTGGTGTTGATCGCCGCGATCCGGAACCCGCGCGGGATCCGCGGGATCCGCGCGAGCCTCGTCGCCGGCACGAACCTCGAGGGCAGCGTCGAGCGTTCACTCACGACCGTGAGGCGATCCGACCCGATCGATTCGAACAGCGGCACATCCAGGCCTGGCACCGCGACGATGTGCTGCGTCGACGGGTCGGTGTGTTCGAGGACCGACGCGTGCAGCCGGGCGAAGGACGGGAAGTCCGGCTTGTGGCTCGTGGTGACGATGGCGAGGCTCATGACGACGGGATCCCTTCCGGATCGCGCGGTCTCCGAAGCGCCACAGTGCCGGAGGCCTTCGGCAGGGCCGACCACGACCTCGGCGCGACGATGGTGACGAGGATCGCCCGATGCCCGGCATCCCGGGACCGTACAAGGTGGTTGAGCACCGCCACACCGTGGAAGAGCGTCGTTCCGAGGCGACCGTGGTGGTTCCCGTAGTACCGGATGCGGTTGACGGCGAGCAGCCGGTCGAGGTCCACCGAGACACCCGAGCCTCCCTCCGAATGGCGCACCACCGCCGCGGGCTCGAACCACGTCGCGAAGCCCGCCTCGCGGGCGCGGCGGAAGTAGTCGGTCTCCTCGGAGTAGAGGAAGTACTGTTCGTCCCATTCCCCGACGGCCGCGGCCGCCGCGCCCGAGATGAGCAGGGCGGCGCCGGTCGCCCAGTCGACGCGATGCGCCGTGGTGTACTCCGCCGGCGACAGCACCATCTCGGCGAACGCCGCGGGCCGGCGGTGGAACCGGCCGCCGAAGACGGCGTCGCCGAGGGAGCGGAGCACGTGCGGCTCGCGGCGCAGCGACCTCGTGCGCTCATCGGCGCCGTCGAGGATCGTCGGCACGACGATCCCCACGCCGTCCTGCGCGAGACGCGCGCGCATCACGGCGATAGCGCCCGGATCGACGACCATGTCGGGGTTGAGCACCAGGATCGCGTCGCTGTCACCGACGGCGCGCATCGCCACGTTGATGCCACCCGCGTAACCGAGGTTCCCGCCGGTCGGCAGCGCGATGACGTCGTCGTGCGCGCGGGCCGCCGCGAGCGTGTCGTCGGGCGAGGCGTTGTCGGCGACGATCACCCGCAAGCGCAGGGCCGCGGCTTCGGGTCGCAGCGACGCGATCAGGCGGTCGATGTCGGTCCGGCTGCGGTAGGTCACGACGATCACCGAGACGTCGGCGCGCTCGCCGGAGCCGATGAAGCGGCCGGATGCTGCTGCCTGCGTCGTCATGGATCAGTCCTCACCGTCGGGCATGCGATAGTTGTCCCCATGTCCGCGCCGACGCGACGCCCCACCTGGGTCATCTGGGGTCTCGGCATCTATATCGCCGCCGTGGCGGCGGTCGTTCTGAGCCCGGTGTCGTACGGCGCCGTCGTCCACGCGATCGGCGATTGGATCCGCGACGTCCTCGGCATCGCGTCCTTCGGCTCGGGGTGGATCGAGTTCGCCGCGAACGTGCTCATGTTCGTGCCGCTCGGATTCCTGCTGACGCTGCTGCTGCGCCATCACTGGTACGGCGTGGTGCTGGCGCTGGTGCTGTCGGCGGGCGTCGAACTCGCGCAGATCGTGATCCCGTCCCGGCAGCCGAGTCTGCGGGACGTCGTCGCGAACGTCCTGGGCGCGGCTGTCGGCGCCGCGCTGGCGTGGCTCATCGTGCTGCGGCGGCACACCGCCGGCAGGCCCGACGCGGCGGGCTGACGCGATCGCGTGCACGGTGCTCATGGGCGCACCACCGAAGGCGACCACGCGTGCTCGATGAGGATCCGGGGTGCACCCGACCCGTCGGCGCCTAGCGCCCACACGTCGGTGTCACCGGAATCGTCGGCACGCGGCATCCCATAGAGGATCGTCGTGTCGTCGAGCCATTCGATCTGGTCGTCGATACTGCGGGACTCGGGAAGCGTCACCACCTCCCCGGTCGCGAGATCCATGATCGCCGGCGTCCAGCGCACCGTCGGGCCTGACCCTGCGGTGACGCGCTTGAACGCGATTCTCGTGCCGTCGGGTGAGAGCGACGGGCATTCGACGTCCTCGGCGACGGCGGTGAGCGTGCGTGTCGGGACGTCGCCCCTCACGAGGTAGGTCTGGCCCGAGTTCGCGAAGCCGGCCGTCGCATAGAACGACGTGTCGTCGATGAAGGTCACGCCCCAGAAGTTGCGGTCGATCGGTGCGCTCGGCGTGCCGTTGAACAGGAGCGTCCATTCTTCGAGGTTGCCGAAGTCGTCGCCGGCGTCGTCGTGGATCATCGTCTCGGTCGAGAATCCGATCGTCGCGTACGAGTGCCCGGTGACGAACGAGGTCGTCGCGATGCGGGTGCCGTCGGCCGACATCCGTGCGCGGCTCGGGACGCCCGACAGCGGCCACGTGACGATGGCCGTCCCGTCGTTCGCGTACAGCGAGGCCGAGTACGACGGTAGGATCCCCCGCTCGGTCCGCAGACACGAGAACTCGTCCGCGACGGCGTCGACGCGGTCGCACGCGATCCCGGTGAGGGCTCTCGGGCCGGCCGGGGCGTCCAGCGGCACGCTGGCGACCAGCCCGTACCCCTCGCCGAGCGCCGTGTTGCGGAACACGATCCGATCGCCCGAGGCCCACTCCTCCGGCGCCGTCATCGCCGCTGCGCTGGGCGCGTCGAGGCGGACGCGGTACTGCTGCCATGCCACGACGCCGACGACGGCGGTCGCGCCGAGCGCGACCGCTGAGACGCCGGCCACCACGAGCCACTTCACGCGATCGTTCACGGATCCGACACCTCCGGGGCGCCGGGGCCGGCCGTGGCGACCAGCGGACGGGTGACCGAGAGATACGGCCGGAGCAGCAGCGCGACGAGGGGGATCGCGATCGCCAGCAGCCCCGCGACGATCAGCATGGATGACTCGGGGCCGAGGAGGTACCAGAGGAGTCCGAATCCGGTGGCCGCCACGAATCGCGTGAGGGCGACGACCGTCTGTGCGGCGGCGATTCCCGTACCGCGAGCCTCCGGTGGCGTGAGTTGCGCCGCCAGGGCCGCCAGGACGCCGTCCGTCGATGCGTAGAAGCCGCCCAGGAGCGCCAGGCAGAGGATCGTCGCGGCGATGTCGGGGATCGGGGTTGCCGCGATCAGGTATGCGGCCAGAAGCGACACGTGGCCGAACACGAAGACGCGCGCCCGCCCCACCCGGTCGGACAGCCGCCCGAGCGGGATCGCGAACGCCAGGAACGCCACATTGGTGCCGACGTACAGCAACGGGAACCATTGCGCGGCGAAATCGCCGCGGGACTGGAGTACCAGGTAGATGAAGCCGTCGCCGATGGTGAGCAGTCCGAGAATCCCCGCAGCGGCGAGGACGCGGCGCATCGGGCCGGTCGTGACGGCGGCCCAGTCGAACTTCGTGCGCGCCGGCGCGGCCGGGGGCGCAGCATCCGTCACCGTCTTCTCGTCGTGGGCACGCGACCGGATGTTCGGCACCACGAGCCCGAGGATGAGCACGCCGATGAGCGCGAAGGCGAGCGAGGCGACGAACACGATGTGGAAGCCGTCGGGCACGACCAGCAGGATGATGAACGCGATGAGCGGGCCGATCGCGGCGCCGATGTTGTCGAGCGTCCGATGCACACCGAAGGACCTGCCGAGGATCTCGGGGTCGGACGCGGCCGTGATGAGCGCATCGCGCGGCGCCGTGCGGATGCCCTTGCCGATGCGATCCGCGGTGATGACCGCCGTGATCGCGGCGAACCCCGACGCGAACAGGAGCCCGATGCGCGCCGCCGCCGCGAGCGCGTACCCCACGAACGCGACCCATTTCGGCCTGTCGTAGCGGTCCGAGGCGTAGCCGCCCGCGATGCGGACGACGGCGCTGACGCCCTGATACAGGCCGTCGATGAACCCGAAGGCGATCGTCGACAGCCCCAGCACCCCCGTGATGTAGAGCGGGAGGATGGCGGCCACCGACTCCGACGAGATGTCGGTGAGCATCGAGACGACGCCGAGTGCGACCACCGTGGACGACACCGTCCGTACGCCGCGGGGCGCCGGCGCCGGCGCCGGCGGCGGTGCGCCGGCGTCGGCCGGGGGCTGGGGCGAATTGGAGAACGAGATGTACACCGGTCCGCCTCAGCTCGTGCGGAAGACGCCGTAGACCGAGTACACGGTGCCGGTGCCGGCGGACGAGCTGAAGGCCAGGGAGACGGAGGAGAGCGCATCCGCGTACGACGCGTCGGAGGCGCCGTTCGCGCCGGCGTCCGCGAGCCCGAGCCCGATCCACAGGGCGCGGTAGTACTGACGCACCTCGTCGGGCGTCGCATCGGTGCGGGCGAGCAGGGTGACCTGCATCGTGTCGCCCTCGCTCGCGATGGAGCTCTGGAGCACGTCCGACTGCGCGGTCGGCCCCATGAGGTTCGCGGGGAAGCCGTCGACGAGTGCGCCCGACGCCGACCCCGACTCCGGCAGCGGGGTGCTCACCCTCGGGGCCGGAGCCGAGACCGGGGGAAGTCGATCGGTTGACGGGGCGGCGGCGTCGGGGGGCCGCACTTCGCTGCCCGTCGTCGGTGTGGCGCCGGGGTTCGGCCCCTGGCCCGCACCCGGGCCCGCGTCGGAGCCCGGCTCTGCGCCGGCGTCTGCGCCGGCGTCCGCACCGGGGGACGAGCCCGGCGCCGGGGTCGAGGTGGGGGCCGGCGTCGGGCTCGTTGTCGCGTCCACGGCCCCGAGCGTGCCGGAGCCGCCTCCTGTCAGGAACAGCCACGCGGCGGTGATGAGCCCGATCGCCACGACCGCGCCCACGACCCACAGCACCCGCCGCATCCCGGCGGTCAGCCCTCGCTGCTCGCCGTCGTTCGAGGCGGTGCTCTCGGAGGGGCCGTCCGAGAGAACCTCCTGCTCTTCACTCATTTCGCGTCCCCCAGATTGCGATCCGGCGTCCCGCCCGTCGGGATGCCTCGTTCCCTGCCGACCGCGCGCGGTCGGCTACCTCATGCGTTTGACCGTGCTCGCCAAGACGTTCCTCATCTCGCGGACTCCCGGGCGGCGCCGCACGATCCGTGTCACGGATTCCACGGTGTCTGCGGCGGTGACGCTGTAACGCGCCCGCATCCACGCGCTCCGCCGGGCCGGGAACCGGTCGCTGGTGTAGACCGCCCGGTACCCCGCGGACCTCAGGTGCCGCAGCGTCGAGCGGTCGTAGCTGCCGAGCGGGAATGCCGCCTCCGTGATCTCCGCACCGCTCGCCTCTTCGAGGGCGATGCGCGCGTCGAAGAACTCGCGACCCGCCTCGGCGTCGCTGAGGCCGCGCCACGCGGTGTGCGTCCACCCGTGGGAGCCGATCGACATCCCCTCGGCGCGCAGCTTGCGCAGGTCGGACGTGCTGAGGCTCGCCGGATCGTCGAGCCGGCCAGCGAGCGGGAAGAACGTCGCACGGAGTCCGCGCTCACGAAGCGCCGGCAGCACGATGTCGGCGTCCGATCGGTTGCCGTCGTCGAAGCTGAGCCGGACGTTCTCCCGCGTCGCCACCACGTCGAGCACGCCCAGGAAGACGTCCTCGTTCATCCAGTAGCCGGCCTCGCCGGGCTCATGTTCGTGCGCACAGGCGCCCACGCCGTGGAAGCAGAGATTCACGATCATCACGCCGCCTCCATCTGCGGGGCGCTCGCCACGCGCGTGCTGTCGTCGCGCTCCCATCCGCCCGCCGTCCGCGGCGTGCGGCGGGCGCGCAGAGCGGCCGCGACCGTGATCGCCAGATACGGCACCGCTGCGAAGACCAGATGCGGGTGCGGCAGGACCACGTCGCGCAGCCATGCCCACCGGTCGGACTCGCGCACCGCGCCGTCGATCTCGCCGGTCGCCGAGGCCGACCGCAGCTCCGCGTTGCCGCGGCGCACGCGAACGAGCCGGTTCACGAGCGCCTTCGTCGTGCGTGGCGCCTCGACGACGACGACGACGTCGTCGGCTTCGGCCTTCTCCGCCGAGGAGAACTGCGCGTCGAGGAACAGGTCGTCGGCGGTCAGCGACGGGAACCGTTCGAAGCGCCGCCGACCGGTCTCGGAGACAGCGATCATTCCGCGGCCGAAGAGGCCGTCCCGGAACGCGGGCAGGCGACCGTTGATCGCGAAGTACGCCTTGACCGGCAGCGGACGACCCGATGTCTCGACCCGGCGCCGCGGCACGGCTGCGAGCGCGCCGTCTTGGAGGAGGCGCTCGAGGGTGGCGACGCTGTGGGCGGGGACACGGATGTCGGCGTCGAGGTACACCCTCGGGAATCCGGTGGCACGGTCCTCGCCCGCGTTCAGCGCCCCCGGTTTGCCGGGTTCGGCGCGCTCGACGACGATGGCGCCGTGGTCGCGCGCGACCTCGGCGGTGCGGTCGGTGCAGCCGTTGGCGCTCACGATGATCTCGTCGTCCGGGCCGGTGGCGCGGCGGAGCGCGTCCAGACACGACCCCACCACGGTCTCCTCGTTGTGTGCGGCGATGACGATGCTCACCATGCGCGGTCCCCAGTCCTTGCTCGTAGGTTCGCCGTCCCAGGGACCCGCGGCCACGCCCAGTTGGGGGAATGGGCAACCGCCGCGCGCATGACCGCCAGTGTGCACCTGGCGGAGCGCGTCGGCTTGTGACCGCGGATCCGGTTGTTGGCGGCCGGCGACGCCGTTGTCGCCGGCCTGGTCTGCTGCGGGGGCATCAGTACGCCCCCTTCGGTGCGATCATGACCCGGGCCGTGCGCCACATGATCATGACGTCCGTCGCGATCGACCAGTTCTCCACGTAGCGAAGGTCCAGTCGCACGCTCTCCTCCCATGACAGGTCGCTGCGACCGCTGATCTGCCAGAGCCCGGTGATGCCGGGCTTGATGTACAGGCGCCGGTAGACCGTGCCGTCGTACCTCGTCACCTCCGCCGGAAGGGGCGGCCGCGGCCCGACGATGCTCATGTCGCCGCGCAGCACGTTCACGAATTGCGGCAGCTCGTCGATCGAGAACTTCCGGAGCACGGCTCCTACGCGCGTCACCCGCGGGTCTCGCTTCAGCTTGAACAGCGGGCCTGCCCCCTGGTTCTGGGCGTGGAGCGCATCGCGCCGTCTTTCGGCGTCGACGCCCATCGTGCGGAACTTCACCATCCAGAACTGACGGCCATCGCGTCCCACCCGGAGTTGGTGGAAGAGCACGGGGCCTGGGGAATCGAGCTTGATCGCAACGGCGATGAGCGGGGTGACGAGCAGGATGGGCACGAGCGCGAGCAGTGACAGCACGACGTCCATCCCGCGCTTGATCGCGTGGATTCCGCCTTCGAACTCCGGGATCTTCACCTGCACGAGCGGCAGGCCGTCCAGGGGTCGCAACGAGAGTCGCGGCCCGGCGACGTCGGTGAGCCGGTTGCACAGCACGAGCTCGGCCGCCGTCCCCTCCAGCTCCCAGCCGAGGCGCCGCACGAAGTCGCGGTCGTCGTCGGGCGTGCTCGCGACGACGATCGCGTCGGCGCCGGAGGTGCGGCCGAAGGCCGCGGTCGAGCGGATCGATCCGATGACGGGGTACTGCCGGCCGTCGATGTCGATGGGCTCGGTCAGCGACTCGGTGGTCGTCGCGCCGATGACGTGATACGCGTGGTGGGGGTCGTTGACGAGTTTCTCGATGACGTACTCGACATCGTCCCGGGATCCCGCCACGATGACGCGCGAGACGCACTCGCCCCGCTCGCGCTCGTGGATGAGCCACTTGCGCCACATCCAGCGGCTGAACACCAACGTGACCAGCCCGAACGGCAGGGCGACGATCACCTGCGCGCGTAGTCCGGGCAGCTGAGCGAGGATGAAGACGGTCGACAGGACGCCGAAGGCGAGGCCCGTCGCGTGACCGATGCGCTTGTACTCGGCGGAGCCGGCTCCGAGCACCGAGGGTTCCCGCGTTCGCGCGAGCCACAGCAGGACCATCCACGCAGCGATGACGAACGCGCCGATGCGCGCGGGCCCCGCAAGATCCGCGAGGTCGGCACCGGGTCCGGCCTCGACCACGGTCGCCGCCGCGACGGCGACAGTGACACTGACCGTGTCGGTGAAGTCCAGCCGCCGCCGGAATCGCCGCTCCCAGAGATGGCGGCGCTCCAGCGACGGCTGGACCCTTGGGGCTACTGCAGCGGGAAGGGTCTCGAAGAGCGGGCGCGAGAGGATCGGGCGTCGGCGGAGTGTTCGGGTCACTCCGCCGGCGCCCGCGGGCGCCGCGTCGATCGCGGCCGGGTTCAGACCGCGGTCCACCGCGCGCACGATGACGCGTCCTCAGCAGACATCAACTTCTCACTGGTCGGCGCGACGTCGTCGTCGGGTGCCGTCGTCGGCTGACCATTCCCCAGTGCGCAGACCCGGCCGGGTTGTCGGGTCGAAGGGATCCCCAGATCTCTTGCGCGATGTCACTGTACGCCCGCCGAGCCAGGACCGGAAGACTTTTCCTGCGAAAACTTGACAGCCCTTAAGGGGAACCGGTATTGGGCCGAGGCCCGCCTTAAGTTCTCAGCCGATCAAGTTGACCAACGCGTCCAGCCCCATGCCGTAATTGATGCGCACTGTCGGCAGGGCGAGCTTGTCGGTGCCGATCGTGACGTAGCCGGGCTCGATGGTGCGGGCCATCTCCCAGCCCGCCTGGCGCAGGCCCTCTTTCGCGGTGTCGTTGTGGTGCCCGAACGGGTAGGCCATGATCTCTTTGACCCCGAGTACGCCGTACGACGCCTCCATGTCGGCCACGATCTCGGGCACCGAGAGGTTCGTGATGAGCCCGTCGCCGTTCGCGCCCGCGCGATGCATGTCGTGCGTGTGCGACCGTCGCAGCACGTAGGCGTTCGGGGGCGGGTCCTGCCGGTAGGCGGTGATCATGAACGACGTGGTGAGCACCTTGTATTTGTCGACCACCGGCGCTGCGAGGTCGAACCAGGTCTGGTCGGCGTCGTCGTCGGTGACGATCACCGAGTGGTTCGGCAAGAAGAGGCGCCCGTCGATGAAGGCCGACAGCTCATCCCACGTGGGCAGGTAGAAGCCCGTCGTCGCGATGTGGTTCATGTGTGCGTCGAAGTCCCCGATGTAGGCGTAGTTGCCGCGCAGCCAGCCGCTTTCGCCGCCGGGATTCGCGGTGAACTGGTGATACATGAGGATCGGGATGCGGGCGTCCTCGGCCGCGTTCTGCTCGGGGCTCATCCACGCGCCGTACAGCGTGACACGCTGGTTCGTGCAGACGACGGGTTCAGAGCCGTTCACGCGTGCGGGAACCGCGAAGGCTACGGCGTCCGCCGGCGTCGCGTACCAGCCGGCGAACACGAGCCCGTCGCGCGTAGGGGTCGGCAAGCCTGCGTACAGGGCGCCCTGCGTCTGCAGCATGGGCGCGTCGGCGATGCCGTCACCTGTGAAGCTCACCGCGCATGCCGCAGGGTCGGTGGTGGACGCGAGCAGCTGCTCTTCGGGCGTCAGCGGCGTCGGGGTCGGCGTGGGTGTCGCCGACGCGGTCGCGGTGGGCGCAGCATCCGTCTCCTGATCGTCGGCGCCTGCGCGTGCGAAGCCGATTGCCGCGGCTGTGCCGCCGATGGCGGCGAGCAGCACGACAGCGCCCGCGATGCCCGCGAACAGGCGCCGGCGACGCACCCGCGCCGACGGCCGTCGGGCGGGAGGTGTGCCGAAGGTGGCCATGAGACTCCCCGCGTCGGGACCGCGCATCCCCACGTGCGATCTCTGAAGGGGATGCTACCCGGATGCCGCGTCCGCCTGCCCGACCGCGGCGCGGGTTGTGGGTGATCCGCGTCGCCTTGCGGCGTCGGTGTCGCTACGCTCGTTTCCCATGCTGCCTGCAGACTGGATCGAGCACCGCCGCGCCGACGGCGAGATCCTGGGCTGGATGCTCGCCTCGGGCGGCGGTTTCCGCGTCTTCGACCTGCTCGGCCGTGACCGCACGCCCGACGGCGTCGCGGACCTCGAGTGGCTCGCCGCCGAGGAGCTGCTCGAAGAGCTCGGCATCGGCTACCTCGCAGACCGGTGGACCCTTCGCCTCGCGGATGGCACCGAGCGACCGGTGCGGATCGCCGAGGCGAGCCCCCGCGGCGTCACGGTGGTCGCGGATGAGTATGGCGCGGCATCCGCCGTCGGCGCCGATCCCGAGCGCTTCGTCCTGTCCTTCCCGGTCACCTCCGAGCTCGTCCCGCGCTGAGACATCGCAGACCCGTCCGCCGACCACACGCGCAACGACCGGTGCCCGACGGTCCGAAGACCGTCGGGCACCGCCGCTGTGATCGGCGTCGTGTCAGCTGTACAGCGCCCTGAGTGCCGCGATCGACTCGGCCACGTCGGAGCCGGGCGCGGCGCCCGACTTGCGAGCGGCGTTGTCGAGCTGCGCGGCGACGGCGCGGTTCGCGCTGCCGTCGCCCGAGAGCACCTCGGCCTCCGCCAGGTGCTTGCGCACCTGCTCGATCGCCTTCGGCGTCAGCGACCCGGCGCGCTCCGCCTGATCGACGTACGCCCCGACCACCGCGAAGCTCGGCGCATGTTCGAGCTTCGTCTGCAGCTGGGCGTTGAACTCGGCCTGCTGGATCTCTCCGGCGGCCTCGATCTCGTTGGCCGACATCCACGGGCTCGGCGTGAGCCCGAGGGTCTCGAAGCCGCGCGCGATCTCACTGCCGAGGACGTTGCCGTTGTACCAGTACGTCGACCAGTACCCGCCGAGGTTGAGCCCGGTCGGGTTGGGCGTGTTGATCGGGCCCCGGTCGAGATACGCGATCTCCTTCGGGTTCTTCGTGTCGGTGAAGTCGATCACCGACAGCCCGCCCTGGTACCAGGCCTGCACCATGACGTCACGACCGGGCACCGGCACGATCGATCCGTTGTGGGCGACGCAGTTCTCCTGCGTGGTCTGCACCGCGGGCAGCTTGTAGTAGCTCGCGAACTGCAGCTTGCCGCCGACGATGTCGAACAGGGCGTCAGCACCCCACTCGGGCTTGTCCGTTGCGCGGCAGCGGGCCGACGTGCCGCCGCCCCACTCGTCGGTGAAGATCACCTTCGTGCCGTCGTTGTTGAACGTGGCCGAGTGCCAGTACGAGAAGTTCGGGTCGGAGACCGCGTCCAGTCGCACCGGGTTCGCCGGGTCCTTGATGTCGAGCAGGATGCCGTTGCCCTGGCAGGCGCCGGCGGCCAGGCCGATCTCGGGGTACGCCGTGATGTCGTGGCAGGTGTTCGTGTTCGGCAGCGGCGAGTAGTTCGTGCCGGACGGATGCTGAGCGCCCGGGAGCGTGTTCTGCAATCCGTTGTAGGCACCCGTCGCGACGTCGGTGAAGATGCGCGGCTGGCTCACGACCGACGCTTTGCCGGGCTCCGCGAGCGGCACCTTGATGACGTCGATGCGCCACTGCGTCGGGTTGCCGGTGGTCACCGGGCTCTGCGTGAGCGCGGCGTTCTCGCACCCGGCGAGCTCGGCGGCCGGGCGGACGCCCGACGTCCCCGAGTTGTAGATGTAGATGTTCGCCGGGTCGTCGGGGTCGGTGACCAGGGTGTGCGTGTGCGATCCGCGGCACGTCTGCACACCGGGCAGCTGCACCGGGTGGTCGATGTCGCTGATGTCGAAGATGCGCACGCCGCGGAACCGCTCGAGGTTCACGCTTCCGGTGGCGCCCTGCGCGCCGCAGTCGATGCGGCCGCGCGTCTCTTCGACCGACATGAACAAGAGGTCCCCGTAGACCGACACGTCGCCCTGACCACCGGGGCACACGAACGAACCGCGCAGCGTGGGGGCCGCGGGATCCGAGACGTCGTAGACCTGGAAGCCGTTGAAGTTGCCGACGATGGCGTTGTCGCCGGTGAAGGCGAGGTCGGAGTTCACGAAGCCGAAGTTGCCCGGAGGGGCATCGAACGGCGCGACGCGCGGAAGCGTCGCGAGCAGCTCGATGTTGCTCGTGATCTCCGGGACGTCGAGGTAGCCGGCGGGCGCACCCTCGCGGGGGTCGCTCTCGGCGGAGGCGGCGGTGGCCGTCAGCACCGACGCGCCGAGCAGGAGTGCTCCTGCTGCGGCGAGCGTGCGTCTGCGCCATCGCGCGGATCGGGAGTTCTTCATCGGACGTGCCCCTCTCACTGCGCTGGAAACGGATGCCTCCGGCAGGAGCTCGTGCACGACAGCGTGCGCGAACCAGGCCCTGGGGGAGGCCGATGCTCGGAATCTATCGGTCTTCTGTGTCTCCTGGCTAGGATCGATTCGGGCACTTCGGGCCCCGCCATCGGTGTCGGAGGAGCGTTCTGTGACCCCAGTCGTCGCTCGGATGAGCGTTGTGCTCGCCATCGCGCTCGCGCTCACCGGATGCACCGCGACGCCGCCCGAACCTCGCCCGACCTCGACCGCCCCCGTCGTGCAGCTGGGCGCTCCCGGTGAGGAGGGCCGAACGCTCGCGCCGGGCGAGCAGCTGGAGATGACGCCGGAGGCGCACACCCAGACCGACGTGGTCTTCGTCCGCGACATGCTGCACCACCACGCACAGGCGCTGGAGATGACGGGTTACGTCGAGGACCGCACCTCTGACCGCGACATCCGTCTCCTCGCGGAGCGCATGCGGGTCAGCCAGGAAGACGAGATGGTCCAGCTCGAGACGTGGCTTCAGAACCGCGGCGAGCCGGTGAGGGATCCGGATGCTGCGCACGACGAGCACGCGCTCATGCCCGGGATGCTGACTCCCGAGCAGATGGAAGCGCTCGAGGCCGCCGAGGGGGAGGGCTTCGACACGCTGTTCCTGCAGTCGATGATCCAGCACCACCAGGGTGCCCTCGTGATGATCACGGAGCTCTTCGGCAGCGCCGACGGTGCGGAGGCGGAGCTCGCGCAGCTCGCCAACCACTTCGACTCCGATCAGCGCATCGAGATCTCGCGCATGACCTCGATGCTCGCCGAGCGATCCGACTGAATCCGCCGACGCCCGGTGGGTACGCTGTGAGCCATGACGATCCTCGTGCTCACGCTTGTCGGAGGCGATCGAGCCGGTCTCGTCGCGGCCGTCGCCGATGTGGTCGACCGCCACGGCGGCAACTGGGAGAACAGCCAGCTCGCCGAGCTGTCGGGGGTGTTCGCCGGCGTCGTGGAGGTCTCGGTCGTCCCGGCGCGCGCGGACGAGCTCCGTGAGTCGCTGTCGGTGCTCGACGGGCTGCTCTCCGTCACGGTCAGCACCGGCTCCGAGCCCTCACCCGAGGCTGCCGCCATGCGTCCGCTGACCCTTCAAGTGATCGGCAACGACCACCCGGGCATCGTCAGGGAGATGACGACGGTCCTGCGCTCCCACGACATCAGCATCGACCGCATGACCACCGAGACGCGGGAGGCGGCGATGTACGGCGGTCGGCTGTTCGAGGCGACCGTGACCGCCCGGATCCCGGCATCCGTCGATCTCGCCGCCCTCACCCAGGAGCTCGAGCGGCTCGCGACCGAGATACAGGTCGACGTCACCTTCGAGTCCTGAGCCGCGCGGTCAGGCGAGGTCGCGGAGCCGTGCCGCGAGCCCGGTGCCGTCGCCGGCTCGCCGTTCGTAGCCGACGGCGATGATGAGCAGCACCGCTCCCACCACCGACAGTGTGATCCACCACGGCATCGCTTCGATCCCCCGGCCGATCTGCACCATGAACGCCAGCACGTTCTCGACAGGCAGCACGACGATCCCGATGAGGAACGGCGCGGCGAGGCGCCGGGTGGCTCCCACCAGGATCGCGACCAGGGCGATCGCCATCACGAGGATCGCGCGCCACGTGCGCGGGTCGGTGTAGGTCGCCGCGACCGACGCGCTCAGCATCGTCACGAGCCCCGGCGCGAGCAGTGGCCACGACCCGGTCCAGCCTGCGGGCCACGCCTCGAACGACCTCGTGGGCGCGAACGGTGCGGGCCGGCGCAGCGCGAGCGCCCCGGCCGCGAGGAGGAAGAGCCCGAGCGGCAGCGAGAACCACTCGACGCGCAGGTCGCGAGGACTCCACGCGACCACCGCCGTCGCGAACGACACCGCGAACAGGAACCACACCGGTGGCAGCGCGGTCGGCGCCCGAAGGCCTCGCGCGGCGACGGCCACCATGAGCGCGAGCAGCGCCAGCAGCAGCGCCCACATCGTCCAGATGACGGACCAGTCCCGCTCGATCGCCGGCCACGCCGCGACCCCGACGATCAGCACGGCGGGGGCGCCGAGCCAGCGCGTCCGCGAGAGCAGCGTCCCCGGTGTCGCCCCGACGTGCAGCAATCGGGCGGCGCTCGCCGCTGCGCCGGCGCCGACGAGCCCGAACGCGAGCGCCGCGACGATGAGCGGATCCGTGGGCGCGGCGTCGAGCCCCGTACCCCACCGCACCCCCTGCACCGCGGCGGCCGCGGCCGCCGTGATCGCGACGGCGAGCGTCGGCGCGCTGAGCAGCCGCAAGCGGCGCACACGAGGCGCGGACGCACGGGACACGATGACGGATGCTGCCACCAGCGCCCAGGCCGCGCCCACGAGCGCGTATGCCCGGGCGGGGAAGCCGGCGTCGATCGCGAGGGCGGGCATCGCCGCATCCGTGCCGTCCAGCGCGAGCGCGATCAGCACGGGGACCACTGCAACGGCGAGGCCCACGGAGTACAGGCCGACGGCCGGACGCCCGCGCGCGGTCAGCCAGGCAGCGACGATCGCGACGCCGAGGGCGGGGGGCAGCAGGTACGGCTCGAGGCCCGTGACGCCGACGATGCCCCACGCGCTCCACAGAGCACCCGTGAACGCCGTGCCGGCGAGCGGCCACGCGTAGCGGCGCGGCGAGAAGAGGGCGGTCGCGACGAACCCGATGCCCAGGATCACGAGCACGAGCAGCGTGGTCGGCAGCCCCGCCGACGTGCGAACGAGAGAGAGTCCGACGGCGATCACGGCAGTGAGGAGAGCGGATGCCTCGACCGCGAGCCCTGCAGCCCGCACGGGTGCCGCCGGCAGGCGTCGCGAGAGCGCGCCGGCGAGGAGGTCCGCCGACGCCAGCACGCCGGCGACGATCGCCGCGATGACGGGGAGCACGATCGGCGAGCCGCTCATGGGCAGCAGCTGCGCGCCGAGGCACACCGCGACCACCGCGACGGCGGGCACCAGGGTCGCCGCGGCGAGCGTGCGCACGACGATGCCGAGCCCCGGTCGTGTCGTCGTGACGAGCGTCAGGGCGAGGCAGAAGATCACCGCGGTCGACAAGGCGGTCCAGCCGCTGCGCTCGAACACGACCTGCAGCACGCCGATGGCGAAGGGCACGGCCGTCACGACGAGGACGGCGTACCACTCGCGCGACGGGACTCGGCGGGCGAACGTGACCGCGATGGCGACGACGCCTGCCGCGCAGGTGGTGAGACAGACCACCACGATCGGGTCGGCGCCCGCACGGGCGAGCGCCGTCGCGAGCACCACCAGCGCGTAGGCGAATCCGACTCCCACGTGCACGAAGCGCGCCGCGCGGGGCACCGTGAGCGCGAGCACGCCGAGGGCCGCGACGACGGCGGCGCCCGCCCACACCGTGAGGTCGTCATCGCGCCACGACAGCACCGCGGCGAAGGCGACGACCGCGTGCGCACCCACCATGAGCGGCATGCGGACCGCGGCCGAGGCATCCCGCAGCCGTGTCGTCGAGACGCCGCCGGCCACGACCGCCGCGACGAGCCCGATCGCGACGCGCGCCCACACCTCGAGATCCGGCAGCGCGAGCACCGTGAGGAACGCGAGCACCGCGTACCACGCCCCGAGGAATCCGAGCCATCGGGTCCCGATGGCCGGCGGCCGCCACGACTCGAGCGGTTCGGTGTCGGGGACGGGGATTCGGGGCGCTTCGGGTGCGCTCGGGGCGTGCGGCGCGCGCCCCGAAGGCACGGCGTCCGCCCCGAACCCGTGGGCAAGGGGGACGGATGCCTCGTCCCCGACCGCACCGGCGAGTGCGACGCCGTGCGGGGTCGTGATCGCCGCGAACGACGCGAGCGACAAGGCCAGGGCAGCCAGCCCCACCGTGAGCGCGAGCCCTGTCGCCGACGGGAGGGCGGTGCCCGGGCCGGCGATGACGCCCCCCAGCGTCAGGAAGGCGGTGAGCGTCGGGATCGCGGCGACGGCGGCGACGATCGCGACGGCTCCGGCGAAGAACGCACCGCGCGCGACCACGCGATGCAGGGGGCTGAGCGCACCCGCGACGACGAGCCCGAGGCCGGCGGCGACGGGGAACGCCGCAAGCCAGTTGTCGAGACCCGCCGCGGTGAGGGGCAGCACCGCCGCGGCAGCCACGATCGCCGCACCGGCGACAGCGCTCCACAGCGCTCCTGCGAGGTGCCGGGCGGATACCGCGGCGAGGGCGGCGATCGCGACCAGGGTCGCGCTCGCGAGGTACGCGGGCGAGACGCCGGTGGAGGCATCCGTTCCCCATACCGTCGCGAGCGCGGCGGCCACGAAGCCGAACTGGACGACGGTGAGGGTCACGGTCTCCGCGGTCAGCGGGCGCCCGAAGCCGCTCGACTTGCGGGACGCGAAGGCGACCAGCGCGCTCGCCGCGGCTGCCGAGGCCAGGCAGCCGGCCGTCGCCGCGGGTGCCGAGGGGGTCGCGAGGCCGAGCATCAGGGGGACGAAGGCCAGGGCCACGAGGCCGCTCCAGAGCCACGCGCGGATGCCGGCGCGCGGGCCGAGCCCGGCGAGGGCGCCGCCGGCGACCAGCGTCGTCAGAGCGGTGAAGATCCATCCGTCCAGGCCGGACGGAAGCAGCGCGAGCGTCGTCGCGATGGTGAGGGCCAGGAACACCACGCCGAGGGCGCCGATCGCCTCGGCGGAGAAGCGCAGTCCGCGGCGCGCGAGGACTGCCGATCCGCCCAGGAACGCCGCGGCGATGGCTCCGACGATCGCGGCGCGCGGCAGCGGGTCGGCGAGGTCGGGGTTGAAGAACGTGAATACGACGGCCGCCACCGCGACGAGCCCGGCTCCCGCGACCGCGAGCACGGACTGCACAGTCGCGGAAGGCCCGGCCGCCGGAGAGGGCGTCGCCGACGGAGCCGGAGGGCGGTGGGCGACGACTGGCTCCGCAGCGACGGCGGCGCTCGGTGCCTCCGCCGGGACGATCGGCACGCGCTCGAGCACGAGCTGTCGTGCCGTGAGCGCATCGACGGCGGCCTGGGACGCCGCCCACAGATCGCGGCCGATCGCGCCGCGGAAGTCCGCGCCGCAGGCCGGGCACCGCCGCTCGGCGACGATGCCCGAGCCGCATACCGGGCAGCGCACGACGTCGAGGAGCTCCGCGATCGCCGTCGAGCTCCACGCCGGCGCCGTCCTGCCACTCGCCGTCGCTGCGGTCATGCCTCGCCCTCCGCCGCGGCGATCGCCGCCGGGTGGTCGTCGGGCACCCACTCGAGGATGTCTCCGGGCTGACACTCGAGCACCCGGCAGATCGCGTCGAGCGTCGTGAAGCGCACCGCCTTCGCGCGCCCGTTCTTCAGCACCGAGACGTTCGCGGGCGTGATGTCGATCGCGGCGGCGAAGTCGGTGACCGACATCTTCTTCTTCGCGAGCTGCACGTCGAGGTTGATGATGATCGGCATCACACCACCTCCGAGAGGTCGTGCTCGAGCTGCGAGGCTTTCCGCAGCAGACCCCGCAGCACCACGATCAAGAGCGACAGGCCGGCGCCGACCACGACGCCGAGCAGCAGGAGCAGGGTGATCGACGGCGTCATGAATCCCGTGAGGCTCAGTGCGATGAGCGCGACGAGCACCAGGAACGTCGCGAACGCGACCGCAGCGAGACTGACGTCGACGTCGGGGAACGCGCTCTCGCTGAAGATGCTGTCTTCGCGGACGAGCGACAGCAGTCGCCACACGCAGACGAGCACCACCTGCACGCACAGGAGGAAGAGGATGCCGACGATCGTGCCCGGGATCTCGAAGTACGCGATCTCGGAGTAGCGCACCGCCGACTGGGCGGCGACGGCCGGGACCACGAACACCTGGCAGCACAGCAGCAGCGCGAGCAGTGCCGCGATGAGGACTTTCAGGACGACGATCGTGGTGCGCTGCATGCGAGCCTGCCTATCGATAAACGGTATGTACCTATCGAGAAACAATAGCCTCAGCATCCGTCCCCTTCGCAACTGCGACGTGCTGAGGATTCGCTGGCAACGAGACGCTGGCCCGGGAGCGACGCGTCGCGTACCGTGCCGAAGGGTGGGCTCCCTGATCTACTTCAACTCCGCCTCACTCGACGGCTACATCGCCGGCCCCGACGGCCGCTGGGACTGGGCCACGCCCGACGCCGAGGTGCACTCGTTCGTCAACGACCTGATGGCGCCCACGCGCACCCACCTCTACGGGCGTCGCGTCTACGAGGTCATGAAGGCCTGGGAGGACTTCCCGCTCGACGACCTTTCGCCCGCCGAGCGCGCGTTCGCGCTGCAGTGGCGTGACGTCGACAAGGTCGTCTATTCCGCGACCCTCGAGGCCGTGACGACCCGCCGTACCGAGCTGCGCACCACGTTCGACCCTGATGAGGTGAGACGGATGAAGGATGCCTCGGCCACCCCGATCGCGATCGGCGGCGGTCGGCTCGCCTCGGTTGCGGCGCGTGCCGGCATCCTCGATGAGGTGCACACCGTGATCGCGCCCGCGGTCGTCGGGGGCGGCATCCGCTTCCTCGACGAAGGGCTGCGTCTCGACCTGGAACTCATCGGCGAGCGCCGCTTCGCGAAGGGGTCCGTGTACCTCGGCTACCGCGTCAGGCGCTGAAGAAAGACGAAACCCCCACGATGTAGAAGCTACGCGGGGGTTCCTGGGGCGAGTGTAACGCTCGCCCTTGTGGCTCCGACCGGCATCGATCCGGTGACCTTTCGATTTTCAGTCGAACGCTCTACCAACTGAGCTACAGAGCCGCACGGCATCTCTCATACAAGACCTGCCGCGTCCTAGACGAAAGGCCCTCTTCGAAAAAAGGGCCCGTCGCTCGGAGCGACCCTGACGGGACTTGAACCCGCGACCTCCGCCGTGACAGGGCGGCACGCTAACCAACTGCGCTACAGGGCCATGCTTATTGAATTGTGGAGTGACCCCAACGGGATTCGAACCCGTGCTACCGCCGTGAAAGGGCGGCGTCCTAGGCCGCTAAACGATGGGGCCGGGTGAACCTTTGGGGCTCACTGCCGAGGACCAAGCATACGTAACTCCTCGCGAAAACGCGAATCGAGCGCGCGCCGCCCTTGTGCATCGCGTTCCCGAGGCGCACACTGACCGGGTGACCGCTTCCCGAGGCGGCGGTCGCCGCGCACCTCTGGGGGGTTGCGCATGTTACTGATGTTGCTAGTGTGAAACGAGTTGACGCCGTGAGGGAGGGATCCGGTGCAGCCCGAAAACGTCACTGATCAGGCCGTGTCCGACGACGCCTCCGTGGACTGCGGGTGCGCGCCGTCTGCCCGCGAGCAGCGGCGGCTCTGGCCCGCGATGAATCGGCGCACCGCGCTCGGGCTCGGAATCCTCGGTGTCGCCGCGCTCGGCGCCGCCGGCGGAACGCTCGGCCCGCTCGTCGCCCCGGCGTTCGCCGCCGACTACCCGTCGTGGGACGACGTCGTCGCCGCGAAGAACAACGAGGCCGCCAAGGCCGCCGAGATCACCAAGATCCAACAGCTCATCGCCGGGCTCGAAGCCGATGTCGCCGCGAAGCAGCAGGTCGCGCAGCAGATGGCCGACGAGTTCTACGTCGCGCAGCAGGCGTACTTCGACGCCGCGCTGCGCGCCGACCAGCTGCAGCAGCAGGCCGACGAGCAGGCCGCCGCCGCGATCGACGCCGCGAACAAGGCCGGCCGCGTTGCGGCACAGCTGTACCGCAACGGCGGCGACGACACGTCGCTCGAGCTGTTCTTCGCGGGATCGGCCGCCGGCGCCGACGACCTGCTGGCGCGCCTGGGCACGATGGACAAGCTCGTCCAGCGCAACCAGGACGTGTACGCCCAGGCCGTCACCGCTCGCGACTCGGCGCAGAGCCTGAGCGACCAGGCGGGTGTGCAGCGGGCGGAGCGCGACCGGCTGCAGAAGATCGCCGAAGAGAAGATGGTCGCCGCGCAGAAGGCCGCCGACGAGGCGCAAGCCGCCCTCGACGCGCAGAACGCCAAGCGCGGCGAACTCGACGCCCAGCTCGCGGCCCTGCAGGACGCGACGGCCAAGACCGTCGCCGACTACCAGGAGGGCGAGCGCGTCCGCGCCGAGCAGGAGCGCCTGCGCCGCGAGGAGGAAGCCCGCCGCGCGAAGGAGGAGGCCGACCGCCTCGCCCAGCAGAACCAGGGCGGCGGCGGTGGTGGAGGTGGCGGCGGCGGTGGCGGTGGCGGCGGCGGAGCCGTCGTCGGTTCGGGCTGGGCCCGTCCGTCATCCGGCTGGCGCAGCTCCGGCTACGGCCCGCGTACCGTGCAGTGCGGCAACAGCTACTGCTCCAGCGGCTTCCACTACGGCGTCGACCTCGCCGCGGGCTGCAGTTCAGGCATCTACGCCGCCTCGGCCGGTCGGGTCGTCTACGCCGGCCCGAACGGCGGCTACGGCAATTACATCAAGATCGACCATGGCGGCGGCATCGGCACCGGCTACGGACACATCCGCAACGGCGGCATCTTCGTCGGCGTCGGCCAGTGGGTCAACGCGGGCCAACTGATCGCGAGCGAAGGCAACACCGGCAACTCCTTCGGCTGCCACCTCCACTTCGAGACCTACGTCAACGGCGGCACGACGAACCCGATCAACTTCATGGCGGCGCGGGGCATCTCGGTCTGACCCCGGACACACCTGAAAAAGACGAGAACCGGATGCCGAGGCATCCGGTTCTCGCGTGAAGACACTGGTCAGAGCGTGTTCGGCGCGACGCCTTCACCCTGGGTCGCGGTCTGGCCCTCGTGCTGTGCGAAGCGCGCGAACGCCTCGTCGACCAGACGTTCGGCCTCTGCCGCGTTCGCCCACTCGTCGACCTTGACCCACTTGTTGGGCTCGAGGTCCTTGTAGTGCTCGAAGAAGTGCGTGATCTCCTTCTGCAGGTACTCGGAGATGTCGCCGACGTCCTGGATGTGCGCCCAGCGGGGGTCCTTGGCCAGCACGGCCACGACCTTGTCGTCGCCGCCGGCCTCGTCGCTCATCTTGAGCACGCCGACGGGGCGGACGCTCGCGAGGATGCCGGGGGCCAGGTCGACGTCGAGGATCACGAGCACGTCGAGCGGGTCGCCGTCCTCGCCGAGGGTGTTCTCGAAGAACCCGTAGTTGGTCGGGTAGCCCATGGGCGTGTAGAGGATGCGGTCGAGGAAGACGCGGCCCGTGCCGTGGTCGACCTCGTACTTCACGCGGCTGCCGCGCGGGATCTCGATGACGGCGTCGTACGCGCCCATAGTGGTGCTCCTTCGAAGACTGTGGATTGCCGCGACCAGCCTAGTTCGGGCGCCTATCGGGCACTAACTCAGGATCGTCGGCGCGCACAGGCGCGACACGCCGCGGACATGCGTGACCGCGAGGCTCCGATCCTGAGAACGGTACGTCGTCCCCGGTACGGTGGGCGGGTGGAGGAGCGCAGACCCGGACTCGACCCCGCCGTCGCCGAGGTGCGGCTCGCCGTACGCGGCGCGCTGGCGGGCCTCGAAGAGGATGCGACCGTGCTGGTCGCGCTGTCGGGCGGAGCGGATTCCCTCGCGCTGGCGGCCGCGACGGCCTTCGAGGCCCCGAAGCGAGGACTGCGCGCCGCGTCGCTCACCGTCGACCACGGCCTGCAGGACGGATCGACGGATGCTGCCGCCGCCGCGGCCGCGAAGGCCGAGGCGCTCGGGCTCGAGGCCCATGTGGCGCGCGTCGAGGTCGATGCAGCAGG
Organism: Microbacterium sp. PRC9; assembly: GCF_031844125.1. Classification (NCBI taxonomy): domain Bacteria; kingdom Bacillati; phylum Actinomycetota; class Actinomycetes; order Micrococcales; family Microbacteriaceae; genus Microbacterium; species Microbacterium sp. PRC9. Next base: position 33,139 of record NZ_JAUZUR010000011.1, read on the forward strand.
CGGTCCGGAGGCAGCGGCGCGCGAGGCGCGCTACCGCGCCCTGGCCGACGGGGCGCGGGCGATCGGTGCGGCCGCGATCCTCACCGGCCACACGCTCGACGACCAGGCCGAGACGGTCCTGCTCGGACTCGCCCGCGGCGCGGGCGCCACGAGCCTGCAGGGCATGGCCGAGGCATCCGTTCTCGAGGGCGTCGCGCTGCTGCGCCCGCTGCTGGGCGTGCGTCGTGTCACGACCCGCGCCGCGTGCGCCGCCGAGGGGCTCGAGCCCTGGGACGACCCCCACAACGCCGACCCGCGGTTCGCGCGCGTGCGCGTGCGCGAGACGGTGCTGCCGGTGCTCGAATCCGAACTCGGCCCGGGGATCGCCGAGGCGCTCGCCCGCACGGCAGCGCAGCTGCGCGAAGACGCCGAGGCGTTCGACGAGATGATCGACGAGACGATCGAGGACATCGTCGAGCACGCCGAGGCCGGCATCTCGGTGTCGGCGGCGGCGCTCGTCGCCAACCCGGCGGCACTGCGCAACCGCATCATCCGGCACGTCGTGGCCAGCGAGTTCCACGAGAGCCTCACGCGGACGCAGACGCTCGAGGTGGCGCGCCTGGTCATGGACTGGTCGGGTCAGGGACCCATCGATCTTCCCGGATGCCGCGCCCGCCGCGTCGGCGGGCGCGTCGAGTTCACCGCCCGTTGAGTGTGCCCCTCTAGACTCGTCGCATGCGCGCGGCCGACGTTTCCAGCGACATCACCGAAGTCCTCGTCACCGAGGAGGAGATCCGAGCCAAGCTCGACGAGATCGCGGCGCAGGTCGCCGAGGATTACGCCGACGAAGACCTTCTGCTGGTCGGAGTCCTCAAGGGCGCGATCATGGTCATGGCCGATTTCTCGCGCGCGCTCAAGAAGCACGTGACGATGGACTGGATGGCGGTGTCGTCCTACGGCGCCGGCACGAAGTCCAGCGGTGTCGTGCAGATCCGCAAAGACCTCGACACCGACATCCTCGGCAAGCACGTGCTCATCGTCGAGGACATCATCGACTCGGGTCTGACCCTCAGCTGGCTGCTGGAGAACTTCGCGGCCCGCGGTGCGGCATCCGTCGAGGTCTTCGCGCTGCTGCGCAAGCCCGAGGCCGCCAAGGTCGAGGTGCACTGCCGGTACGTCGGCTTCGACATCCCGACGGAGTTCGTCGTCGGCTACGGCCTCGACTACGCCGAGAAGTACCGCAACCTGCGCGACGTGGCCGTGCTCGCGCCGCACGTCTACAGCTGATCCCGGTCAGCCGGCGAGCATGTCGGCGAGCGCCGGTGGCGCGGCGTACGTCGAGACCATGTCGACGATGAGCCGGCGGCATCCGTCCAGCTCCACCGTGATCGGTGCCTTCCCCTCCGCGTTCGCGTCGAGCACGACCAGGGAACCGGGGATGTCGTCGCACGGCTCCGGCATCGGCTGAGCGGATGCTGCCGCCTCGAGCACTGCGCGCGTCTCGGCGGCGTCGAGCTGACGGCTGCCGGTGAACCACGCGGTGCCCTCCACGTCGACGGTGGCCCAGGTCGCCGCGCCGGCCGTGGGCGTCGCCGACGGGTTCGCGGCATCGTCGGTCGAGTACGCGCACAGGCGGAGCGCCTCGACCTCGCCGGGTGCGGGCGTCCGCGGCGGTGCCCACGGCATGGTCTGGATCCCCGTCGACGTCGGCGCGGGGGCGGGTGCGTCGAGCGTGCCCTCCCATTCCTCGAGATCCTTCGGTGAGGCGATCTGAAGCGGACGGGCCGACCACGTCGGCGCGCATCCGGCCTCGAGCGCGGCGCGCGGCTGCGTGAGCGTGCGCTGCTCCTCGTCGGTCTGCACGACGGCGAGCCCGGCCAGTGCATCGCCGATCAGGTCGAGCTTCGGCTGGCTGCAGCCGTCGGCCGGATAGCGGACACGGATGCCTCGGCCCGCGGCATCCGTCAACCAGATCTGCGGGGCGATCATCGCGATCGCCGCGCATGGTCCCGGGGAGCGCCCGTCGTCGGGCTCCGCCTGAGCACGCAGGAGCGCCGTGAGATCGCCTTCGAGCCGCTCACGGAGGACGACGGACCAGATGCCTTCGTCGTCCTCGACGGTCTGGAAGGGCACGCAGCGGACCGCGGCGACGGGCTCGAAGTCATCGGGCATGGTTCCGGCTCCGCCGGGGTCGCCGCCCAAGGGATCCATGCCCGCGCAGGAGATCTCGGCGACGATCTCGGAGGGCGTCAGCGCCTCCGGAGCGGACGCGCAGCCGGTCAGGGCGACGGCCGCTGCGGTGAGGACGATGAGCGAGGGGTGGATGCGGGGCACGGGGTCCTCCTCGTCGTGGGCTCGTGCGGCGCTTCGCCCCCAACGCTATCGGGCGGACTGTGATTACGCCCGGGGCGAATGCACAGACGGCGCCTAGGAATCGCGCGATACCCTGATTCAACCGTCGACGGGGGTTTTCCCGTCCGCGGCGGCACGTCGACGAAAGGGGTCGGGCTCTCGCCCGCGCCATGGACTTCAAGAAGATCACCCGCAACCCGCTCTTCTACGTCCTGCTGATCGGGGTCTTCCTCATCGTGGGTTTCTCGCTCATCTCGAGCCTGGGCGGCGCGAAGCAGATCTCGACGCAGGAGGGTCTGGAGCTGCTCTCGGGCGACACAGTCACCGAGGTCGTCAACACCGACGGCGACCAGCGGGTCGACATGAAGCTCTCGAAGGAGTACGAGGGCGCCTCCGACGTGCAGTTCTACTACGTCTCGGCGCGCGCTGACGAGGTCGTCACCGCGATCAACGAGGCGAACCCCAAGGACGGCTTCAACGACGCCGTCCCGCGTGCCACGTGGTTCGACGGCTTCATCTCGCTCCTCCTGCCGATCCTGCTGCTCGGTCTCCTCTTCTGGTTCCTGCTGTCGAGCGCCCAGGGCGGCGGCAGCAAGGTCATGCAGTTCGGCAAGTCGCGCGCGAAGCTCGTGACGAAGGAGATGCCGCAGGTCACCTTCCAGGACGTCGCGGGCTCCGACGAGGCGATCGAAGAGCTCGAGGAGATCAAGGACTTCCTGAAGGACCCGTCGAAGTTCCAGGCGGTCGGCGCCCGCATCCCGAAGGGCGTGCTGCTGTACGGCCCTCCCGGAACCGGCAAGACGCTCCTCGCCCGCGCGGTCGCGGGGGAGGCCGGTGTGCCGTTCTACTCGATCTCGGGCTCGGACTTCGTGGAGATGTTCGTCGGCGTCGGCGCGAGCCGCGTGCGCGACCTCTTCAACAACGCGAAGGAGAACGCTCCCGCCATCATCTTCATCGACGAGATCGACGCCGTCGGCCGCCACCGCGGCGCCGGCATGGGCGGCGGTCACGACGAGCGCGAGCAGACGCTCAACCAGATGCTCGTCGAGATGGACGGCTTCGATCCCAAGGCGAACGTCATCGTCATCGCGGCGACGAACCGCCCCGACATCCTCGACCCGGCGCTGCTGCGCCCGGGCCGCTTCGACCGCCAGATCGGCGTCGACGCCCCCGACCTCAAGGGCCGCACGAAGATCCTCGAGGTGCACGGCCGCGGCAAGCCGCTCGCCGACGGCGTCGACCTCGAGGTCGTCGCCCGCAAGACGCCCGGCTTCACCGGTGCCGACCTCGCCAACGTGCTGAACGAGGCCGCGCTCCTGACGGCCCGCTCGAACGCGCAGCTGATCGACAACCGCGCGCTCGACGAGGCCATCGACCGCGTGATCGCCGGCCCGCAGCGCCGCACGCGCGTGATGAAGGACAAGGAGAAGCTCATCACGGCGTACCACGAGGGCGGCCACGCGCTCGCGGCGGCGGCGATGAACCACACCGACCCCGTCACGAAGGTCACGATCCTTCCGCGCGGCAAGGCCCTCGGCTACACGATGGTGCTGCCCCTCGACGACAAGTACTCCGTCACCCGCAACGAGCTGCAGGACCAGCTCACGTATGCGATGGGCGGTCGCGTCGCGGAGGAGATCGTCTTCCACGACCCGACGACCGGCGCGTCCAACGACATCGAGAAGGCGACGAACATCGCCCGCAAGATGGTCACCGAGTACGGCATGACCGGCGACATCGGCCCGGTCAAGCTCGGCCAGTCCTCGGGCGAGGTCTTCATGGGCCGCGACATGGGCCACGGCCGGGAGTTCTCGGAGCGCGTCGCCGAGCGGGTCGACGTCCAGGTGCGCGACCTCATCGAGCAGGCGCACAACGAGGCGTACGAGGTGATCAACGCGAACCGCGCGGTGCTGGACAAGCTCGCTCTGGAGCTTCTTGAGAAGGAGACGCTCGACCACCTCGAGCTCGCCGAGATCTTCAAGGATGTCAAGCGTCTCCCGCCGCGCCCGCAGTGGCTGTCGAGCGAGCAGCGTCCCGTCTCGGAGCTGCCGCCCGTGGAGGTCCCGCAGCGTCGCGACGAGGCAGGACTCGCCGCGAGCGTCGAAGCCGACGAGCTGCCGGCTGCCGAGAAGGCGACCAAGCGCCGCCCCACCGGACAGGCGCGCCCGGCGACCGCGTAGGCTCGGCCTATGGCCGTCGATCGTGAGCGCGTCGCCGCGCTCGTGCGCGAACTGCTCGAGGCGATCGGCGAAGACCCCGAGCGCCCCGGACTGAAGCAGACACCCGAGCGGGTCGCCGACGCGTACGCCGAGTTCTTCGCGGGGGTGGGGGCGGATGCTGCCGCCCCGCTCGCGCACACGATCTCGGTGTCGCGCGGCCCCGCTCCCGACACCCTGCCGTCTGGCGCGGTGATCCTGCGCGACATCATCTTCCGCTCGGTGTGCGAGCACCACCTCCTGCCCTTCCGCGGGCACGCGCACCTCGCCTACCTCCCCGGCGAGCGGGTCGTCGGCCTCGGCGCACTGCCCAAGGTCGTCGACATCCTGTCGTCGCGGCCGCAGGTGCAGGAGCGCCTGGGCGAGCAGATCGCCGACGTGATCGCCGGCTCCCTCGACGCCCGCGGCGTGCTCGTGGTGCTCGACGCCTCGCACGAGTGCGTGACGATGCGTGGCGGACGGCAGCCGGATGCCTCGACGGTGACGATCGCCGCCCGCGGGGAGCTCGCCGAACCGGCCGCGCGCGCCGAGCTGGTCGCGCTGATCGGGGCCGGCCGCTCATGACCTTCATCATGGGCGTCGTCAATGTGACGCCCGACTCTTTCAGCGACGGCGGGCGGTACGTGGATGCCGAGGCCGCCGTCGCCCACGGACTGCTGCTTCGGGCGCAGGGCGCCGACATCCTCGACATCGGCGGCGAGTCGACTCGGCCGGGCGCTGAGCGCGTGGCTGCGGACGTCGAGCAGGAGCGGGTGATCCCCGTCGTGCGCGCCCTGTCGGACGCAGGCGTCGTCGTCAGCATCGACACGATGAACGCCTCGACCGCCGCCCTGGCCGTCCAGGCGGGCGCGCGGATCGTCAACGACGTCTCGGGCGGCATGGCCGACCCCGGGATGCTGGCGGCCGTCGCCTCGACCGATGCGGACGTGGTGCTGCAGCACTGGCGCGGCCATTCCGCCGACATGTACGCGCGTGCCGTCTACGACGACGTCGTGGCCGAGGTGACGCGCGAACTCACCGCCAGGATGGAGGCTGCCGCGCAGGCCGGCATCGATCCCGCGCGGATCATCGTCGACCCCGGCATCGGCTTCGGCAAGCGCGGGGAGCAGAACTGGCAGACCTTGCGGGGTCTCGACCGCTTCGTCGGGATCGGGCAGCGGGTGCTCATCGGCACCAGCCGCAAGCGGTTCCTGGCGGACGCGCTCGCGGCAGATCCCGCCGACGCCTCCGAGGCACGGCGCGACCTGGCGACGGCGGTGACCAGCGTCCTCGCGGCGCAGGCGGGTGTGTGGGCGGTGCGCGTCCACGATGTCGGCGCCACACGAGATGCTCTGGTGGTCGCCGAGCGCTGGGCCGGTGTGGATCGAACAGGCGGCCGGGAGGGCTGATGGACTTCATCGACGAGATCACGCTCACCGGTGTGCGCGCCTACGGGTACCACGGGGTGTTCGAGGACGAGCGCCGCGAGGGCCAGGAGTTCGTCGTCGACGTGACCCTGTACCTCAGCACGACGGAGGCGGCCGAGACCGACGACGTCGCCGACACCGTGCACTACGGCGAGGTCGCCGAGCGCATCGTCGAGCTGGTCGGCGGCGAGCCGCTGAACCTCATCGAGGGCGTCGCGGCGCGCATCGCCGACGACCTCCTCACGTACGACCTCGTGCGGATGGTGGCGGTCACGGTGCACAAGCCGCAGGCACCGATCACTGTTCCGTTCTCCGATGTGGCGGTCACCATCCGCCGCGGCCGCCCCGCCGAGCCGGCGTCGACGGTGGGCTCGTGAACCGTCGACTCGCCCAGGGCTTCGACGGCGACCCCGCACGCCATCCGCGCGAGGCGGTCGAAGCCGTCGTGGCGCTCGGTGCCAACCTCGGCGACCGCGCAGAGACGATGACCGCGGCCATCAAGGACCTCGCCCGCGTGCCGCTCGTCGACGCCGTCCGCGTGTCGGAGCCGGTCGAGTCGGTCGCGCTGAAGCCGGAAGGACCGGATGCCTCCGCTCCGGCGTACCTGAACGCCGTCGCGATCCTCACCACACGCCTGGCGCCCTCGGTGCTGCTCGGCTACCTCCACGCGATCGAGCAGCGGCACGGCCGGGTACGGTCGGTCGCGCGTTCCGCGCGCGAGGGAGGCTGGGAGGACCGCACGCTCGACCTCGACCTGATCGCCTACGGCGACGTGGTCAGCGACGATCCGCGCCTGCTGCTGCCGCATCCGCGCGCGGCCGAGCGCGACTTCGTGCTCGGGCCGTGGCTGGCCGTCGACCCCGACGCGGTGCTCCCGGGTGTCGGCCGAGTCGACGAGGCGCTGCGCCGGCTGCGGACGGAGGGCCGATGAAGCGCACCAGTGCGGGCGTGCTGATCATCGCCGCGGTCCTCGGGGTCGCGGCGGGCTTCCTCGTGGACCAGCTGCTGACCTCCGCGGGGAGCCCCACGTTCACGCCCGCCGTGACCCTGCCCATCCTCCTCGTGCTGCTCGGTGTGGTCGTGATCGCCCTCGCGGTCCCGATCCGCCGTGCCACCCACGGCACCGCCAAGACGACGGTCGACCCGTTCCGCGCCGTGCGCATCGCGATGCTCGCGAAGGCGTCGAGCATCGTGGGCGCCGCGATCGGCGGGCTGGGCGCAGGCCTGTGGATCTTCCTTTCGACCCGGCCGGTCACGCCCTCGCTAGGCTCGTTGGGAACGGTCATCGCGACGACCGTGTGCGGCGCCCTGCTGGTCGCCGCGGGTCTGGTCGCGGAGCACCTGTGCACGATCCGGAAGGACGACGATGACGAACAGCCCGGAGAAGATTCCGGACTCGAACCGCGCATCCACGACCACTGAGACGGCCGCGGTGCCCGTCACCGCCCCCGAGTTCGAGGAGCTCGTCGAGCCGCGGTCCGAGAACCGTCTCGCGCTCGAGGGCGGGGTGTGGCACCAGATCTCGCCGAAGTACGTGACGGTGCAGCTGATCTCGACGGGGTCGTTCCTGCTGATCGTCATCGCCGCCACGCTCGTGCTCGCGCTGCTGATGCACCAGCTGTGGGCGTGGATCCCCGGCGGCATCATGACCGTGATCCTCGCGTGGACCCTCGCCATCCTTCCGCGGCAGGCGCGGGCGATCGGCTACCAGCTCCGCGACGACGACCTCGTCTTCCGTCGCGGCATCCTGTGGCAGCGCTTCGTCGCCGTGCCCTACGGTCGCATGCAGCTCATCGACATCACGCACGGTCCGCTCGACCGCGGCTTCGGCATCGCGCAGCTCAAGTTCGTGACGGCCGCCGCCGCGACAGGCGTGGTGATCCCGGGGCTGGCGCAGTCCACCGCCGAGACCCTCCGCGACCACCTCGTCGAAGTCGCCGAGAGCCGCCGTACCGGGCTATGAGCACGCTTCCCCCTCCTGAGGCGACGCCTGCCGGCCCCGGCGTTCCGCCGCCGCAGCTGGTGCGATCGCCGCTGAGTGACGGCGAGTGGCACCGGCTGCACCCGCTGACGCCGTTGCTGCGCGGCGGCCTGTTCCTCATCGTCGTCATCGGCATCGTCTTCGCGAACCTGCGCGACCGCCTGCTGTACATCTTCCTGCCGTGGCTCGCGCCCGGGGTGGGGGACGAGGTCGTGGAGTGGGAGCAGGTCGGCGGCGACCCCATCGACTTCATCATCGCGAACAACCTCTACGTGCTGGCGGGGGTCGCCGTCCTCGCGGTTCTCATCGTGCTCGTCGCGGTGTTCTACACCTCGTGGCGCTTCCACACCTTCCGCATCACCGACGACGACGTCGAGGTGCGCAGCGGCATCCTGTTCCGCACGCAGCGGCGTGCGCCTCTCGACCGTGTACAGGGCGTCAATCTCACGCGGCCGATGATCGCGCGGCTGCTGGGCATGGCCAAGCTCGAGGTCGTCGGCGCGGGCACCGACGCGAACGTCAAGCTCGAGTACCTCTCGACCGCCAATGCCGAGGCGGTCCGCGCCGACATCCTCCGCCTCGCGTCGGGGCGCCGCCTCGCGATGGCCGCCGGCCCCGGCAGTGGGGCCGCGTCGCGACAGGCCGGCAGGGTGGCGTCCCTCAGTCAGACCGTCGGACGCGAGATCACGGGGCTCATCGAGGGACCCGAGGCCCCCGTCGCCGAACGGGAATCGGTCGTGCACATCCCGGTCGGCCGGCTCGTGGCATCCCATGTCCTCAGCGCGTCGACGCTCGGACTGCTGTTCGCCATCATCGCCATCGTGATCGGTGTCAGCCAGGGCGTGACGTGGCTGCTGCTCGGCTTCGTGCCCGCGATCATCGGTTTCGGCGCGTACTGGGTGCGCTCGATCGTCCGCTCGCTGCGCTACTCGATCGCGCCGACGCCCGACGGCGTGCGCATCACGTTCGGGCTCTTCACGACGATCACCGAGATCGTCCCGCCCGGCCGGGTGCATGCCGTCGAAGTGACGCAGGGGGTCTTCTGGCGCCCCGCCGGGTGGTGGACGATCCGCATCAACCGCCTCACCGGCCGCAGCGCCGCCGACACCACGACCGATCAGTTCACGACGGTGCTGCCGGTGGGCACCGCGGCGGACGTCGAGCGGGTGCTGCGCCTGCTCCAGCCCTCGCTGCCCGACGACGAGCGGGCGCTCATCGTGCGGCAGGGCATGTTCGGGCCGACCGACGATGACACCTTCACGAACACGCCGAAGCGCGCGTGGTGGATCCGGCCGTTCTCGTACCGCCGCAACGGCTTCCGCCTCACCGACGACGTGCTCCTGATGCGGCGCGGCGTGGTGTGGCGCAAGCTCGTCATCCTCCCGCTCGCGCGCCTGCAGAGCTTCGGGCTCCACCAGGGGCCGCTCGACCGCGCGTCGCGCGTGACCAACGTGCGCGCGCACGTCGTCACAGGTCCGGTGTCGCCGTTCCTCGCGGCCGTCGACCGCGACGCCGCCCTGGCGCTGTTCGACGACGTCGCCCACGGGTCGGTGCGCGCGGCGCTGGTCGACCGCACCCACCGCTGGGCTGAGGACGAACCGGAAGCTGCCGACTCCGTCTCCCTGACCCCCGAGGTGTACGCGCCGGCCGCTGCGGTGCCCGCTCCACCTGCTGCCGGCGCAGATGCCCAGGCGGCAGCATCCGTGCCCCCGCCGCCGGCGGGCTACATCGTCGTTCCGAAGCCGGGGGAGGACCGAGAGTGAGCCGCGAGGGCCGTCTCGGGGTCGGCATCATCGGCGCCGGCCGGGTCGGGCCCGTGCTCGGCGCTGCGCTCGGCGGGGCCGGGCACGCGCTGGTGGGCGTCACGAAAGGCTCCGATCCCGAGCGGGTCGAGGCCATCCTGCCCGGAGTTCCCGTGCTCGACGCGACCGAGGTCGCCCGCCGGAGCGAGCTCGTGCTCGTCGCGGTGCCGCACGACCAGCTCGAGGGTCTCGTCAGCGGTCTGGCCGAGGTCGGCGCGTGGCAGCCGGGGCAGCTCGTGCTGCACACGGATCCGACCTTCGGCACCGGGATCCTGTCGGCCGCCGTGGCGAAGGGCGTGATCCCGCTCGCCGTGCACCCCGCGATCGAGTTCACCGGGACCTCGATGGATCTGCGGGCGCTCTCCAGTGCGTACGCGGCTGTCACCGCACCCGCTCCCGTGCTGCCGATCGCGCAGGCGCTCGCCGTCGAACTCGGCTGCGAGCCTGTCGTCGTCGAAGAGTCGGCGCGTCCCGCATACGGGGAGGCGATCGCGACGGCGCGGGTGTTCTCACGGTCCATCGTGCACCAGGCGGCCGCGCTGCTGGCGGAGGCCGGGGTGCCGTATCCCGGGTCGTTCCTGTCGGCTCTCGCGCACACCACGCTCGATCAGGCGCTGGCAGAAGCAGGCTCTGGTCCGGCGCGGGGCGAACCCCCCGCTACGATCCAAGGATGATCAGCACCGTCGACGAGCTGCGGGCTCGGCTCGCCGAGGTCCGCGCCGCCGCCCCGGGGGCGCGCATCGCGCTCATCTCCACCATCGGTTCGCTCCACGACGGGCACATCGACCTCGTCCATCGCGCGCGTGAAGTCGCCGACGTCGTGGTCGTCTCGGTGTTCGTCAATCCGCTGCGTTTCGCGTCGCCGGCAGAGTTCGCGGCGTATCCCCGGACGCCCGACGAGGACGAGCGCCTCCTCGAGTCGCTCGGTGTCGAGGTCGTGTTCGCGCCCGACGCGAACGAGCTGCTCCCCACCGGCTCCGCGACGACGAAGGTCACCGCGGGCGATCTCGGCCTCCGCTACGAAGGGCGTGCGCGCCCGTTCTACTTCGACGGGCTCCTCACGGTGGAGGCGAAGCTCTTCCACCTCGTCGACCCGGACGTCGCCGTCTACGGCGAGCGGGACCGGCAGCGGGTCTTCCTCGTCCGCCGCATGATCCGCGATCTGTTCTTCGACGTCGAGGTCGCGACGGTGGAGACCGTGCGCGGGGACGACGGCCTGCCCGTGTCGACGCGGGTCGGCATGCTCGAGGAGCGCGACCTCGCCGCCGCCGCGCTCCTGCCGGCCGCGCTCGACGCGGCCGCTGCGAACGCGGACCGCGGCGTGGACGCGTGCATCGCCGCCGCTCAGTCTGCGCTCATGGGGGAGCCGCGCATCCGGCTGGAGTACCTGAGCGTCGTCGACCCGGCGACGTTCCTGCCCGTCGACGAGGGCAGCAGCGGTCCCGCCCTCGCTCTCATCGCCGCCTCTGTGGCGGGGCATCGGTTCATCGACAACGCCGACATCTACCTGGGCTGACCCCGGGAACAAGGGCTGGGAGGCGACATGCGCGTCACGCGGATCGGCGGTCCGACCGCCCTCGTCGAATGGGAAGGGTGGCGGATCCTCACGGACCCGACGTTCGACCCGCCGGGCCGCACCTATTCCTTCGCGCTGGGCACGTCGTCGCGCAAGACCACCGGTCCCGCCATCCCGCTCGACGAGATCGGCCCCGTCGATGTGGTGCTGCTGAGCCACCATCACCACGCCGACAACCTCGACGACGCGGGTCGGGCCGGGCTGTCGGCGGCGCGGACGGTGCTGACCACCGTCGCGGGCGCGAAGGCGCTGACGAAGGACGGCGCACATCCCGACGCCCGGGGCCTCGCCACCGGCGATGCCGTCACCCTCACCGCAGAGGGCAAGCGCGACCTCGTCGTCACCGCGACCCCGTGCCGGCACGGCGCCCCGCTCACCGGTCCGATCGTCGGACCCGTCGTCGGGTTCGCGCTCTCGCTCGCGGGCGCCGCCCGGCCCGGCCTGTGGATGACGGGCGACACCGTCCTGTACGGCGGCCTGCGGCGCGCGGCGACCGGGATGCTGCCCGACGTGGCGCTCGTCCACATCGGTGCCGTGAAGTTCCCGCTCACGGGTCCGCTCGCGTACACGATGGACGCCGATGACGCGGTCGAACTGATCGGACTCGCCCAGCCCGGCGTCGCCGTGCCCGTCCATGTCGAGGGCTGGAGCCATTTCTCGCAGCAGGAGGAGGCCGCCGCGGCGGTCTTCGACGCCGCCCCGGGGCCGGTGCGGGAGCGCATCCGCTGGGCACCGCTCGGGGTGCCGGTCGACCTGCCTTGAGGTGATCCGCGGAGGCCACAGCCGGGATCACCCTGCCCGGTCGCCCTATCGCGTGCGTGCCGGGAGCGAGTGGCGGCGCATGGCGACACCCGCGCCGAGCGTCGCGAGGAGCACGACGGCGGAGAAGACGAGGAGCACCGTCGTCTCGCCCACGAACGGAAGGCTCAGGCCCACGAGGAGCACGGGTGCGACGAGTCCCCCGTAGGCGATGAGGAAGAGAAGTGCGAGCGTCTCGCCCCGGCGGTCGGGCGCCGAGAGCGCCCCGGCCGCGGCGATCGCCGAGCGGAACATGATGCCGGCGCCGGACCCGGCGACGATCCCGCCCCCGATGAAGAGCGCGAGCGCGGGGATCAGGGCGCCCGCGGCGATGGACACGAGTCCGACGACGAAGCACAGGATGGCGATGAGGAGCTGCGCCCGCTGGGCGACGCGGACCAGCAGCAGCTGCGCGAGCGCCGCGGCGCCGAAGACGGCGAAGACGGTGGCACCGTCCACGAGGTGGTCGGACACGTGGAACGTGTCGTGGAGGAATGTCGGCGCCAGCGACGTGAACAGCGCGAACAGCGCGAACGAGGCGGCCGCGCCGGTGCCCGCCGCAGCGAAGGCCGCGCCGGATCCGGCGGGGAACGCCAGCCGTTGCGGTCGGTAGGCCGGATGCCGCGCCGACGTGTCGACCGTCTCGGGCACGTGGCGCAGAACGAACACCGCGGCGATGAAGAGCACGAGGAAGACGAAGTGCGGCAGCTCGAGGGGGTCGGGGGCGAACTCGGCGAACAGGCCGCCCACCAGGGGGCCGAGCGCCAGCCCGCCGAGGTTGGCGGCTCCGGCGACCGACGCCGCAACCACCGCAGTCTCCGCGGGGCGGGCTCTTGCGCGCAGCTCGGCGAGGTGGGCCGTCGCCGCGGCGCTGAGCATGCCGACGCTGACCCCGTCGACGAACCGCGCGACGATGAGGCCCGGAACCGAGTTCCACACGAGGAAGATGATGGCCGCGAGCGCCGAGACGAGCACCGCGGTCACCGCCATCCGGCGGCGTCCCGCCCAGTCGCTGATGTGGCCGACCAGGAAGAGGCTGAAGACGACCCCCACCGCGAACGCGGCGAAGATGAACGTCACGACCGGAACGGGGAAGTCGTCGGCCGCCTGGTACAGCGGGTACAGGGGCGTCGGGACTGTGGCATAGGCGGTGACGCTCGTGAACGCGGCCGCGACGACCCAGAACCCGGCGACATCCGACATCGTGCGACGAGCTTGCGACATCGCGTCGTCCGATCGTGTCGAGGGCGTTCGAAGGGCCGCCCCCGACCTTACTCGCGCCCTTGAGCACCTCGGTAGACTTGGGGGTCCGCGTTCTGCGGAGAACACCCCACCGAGGAGCCCACCCCGTGACCGACGCGACCGCGCCCGACGAGCCGACCGAAGAAGAAGTCTTCGAGCAGAAGGCCGTGCGGCTGGCCAAGCGCGAGCGACTGATCGCGGAGCGCACGGATGCCGCGGGTGGGGCGTATCCGGTCAGCCTGCCGATCACCGACACGATCCCGGCCCTGCGCGATCGGTTCGCCGACCTCGAGGCGGGGGCCGAGACCGGTGTCACCGCTGCAGTCGCCGGACGCATCGTCTTCAGCCGCAACACCGGAAAGCTCTGCTTCGCCTCGCTGCAGGCGGGCGACGGCAGCCGCATCCAGGCGATGGTGTCGCTCGCAGCCGTCGGCGACGAGTCGCTGCAGGCCTGGAAGGAGCTCGTCGACCTCGGAGACCACGTCTTCGTCTCGGGTGAGGTCATCTCGAGCCGCCGCGGCGAGCTGTCGATCATGGTGTCGCAGTGGCGCATCGCGTCGAAGGCCGTGCTCCCGCTGCCGAACCTGCACTCCGAGCTCAGCGAAGAGAGTCGCGTCCGCAGCCGCTTCCTCGACCTCATCGTGCGCGACCGCGCGCGCGACACGGTCCTCGCACGCGCGAAGGTCAACGCGAGCCTGCGACAGACGTTCGCGTCGCACGACTTCATCGAGGTCGAGACCCCGATGCTGCAGGTGCAGCACGGTGGAGCGTCGGCACGCCCGTTCATCACGCACTCCAACGCGTTCGACACGGACTTGTACCTCCGCATCGCGCCCGAGCTGTTCCTCAAGCGCGCCGTGGTCGGCGGCATCGACCGCGTCTTCGAGATCAACCGCAACTTCCGCAACGAGGGCGCCGACTCGACCCACAGCCCCGAGTTCGCGATGCTCGAGGCGTACCAGGCGTACAGCGACTACAACGGCATCGCCGACCTCACGCAGGAGCTGATCCAGAACGCGGCCGTGGCGATTTCGGGCTCGACCACGGTGATCTGGGCCGACGGCACCGAGTACGACCTGGGCGGGCGGTGGGACCGCCTGTCGATGTACGAGTCGCTGTCGGAGGCGGCGGGCCGCTCGATCACGCCCGAGACGCCGTTCGAGGACCTCGTCTCGCTCGCCGAGGCCGAGGGCGTCGACCTGCCGCCGCACGCGATCCACGGCAAGCTCGTCGAGGAGCTGTGGGAGCACTTCGTGAAGCCGGGCCTCGTGCGCCCCACCTTCGTCATGGACTTCCCGGTCGACACGAGCCCGCTCGTGCGCGAGCACCGCTCGATCGCCGGCGTCGTGGAGAAGTGGGACCTCTACGTGCGCGGCTTCGAGCTCGCGACCGGCTACTCCGAGCTCATCGACCCGGTCATCCAGCGGGAGCGCTTCGTCGAACAGGCCAAGCTCGCCGCGAAGGGCGACCTCGAGGCGATGCGGATCGACGAGGAGTTCCTGCGCGCGCTCGAGCACGGCATGCCGCCGACCGGTGGCATGGGCATGGGCATCGACCGGCTGCTCATGGCGGTGACCGGGCTCGGCATCCGCGAGACGATCCTCTTCCCGCTCGTCAAGTAGTCCGTCGGCGGGATCCTCCCGCGCGCGGATCACGGGGCGCTCCCCCTCTGGAACGCCCAGTCCGGCAGGTGCCCGGCGTTCACGAACGACAGCACGATCTGCGACAGCCCGTGCTCGGACTCGATCTCGCATGCGCGCTCCGCGTAGGCCGCCGCATGGGTCGAGCGACCGAGAGCCCACGACAGCCACGCGCACATCGCGAGCGGACCCGGCTGTGCGTCCCGCGGCGCGACTGCGGCCGCCCCCCGCGACAGCTGCAGAGCGGTCTCGAGCCGTGACACCTGCGGGCGGTCGCCCTCTCCCCACATGCGCATCGCGAGGTGCGCCGGATACTCCTCGCCCGACTCCCACCGCAGCTGCGCATCGAACGCCTCGTCCCCCTGCGCCAGGTTGCCGCTCCACTGCACGAGCGCGACATCCCGCAGCGACGGGCGCGCGAGGCACCACACGAGGGCGGCGACGTCGTACGCGTCCCTCGCCTCCAGCGGTCGTGCGAGGGCGTCCTCGAAGAACCCGGGCAGATCGTCGAACCGGCAGACCGCCGCGAGCGCCTGCGGGTCGACGCGCGCCCCCTCGTCGGCGACGGATGCCGCAGCCTCTGCCGCGCCCGACACCGGCGCCGGAACGGGGCCGAGGTCGCTCACCCGCGCGCTCGGCAGCGCCGCGCTCGTCGCGTCCTCCGTTCCGCGGGCGAAGCCCGTCACCGCGTCGTCGCACGCGGTGCGGGCAGATCGCGCAGTGCGCGCCGCAGTCCCGCCGTCCGCCTGTGGTCCGCACAGCACCGCCACCGCCGTGTCGAGCGCCGTCATCGCCTTCGCGACCCGCTCCCGCTCCTCGGGCGAGCACTCCGGCAGGTCGGCGCCCGTCGACTGATCGCCGTCCGGCTCCGGGATGTCCCCGGAGCCGATCCACTCCAGGTCGCCGAGCGATCTCCCCGTCGCGGGACACTCTGCGTCGAGGAACGAGCCCCACCCGTCGGCGCCGACGCACAGCAGATCGGTGACCCGCAGTCCGCACGCATCCGCGCGGCGCTCGAGCGCGGCGAGGAGGTCGCGATGCGGCATCCGTCTCTCGTCCTGGAACCGTGCTCCGGTGTACGCGATCGCGGCGACGGCATCGGCCTCGGGGAGCCGGCACACCATGCCCGCGACCGTCGCTGCGATCCGGTCGACGGCGTCCGTGTCGCCGTCGGGGAGGTCGAAGCGCATGGCGCCCAGGCTGCGGGCGCCGTGGAACGGGATCACCACGAGGCTCTGCGTCGGGTGGTAGCCGAGCATGCGGGGGACGAAGGAGAGGAACTGCGCGGCGTCCGCGGCTTTGACGATGGTGGGGGTCATGGGACGAGTGTCGTGACGCGCGAGGCCCTCACCGCCGTTTCCACAGGCGCCGCCGCTGCAAGGCCGAAAGAGATGCACTGGGGAGGAGGCGATACCCGCACGGCGTATCCTTGAAGACATGGATTACTGGGTCGCGGCGCTCTGGACGCTCCTGCCGACCGTCCTCGTGTCGCTGATCTTCTTCTTCGTGCTGCGCAGCATCGTCCGCGCCGACCGCACCGAGCGTCGTGTCTACGCGAAGATCGAGGCCGAAGAGCGCGCCAAGCGCGGGCTGCCGCCGGTGGCGCCCGGCACCGCCTCCACCGACGCCTGATCGGCGCCGGCGCAGGCGCCGCACGCTGATCCCGCGCGGCACGCGCCGACCTCGCCCGGATGAGGGCCGCGTCCGCCGCCCCCGATAGTGTGGGGCACACCGCTCGATCGGCGTGTCCGATCCGGTCGGTCCGCCCGACGCCGGGGAGAGGCTCCGCTCGATGATCACCATCACGTTCGACGCGACGTGGTGGGTGGTGCTCGTCTTCATCGTCGACATCGTCATCCGCGTCACGGCGATCATCGTGGTGCCGCGCAACCGCCGCCCGACGGCGGCGATGGCGTGGCTGCTCGCCATCTATTTCATCCCGATCATCGGCGTCTTCCTGTTCCTGCTCATCGGCAACCCGCGGCTTCCGCGCAAACGCCGTCGCAAGCAGGAGCGCATCAACGACTACATCCACGACACCAGCGCGTCGCTGGACTTCGGAACACTGCGCCCGCATGCGCCGAGCTGGTTCACGTCGCTCGTGACGCTCAACCGCAATCTCGGTGCGATGCCCCTGGCGGGCGACAACGCCGCACACCTGATCCCCGACTACCAGGAGAGTCTCGACGCGATGGCGGACGCCATCCGCGAAGCCGAGCGGTTCGTGCACGTCGAGTTCTACATCCTGCAGGCGGATGCGGCGACCGACAACTTCTTCCGCGCGCTCGAAGAGGTGGCGGCGCGCGGCGTGACGGTGCGCGTGCTGCTCGATCACTGGGCGAACCGCGGCAAGCCGTTCTACAAGCGCACGCTCAAACGCCTGACCGGGATGGGCGCGCAGTGGCACCTCATGCTCCCGGTGCAGCCGCTGCGCGGCAAGTACCAGCGGCCCGATCTGCGCAACCACCGCAAGCTCCTCGTCGTCGACGGACGCGTCGCGTTCACCGGCTCGCAGAACGTCACCGCCTCGACGTACAACCTGCGCAAGAACATCAAGCGGGGCCTGCACTGGGTCGACCTCATGGCGCGCATCCAAGGCCCGGTCGTGGCATCCGTCAATGCCGTCTTCCTGAGCGACTGGTACAGCGAGACCGACGAGGTGCTCACCGACCAGATCGACCTGTTCGACGTGACGAGCGGGCCGGGCGATCTCGACTGCCAGATCATCCCCTCGGGACCGGGCTTCGAATTCCAGAACAATCTCAAGCTCTTCGCCGGGCTGCTCTATGCGGCGCAGCGCAAGATCATCGTGGTGAGCCCGTATTTCGTGCCTGACGAGGCGATGCTCCTGGCGATCACGACAGCGTGCCAACGCGGCATCCATGTCGAGCTCTTCGTGTCGGAGGAGGGCGACCAGGCGATCGTCTACCACGCGCAGCGCAGCTACTACGAGGCGCTGCTGCGCGCGGGCGTGAAGATCTGGATGTACAAGAAGCCCTTCATCCTGCACACGAAGAGCCTCACCATCGACGATGAGGTCGCCATCGTCGGCTCGAGCAACATGGACATGCGCTCGTTCGGTCTCAACATGGAGATCTCGATGCTCGTGCGCGGCGAGGAGTTCGTGCGCCAGATGCGCATCGTGGAAGACATGTACCGCTCGCTCTCGCGCGAGCTCACGCTCGAGGAGTGGGAGAAGCAGCCGCTGCGCTCGACGGTGCTCGACAATCTCGCGCGTCTCACCTCGGCGCTGCAGTAGGGCGTTCTCCCGGCGGATCGTGACCTCGACGTGATCGGAGTGCTGAGATTCCGGGGCGTTTTGCGACACGATATGGGTGACGGATGCCGCGGGGGATGGCGTCCGCGGAACTCCAGGAGGCCCTCATGCCCGTTCGCTCCCGTTCACTGCTCGCCGGGCTCGGCCTGGCGCTGCTCACCGCAGGACTCCTGACCGCCTGCGCGACCCCCGCCGGCGGCGGCGGCACCACCCCCTCGCCGGCCGCGACCGACAAGAGCGACGACAGCAACGAGCAGGAAGTCGGCGCGGCCTGGCTCGACGGCGGCCGCACGATCGGCATCGTCACGCAGGGTTCGTCGACATGCATCCCCACCGCCGAGGATGCGACCTACGACAACGGCATCATGAAGGTGACGCTGGTCGAGCCGGCGGGCGACACCGCCTGCACGCGGGACCTTGTTCCGCGGGTCTCCCTCGTGGGCGTGCCCGAGGGCGTCGACCCGGCGGCGGGCGTCGAGATCGAGGTGACCGGTGAGGGCTGGCACGGCGACACCGACCTCGAGGGCGTCGCCGGCCTCGCGACCGGGGGCGAGACGGACTACCTGCCGAGCGCCGGCTGGACCGACGTCGACGGCCAGTTCGTGATCCTGTCGTGGGGCTCGTCGTCGTGCGCCCCCACGATCGAGAACACCGAGCCGACCAGCGCGACCGAGGTCACCGTGACCTTCGTGACCCCGCCGGCCGACCAGGTCTGCACCATGGACATGGCCCCGCGCGGCGTCGTCACGGCGGTCAACGGCCTCGAAGACGAGGACGCCGAGACCTTCGCGATCCTCACCGGCGGCGAGTTCGACAACATCCGCATCCCGATCTACCCCAACTGACACCCGGATGGACGGATGCCGCGGCCCGCAGCATCCGTCCACCCCTCAGCCGCCCGCCCGCCCGCCCGCCCGCCCCCCGCCGACCCGCCCGCCCGCCCATTGCTCCGCAGTCACTTTTGGCGCGTTCCCGGCGTCGAGTCCCGCCCTTACTGACTGCGGAACGCCGTGGGCGAGCGCCGCGTCCCCCGGGCGTTCGGGCACCGCGTACCGCGCCGTCCGGGCGCCGCGTACCCCGGCGTTCGGGCGCCTTCGTTCGGCAGTCACTTTCGGCGCGTTCCCGGCGTCGAGTCCCGCCCTAACTGACTGCGGAACGCCGTGGGCGAGCACCGCTTACCGCGCCGTCCGGGCGCTCCGTGCCCCGGCGTTCGGGCGTCTTCGTTCGGCAGTCACTTTTGGTGCGTCCGGGGCCTCGAGTCCCGCCCTTACTGACTGCGGAACGCCGTGGGCGAGCGCCGCGGACCCCGGCGTTCGGGCACCGCTTACCGCGCCGTGCGGGCGCCGCGTGCCCCGGCGTTCGGGCGCCTTCGTTCGGCAGTCACCCTTGGCGCGTCCTGGGCCTCGAGTCCAGCCCTTACTGACTGCGGAGCGGCAGGCGCTGGTTCCTCCCCAAGGAGGAGCGGCGGCGCCGTCGTCCACAGAAGGCTGAACCGAGCGCCACCGCGAGCGACCGCGTTGTCAGGATCGGGCGGCATGCGCAGAACGCCGCTTCCACACGGTCTCGGGACGGTCTTCACGATCGCGGAGGCGAGGAGTGCCGGTGTCCCGAGGTCGAGGCTGCGGGCTCTCGACCTCGACAGCCCCTTCCGCGGGCTCCGCGTGGTGTGCGACGCAGCCCCCGCGCCGCCGGGAACGCGGTCCAAGGCGGAGGCTGCCACCGCAGCCATTCGCGAACGTGCCCTCCTCTACGCGCGGGTGATGCCCGCGAATCAGTTCTTCTCGCACGTGACCGCTGCAGTGTTGTGGGAGCTGCCACTTCCGTCTCGCGTCCTGACCGATGCGTTCGGTCGTCCCCGGATGCTCGACGTCGCGGTGCGCGCTCCGCTGCGGCATCCGCGGCACGACGGAGTTCTCGGCCACCAGGTGAAGCAGCGAAGCGTCGCGGTCGTCGATCACGCGACCCACGGCGTTCCGCTGACGAGTCCCGCATTCACGTGGGTGATGCTGGCGGCGGTCGTGCGCGACGAGTACGACCTCGTAGCCCTCGCCGACGGGGTCGTCCGCGAGCAGATGTTCACGGGGGACGCGCAGCCGCTCGGCACTCTCTCCGAGCTCGAATCGGCGGTGCGGTCTGGCCGGAGGGTGGGCATCAGGGCGTTGAGGGAGGCATTGCCCCGTGTGCGCACCCGTTCGGCGTCGCGAACGGAGACGCGCTGCAGGCTGATCATCGTCGACGCGGGTCTGCCCGAGCCGCTCCTGAATCATGCAGTGTTCGACTCGATCGGGGGACTCATCGGAGTCGTCGACCTCGCGTACCCCGAACTGAGGATCGCCATCGAGTACGAGGGCGAACACCATCTTCGCGATCCCGAGCAATGGGCGAAGGACATCGCTCGCTACGAGGCGCTGGCCGGCGCCGGCTGGTTCGTGATCCGTGTCACGAAGAACGACGTGTTCGACGGGCGGGCGGGCCTCGTCCGCCGCGTGCGGTCGGCAATCCGTTCCCGTCGCCGATGGCGACCTCCACTGCCGCCGCTCCGCAGTCACTTCGGGTCGATCGCTGCACCGTCAGGTGACCGAAAGTGACTGCGGAGCGGGCGGGACGGGACGGGGCACGGGGCAGGACGGGGGTGGGGGACGGGACGGGGACGGGACGGGACGGATGCTGCGGCGGTGGGCGGCCGGAATCCTCAATCCGCCCGCACCAGCAGGTCGCCGATCTCGCAGTCGAGCGCTCGGCAGATCGCCGAGAGGGTCGAGTAACGGATCGCTCGCGCGCGGTCGTTCTTGAGGATCGACAGGTTCACGACCGAGACCCCGACGAGTTCCGACAGCCGTGTCAGGGTCATGCCGCGCTCCTCGAGCAGCTCGTCGAGCCGGCAGTGCACCCCGGAGGGGCCGTCGTCGTCGGCGGGAGTCACACGAGGCCTCGCACGTCGCGCTGGAGCCGCTCGCCGTGGGCGAAAGCGCCTGCGAGCACTCCGAAGACGATCGCCGCGATCCACGCCGGCGCGAACGCGACCAGGTCGAGCATGCCGAGCGGCTCGTAGACCAGCCCGAGCGTTTCCATCGCGCTGCGTCGGGCCATCGCGTCGCTGAGCATCACGAGGAGGGCCGTCGCGAAGACGGTCGCGCCGATGAGGGTGAGGCCGCGCGTCACCCGGCGGGCGAAGAAGTCGCCGGCGCGGAAGGCGAGCGCAACTCGGATGAGCGCACCGACCACGACGAGCGTTCCGATCACCGTCAGAACAGCCGACACGACCAGAAACACCCTTCCGGTGACGTCGAGGTCGGGGACGAGTACCGCGGCCTGGGTGAGCACCCGCGAAGCAGGCGACGCCTCGCCCTCGAGCTGCACGTCGACCGGGGTGTCGGTCACCGGCAGCGCGAACGGCACTCCCGCCGGGTCGAACACCGCGGCGACGCGCATCACAGCCCAGAGAACCGCGCCGACTGCGACGGCGACCGAGTACAGCAGCAGATCGAGTGCGCCGGGTGCGCCTTTGGTTGCGGCTTCCGTCATCATCAGACCAGGGCCTCCGTGTCCTTCTGCATGCGGATGCCGATCTGGAACGCCGCGGCGACAAGCGCCAGCCCGAGCGCCCAGCCGATCGGGGCGAGGTCGAGCATCAGGCTCCATCCCATGAGTCCTTCGTAGGGGCCGTCGCCCTGGTCGCCGGCGGTGATCACGCGCTCGCCGATGAACGAGACCACGGAGGCGCGCGCCGCGCTGGCCGCCACCTGCGACCCCATCCCGCCGACCAGCACCGCGATTGCGGCGACGCCGACGACGTTCGGCAGTGAGCGGACGAAGGGGCGACCTCGCAAAAGGACGATCGCGAGCCACGAGACGGCGACACCGATCGCGAGCGCCGCGACCAGCGGAAGCGCGTATTCGAGGTAGAGCAGCCAGCGCGTCCCATCCGGAAGCTGCGCGACCTCGAGCCACACGGACTCGTACCCGGCGTTGACGATCGCGTCGGACTTGCCGGTGAACTCAGGGACCAGCGCGTTGGCGAGCGGGAACCCCGTGATGCGGCTGGGCTCCGCCGTGAAGACCTGCACGCCGACCGTGATCAGGAAGACGGCGCTCCCCGCGGCGACGAGCATCGCGCCGGTTCCCACCGCGGCAATCACCCACTGCTCGACGCGCGACAGCACGCCGTGCTCGTCCGCACGTCGAGTCCGCACCAACACAACGACCACGAAGGTACCGACGAGGATCGGCAGCCCGACCCACAGCGCGAGGAACTGCCATGCCATATGAGCCCCCATATCGATAAACGTTGTTATCGAAAAACGATAAGCCCGATGGATGCTGCGGCGCAAGGCATCCGTTCCGTTTCGCGAGCGCTATGCCCACGGCGAACACGGCCGTGCGCTCCCGACCCGCTGGCTACCCTCGATGTAAGGCGAGATGGGCTCAGCAGACCCACACCGCCCTGGAGGAGTGAACGATGTTCGAGAGATTCACCGACCGTGCCCGTCGTGTGGTCGTCCTCGCCCAGGAAGAGGCGAAGATGCTGAACCACAACTACATCGGCACCGAGCACATCCTGCTCGGTCTCATCCACGAGGGCGAAGGGGTCGCCGCCAAGGCGCTCGAGAGCCTGGGCATCTCGCTCGACGCCGTGCGCGAGCAGGTGCAGGACATCATCGGCCAGGGCCAGCAGCAGCCGACCGGCCACATCCCCTTCACGCCGCGCGCCAAGAAGGTGCTCGAGCTCAGCCTCCGCGAGGCGCTGCAGCTGGGCCACAACTACATCGGCACCGAGCACATCCTCCTCGGCCTCATCCGCGAGGGCGAGGGCGTGGCCGCCCAGGTGCTCGTCAAGCTCGGCGCAGACCTCAACAAGGTGCGCCAGCAGGTCATCCAGCTGCTCTCGGGCTACCAGGGCAAGGAGCCCGCGGGTGTCGCGAGCGGCGCCGGCGAGCAGACCCAGGGCACGACGCAGGGCGGCTCGCAGGTGCTCGACCAGTTCGGCCGCAACCTCACGCAGGCCGCGCGCGACAACAAGCTCGACCCGGTCATCGGGCGCGAGAAGGAGATCGAGCGCGTGATGCAGATCCTGTCGCGCCGCTCCAAGAACAACCCCGTCCTCATCGGCGAGCCCGGTGTCGGAAAGACGGCGGTCGTCGAGGGCCTCGCCCAGGCCATCGTCAAGGGCGACGTGCCCGAGACGCTCAAGGACAAGCAGCTCTACTCGCTCGACCTCGGTTCGCTCATCGCCGGTTCCCGCTACCGCGGTGACTTCGAGGAGCGACTGAAGAAGGTCACCAAGGAGATCCGCACGCGCGGCGACATCATCGTCTTCATCGACGAGATCCACACCCTCGTGGGTGCGGGTGCCGCCGAGGGCGCGATCGACGCCGCGTCCATCCTCAAGCCGCTCCTCGCGCGTGGCGAGCTCCAGACGATCGGCGCGACCACGCTCGACGAGTACCGCAAGCACTTCGAGAAGGATGCTGCGCTCGAGCGTCGCTTCCAGCCGATCCAGGTCGCCGAGCCGAGCCTGCCCCACGCGATCAACATCCTCAAGGGGCTGCGCGACCGCTACGAGGCGCACCACAAGGTGCAGATCACCGACGGCGCGATCGTCGCGGCGGCGAACCTCGCCGACCGCTACATCTCGGACCGGTTCCTCCCCGACAAGGCCATCGACCTGATCGACGAGGCCGGCGCCCGCCTGCGTCTGTCGATCCTGTCCAGCCCGCCGGAGCTGCGCGAGTTCGACGAGAAGATCGCGAAGGTGCGTGAAGACAAGGAGCGCGCCTCCGAGGACCAGGACTTCGAGAAGGCCGCGTCGCTGCGCGACGAGGAGAAGTCCCTGCTCGCCGAGCGCCTGCGCCTCGAGAAGCAGTGGCGCTCGGGTGACGTCGCCAGCCACGCCGTCGTCGACGAGGGCCTGATCGCCGAGGTGCTCGCCCAGGCGACCGGCATCCCGGTGTTCAAGCTCACCGAGGAGGAGTCGAGCCGTCTCGTCTTCATGGAGAAGGCGCTGCACCAGCGCGTCATCGGCCAGGAGGAGGCGATCGCCGCCCTCTCGAAGACGATCCGCCGCCAGCGCGCGGGCCTCAAGGACCCGAAGCGTCCGTCGGGCTCGTTCATCTTCGCCGGCCCCACGGGCGTCGGAAAGACCGAGCTGGCCAAGGCGCTCGCCGAGTTCCTCTTCGACGACGAGCACGCACTCATCTCGCTCGACATGTCGGAGTTCGGTGAGAAGCACACCGTCTCGCGTCTGTTCGGTGCCCCTCCCGGATTCGTCGGGTTCGAAGAGGGCGGCCAGCTCACCGAGAAGGTGCGCCGCAAGCCCTTCTCGGTCGTGCTCTTCGACGAGATCGAGAAGGCCCACCCCGACATCTTCAACTCGCTCCTGCAGATCCTCGAAGAGGGTCGCCTGACCGACGGTCAGGGCCGCGTCATCGACTTCAAGAACACGGTGATCATCATGACGACGAACCTCGGTTCGTCGGCGATCGCCGGTGGCCCCGTGGGCTTCCAGGTCGAGGGCAACAGCGGCACGACCTACGAGCGCATGAAGGGCAAGGTCAACGAGGAGCTGAAGCGCAACTTCAAGCCCGAGTTCCTCAACCGCGTCGACGACATCATCGTCTTCCCGCAGCTCGATAAGGACGAGCTGCGCCAGATCGTGGGCCTGTTCACCAAGCGTCTCGGTGAGCGTCTGCTGGATCGTGACATGACGATCGAGCTGACGGATGCCGCGAAGGACAAGCTCATCGAGATCGGCTTCGACCCCGCGCTCGGCGCCCGTCCCCTCCGCCGCGCCATGCAGCGCGAGGTCGAAGACCGTCTGTCGGAGAAGATCCTGCACGGCGAGCTCGATGCGGGCGACCACGTGAAGGTCGACGCGCAGAACGGCGAGTTCGTCTTCGAGCACGGCCCGCGCGGCGACAAGGTCGCCGTCGGCGTCGTCCACAACGGCGAGATCACCGCGACGCCGGATCTCGCTGCGAACGCGTAAACCCTGATCGGAACGAAGAGCGGATGCTGCGGCATCCGCTCTTCGTCGTTCGTGGGTGCGTTCGTCGGCGAGCGGGGGGTCTTACGCTGGACGGGTGGCAGAGTTCACAGTCAGGCCGGCGCGCACGAGCGACGTCCGCCGCATTCAGGCGCTCCTCGAGCCGTTCGTGCAGCGGCGGATCCTCCTCGGCAAGGACCTCGTCGTGCTGTACGAGGCGACGCAGCAGTTCCTCGTCGCCGAGGATGCGAACGGCGACCTGATCGGCTGCGGCGCGCTGCACGTCATGTGGGAGGACCTCGGCGAGGTCCGCACCCTCATCGTCGCCGACGGCTGGCTGCACCACGGTGTGGGTCGCGCGATCGTCGAGGGCCTCGAGACGAACGCCCGCACGCTCGGCCTCTCTCGCCTGTTCTGCCTGACGTTCGAGGTCGACTTCTTCACGCGTCGCGGGTTCGAGCAGATCGGCGAGCAGGTCGTCGACCCCGACGTGTACTCGCAGCTCATCCGCTCTCCTGACGAGGGTGTCGCGGAGTTCCTCGATCTCGCGCACGTGAAGCCGAACACCCTCGGCAACACCCGCATGATCAAGCGTCTCTGACGCTCGCGCGGCCGCCGGGTCGCGGCATCCGGGGCGCGCCGACGGGAGAAGGCGACGCCCGCCGTTAGCCTGTTGAGCATGACCGGCACCAGCCCCCGACGTCGCCCCTCCAAGGCGGTCTACCGTCGCCGGCGGCTCGTGCTGATCATCGGGCTGCTGGTCATCGCCGCGGTGGTCTGGCTGCTCATCGCGCAGCCGTGGGCGGGGGCGGCGACGACCTCGTCCGACGAGAAGCCCCCGGCGAAGAACACGGCCGAGTCTCTGCCGGTGCCGTCGTCGCAGGCGACGACCGGGGGAACCGCCACCGGGGCCGTCGAAGGTGCTGTCGTCGAAGGGCAGACCCCGACGCCCGGCGCCACTCCCACTGCGCAGCCCTGTGTCGCGAGCGAGATCACGGTCGAGCCGGTCACCAGCGCCGACACCTATGCGGGCGATCAGCAGCCGCAGTTCACCATCACGCTCACCAACAACGGTCCCGACTGCACGATGAACGTCGGCACGAGCGCCCAGTCGTTCACGGTCACCAGCGGCGACGACATCTGGTGGCGCTCGACCGACTGCCAGAGCGAGCCCAGCGACATGATCGTGCTGATCGCCGCCGGGCAGACGGTGTCGAGTGCGACGGCCCTCTCGTGGGATCGCACGCGCTCCGCGGTCGGCACCTGCGCCGACGGCAACCGCCCGATGGCTCCCGGCGGCGGCGCCTCGTACCACCTGTCGGTCGAGATCGGCGGCATCCCCTCCACCGAGCCGAAGCAGTTCCTGCTCTACTGACGCACACCTCGGACCGATGACGGATGCCGCGGGGCACAGCATCCGTCTTCCAGATCGTCCGTGTGACGCAGTGGAGCGGGGCGTCCCCCAGGCCGCCCCGCTCCTCTTCCCCTGCACAAGGTGTTTTGGCCGAACACCTAGGGCTTGTTGTCGAAGACCTCTTTCTCCATCGCGTCGTAGCCCTCCGCCTGCGGATCGCGGTGCTGGCCGCCGGACAGCGCGTACTCCTCTTCCGGAGAGAGCACGAGGCGGTGGCGGCCGACGAGGGCGAAGATGACGAGGCCGATGACATAGAGCACGCCGATCGCGATGATCGCGGCCGTGTATCCGGGGTTGATGAACTGGCCGATGAACGTCGCGAGTGCGATGACCCCGGCGATGGCGGCGCCTGCGATGCCGACCGGGCTGCGGTACGGGCGCGCGACGTTCGGCAGCTTCACCTTGAGCACGATGTACGACACCATCTGCAGCAGGTAGGAGATGACAGCGCCCCACACCGCGATGTTGAGCACGATCGCGTTCGAGACGGCGCCGATGTCCTCGTTGGCCTTCGTGATGAGGTCGACGCCGACGAGCACGACGAAGCCGATGATCGCGCCCGTGAGCAGAGCCACCCACGGCGTCTGGCGCTTGCCCGTGAGCGACAGGAACTTGGGGTAATAGCCCGCGCGCGACAGGGAGTACATGTTGCGTCCGTACGCGAACATGATGCCCTGCAGCGAGGCGAGCAGGCCGATCAGGGCGAACAGGGCGAGCACCGCGGCCAGCTGGGGCGGCAGGAACGCTCGGAAGCCGTCGAGCAGCGGTTCGCCGCTCGCCGCGATCGCGGCCGAGCCGGTGACCGCCGGGTTCAGGAACAGCACGATGGCGCCGGTGAAGATGAGCGTCAGCAGGCCCCAGATGCCCGCGCGGGGGATGTCCTTCTGAGGGTTGTGCGCCTCTTCTGCCGCGAGGGGGAGCTCTTCGATCCCGAGGAAGAACCACATCGCGAACGGCAGGGCGAACAGGATGCCCATGCCACCGAAGGGCAGGAACTCCGACGATCCGGCGACGGACTCATCGGGCGCGATGTCCCACACGCGGGAGAAGTCCACGGCGCCGTTCGCGAACGCGAGCACGCCGAAGAGCACGAGGATGCCGATGGTCAGGATCGACACGACGACGGCGAAACGGAACGAGATCGCGGCCCCCGCCGTGTTGAGACCGATGAACACGGCGTAGAGGACGATCCACCAGACCCACTGGAGTCCCGCCGCCTTCAGGTCGAACGCCCCGCCGGTGAGGATCGAGAAGATGCCGTTCAGGTAGTCGGCGGAGAAGAGCACGATCACGCCCGTGGTGAAGACGTACTCGATGGTCTCGGCGAAGCCGGTGACGAAGCCGCCCCAGGGGCCCATCGCCGATCGGGCGAACGAGTAGGCACCGCCCGTGTGGGGCAGCGCCGCCGACATCTCGCCGATCGAGAAGAGCATGCCGAAGTACATGACGATGATGATCAGCGTCGCGATCAGCAGCCCGCCCCAGCCGGCGGCTCCGAGGCCGAAGTTCCAGCCCGAGAAGTCGCCCGAGACGACCGCAGCGACGCCGAGGCCCCACAGACCCCAGAATCCGGCTGCCCGGGTGAGCTGGCGTTTCTGGAAGTACTCGCTGCCGGCCTGCGTGTAGGTGACGCCGCCGACGGATCGGGAATCTGACATGACGGGCTCCTCGCTCTCGGGAAAGCGCGCGCGATTTCTACGGATGTATCGCCTCTGGGCAAGAGAATGGCGCGAAAGGTACTTCGTGTCTACCTTTAGAAGCAACTTCGTCCCGCGCGACGCCCGATACGGTGGAATGGGCGGGGCGAAAAGGACGCCTTGCCCACCAATGGAGGACTCATGACGGCCCAGGCCCCTCTCAGCGTCTCCGATCTCGACGCCGCGATCGCCGCGGGTGACATCGACACCGTCATCGTCGCGTTCGCCGACGCCCAGGGCAGGCTCGTCGGCAAGCGGGTATCGGCGCGGCTCTTCCAGGAGGAGGTGCTGCCGCACGGTGCGGAGGCGTGCAACTACCTGCTGTCGGTGGACGTCGATATGAACACCGTCGACGGCTACGCGATGTCGAGCTGGGAGACCGGCTACGGCGACATGATGCTGCGGCCCGACGTCTCCACCCTCCGACGCATTCCGTGGCTGCCCGGATCCGCGATGGTCATGGCCGATCTCACGTGGGAGAACGGCGATCCGGTGGTGCAGTCGCCGCGCGACATCCTGAACCGCCAGCGCGAGCGGCTCGCCGACCGCGGTCTCGTGGCCTTCTCCGGGACGGAGCTCGAGTTCATCGTCTTCGACGACACGTATCGGGATGCCTGGGCCAAGGGCTATCGCGATCTCACACCGTCCACCGACTACAACGTCGACTACGACCTGCTCGCCTCGGGCCGCCTCGAACCTCTCCTGCGCGACATCCGCCTGTCGATGGACGGGGCAGGCCTCTACACCGAGGGTGTCAAGGGCGAGTGCAACCTGGGCCAGCAGGAGATCGCGTTCCGGTTCGCCGAGGTGCAGCAGACGGCGGACCAGCACGCGATCTATAAGAACGGCGCGAAGGCGATCGCCGGACATCACGGCAAGTCGCTCACGTTCATGGCCAAGTTCAACGAGCGGGAGGGCAACAGCTGCCACATCCACCTGTCGGTGCGCTCGGCGACGGGGGACCCCGTGATGGCCGGCGACGGCGCGCACGGCTTCAGCCCGCTCATGGAGCACTGGATCGCCGGCGTCCTGGCGACTCTCCGGGAGTTCACGCTGCTCTACGCGCCCAACATCAACTCGTACAAGCGCTTCGCGAAGGGCTCGTTCGCCCCGACCGGCGTCGCGTGGGGCGTCGACAACCGCACGTGCGCGCTGCGGGTGGTCGGCCACGGCTCGTCGCTGCGCGTCGAGAACCGCGTGCCGGGCGGCGACGTCAACCCGTACCTCGGCATCGCCGCCATCATCGCGGGAGGCCTCCACGGCATCGAGCACGAACTGCCCCTGCCCGACCGGCTGGAGGGCAATGCCTATACGGCCGGCGTCGACCACCTGCCGACCACGTTGCGCGAGGCGGCGCAGCTCTTCGACGAATCGGCCATCGCCCGGGCGGCGTTCGGCGACGACATGGTCGACCACTACCTGAACCAGGCGCGCATCGAGGTCGAGACCTACGACGCCGCCGTGACCGACTGGGAGAGGGTCCGTGGCTTCGAACGCCTCTGAAGGACGCAAGCCCGTGATCGGTCTGACGACCTACCTCGAGCAGGCGAAGCAGGGCGTGTGGGACGTCCGTGCGGCGTTCCTCCCGCAGGTCTACTTCGACTCCGTGACGGCGTCGGGCGGTGTGGCCGTGCTGCTGCCGCCGCAGCCGGACCCCGAGATCGCCGCCGAAGCTGTGCTGAACGGGCTCGACGGCCTGATCCTCACCGGAGGGCTCGACGTGCAGCCGGAGCTCTATGGGGCAGAGCGGCATCCGCGCACCGACGCTCCGCGTCCGGATCGCGACGCCTGGGAGCTCGCGCTGTTCCGAGGCGCGGAGCAGCGCCGGCTTCCGGTGCTCGCGATCTGCCGCGGCCTGCAGCTCGTGAACGTCGCGCGCGGAGGCACACTGCATCAGCATCTGCCTGAGGCGCTCGGCACCGAACGATTCCGTGTCGGCGGGGGCATCTTCGCGACGAACGACGTCATCGTCGACGAAGGGTCGCGTCTGGCGGAGCTCGTCGGACCCGGTGCGCTCGAGGTGCACAGCTACCACCACCAGGGCGTCGACCGCCTCGGCGAAGGACTCGTCGCGACAGCCCACACCGACGGACTCGTGCAGGCGTTCGAGTCGGACGGCGAGGGCTACGTGCTCGGCGTGCAGTGGCACCCCGAGCAGAACCAGGAGGACCGTCGGCTGTTCGCGGGGCTCGTGGCCGAGGCATCCGTCTATGCATCGCGAGGAGTGCCGAGCGCATGAGCGTGTTCACCGTCATCAACCCGGCGACCGCGCTGCCGATCCGTGAGGTCGCTCGCGCGAGCGTGGACCAGACGGATGCTGCGATCTCGCGGGCCGTCGTCGCGCAGCGTTCGTGGGCGTCGCTGCCGCCGGTCGCGCGCGCCGACGCGCTGCGGTCGTTCGCGCGGGTGGTCGAGGCGCACATCGAGGAGCTGGCGCAGCTGGAGGTGCTGAACTCGGGTCACCCGATCGGCTCGGCGCGCTGGGAGGCGTCGCACGTCGCACAGGTGCTGAACTTCTACGCCGGGGCGCCCGAGCGGCTGTCGGGGCAGCAGATCCCGGTCGCCGGCGGGCTCGACGTGACGTTCCACGAGCCGTACGGGGTCGTGGGCATCATCGTGCCGTGGAACTTCCCGATGACGATCGCGTCATGGGGGTTCGCGCCGGCGCTCGCCGCGGGCAACGCCGTCGTGCTGAAGCCCGCCGAGCTGACTCCGCTCACGGCGATCCGGCTGGGGGAGCTCGCGCTTCTCGCCGGATTGCCCGAGGGGCTGTTCGAGGTCGTCACCGGGTCGGGCTCGGTCGTCGGGCAGCGGTTCGTCTCGCACCCGGATGTGCGCAAGGTCGTCTTCACCGGCTCGACCTCGGTGGGGACGGATGTCGCGGCCGGCTGTGCGCGCGAGCTCAAGCCCGTCACCCTGGAGCTCGGCGGCAAGAGCGCCAACATCGTGTTCGCCGACGCCGACCTCGAGAAGGCGGCGGCATCGGCACCGGGTGCGGTGTTCGACAACGCCGGGCAGGACTGCTGCGCCCGCAGCCGCATCCTGGTCGAGCGATCGGTGTACGACCGGTTCCTCGAGCTGCTCGAGCCCGCGGTGCAGGCCTGGCGCGTCGGCGACCCCGCGGACGAGGCGACAGAGATGGGCCCGCTGATCTCGGCCTCGCATCGCTCGACCGTCGAAGGGTTCCTCGATGGTGCGGACGTCGCGTTCCGTGGGTCCGCGCCGTCCGGTGACGGCTTCTGGTTCGCGCCCACGGTGGTGCTGGCGGACCCCGCCGACCGCATCGCGCGCGAGGAGGTCTTCGGACCCGTCGTCGCGGTGCTGCCGTTCGAGGACGAAGCCGGAGCGATCCGTCTCGCGAACGACACGATCTACGGTCTCGCCGGCTCGATCTGGACGGAGAACCTCGGCCGTGCCGTACGCGTCTCGCGGGGTGTGAAGAGCGGCGTGCTGTCGGTCAACTCGCACTCCTCGGTGCGGTACTGGACCCCGTTCGGCGGCATGAAGGCTTCGGGGCTCGGCCGCGAGCTCGGCCCCGACGCCGCCGAGCACTTCACCGAGACCAAGAACGTCTTCTTCGCGACGGACGCCTCGTGATCGCATTCACCACCGTTGCGATGTCCGGACTTCGCGGCCTGCGGGGCGCGGAATCCTGCAAAGTCCGGACTTCGCACGGCTGAAATGGAAGGGAACAGCATGGATCTGACCCAGCGGCTCAAGGACCGGGTGGCCGTCATCACGGGCGGGGCATCCGGCATCGGCCTCGCGACCGCACGGCGGTTCGCCGCCGAGGGCGCACGCGTCGTGATCGCCGACCTCGACCCCGCGACGGGCGAGCGTGCTGCCGCCGAGGTGGACGGCCTGTTCAGGCTCGTGGACGTCGCGGACGAGGCATCCGTCAACATGCTCTTCGACTCGGTCGCGGGCGACCTCGGGCGCCTCGACATCGCCTTCAACAACGCCGGCATCTCACCCGCCGACGACGACTCGATCGAGACGACCGAGCTGCCGGCCTGGGATCGCGTGCAGGACGTCAACCTCAAGAGCGTGTACCTGTGCTCGCGCGCGGCGCTGCGGCACATGGTGCCGGCCGGCACGGGCTCGATCATCAACACCGCCTCGTTCGTGGCGCTGCTCGGTTCGGCGACGTCGCAGATCTCGTACACCGCGTCCAAGGGTGGCGTGCTCGCCATGACCCGCGAACTCGGCGTGCAGTTCGCGCGGCAGGGCGTGCGCGTGAACGCACTGTGCCCGGGTCCGGTGAACACCCCGCTGCTGCAGGAGCTCTTCGCGAAGGACCCCGAGCGCGCGCAGCGCCGGCTCGTGCACGTGCCGATGGGCCGCTTCGCCGAACCCGAGGAGCTCGCGGCGGCGGTCGCCTTCCTCGCGTCGGACGACGCGTCGTTCATCACCGCGAGCACGTTCGTCGTCGACGGCGGCATCACCAATGCCTACGTCACCCCGCTGTAAGGTCTCGCCATGACCGATGCCCCGCTGCAGGAGGTGCGCAAGGCCGTCTACCGGCCGGTGCGCGAGGGCAACGCGCTCGAAGACACCGTCGCGCGTCTGGTGCAGACGATCCGGCTCGGCGTCGTCGCGCCGGGGGAGTCGCTCCCGTCCGAGCGCGAGCTCGCCGTGCTCTACGCCGTGAGCCGCGACACGGTGCGCGAGGCGATCCGTGAGCTCGCCGACACCGGCTACCTCGTGCGGCGCCGGGGCCGCTACGGCGGCACGTTCGTCGCGGACCCGCTGCCGCAGCCGCCGCACCCCCGCGACGTCACGGCCGCCGAGCTCGAGGACGTCCTCGGCCTTCGCCGCGTGCTCGAGGCGGGCGCGGCGCGCGCCGCCGCCGGACGCACGCTCGACGCCGCCGCCCGCGACGAGCTGTGGGCTCGCTACGAGGTCGTGGCCGAGGCATCCGAAGTCGACTATCGCCGGCTCGACACCCTGCTCCACCTGACGATCGCCGAGCTCGCCGCCATCCCGTCGCTCGTCGCGCTCGCCGCCGAGAATCGCGCGCGCGTGAACGAGTGGCTCGACACGTTCCCGTTGCTGCCGCGCAACATCGAGCACTCCAACGTGCAGCACGAGCGCATCGTGACGGCGATCCTCGCGGGGCGACCGGATGCTGCGGAAGCCGCGATCCTCGAACACCTCGCCGGCTCGGAGGCCCTGTTGCGCGGCTTCCTCGCCTGACTGACCGCCGCGTCACCACTGCGTCGGGCGATTACGCTGGACAGGTGGCAGGCAAGAAGCGCGTGAAGAAGGCCGCAGCGGCGGACTTCCGCAATCCTCAGCTCGGCGACGCGCTCCAGACGCAGGACATGGCAGCGGTCGCCTTCGCGCTGCGTCACGGCCCCACCGTCGTGCCGCTGATGCGGCCCGGGCACCGCGACAACCCGCTGGATGTCGGCGAGGTGTGGACCTACCGCGACGCGAAGACCGGCGACATCGCGCTGCTGCTGTTCAGCGACGCCGCCCACAAGCCCGAGACGCTGCCGCCGGGCGTCGCGCTGCAATCGCCGACGTGGCTGCGCGCCTTCCTCGGCGCGCACGAGGACGAGATCACCACTGTCTTCTTCGACATCGCGGGGCCCCACCCGCTGCAGGCCTCGCCCGCCGACCTGATCGCCGCCCTCGACGCCTGACCGCGGTCGGGACGCGACGTCCCCGCCCTCCTGACCAAGTGCCCTCGTTCGACGACCCGGCGACACTCCGGGCGACAGGTTTGCGTCGCCGGGGACGACGGGGCAGACTCGCCGGGTGGAATTCCTGCTCGTCGGAATCGTGTGCGCGGCCGGCCTCGTGATCCCCATCGTGCTCGGGTACGTCGACCCTGGGCGTCGACGCCGGCCTCGCGGACGCTGAGCCGACCGGCCGGGATCAGAACTCCGGGATGTCTTCTCCGGGTCGGCCTTTCGAGCGCACCCGCACGTCGCTGACGGCGCCGCCCAGCGAGCCGGAGCGGTGGTCGATGACGTCGCGATAACCGAGTCGCGCGCCCTCGCTCCGTCGCTGAGCCGCCTGCGTGACGGGCCGCACCTCGCCGGCCAGGCTCAGCTCGCCGACCACGGCGATGTGTCGGGGAATCGTCCAGCCCTCGACCGCGCTGGCGACGGCGAGCGCGATCGCGAGGTCGGCCGCAGGCTCGGCGAACCTCACACCGCCGACGGTCGAGACGTAGACGTCCTGATCCGAGGTCTTGATCTTCATCCGCTTCTCGAGCACCGCGAGCACCGTCGCGACGCGCGCCGCATCGACGCCGTTCACGATCCGGCGCGGGTTGCCCGACTTGCTGTCGATCGTGAGGGCTTGCACCTCGACCGGCAGCGCGCGGCGGCCCTCGAGCGCGATCGACACGCACGTGCCCGGCTCGGTGCTGCCGTGCCCCAGGAACAGGGCGCTGGGGTCGGGCACCTCGGCGATGCCGGCGCCGGTCATGTCGAAGCACCCGACCTCGTCCGTCGGCCCGAAGCGGTTCTTGAGCGCGCGCACGAACCGGAGCGACGTCTGCCGGTCGCCCTCGAACTGGCACACCACATCGACCAGGTGCTCGAGGATGCGCGGACCCGCGATCGAGCCGTCCTTCGTGACGTGGCCGACGATGATCGTCGGCAGCCCGCGATCCTTCGCGACCCGGATGAGCGTCGCGGCGACCTCGCGCACCTGCGACGGATGCCCCGCCATGCCCTCCGACATCGCGGACGACACCGTCTGCACCGAGTCGACGATGAGCAGGTCGGGCGCCACAT
The DNA here is from genome assembly GCF_031844125.1 of Microbacterium sp. PRC9. Lineage (NCBI taxonomy): Bacteria > Bacillati > Actinomycetota > Actinomycetes > Micrococcales > Microbacteriaceae > Microbacterium > Microbacterium sp. PRC9. The sequence goes on from NZ_JAUZUR010000011.1 coordinate 68,253, forward strand.
CGTCGACGTGCCCGAGGATCGTCGCGAGGTCGGTCTCGCTCGCGAGGTACAGCTCGTCATGGAGGGCGCCGGTTCGTTCGGCCCGCAGCCGAACCTGAGCGGTCGACTCCTCTGCCGAAGCGTAGAGAACGCGCCGCCCCGCCTGGGCGGACTGCGCGGCGACCTCGAGCAGCAGGGTCGATTTGCCGACGCCCGGCTCGCCCGAGAGCAGGATCGCAGCCCCGGGCACCAGACCTCCGCCGAGGACGCGGTCGAACTCGCCGACGCCCGTGGTGCGCCGCGGGGCGTCGGACGTGTCGATGCGCGTGATCGGCTGCGCCGCGCGCCCCGCACCGGGGGAGACCGGCGTCACGGAGCGGAGGATGCCGGTCTGCTCGGCGGCCTCGACCACGGTGCCCCACTGCTGGCACTCGCCGCAGCGCCCGACCCACTTGAGCGTGGTCCAGCCGCACTCGGTGCACCGGTAGGGGGCTGTCTGCGTCGGGCGTCGGGCAGCGGGCATGCGATGAGCCTACGTCCGGCCCGCGACATCGCCGCCGAGCCCCGCTGCGTATGGCGGGACGGATGCTGCGGCCCGCGGCATCCGTCCTCGTCCTGAGTCGGTCCGCTCAGCCGCGCAGCGAGTCGGCCACCTGCTTCAGTGCGTCGGCGGAGGCGTGGAACAGCTCGAGCTCCTGGTGGTCGAACTGCGTCTCGCGGATCGGCACGGCACCGGCCGCGCTCACGACCGAGGGCACCGACAGCGCCACGCCGTCGACGCCGTGGAAGTCGCGCAGCACCGGCGAGACGGGCATGACCGCGCGCTCATCGCCCAGGATGGCCTCGATGATGCGCGCGCTCGACAGGCCGATCGCGTAGTTCGTCGCCCCCTTGCCCTGGATCACCTTGTAGGCGGCGTCTCGCACGTCGATGGCGATCTGGTCGAGCTCCTCGACGGACAGGCGGTCGCCGCCGGGCGTGACCCATTCGAGGATCGGAACGGTGCCGATGGTCGCCTTCGACCACAGCGGGAACTCGGTGTCGCCGTGTTCGCCGACGATGTACGCGTGCACGCTCGAGGTCGAGACGCCCGCGCGCTCGGCGAGCTTCCAGCGCAGCCGCGACGTGTCGAGCACGGTGCCCGAGGCGAAGATGCGCTCGGGCGGCAGGCCGGTCTCCTCCTGCGCGAGGACCGTGAGCACGTCGCAGGGGTTCGTGACGATGACGTAGACCGCGTCGGGCGCGACGCTGAGCAGCTGCGGCATCATCTTCTTCATGATCCCGGCGTTCACGCCGGCGAGCTCGATGCGCGTCTGGCCCGGGTTCTGCTTGGCGCCCGCTGTGATCACGACCACGTGCGAACCCTCGACCACCGACAGATCGCTGCCGCCGATGATGTCGCTCGTGCCCGTGAACTGCGTGCCGTGTGCGAGGTCGAGCACCTCGGCCTCGACCTTCTGGGTGGCGATGTCGTAGAGGGCGACGTGGCGGGCGGAACCGCGGATGAGCGCGGCATACGCGGCGCTCGAGCCGACGCTGCCGGCTCCGACGATGGTGACTTTCGAGTTCTCGATGACGGCCATGCGGCCAGTCTTGCAGTGTGCCCGTGCCTCGGGCCAGCGTGGATCGCCGGGTCTATGCATCCTTGGGTGGGCGCTCGGGATTGCGGATCCCGAAGAACGAGGTGATCCCGCCGGCGATCATGAGCACGGCCGTGACGATGGCCGACCGGTGGAAGCCGTCGAGGTCGAGCGCGCCGCCGACGATGGTGGCGAGCAGGGCGATGGCGATCAGTCCTGCGACCCGCGCCACCGCGTTGTTGACGGCGGAGGCGATGCCCGAGCGCTCGGGGCCGATCGCCCCGAGGATCGCCGAGGTGAGCGGAGCCACCGTGAGCGCGAGGCCCGCGCCCATCACGATCATGCTCGGCAGCACCTGCCACCAATAGGAGAAGTCCGTGCCGACGGTGAGCAGGAGTAGAGCGCCGATCCCCATCGTGATCGGTCCGACAGTCATGAAGAACCGCGGACCCCACCTCCCGCTGAGCGCTCCGGCACGCGAGCTGAAGAGGATCATCAGGATCGTCATCGGCAGGCTCGCGAGCCCCGCCAGCGTCGCGGAGAGTCCGGCGCCCTCCTGCAGGTACACGACCACGACGAGTCCGTTGAGTGCCAGCGCCCCGTAGATGAAGGTCGTCGCGACGTTGCCGGTCCAGAAGTTGCGCACCCGGAACAGATCGAGCGGCAGGATCGGATGCCGCACCGTGCGCTGCCGCAGCACGAACGCGACGAACAGCACCGCGCCGAGGGCGAGCGGCACCCAGATCGCGGGGGATCCCCAGCCCTGGTCCGGCTGCTCGATGAGGGCGTAGACCATGCCGCCGAGACCGAAGGTGCACAGGGCCGCGCCGATCCAGTCGATCGAGGAATCGGGATGCCGGGTGTCGTGGAAGCCGCCGCGCGCCAGCAGCATGAGCGTGACGCCGATCGGCACGACATTGATGAGGAACGCCCAGCGCCACGACACGAAGTCGACCAGGATGCCGCCGATCAGCGGACCGACGATCATCGCCGAGGTCGTCATCGCCGTCCAGATGCCGATGGCGCGGCTCTGGGCGGAGCCTGTGAAGTTCGATGTGATCAGCGCCAGCGAGCTCGGCACGAGGAACGCACCGGCCGCGCCCTGGAGCCCCCGTGCGACGATGAGGAACTCCGCGGTCGGAGCCGCGGCGATCGCGAGGGAGGCGATGCCGAACCCGATGAGCCCGATGCGCAGCACCAGCACGCGCCCATACGCGTCGCTCACCGATCCTGCGACGAGGATGAGCGCGCCGAGCGTGATGAGGTAGGCGTCGACCACCCACTGCTGCGTGGTGATGCCGCCGCCGAGCTCGTCGCTGATCGCCGGCAGGGCGACGTTCACGATCGTGCCGTCGAGGAAGGCCACGAACGACGCGAGCACCGCGATCCACAGCACGTACCGCTGCGTCGTGGTCATGCGGCCCGTGACGGATGTCGGCGCCTCGCCCGGGTGCTCGTCGGTCACGATTCCCACGCTAGACCGACACGGCGACACGGCGGCCGTCGCTTCTGCTCGATGCTGCCGGCGGAGGGGGGAAGGCGCCGATTCGCAGCATCCGCCGACGTGTCGTAAGCTTGTCGGCGGTGACGTGTCCGAGCGGCCGAAGGTGCAACTCTCGAAAAGTTGTGTAGGGTAACCCCCTACCGTGGGTTCAAATCCCACCGTCACCGCCATTGAAACCCACTCAAGCTGATCAGTCTGATCGACTTGAGTGGGTTTCGCTTTGTGCGGATGCGACCTCGGACGTCGGGGTGACGGCGCCGGCCGCTTTGCACACAGCGCGCCCGTGCGCCAGGCTGATCGAAGGCGTGACCCCACGGCTCGAACTCCTTACGGAAAGCAGAATGATGGCCCGCTCACCCCAGGAAGCTTCACCTGCCACTGTTGCCGCTCTCGCTGCAGCGCGGGAACGCTATCCGCTGGACGATGTGCAGGACTTCACGGATGTTGCGCGTGGCCTGATCGCACCTCTGCCCGAATCAGTGCTCGGCGATGACGGTCATGTGATCTTCGACCTGCACGCGATGGACTACATCGACGGAGACGCGCCGGATTCGGTCGATGCGAGTCTGTGGCGGCAGTCGAAGCTGATCCGCCAGGGTGGCCTGTTCAAGGTGGTTGACGGCGTCTACCAGGTGCGTGGCAACGACATCGCGCAGCTCACCGTCGTCGAGGGCGTCGACGGGCTCATCGTGATCGACTGCATGGCCGGGGTCGAAAGTGCTCGCCAGGGCATGGCGCTGATCCGCGAGCACGTCAGCGACAAACCTGTCGCCGGGGTGATCTACACCCATACCCATATCGACCACTACGGCGGTGTGAAGGGCGTGGTCTCGGAAGAGGATGTGCGGTCGGGCAAGGTGCCCATTCTCGCGCCGGGAACCATCGCTTCGTTCGACAAGTTCGCCATCGGCGAGAACGTCGTCGCCGGCAACGCGATGGCCCGACGCGCGCAGTACGCATTCGGTGGACTGCTGGAGCATGGCCCGCACGGGTTCGTCAGCTGCGGGATCGGCACGCTCACCACGAAGAACCCGACCGTCTCCTATATCTCACCGACTGACGGCATCCGCACGACGGGGGAGAAGCGCACCATCGCGGGCATCGAGTTCGAGTTCCTCTATGCCCCCGACACGGAGGCGCCGGAGGAGATGCACATCTGGATCCCGGAGCTGAAGGCTCTGACCACGGCGGAGAACGCCAACCACTCGCTCCACAACATCCAGACACTCCGCGGCGCGCGAACGCGGGATGCCCGCAACTTCGCCCGCTACCTCGACGAAACACTGGAGCGCTGGGGCGATGAGGCCGAGGTGCACTACGGACCGCACACCTGGCCGGTCTGGGGCAATGCCGATGTCACCGCATTGATCGCCTCGCAACGGGATGCGTACAAGTACATCCACGACCAGGCGCTCCGTCTCGCGAATCAGGGGTACACGCCTCTGGAGGCTGCGGAGGAGATCCGCCTGCCGGACGAGCTCGACCGCAAGTGGTTCAACCACGGCTACCACGGCACCGTGCATCACGACGTGCGCGCAGTCTTCACGAAGGAGCTCGGCATGTGGGATGGCGACCCCGTGTCGCTGCATCCGCACCCGCCTGTGGAATCCGCGAAGCGATACATAGCCTTCATCGGCCGCGACAAGGTTCTGGAAGAGGGCAAGCGTGCATTCGAAGCTGCCGACTACCGGTGGGCGGTGGAGATCCTGCACAAGCTCGTCTTCGCCGACCCGGGCGACGTCGAGGCGCGGGATCTGCAGGCCGATGCGTATGAGCAGCTCGGCTTCCAGGCGGAGGGTCCGCAGTGGCGCGGGATCTTCCTCACGGCCGCTCGAGAGCTTCGCGAAGGGATTCAGCCGACCGCGTTCACAACGGCCAGCGAGGACACTCTGCTCGGGATGCCGATCGACATCCTGTTCGACTTCGCCGCCGTGCACGTGAACGGCCCGAAGGCGGCGGATGCTGACATCCGGATCAATCTGGACTTCACCGACAGCGCCGAACAGTGGAATCTCTGGATCGCGCGGGGCGTGCTCAACGCGCGGCGAGGGCACTCGACCGATGCCCCCCTCACCGTGAGCGCACCGAAGCCCCTGATGGTCGGCGTGCTTCTCAAACCGAGCGTCGCACCGCAGCTCGCCGCGGGCGGGAAGATCGCGCTCCACGGCGACACCGATCAGCTTGTCGAACTCGCCGCAGTATTGGACGACTTCGATCCGGCCTTCCCGATCGTCACGCCATAGAGCGCATCGCGTCCTCTGTGTGTGGCAACGCAATCCGACATCGACGCTGATCCACATCCTTCCGCGCTGATCGATGCGGATGCCTGAACCCGCCTGAATCAACGTGAACCGACCCATCTGATCGTTCCGGATGTCGGGGTCTGTGAGTTCACATCCCACCGTCAGCCCCATCTTCACCAGATCAGCCCTGTTACGTGCAGGGCTGATCTGCGTGTGGGACAGGTTCGATCGCGACGGAATCGGGCCCTCGGGGAGGTCTCCGCAGGGGGCGAGCAGCCGTGCAGAGCGTCGATTTGTGCGAACCCGCATTCACGGGGTAGAGTCTTCTTGTTCGCCCCAAAGGGTAGAGCGGAAGGCCTCAGGGTCTGGCTCCCCTCAAGCAGCGAACCGCCCCCATCACCTCCAAGACGCTCTGCGTGCTGGACGATGGGTTTCCCGCTCGAAGAGCTCCGGTCGGTCTGACGGATGGCTTCGATGGGATAAGATAGTGAAGTTGCCCTGCGGTGATGGCTGTGAAGCTGGAATGCGGGTGCGTCCGATCTTTGAGAACTCAACAGCGTGCACTTGTCAAATGCCAA
>NZ_JAUZUR010000012.1:0-71207 GCF_031844125.1 Microbacterium sp. PRC9
CGACGACGACGCACGCTCCGCCCCATCGATCCAATGCGAAATCACGCGGACGTCGGCGCCGACGTCGGTCGTGGTGGGGGTGGTCTCAGCGATGCTCATGGGTGTTCCTTCGTGAGGGGAGGGGTTCAGAGGTCGGTGTGGACGAGGCCGGCGGCGATGTCCACGGCGGCGGCGACATCGTCGTCAGGGGGGTAGAGAAGGGTGCGGCCGACGGTGAGTCCGCGCACGCCGGGGAGCGACAGCGCGTCCTCCCAAGCGGCGAAGGTCTCGTCGGGGTCGACGCCGGCGTCGCCGCCGAGCAGCAGCGTCGGCATCGTGGTGGCCGCCATGACGCGCTCCATGTCGTCGACGACGGGCAGTTTCATCCAGGTGTTCGCACTGGATGCGCCGAGACCGGAGGCGATCGCGATCGACAGGATCACTGCATCCGTCGACAGGTCGTTGACCACGCGGCCGTCGACCCGGTTGCTGAGGAAGGGCTCGAGCATGATCGGCAGGCCCGCCGCCGACGCCTGTGTCACGGCGTCCGCCATCGCCGTGAGGGTCGACAGGGTGCCGGGGTCGGCGAGGTCGACGCGCACGAGGGTCTTGGCGAAGTCGATGCCGGACGCCACCATGGTCGGCACGTCGTAGGCGGTCATGCGGTCATCCAGCTCGAACGACGCGCCGCGTAGTCCGCCGCGGTTCATGGAGCCGACGATGATCTTGTCGTCGAGCAGGCCGAGGGCGGCGAGGTCGTCGATGATGTCGGGCGTGCCGAGCACGCCGTCGACGCCGGGGCGGCTGAGTGCGGTCGCGAGGCGATCGAGCAGCTCATAGCGGTCGGCCATCGCCGTCTGGTTCTTGCCGACGGCGAGGGCGCCCCGGGCCGGGTGGTCGGCGGCGACGATGAAGAGCCGCCCGTCCCCGCGCAGCACCTCGCGCCGGCGGCGGTCGGCCAGCGCCGCGCCGATCGTGGCCGGCTGTGTGGCGCGGATGTCACGGAGGCGCGCGAAGTCGTCCGCAGTGAGGAACTGCGTCACCGGGAGGCCCCCGTCTCGAGGATCGCGGCGACCTCGGCTTCGGTGGGCATCGCGGTCGAGCACTCCAGGCGCGACGCGACGATCGCTCCGGCGACGTTCGCGAAGCGGAGGATGCGCTCGAGGTCCCACCCCGCGAGGAGCCCGTGGCACAGGGCGCCGCCGAAGGCGTCGCCTGCGCCCAATCCGTTCACCACGTCGACCGAGTACGGCGGCACGACGACGGACTCGTCGCGGGTCTTGGCGAGCACGCCCTTCGGCCCCTGCTTCACGATCGCGAGCTCGACGCCACGCTCCAGCAAGGCGTCCGCGGCGCGCTCCGGCTCGGTCTCACCCACGGCGACCTCGCACTCCTCGCGGTTGCCGACGGCCACCGTCGCGTGCTCGAGCGCTCGTGCCACCTGGACACCCGCCTCGGCCGGATCCACCCAGAACATGGGGCGGTAGTCGAGGTCGAACACAGTGTGGCCGGCTGTACGCGCCAGCAGCGCGGCGTGATGCGCCGCCCGGCTGGGCTCCTGGCTGAGACCGGTCGCCGTGAACCAGAAGATGCGCGCCGAGCGGACGGCCTCCAGGTCGAGGTCGCCGGGCGCGACATCGAGATCGGGGGCCTTCGGCTCGCGGTAGAAGTAGAGCGGGAAGTCGTCGGGCGGGAAGATCTCGCAGAACGTCACCGGAGTCTTCAGCGTCGGGTTCACGCCCACGTAACGGTTGTCGACGCCCAGACGCTCCAGTTCCGCGAGCAGGTAGCGACCGAACGGGTCGTCGCCGACGCCGGCGATGAGCGCGACGCGGCGGCCGTGCCGCGCGGCGGCCACGCTGACGTTCGCAGCGCTGCCCCCGAGGAACTTGCCGAACGTCTGCACCTCTTCGAGCCCGACTCCCGACTGGAGCGGGTAGATGTCGACGCCCAGCCGCCCGAAGGCCAGGACGTCGAGGGGAGAAGTGTTCTCGGTCATACTCCGCTGTACAACTCTCTGTGCGGCCCGCAGACTGCACTTCGGTGGATTATTGTCCTGACAATAGCACAAGCAGCATATTGCACACATCGCGCCCTGCGCGTGTCGTCGGCTGACAAAGTCCGAGCGATGTACCATTGTCGGGACATTATGCTGTCGGGACTTGGAGTGAGTGATGGCGGACGACGTGGTCAAGATCGACGATCTGCTCGCAGGCTTGGACCGCACCGGCCCCGTGCCGCTGTACTACCAGGTTTCCACCGCCATCGAGCAGGCGATCCGATCCGGTGAGATCCCCGCCGGCGCACGGCTCGAGAACGAGATCGCGATCGGCCAGCGGGCGGGCCTTTCCCGGCCCACGATCCGCCGCGCGATGGAGGAGCTCGTCGACAAGGGCCTCCTCGTGCGGCGCCGCGGCATCGGCACGCAGGTCGTCCAGGGGCAGGTGACCCGCCAGGTCGAGCTCACGAGCCTCTACGAGGACCTCAAGAGCTCACAGCACGAACCGGGCACTCTCGTGCTCGAGCACGACACCCGGCCGGCTGATCCCGACACCGCGGAGGCTCTGCGCGTTCCGGTCGGCTCCGACATCGTCTACCTGCGCCGGCAGCGCTCCACCGACGGAGTGCCGGTCGCGGTGCTCACGAACTACCTCCCGATCGAGTTCTCCGACATCACCACCGAGCAGCTGCAGCAGAAGGGTCTCTACGAGATCATGCGCGCGCGGGGCGTCACCATCCGCGTCGCCAACCAGAAGATCGGCGCGCGCCGCGCCCACGGCGACGAGCCGGGGCTGCTCGACATCGACAAGGGCGGCCCGGTCCTCACGATGGAGCGCGTCGCGTTCGACGCGTCCGGCCGCGCCGTCGAGTTCGGCCACCACTGCTATCGCCCCGACATGTACAGCTTCCAGACGACGCTCGTGGCCAAATAGGCGTGGAAGCGGAGCGGATGCCTCGGGCCGAGGCATCCGCCCCTCTCCCTGTCAGCGCAGCGCGTTGTTGCCCTTGAACGCGGGCTTGAACTGCCCGGCAGCCTTGCCCTTGGCCGTTCCGTTCACCGCGGACTCCGTGTCACCGAAGACAAGCGTCGCATGGGCGGCGGCGTCGGCGAGCTGCTCGAAGATCACGTCGTCGATGTTCGCGTAGGTATCGCACGCCTGGTGGTAGCAGGGGTCGAACGCGACCCCGGCGGTGCCGCCGAACTTCACGGCCTGCGCGGGCGACTTGATATCCTCGGCGCCCGAGAACAGGCCGCCCGCGGGGATGCCGGCCTCGATGAACGCGAAGTAGTCGCTGCGTCCGTCGAACGCGGTCGGCTCGGTCAGCAGGTTCTTCGACGCGAAGTAGGAGTCGAAGACGCCCTCGATCACGTCGGACCCGTTGGGGCCGACGGTGCCGAAGCCGCTGCCGTCACCGTCATACACGAACCGTCCGCCGTTGGGCGAGCCGAGCATGTCGAAGTTCAGGTTGACGAGGTGCTGCTTGATCTGCGTCTTGCTGAGCTGCGATACGTAATACGACGAGCCGATGAGGCCGTCTTCCTCGCCGCCCCAGAACGCGAACCGGATGCGGTTCTCGGGCTGAATGCCGAGGTTCGACAGTTGCAGCGCCGTCTCGATCAGGGTCGCCGTGCCCGAGCCGTTGTCGTTGATGCCCGGTCCCTCGGGAACCGAGTCGAGATGCGCGCCCACGACGACCGTACGATCGGCGCGACCGCCGGAAGTGTCGGCGATCAGGTTCGCGGTGTTGATCGTCGTGGCCGTGGCCACGACGTTCATCCGCATCACGAGGCCGGCCGTGCCGACGAGCCCCGCGCCCACCTGGAACGAGGCGCTGACCACCGGAACCGGGGTCTGCGTCCAGTTCGCCGAGCTGAGCGTGCCCCCGAAGACGCCGAAGCGATCGTCGCTGGGATTGTCGTTGCCCTGGTTGAAGATGATGACGCCTGCGGCACCCGCCGCGACCGCGTTCGCGGCCTTGACGCTGAAGTCGCAGGAGCCGCGCTGGATGAGTGCGATCGACCCCGTCGGGAATCCGGCGAAGTCCGCCGACTCGCAGCCGCTCGTCGACGCGCGGTCGCCCGTGAGGTTGACATCCACCGCACGCACCGGAGCGGTCACCGCACCCGTGCCGGTGAACTCCATGGGGTAGAAGGCGTCGATGAACGGGTACGACGTCGCGCCCGGCGCGGTCTGGTCGAGCGTCGAGCCGTCGTACTCGATGAACGAATACGAGAACGGCTGGCGCGTGACGATGTAGCCGGCGGCGCTCAGCGTCTGTTCCACATAGTCGAGCGAGGCCTCGTAGCCGGGTGTGCCGGCGGCGCGCGTGCCGCCGTTCGCGTCCGCGATGCCCTGCAGCGCGGCGAGCTGAGCCTTGAGCCCGTCGATCGTCACCGCCTCGGTGAGAACGGACGTGTCGGGGGTGGGCGCGGCCAGCGCCGGGGCGCCGACGGCTGCGACGGTCAGACCGCCGATGATGAGGGCGGACGCCGCCACGGTGGCCCGGCGTCGGTTTCGATGCATCACTGGTGCTCCTCGTATCCGAGTTTGGGGGAGGAGGCGCCGAGTGTGGCGTCATGCGGGAACCTACCGCGCCGATCGCGCGGACGGAAGAGGCAGGGGTCAGCGAGACACCAGGTCGCCGCCCACGTCGTAGGCGCGCAGCCGGCCGCACATCCCGAATCCCCGTTCACCCACGAGCGCCGGCGCCTGGGAGACGGCAGCCGCCGAGAGGTGCCCCGCGTCGCCGGCAGCGAGCGCACGGGTGATGTCGAGGCTGTGCGCGGCCTGCGCGGCGGGCCCCCGCTCCACGATGCCGGTCCAGTCCTCGGCCCGTCCCCGCACCAGCCGGGCGGCGGCCGCGTGGAACTCCTGCAGGGGCCGGAGGTCGCCGGCCCTCGCGGCGTCGCGGAGGACGAGGAAGCCCTCCACCGCGAGATCGCGCCGCCGCGCCGCCGCCTCGGCACGTGCCTCGAGCGGCCCGGCGGGGAGCGCCGCGGCTGCGGCGTACCGCGCGGCGTCGGCGACGATGTCGGCCGGGAAGGTCATCACGGCGTCGCCCGCCTCCGGAAGCCCGGCGTTGCCCATGACCACGAGCACCTCGAGCCCGCCGTGGTTCACCGCACGGTGGATCGTGCCGGGGGTGAACCACACCACCGAGCCCTTGCGCAGTTCGGTCTCGCGCAGTCCGCCGGGATCGAGCGTGTGCAGCTCGCCGTGCCCGCCGATCACCACGTAGCACTCCGTCGACGCGAGATGCATGTGCGGGCTGCCGCCGCGGAGGCCGTCGGGAGCGAGGTCGTCGTAGACGTCGAGCAGCGTCACGGAGGTGGCGCCGGGAAACGTGGGCGCGGTGTCGATCACGAGAAGCTCCTCTCCCTCTTCGACTCAGACGAGGACCGGCTGGAGGATACCTCGGAGCACGTCTGCGAGCGGCTCCGCAGCATCCGCTCCCCCATCGGCGATGCCGACGGCGTACCGGAACCGTACCGTCTCGCCGGGAGCGACGACGACCTCTTCGCTGAAGAAGGGCGCGGGGTTCAGCGCCGCGAACTCCTCGGAGCGCGCGAACCACTGCGGCGGGTGGTGCGGGTTGGCCGCGTCGTCGAGCATGAGCACGAGAGAGGTGGCGTCGACGTCGTCGTGGCGGCCGACGAAGCCCATCCACTCGAAGCGCGCTCCCCGCACGTCGTCGCCCGCGCCGGAGGCCCCGGGCGCGATGAGCGTGCCATCGGTGAACGAGCGCGGCCCGCGCCAGAACAGCCCGCCGTAGCCGGCGTTCTCGCGCCCCTTGGTCGTCGGGGAGCCGATGGCGATCGGCGCGCCCGAGACGTTGGTCAGCTGCGTGTCGAAGGTGAGGGCCCAGGCCTCGTCCGACACGATCTCGGCGGTCAGCGCGCGCTCCTCGGCGAACAGCACGTCTCCTGACTCGGTGATCCACCGCAGCCCGTGCGCGACCGTGGCACGCTCGCCCGTTTCGAGCTCGACTGCTCCGTCGTGCTGCTGCACGCCGTTGTTCGGCAGCTGCACGTAGAACTGCCCGTGGACGTACGTGGGCCCGCCCCAGAAGTTCTCGTCGTTCACGACCGGCAGCGCCCAGGCGATGCCCTTGTGCCACACGTGGTCGTGCGGACGGAAGAGGCTGACGACGTCGCCGCGGCGCGTGCGGATGGGGTGCAGGTAGGGCTTGGGCGACTCCACGGGCACCGTCGCGGGCTGATACACGTAGGTGAAGAGGTCGACGTCACCGTCGCGGACCGTGACCGCGGAGCCGATGTCGTGCGTGATGCGCAGCGCGCTCATGCGAGCACCTCCTTCACGGGAGCCCAGGGCACGATCCCGCCGCTCATGGAGCGGACGAAGGGATCCTCGCCGCGCAGCTCACCCGCCTGGACCACAGCCCCACGGAACGCAGAGGCGTAGGTGGCCGCGGCGAACTCGAGCGTGTGCCGCGCCTCGGCGAGGTCGACCCCAGGAGCCTCGCCCGCCTCGAAGGCGTCGAGGATCGCGCGGATCTGGTCGCGGTGGCCGCTGGTCGCCCCGCTGTCCAAGCCCTCGGCCCAGCGGATCGCGAGATGCTCGTGGCCCGGTGCCGGTGTGAAGGTCCAGTCCTCGCTGGTGTATCCGTACAGGTGGCGCACCTCGACGGACGCGAACTCGAAGTCGAACCGCAGCCGCGAGGTCTCGTGCGGCGAGACGAGCGAGTTGACGACGGTCGCGAGGGCGTCGTTCTCGAAACGCACCAGCGCCATCGAGACGTCCTCGGTGTCGGTCGGTCGCAGCTGCCGCGCCGCGAAGGCGCTCACCTGCGACCAGCGGCCGAAGATCGCGAACAGCAGATCGAATTGATGGATGCCGTGGCCCATGGTCGGACCGCCGCCCTCGACATCCCATCGCCCGCGCCACGGCACCTCGAAGTACTCGTCGGGGCGGTACCACAGGGTCTCGCAGGTGGCGACGAGGGGCCGGCCGAGCTCGCCCCCGGCGACGAGGGCGCCGAGGTGGCGGGCGGCGGCGCCGAACCGGTGCTGGAACACCGTGAGCACCGGCACGCCGGTCTCTGCCTGCACCGCCTCGAGCTCGTCGACCTCGCCGAGGGTGAGCGCGGTGGGCTTCTCGACGAGTGACGCGACGCCCGCGCGCATCGCCTGGATCGCGAGCGGCGTGTGCGTCTGCGGCGGCGTGCACACGTGCACGAGATCGAGTTCCTCGTTCGCGAAGAGATCGGCCGCGTCCGCGTAGACCCGGTCGACGCCGAAGCTCTCGGCGAAGGCGACGGCACGCGCACGGTCGAGGTCGACCACGCCGGCGATCTCGACGCGGGGCGAGAGCGCGTTCAGGGCGTCGGCGTGGGCGTGGGCGATGCCGCCGGTGCCGATGATGCCGACGCGGAAGGGTGGGCGGGGTGTGGACATGACCTGTGGTTCCTTCTCAGGGGGAGGTGGGGTGATGCGCGTCGGCGGGCGCGGCGCGGGACATCCCGGACCGCACCCGTCGACATGCGCGCTACTGGTTGACGATGACGTCGATTTCGGCGAAGAGCTGATCGACCGCCTCGTCCACCGTGATCGTGCCGAACCCGAGCTCCTGGCCGAGGGCCTTGAACTTCGCTTCGACCGAGCCGTAGCCCACGATCGGAACCGGCGGCGCGTCGCCGATGCGGTCGGCGATCGACTCCTCGTAGTCGATGATCTGCTGGGCGGTCTCGTCGAGCTCCACGCCCTCGAGCTGGGTCTGGGATGCCGGCATCCCACGGTTCGTCCCGAAGATGGCGCCGACCTCGGGGCTGTTCACCAGGAAGTCGGTGAACAGGGCGGCGGCCTCGGGGTGCTCCGTGCTCGCCGCAGCGGAGATGAGCATGCCGGCCTTCTTGTACAGGTCCTTGGCGCCTTCTTCGGTGACCGGAGGCGCGACGAGGTTCAGGTCGGGATACGCGTCGCCGAGGTTCGCCTTGTAGGGAGCGCCGAAGTTGTCCCACACGATCTCGGTGAGCGCCTGGGCGGAGTCGAAAGCACCCTTGGGGGTGACCTCCTGGATCCGCTGCTGCGGGGTGACGACGCCGTCTTCCCGCAACTCGCCGCCACGATTCCAGAAGTCGGCGAGGTCTTCCTTGGTGAAGCCGACCTCACCCTCCTCGGTGAAGACCGACTTGCCCTCGGATCGAAGCACGAGCTCGAACGGCTGGATGAAGCTGGTGGGGTCCGCGCCGCCCCAGACCTCGAGTCCGGCGGCCTCGGAGGCATCGCGGGCTTCGTGCAGCCACTCGTCGTACGCCGCCCAGTCGCCGCCCTCGAACGGCTCGACGCCGACCTCTTCGGTCAGCACCACGTTCTCGAACATTCCGATCGCGTTCGTGGAGACGGGCATGCCGGCGATCGTGTCGTTGATCGACGCGATGTCGAGCACGGCGTCGTCGTAGCCGTCGGTGGCGATGATGTCGCCGACGTAGGGCGTGAGGTCCAGCACCAAGCCGTTGTCGGAGTACTGACGGACGTAGGTCATGTCCATCTGGAACACGTCAGGGAGGTTCTTGCCGGCAGCCTCGGTCTGGCGCTTCTCCCAGTACTCGTCCCAGGAGAGGAACGTGGAGTTCACCGTGATGTTCGGGTAGTCCTCGTTGAACGCGGCGATGGCCTCGTTGTACATCTCCGCGCGAACGTCGTTCCCCCAGAACGCGAAGTCAAGGGTCACCTTCTCGTCCGGATCATAGGTGGCCGCCGGGGAGCCGGCGGGGGCGGAGCCTGCACAGCCGGCCAGGGCCGCGGCGAGGCCGACGATCGCCACGGCGCCGACGGCGCCCGTCTTTCTGCGTGTGAACATCTTTGTCCTTTCGGAACGCTGGTCGCGTGCGGGTGACGTCGCGTGAACCTTCACTTAGTGATCGATCACTCGACTGGAAAGTGAGAATAGTGAAGGTTCACAATCTGTGTCAACATGGATGTCGAAGGAGGCGCTCGTGACCGACACTGCACCGCACCGCCGGCCGACGATCATGGAGGTCGCCCGCCTCGCCGATGTCTCGCATCAGACCGTCTCGCGCTTCTTCCGCGCTCCCGATGGACTGAAGCCGACCACCAAGGCGCGCGTGCAGGCCGCCGTCGACCAATTGAACTACCGGCCGAACCTCGTCGCCCGCTCGATGCGCACGCGCCGCACCGGCCGGCTCGCCGTGGTCGTGCCGACCCTCGCCTACAGTCCGGCGCGCATGCTCGCCGGAGCGAGCGCGGCCGCGCACGCCGCCGGCTACGCGGTCGAGGTGCTGGCCCTCGAGGGGGGCGCCGAGGAGCGAACGGAGCGCGTGGCCGAGCTGGCCGATTCCGGTCAGGTCGACGGCATCGTCTCGTTCGCCCCCGTGCTCGCCTCGCTCGAGCTGCAGGCCTCCAGCGGGACGCCGATCGTCGCATCGGCCGACTTCGACGACGAGATGCGCGGCATCGGCGAGCTCGCGGACGCCTCGGCCCTCGTCGATCTGATCCGCGGCCTGGCCGAACGCGGCCACCGACGGTTCCTCCACATCACCGGAGACCTCCAGTTCGCTTCGGCGCGCGCCCGGCGCGACACCTATCTCGAGACGGTCGCATCGCTCGGGCTGGAGTCGACCGGCGTGATCGAGGGCGATTGGTCGGCCGAATCGGGGATGGCCGCGGTCCGCGGACTTCCCGAGCACGACAGGGCGACCGCCGTGATGGCGGCGAACGACCTCGTGGCCGCCGGCGCGATCCGCGCGGCGATGGATCGCGGGTGGCGCGTGCCCGACGACCTCAGCGTCACCGGATGGGACGACCAGCAGCTCGGTCGCCTGATGAGCCCTGCGCTGACGAGCGTGGAGGTCGACCTCGAGGGCCTGGGCTCACGCGCGATGACCAGGCTCATCACGGCGCTCCGCGGCGAGCGCGCGCCGACCGAGGCCCAGCAGATTCACCGCGTCATCTGGCGCGAGTCCACCGGGCCGGCACCCGACTGAC
This sequence comes from Microbacterium sp. PRC9, assembly GCF_031844125.1. Lineage (NCBI taxonomy): Bacteria > Bacillati > Actinomycetota > Actinomycetes > Micrococcales > Microbacteriaceae > Microbacterium > Microbacterium sp. PRC9. The sequence goes on from NZ_JAUZUR010000012.1 coordinate 9,947, forward strand.
CTGGACGGATGCCGCGGCCCGCGGCATCCGTTCAGTCCGCGCTGCGGGAATCGAGCTCGGCGCGCGCCGCGGCGATCGCGACGTCGGTCGCGGAGTAGCCGTGCTCGGGCCCGGGGAAGACGCCGCCGCGCACCTCGCGCGCGTACGCTGCGACGCCGGCGACCATGTCGGGGCCGATGGCGCCGTAGCGCTTGACGAAGGCCGCGGTCTTGCCCTCGGTGATGCCCAGCAGGTCATGGAGCACGAGCACCTGGCCGTCGGCGGGCCCTGCGCCGATGCCGATGACGGGGATCTCGAGCGCCGGCAGCACGACCGCTGCGACGTCAGCGGGCACAGCCTCGATCACGAGCGCGCTCGCGCCGGCGTCCTGCACGGCGAGGGCCTCCCGCACCAGGCGCGCTGCGGACTCGGCGGTGCGGCCCTGGGCGCGCAGGCCTCCCAGCGCCACGGCGGTCTGCGGGGTGAGGCCCACGTGCGCGACGACGGGGATGCCCGCCTCGGCGATCGCCCGGATGCGGCTGAGCCGCGCCTCGCCGCCGCCCTCGAGCTTGACGGCGTCGGCGCCGGCCTCCTTCACGAAGCGCACCGCGGTGGCGACGGCCTGCTCGTCAGACACCTCGGTCGATCCGAACGGCAGGTCGCAGACCACGAATGCCGATCGGACCCCGCGACGGACCGCGCCCGAGAGCACGAGCATCTCCTCGACGGTGACCGCGACGGTGGAGTCGTGGCCGAGCACGACCTGCGCGCCGGAGTCGCCGACGAGCACCATGTCGACCTCGGCCTGCTCCGCGACACGGGCGGTCGGGTAGTCGTAGGCCGTGACCATCACGATCGGCTCGCGGCGGGCCTTCATCTCGGCGAGACCCTGCAGTGTCACCTTTGCGCGCATCATGCACCTCCGGGGGTGGGGGCAACGGGTGGGATCACCGCGTTGTCGATCAGACGCGTCGCGCCGACGCGCGCGGCGATCGCGACGAGCGTCGGGCGGTCCACGGACGAGACCGGAGCGAAGGTCTCGGGGTCGACGAACGCGACGTACTCGAGCTGGATGAGGGCCGCGGCGAGGACGTCCAGCGCCCGCTCGCGCAGCGCACCGGACTCACGGATGCCGCCGGATGCGGCATCCGTGACCGCGGTGAGCGCTCGCGGGATCGCGAGGGCCCGCGCCCGCTCGTCGGGCGAGAGGCGGGTGTTGCGGCTGGAGCGGGCGAGGCCGTCGGCGTCGCGGGACGTCGGGCACACGACGAGCGTGACGGGGATGCCGAGATCCGCGACGAAGCGGCGGATGACGGCGACCTGCTGGGCATCCTTCGCGCCGAAGTACGCGTGATCGGGGAGCGCGGCGAGCAGCAGCTTCGTCACGACGGTGGCCACGCCGTCGAAGTGCGCGCGGCCGCGCTCGGCGCCCTCGAGGGTCTCGGCGATCGGCCCCGACACGCTCACGGTCGTCGCGAAGCCGTCCGGGTAGACCTCGGAGGCGTCGGGGGCGAAGACGACGTCGACCCCCTCGGCCTCGGCGAGAGCGAGGTCGGCCTCTTCGGTGCGGGGATAGGCGGCGAGGTCGGACTGCTCGTTGAACTGCGCGGGATTCACGAAGATCGTCATGACGACGGTGTCGTCGCCGCTGCGCGCGGCGCGCAGCAGCGTCGCGTGGCCCTCGTGCAGGGCGCCCATGGTCGGGACGAGGCCGATGCTGCCGCCGCGGCGTTCGCGCAGCGCGGCGCGCAGGCCGGCGACCGTGCGGACGACGATCACGATCCCACCTCCTCGCGCGCTCGGAGGTCGCGCGTCGCGGCGACCAGGGCGTCGAAGAGTCCGGCGCGTTCGGGCAGCCGCTCGGCCACGGCGTCACGCTGGCGGGCGAGGGTCGCCTCGTCGCCGCGGGCGATCGGACCGGTGAGGGCCGCGGCGCCGTGCGCCTCCCAGTTCGCGACGGTTGCTCGCACGAGCGGGGACAGCGCGTCTCGCGGAACCCCCGCGGTGGCGGCGAGATCCTCCGCGAAGGACTCGAGCGTCACGAGGAAGTTCGACGCGATCGACGCGGCCGCGTGGTACGCGGGGCGGTCTTCATCGGCGACGTCGAACGGCGCCATGCCGAGCGACTCGGCGAGCGCGTGCGCGGTGGCGAGGGCGCGGACGGTCGAGCCGGCGAGAGCCGCAGGGACGCCCGCGAACGAGGTGGCGCCGGTCACGGTCGTGAGGGGATGGATGCTGAGCGCCTCGTGCGGTGCGAGCGGCTCGAGCGTTGTCGCGCCCGAGAAGTGCCCCACCAGGCGATCCGGCGCGACGAGTGCGGCGGCGCGCCCGATCTCGGCATCCGGCACCGCGAGCAGCACCAGGTCGGCGTCGTCGCCGGTCGCCCCGCGGCCGAGGGGGCCTTGCACATCGACGCCCGCCTGGCGGAGGGCCGCGGCGATCGCACGACCGACGCGGCCGTCGCCGACGATCGCGACGCGGGCAAGCGCGTGCGCGGGGTGCGAGTCCGGCATCGTCGTCGTCTCCCGTCACGGCGCATGGATCCGGTCCAGGACGGCTGAACCAGGTTCAAAAATACCCGGCGCAACGCGGGCCGGCGACCGCGCGTCCCGTGACGCCGCGCTCGCGCGGTCGAATCCGGTGAACGCTGCTGCTCCCGACGGGCGCGAATGCCGATTCGGACAGCGCCAACCAGCCCGCCACGGTGGGACGAGCGCCAACGCCGATTGGGACAGCGCGAGCCACCCCACCGCACCTGCCCCGAGGCATCCGTCGTGCTACGACGCAGCGGCCCCGAGACCTCGGCGGGTCCGGGGCCGCTCGGGGCGCTCGCTACGCCTGCGCAGGCACCTTGTAGGCGACGTGCACGCGGCCGATCTCGCCGTCGAAGGCGAACGGCATCTTGTCGGCGTACGCCCGCGACACGGCGCCGCCGTACGCTCGGCCCACGTCGAGGCAGTCATTCGCCGAGAACAGCAGCGGCGCGCTGACCGGCACCGTGCCCGACGCGACCTCCGTGCCGTCGACCCGCAGCACGACGCCGAGCGGCCCGCCCGGCTTCGGCACGACGTACGACGTCTCGATCTCGATCGTGTGGTCGCCGGCAGCGAGCGGCTCGGCCGCCGCGATGGTCGTCCGCTGCACGAGGAAGAGGTTGTACTCGTACGTCAGGATGCCGTCGGTCACGTACGCCGTGAGGCCGCCGCCCGCGCCGCCGAGCTTGTAGAGAACGCCGTTGGCCCGGTCGCCGACCGTCACCTCGATGGTGACGACGTTCGGCTTGTTGCCGAGGGCGGGGGCGCAGAACTCGGGCACCCGGAACGTGTCGCCTGTGAAGTCCCACTCGGTATAGGGCGGGGCGATGCGCAGCTCGGGGTGCAGCGGCGCGATCCACAGTCCACCCCCGATGGGGAGCACCTTGTTCTTCGCCGCCTCGATGGCGAACAGCTCCCTCAGCGCGGCGAGCTTCTCGGGTTGCTGGCCGGCGAGGTCCTTCGACTGGCTCCAGTCCTCGTCGAGGTTGTACAGCTCCCATCGGTCGTCGTCGGGCGTCCAGGTCTGGATGCCCGCTGGCATGCCGGGCACCCAGGGCAGGCGCGGACCCGTCGTCGACGCGAGCCACCCGTCCTCGTAGATCGACCGGCTGGCCATGATCTCGAAGTACTGCACGCGGTGGCGACCGTCTGCCGTCTTGTCGTCGATCGAGTAGGCGAAGCTCGTGCCGTCGATCGGGTCCTGCGGGATGCCGTTGACGGTGTCGGGATGGGAGATCCCCAGGATCTCGTAGATCGTGGGAGCCAGGTCGATCACGTGGTGGAACTGCGTGCGCGGCACGGGGTCGTGTGCGATGCGCGCCGGCCACTGGAGGAACATCGGATTGCGGGTGCCGCCCAGGTGCGAGGCCATCAGCTTCATGCCCTGGTACGGCGACGACCCGGCCCACGCCCACGCCGCGTGATACTGGTTGTCGGTCGCCGGCGTTCCGAGCGCGTCGAGGCCTCCGAGCTCCTCGAGGGCGGCGATGTGCTGGTCGACAGTGGTCGGGATCATGTTCTGCGCGAGCAGCTCGCTGATCGTGCCGTTCTGCCCCTCCCCCGACGAGCCGTTGTCGCCCCAGATGTAGACGACGATCGTGTTCTCGATGTACCCGAGGCGCCCGAGCTCGTCGACGAGGCGGCCCGCCTGCACGTCGGCGTGCTCGCCGAAGCCGGCGCACACCTCCATGAGGCGGGCCTGGAACGGCTTCTGGTGGTCGGGGATGTCGTCCCAGCCCTGCAGTGACTCGGGGCGCGGCGTCAGCACGGCGTCCCGCGGGACCCACCCCGCGGCCTTCGCGCCGGCGAGGGCGTCCTCGCGGTAAGCATCCCACCCGTCATCGAACACGCCCTTGTACTTGTCGGCCCACTCCTTGTGGACGTGGTGCGGGCCGTGGATCGCGCCGGTGGCCCAGTACATGAAGAACGGCTTGTCGGGCGAGAGCGCCTTGTGGTCGCGGAGCCACGAGATCGCGTCGTCGGCGATGTCCTCGCTGAGGTGGTAGCCCTCCTCGGGCGACTTCGGCGGCAGCACCGACGTGGTGTTGCGCACGAGGTTGGGCTCGTACTGCGATGCCTCGCCGGCGAGGAAGCCGTAGAAGTACTCGAAGCCGTTGCCCGTGGGCCAGTTCTCGAACGGGCCGGCCTTGGTCGTCTCCTCGGCGGGGGTGTTGTGCCACTTGCCCCACGCCGCCGTGGAATAGCCGTAGTTGCGCAGCACCTCCGCCATGGTGGCGCTGCTCTTGGGGATGTGACCGGAGTAGCCGTCCCAATCGGCTGCGAGCTCGGCGATCTGGCCGGCCCCGACGCGGTGGTGGTTGCGCCCCGTGAGCAGCGCGGCACGGGTCGGCGAGCACATGGCGGTGGTGTGGAAGCGGTTGTAGCCGATGCCGCCTTCGCGGATCCGCTCGAGCGTCGGAGTCGCGACTTTGCCACCCAGCGGTGCGGGCAACGCGGGGCCGGCGTCGTCGATGAGGATGACGAGCACGTTGGGCGCGTCGTCGGCCAGGTGCCGCTCGGGCGGCAGCGGCGAGTAGGTCGACTCGGCGAGCGTGCGCCCCGCGTAGCTGCCGGAAGGCTTCGGCGGGAACGGCAGCGTTCGCGCGGGCGGGAGCGGTGTCCCTACGACAGAATGGCGGTCATCAGCGGTCATGCGTATCTCCTGTCCCCGGAAGCGGGCGGGCGAGAGCGCCACCCCCCAGTGGTGTCACAGTATCGACGGGGATGCACGCGCCGCATCACTTGGATCGCGTGAAACTGCGCCGCGAGGTGAACAGTGGGTGACGCGGGGCGGTGTGGCCCCGGGACCGGGCGGGGTCTGCGCACGCAGAGGCGCGACCTCCTTGCCACTACCAGGATATCCGGGGGTGGGGGCCTTGCGGCAAGGGCCCCCCGAGCGCGCATACTGGTCGGTCGCGACGCTCCCCCGCCCCTCTCATCTGACTTACTCCGTCCGATTCCGCGTCGCGATGCCGCCAGGAGCCCATGCCGTGAACACCCCTCTGATCAGCGATTCCCGCCCGTCCTCTCGATCGGTCGGCGCCACCGCCTTCGACCTTCCCGAGCGCCTCGCCGCCAAGTCCGACCCGGCACTCGTCGGCGGCGACGAGCAGCACTTCGCCGCCATCGCCGCCACGCTCGCGCACTCGATCGCAGGCCTCGACGAACGCCTCGACGAACTGCGCCGCCGTCCCGGCGGGCACGGTCAGGCCGGGGTCGAGCGCGACCTCGAGATCCACCGGGTCTCCGCCCGACTGCGGGTCCTGCGCCGCTTCGGCGTCGACGCGTGCCTCGGCCGCATGGTGCCCGCCGACGGCTCCGAGCCCGTCTACATCGGACGATTCGGACTCACGGTCCCCACGCCCCCTCCAAGCGCCGCTGGCGCGTCGCTCGGAGCCTCCGGGCGCGTGGGCCCAGCTGCCGGCCGACGCCTGCTCGTCGACTGGCGCACGCCCGCCGCCGAGCCGTTCTTCGCCGCGACGCACGCCCACCCTTCGGGGCTCGTGAGCCGCCGCCGCTACCGCTGGACCGGCGGCCGCGTGACCGACTACTGGGACGAGGTGTTCACCGCCGAGGGGCTCGACCGCAACGCCGCCCTGGACGACCAGTCCGCGTTCATCGCAAGCCTCGGCGCGAGCCGTTCGCCCCGCATGCGTGATGTGCTGGGCACGATCCAGGCCGACCAGGACGCGATCATCCGCGCCGGCTCGCGCGGCGCGCTCGTCGTGGACGGAGGCCCGGGCACGGGCAAGACGGTCGTGGCGCTGCACCGCGCCGCCTACCTCGTCTACTCCGACCCGCACCTCGGCGAGGGGCGCGGCGGCGTGCTGTTCGTCGGTCCGAGCCCCGCGTACCTCTCCTACGTCGAGGACGTGCTCCCGAGCCTCGGCGAGGAGAGCGTGCAGACCTGCACCCTGCGCGACCTCGTGGCCGAGGGCGGGGTCGCCGGTGCGGAACCCGATGCCCGGGTCGCCCGCCTGAAGGCCGACGCCCGCATGATCGACGCGATCGAGCCCGCCGTGCAGCTCTACGAGGAGCCGCCCGCGGTGGGCCTGGTGGTCGAGACGCCCTGGGCCGAGCTGCGGCTCGATCCCCAGGACTGGGCCGAGGCGTTCGCGTCGGCGGAGACGGGTCTGCCGCACAACGAGGCGCGCGACCAGGTGTGGGAGACGATCCTCGACATCCTCACCGACCAGGTCGACGGCGAAGAGGTGCCGCTGCACCGGCTGCGGCGGGCGCTGGCCCGCAACGAACAGCTGACGCGCGCTTTCGGTCGCGCGTGGCCGCTGGTCGAGGCATCCGTTCTCGTCTCGGATCTGTGGAGCGTGCCCGCGTATCTGCGCCGCTGCGCGCCGTGGCTCGAGCCGGACGAGATCGAGGCGCTGCAGCGACCGGTCCCCACGGCCTGGACCACCGCCGACCTGCCGCTCCTCGACGCAGCCCGGCGGCGGCTGGGCGACCCGGGCGCGTCGCGGCGACGCCGTGAGCGCGAGGCGAAGCTCGCGCAGGAGCGTGAGTACATGGCGCAGGTCGTCGACCGCCTGAAGGAGGCCGGCGACGAGATGATGCAGTGGCTGGACGGCGACGATCTGCGCAACAGCCTCGTCGACGAGTCGGTGCTGGACGCCGTCGACCCCGATCTCCTCTCGGGCCCGTTCGCGCACGTGATCGTCGACGAGGCGCAGGAGCTCACCGACGCGGAATGGCGGATGCTGCTGGCCCGCTGCCCGTCGCGCAGCTTCACGGTGGTCGGCGATCGGGCACAGGCGCGGCACGGATTCCACGAGTCGTGGCAGGAGCGCCTCGAGCACGCCGGCCTGACCGAGGTGGGCGTGTCGTCGCTCACCATCAACTACCGCACGCCGAGCGAGGTGATGACCGTGGCCGAACCGGTGATCCGCGCGGCGATCCCCGATGCGAACGTGCCGACGTCGATCCGGTCGAGCGGTGTGCCGGTGCGTCACGCCGCGGTGGCGGACCGTGACCGGATCCTGTCGGAGTGGCTGGCGGAGCACGGCGAGGGCGTGGCGTGCGTCATCGGCGACCTCTCGTTCGCACCTCGCGAGCGGGTGCGGTCGCTGACCCCCGAGCTCGCGAAGGGCCTCGAGTTCGACCTCGTCGTGCTCGTCGAGCCGTCGTCGTTCGGCGAGGGCATCGAGGGCGCGGTCGACCGCTACGTCGCGATGACCCGCGCGACCGAGCGACTGGTGGTGCTCGAGGGGTAGCGACGGGGCACGGATGCCGCGGCGCCCGCGTATCTGCGGCGCCCCGCGGCCGCTCTCCCCTATGTGAGCACAGACGTCGAAGACGAGGCATCCGAGGCCGTCGAGGCCGCGGATCGCGAGACGCGCGGGTCGCTCGTGCGCTCGCTCCTCGCCGTCGTCGCCAACGTCGGCGTGCTGACCGCCCTGCTCGTGTACTTCGGCTGGGTGCGCAGCGACCAGATGGCGAAGATGCTCGGCATCGACGAGGCGATCCTCGGGATGACGGTCGACGACTACGTCCGCCGGAGCGTGCAGCCGGTCGTGCTGCTCCCGATCTGCGCGGCGATCGCCGGTCTCGCGTGGGTGGGGCTCGACCAGTGGCTCCGGCGTCGGCGCATCCGGCTCGGAGCCGACGATCGCATCGTCACATGGGTGGCTCGCTGGATGTGGCTCATCGCCGTCGGCGTGTTCGCGCTCGGCCTCGCCCTCGGGCTGATCGGGTACGCGATCACGTACATCGCGGCACCCCTCGTGTGCGCGGGCGGAATGCTCCTGCTCCTCTACGGGCTGATGCTGCGCGGTGGACTCCGCGACGCGGTGAGGTTCGCCCCGATGACCGAGGGCGTCCTCCGTGGCGCGATCGCGATCCTCGTGGCGATCGGGCTGTTCTGGTCGGCGATGAACTACGCGACGGTCGAGGGCACGGAGCTCGCCCGCGACTTCCCGAACCAGATCGAGAAGCTGCCCGGAGTGATGGTCGACAGCGCAGCGCCGCTCGACATCGTGTCGCCGGGCGTCGACGTCACGTGCGCAGGATCCGGCGAGGACCTCCGCTACCGGTATCGCGGCCTCCGCCTGCTCGAATCGACCGGCGGGAAGTACTTCCTCATCTCGGACGAGTGGACATTCGACTACGGCGTGGTCGTCATGCTCCCGGTCGACGGCGACGGCCTGCGGTTCACGTTCGTCCGGGATGTGTACGGGATCGCGGACGCCGGGGGCTTCGGCCCCTGCGCGAGCGCCGACCCGGAGCCCGAGGTCGCGGGGCAGGGCTGAGGTATCTCCCCCGCCCTTTCCCCCCTCCACAACAGCAGATCCTCGACGAAGGAGGGAAGCGATGTCTCCGACAAGAACCACTCCGAAGCGATCGCTCGCGATCGGATCCGCGGTCGCGGTCGCGGTCGCCCTCGGCCTCTCGGGGTGCGGCGAGTACTCGCCTGTGGCACCTGAGAAGGAACAGCCGCCCGCGACGCAGCGGGACGACGACTCGCGACAAGACGTGAATCGGACCGACTCGGACGAGCCGGCACGGCCGGATTCGATTCCGGATGCTGCGCCCCCGGCGTCACCGCCGAGCACCGACACTGAGCAGCCCGGTCCTGGCGGAGGCACCACCCCGCGGAACCGGCAGGGCGGCGGGTCGGGCGGTGCGGGTGGAAGCGGCGGGAACGGCGGAGGCGGCTCCGGCGGGTCCGGGGGCTCCGGGGGCTCCGGCGGGAGCCGGGGCTCGGGCGGGGGCGGCGGTGCGGGCGGCAACGGCGGCCAGCCGCCGATCGTCGTCTACGCGTGGGACCTCCCGAAGAGCGACACGAGCCCCAACAACTTCGACGACGGCCCTGCGTACGGCTACCTCGAGTCGGGGGACTGCGAGACGGCCGCCGCATACCTGGCGCCCAGCCGGCTGACGAACGAGCCCGTCTTCGGAGTGTTCAACATGAAGACGCCGCGCTACGTCGTCCTGCTCTCGGCCGGTGTGGCCATGTGCCGCGGCTCGTTCGACGAGGCCCGCGCGAGCTACACCTACTCCATGACCCAGTGGGGCGTCCAGGGTCTCGATCACCCGAGCCACCCCGTGGCGGAGGACGGCGTCACCGAGGTGACGGCGCCGTGGCGTCGTGGTTACCGGGAGCCCGAGTGCGACCTCTATCGCACCTTGACGTTCTCGCTCACCGGCGTCGCGGCCGACACCCTGCAGTGCCCCGGCGGCGAGCGTCCGCTGCACCGCTACGTCGCGTACGCGGCCGAGGACCCTGCGACGAACGTGGTGGGAGAGGTGATCGTGTGGGACAACCCGCTGACGTTCACCGTCGACGAGAGCCTCGTCCCGCCGGAGCATTGGACCGGCGCACCGGGCACCCCGGGAACGTCCGACCAGATCGGTCCGAAGGTCGCCGGCAACCCTGACGACGAGTTCGATTTCCCCGAGCCGCCGCCCGGCGTGGTCGCCCCTCTCGAGGCCGCCGCTCTGGAATCAGCCGACCCGGTTGCCGCTCTGGGCGCGGTCGAGCCCGCGGCAGCCGAACCGGCGCCCGCGGGAACAGTGACGGACGTGCCCGGCCTGGTCGAGCCCGCCGACGTCGAGCCTGTCGGCGTCGAGCCCGCTGCGGTCGAGCGGGCCCCAGTCGAGCCCGCACCGGCCGACGCCGCGCCCGCGCCGCAGCCCGAGGCAGAGGCATCCGTCCCCGCCGTTGAACCGGCCTCCGCACCTGCTGAGCCCGCGACGCCGCCGGTGACGGCGGAGCCACCCGCCGCTCCTCCGGCCGAGAGCGAGCTCACGGCACCGGCGGTGCCGTAGCTGTCGCGGATCAGCACTCCACGACGTTGACGGCGAGGCCGGCGGCGCTGGTCTCCTTGTACCTCGACGACATGTCTGCGCCGGTCTGGCGCATGGTTTCGATCGCGGTGTCGAGGTCGACGATGTGACTGCCATCACCCAGCAGGGCGAGCCGGCTCGCGGTCATCGCGGTCGACGCGGCGACCGCGTTGCGCTCGATGCACGGGATCTGCACGAGGCCCGAGACGGGATCGCAGGTCAGGCCCAGATGGTGCTCGATCGCGATCTCGGCGGCGTTCTCGATCTGCTCGGGCGTGCCCCCGCGGATGGCGGTGAGCCCTGCCGCCGCCATCGCGCACGCGCTTCCCACCTCTGCCTGGCAGCCGGCTTCGGCGCCCGAGATCGAGGCGTTCGCCTTGATGAGCGATCCGATGGCGGTCGCGGTGAGAAGGAAGGTGCGGATGAGTTCGGGATCGAAGCCCGTCGGCACGGCCGCCTGGTACAGCACCGCCGGAAGCACCCCGGCGGCGCCGTTCGTCGGTGCCGTGACGACCCGGCCGCCTGCCGCATTCTCCTCGTTGACCGCGAGCGCATAGACGGACACCGCCTCGGCGGCATCCGTCGATCCGCCGCGTTCCCCCAGCTGCCGCCACGCGGCGGCGGCCCTCCGCGGCACGCGCAGCCCGCCCGGCAGGACGCCGTCGGAGTGCAGCCCTCGCTCGATGCACGCCCGCATCGCGGCCCAGATCGCGTTGAGACCACGCGCCGCCTCGGCGGCGCCGTGGACGGCGGTCTCGGTCTGCCACGCGATGTCGGCGATGGTGCGGCCGCGGGTGAGATCGAGGAGCTCGCGCATCGTGCGGAACTGCGGTGCATCCGCGGCCGCCTCGGGCAGCGCAGCCGTCCCCGCACCGGCGGGCTCGTCACCCAGCCTGCGGATGAAGCCACCGCCGATGGAGAGATACGTCTCCTCGAGGATCCCGCCCCCGGCGGTGAGTTCGGCGGTCAGCAGCAAGGAGTTGGGATGCCCGTGCGGACGCTCGCGCGATGCGAGCACCATGTCGTCGCGCACGAACGGCACTCCGCCGATGTCGAGCGAGACGCCCGACTGCAGCAGCACCCACCCTCCGTGCACGACCTCGGGATCGACCGTCTCGGGCCGGAATCCGCGCAGGCCGGCGATGACGGCATCCGGTGTCCCGTGTCCGACCCCGGTCGCGGCGAGGGAGCCGTGCAGGCGGCAGCCGAACCGCACGACGTCCGCCAGGACGCCGGCGTCGGCCAGCCGCGTCCGGAAGTCGGAGGCCGCCCGCATCGGCCCGACCGTATGCGAACTCGAAGGACCGATCCCGATCGAGAAGAGGTCGAGCGCGGAGGTGTACACCCCGCGCTCGACCTCGACGGCGGTGCCCGTCATCAGCCCCACAGTCCCAGGGCGAACTCGGCGACCACGGCAGACAGGAGGAAGGATGCGGCGATCGCGACGGTCCCGACCGGGATGATCTTCCAGCCGATGCTCTTGAGCATCGGAAGGTCCTTGCCGAGGCTCAGGCCGGCGATCGTGAGCATCACCGTGATGAGCGACAGGAAGTCGATCGTGTTGGCGACCGTCGTGAACCATCCGGCCACGGGCGAGATCGGCGAGGTGAGGAGCGCCCCGATCGTCATGACGACGATGATCGCCGGGACCTTGCCGCGGGTGACCTTGGCGAGGGCGATGCCGCCCGCGACCAGGACGCCCATCACGAGGTACGCGATGACCATCTCCCACGAGAACCCCTTGGCGGCGATCGCGGCGGCGACCAGCCCCCCGAACCCGATGATGAGCATCGAGACCCACAGCGGCACCCTCACGGTCGGCTTCTTGAGCACCGTCTCCTCGACGGTCTTGACCGCCGACGTCGGCATCGCCCCGGTCGCCTTCGGACGGCGGCCGGGGAGGGTCGCGTCCTTGTTGCGGGTGAGCAGCTTGTAGAAGCGGTCGGCGAGCGGCAGCGACACCCAGACGCCGATGTAGACGCCCAGAACGCCCGTGATGAGGTTCGACGTGGCGGCGAGCGCGAGCACCTGGTCCTGCATGTCGGGGTGCGCCGAGACGATGACCGACGCGGCGGCGGCCATCATCGAGCCCGAGCCGACGCCGGCGCCCATCGCCAGAGCCAGCGGGTCGAAGATGCCCAGCGAAGCGGCGAGCGAGGCGATGAGACTCACGATGATGGCGCCGAAGATGGTGCCGAACACGTACATGGACAGGACGCCCCGGTACTGCGGCGAGTCCGAGCCGTAGCGCTCGCTGACCATCGCGAACGAGCCCTCGCGGTCGATCGAGAAGGTCGCACCGACGGTAGCCGGCCCCATCCGCAGCAGCACGGCCAGCGGAAGGGCCAGCGCGATGGTGCCGAACAGGTGGCCGACCTCCTGCAGCAGCAGTGCGGGCCCCGCCTGGAGCAGCATCGGGATGTTGGGGCCGATGGTGAACGACAGCCGTGCGCACAGGAACAGCACCGCGACGCCCATGATGACCGTCGCCGCCTGCTGCAGGTCGATCGGCAGGGGCTTCAGGCGCTGGCCGGACACGATCGCGCCGGCGGTGATGCCCCAGATCATCGGCAGCAGCGTCACCGAGGCGATGCCGAGCGGGATGACGATCGGTCCGATCGCCTGCGCGCCGGCGGATATGGCGGCGATGAGTCCGATCAGGATCCACAGTCGAGGACTGCGGAAGCCGAGGGCGACAACGGACGCCGCCTTCGCGATCGGGCTCGACGACGTACCGGTGGAGGCGGCGCTGCCTGTGCGGGTGTGAGCGGTCATTTCGGGTTCTCCAGGTGGGAAGGCTTCGCGGCCCCGGCGAGCGGGATCGGTCATGCCTCGAGCGTGATCCGAGTCGCCCCGGCGGGGCGTTCGGCGGTGCGGTGGAGCAGGTCGGCGCGCAGGGCGTCGTCCAGGGCGACGTCGAGCACCGTCCACGCGAGGATCGTGGCGGCGTCGATGACGGCCTCATCGGCTGCGGGGGTGGCCGCAGCAGCAGTGAACTCGGGGTTGTGGGCGGGGCCCGTCTGCCCGAGGAAGGCGATGGTCGGATGGATGGTCGGGACGACCTGCGACACGTTGCCCATGTCGGTGGATCCGCCCCCGAGCGGGGCAGGCGTGATCGTGCGTCCGCGGGCCAGGAGATTCGCGTCCCACAGCTCGCCGAGGGCGGAGTCGTGCTTCATGGGGGCGTACGGGTGCTCGGTCGGCGCCCATTCCCAGCGGCATCCCGTCGCGATCGCGGCGCCCTCGAAGCATGCGAGCACGCGCTTCTTCATGTCGCGCCACATGTCGATGTCGTAGGCGCGCAGCTCGACCTGCACGACGGCGCGGTCGGGGATGATGTTCGTCGCCTCGCCGCCGAGCGAGACGAAGGCGTTGAGGTTCGTCTCCTTCGGCAGGTGCTGGCGGAGGAACGCGATCGAGGTCTGGGCGATCGCTGCCGCCGAGCCGGCGTTGAGACCCTGCTCCGGCATTCCGGCCGCGTGAGCGGTGCGCCCGTGGAACACGACCTCGAAGCGGTCGACCGCGGTGGAGCGGAAGCTCGTTGCCGAGATGTCGTGACCGGTCATGCCGTGCACCATGAGCGAGAAGTCGACGTCCTCCCACGCCCCCTCGAGGAGCATCGCGACCTTGCCGCCGCCGTGCTCTTCGGCCGGCGTGCCCAGTAGCTTGATGCGCAGACCGGCTGCGTCGGCGAGGGGGGCGAGTGCGAGAGCCGCACCGACACCCGATGCCGCGATGACGTTGTGTCCGCAGCCGTGTCCGATGCCGGGGAGCGCGTCGTATTCGGCACAGATCGCAACCGTGAGATCGCCGGTGCCGTAGACCGCTTCGATCGCGGTCTCGACGCCGTACGCGCCGACCTCGACCGCGAAACCGGCGCCCTGAAGCGTGCGCGCGACGAGAGCGGCGGCTTCGTGCTCCTCCCACGAGAGCTCGGGGTTCTCGTGGATAGCGTGGCTCAAGCCGATGAGCTCGGCGCGACGAGCGTCGACGCCCGCGGCGGCGCGGTCCTTCAACTCCGTGACGGTCACGGCATCGGTGGTGGTCAGGCTCACGAGGTGTCCTCTCGTCATTGCGAACGTTGCGGATATGGTGCGCTTTCGCATGTTTCGACTCCGTGACGATGCGCGATATCTGCGGAAAGTGGTGAATGGATGCGGGACACTTGATTCCGGGATCGGTTCCAGGGAGGGTCCGGATGCAGGAGATCTCGCTCGACGCCATCGACCGCCGGCTCGTGCACGCGCTGCAGATCGAGCCGCGCGCGAGCTGGAACGAGCTCGCCCCCGTCATCGGCGTCGATGCCAGCACCCTCGCTCGTCGCTGGGCGCGCCTCCGGGAAGAGGGCATCGCGTGGGTCACCGGCCACTCGACCGACGGGCAGCTGTCGTTGATGGAGATCGACTGCGAGCGGGCGAAGCTGGATGCCGTCGTTCAGGAGCTCCAGCGGGACCCCGCCGTGTACGTGCTCGACGTGACCTCGGGCTCACGCGACCTCATGGCCCTGGTGTTCGCGCCCGACATCTCAGGGCTTTCGGACTACGCGCTGCACCGATTGGGACGACTGGACGGGGTGCGGTCCGTCCGCACGCACTTGGCCAACGAGACGCTGATCGACGGCGGCAGCTGGCGCCTGCGCGCGCTCGATCCCGCTGAAGCGCAGCATGTGCGACCGCCACGCCCGCCGCGGCCGCGTGCCGCGCAGCGGGTGCCCGACGAGTTGCGCGCGGCGATCGAGCGAGAAGTCTGGGCCGACGGACGCGTGCCGGTCACGACGATCGCCGAGCGCAGCGGCTTCGCGCCCCAGCGGGTCGCCGACGCGCTGGCGACGCTGCGTGCGCGTGGCAGCCTTCGCTTCCGCACCGACATGGCGCGCGCGGCGTCGGGGTGGCCCATCTACGCCTGGTACTTCGTCGAGGCTCCGGCCCAGCTGCTCGAGGCGGCCCGGCCAGCCATCACATCGGTGCCCGAAGTCCGGCTCGCGTTCACCGCCGCAAGCCGGTACAACCTCATCCTCGCCGTGTGGCTCCGCCGTCTCGCCGACGTGAACCGATTCGAGGTGGCACTGGAGTCAGCCCTGCGGGGCGCACGCATCGGGGACCGCGCCGTGGTGTTGCGCATCGCGAAGCACATGAATCAGACGGTGGGCGCTGACACGCGCGCGACGGGGTTCGCGGGGCCTGCAGCAAGCTCGTAGAGCGGCTCGCGGTGTCCAGGCACCTGCTGAGTGTCGGAGGTATGTTCTAACCTCAGGGCATGTGCACGACCGATTCGCTCCACTGCGACGACGCAGCCGCCCTGGTGGACGAGCTCGATCGCGTGCGGCGCGCGCAGGCTGGCCTGGAGGCGGAACGCACCCGGCTGCTCGACGAGCTGCGGCGGGTCAGCGAGGCGCATCAGGAGCGGATCGTGTCGTACGACCCGGGCTCGCCGGCTGCGAAGAAGGCGGCGCGGGGTGAGGATCCGGCGACGGATGCTGCGGACTGGGTGGCCCGCTCCACCCGCGCCGAGGTCGCCTGCGTGCTGCGCGTCACTGAGCGCCAGGCCGCAGACCTGCTCCGAGAGTCCCGGGTGCTGTGCGCCGACCTTCCCGCGACCATGACCGCGCTCACCTCCGGGGAGATCTCCTACCGGCACGCAGCGGCCCTGGTTGAGGACGCCGTGATGTTCACCCCGCTCCACCGCGGGGCTTTCGAGGACGCAGTGCTCGCGGGCCGGCGAGATGTCACCGTGCACCGGTTCGCGCACCGGTCGCGGCGGATCCGGGAACACCTCGACCCCGACACGATCCAGGAACGCGCCGACCGGGCGGTGAAGTCGCGAGACGTGACCGTGCAACCCGCCCGCGACGGCATGGGCTGGCTCATGGTCTACGGCCCCATCATGCAGGTCCACCTGGCCCACACCCTGCTCACCGGCACCGCCAAGGACGAACACGATGCCGGTGACCCCCGCACGTTGGGCCAGCTTCGTTTCGACGCGCTCATCGACGCCCTGCTCCGCAACGACCGCCCCGTCGGCGTGCCCGACAGCGCCGACCCCGCGAAGTCGCTGCGCCCGGTCAGGGTGAACGTCACTCTCACCGTTCCCGCGCTCAGCCTTCTCGGTGAGAGCGAAGAGCCTGCCGTGCTCGACGGCTACGGCCCGATCCCCCTCGATGTCGCGATGACCCTCGCCGCCGGCGCCACCTCCTGGCGGCGTGTGCTCACCGACCCCGTCACCGGCATCCGGCTCGTCTACGACCGCACCACCTACAAGACCCCCGCCGCGCTCCGCACCTGGCTCGCCGACCGCGACGGCACCTGCCGGTTCCCGGGCTGCGACACCCCCGCCACCGGCTGCGAAACCGACCACAACCTCGCCTGGGAACACGGCGGCTGCACCGACCACGACAACCTCGCCCACCTCTGCAAGAGGCACCACCGCCTGAAACACCACACCCGGTGGACGGCACGCCTCGATGACGAGCTGCTGGTCTGGACCAGCCCCACAGGCCACGAATACACCACCGCCGGCCGCGAAGACCGTGGCCCCGCACTCACGCCCCTCCGCACCTGAGACTTCAGGCACCGGTGGGCAGGCAGACTGGAGAACGTGACCCGCGCCCAGTCCATCGCCGACCGCATCGTGCTCGAGGCGGACGCCTCGGGGTTCCGGGCGCATGGCCTGCATGTCCTCATCGGTGATGACGTCGCCGAGCACCGGTGGACCGCTGATGTGCGCGAAGACATCCACTCCGCCGCGAAGGGCGTCTGCGTGATCGCCGCGGGTATCGCCGCCGACGAGGGGCTGATCTCGCTCGACGCTCCCGTGGCGACATACCTGCCCGCTGCTGATCTCGGCGAGGGCGTCGACGGGGTCACCCTCCGCCATCTGCTGACGATGACGAGCGGCATCGATCTGCCCTGGTCCGAGACGATGATGACCGACTGGCCCGACCTCGCCGCGGAGTTCCTCCGGCGCCCCTCCCGCGGGAGGGTGTTCCAGTACTCGAACGCCAGCACCTACACGGCGATGCGCGTGCTCGCCGAGCGAGTGGGCGATGTCGCCGACTATCTCGGTCCGCGCCTGTTCGCGCCGCTGGGCATCGCCGACGTCGAGTGGGAGCGCTGCCCGAACGGTCGCATCGTCGCGGGCGGCGGCCTCCCCCTGCGCACCGACGAACTGGCCCGCATCGGGCGGCTCATCCGAGAGCGCGGCAGGTGGGAGGGACGGCAGCTCGTGTCACCGGAGTGGATCGAGGCGATGCACTCCGACTGGGTGGTCGCCGGCGAGAACCCTGGTTACGACGGCTACGCACTCGCGGGCTGGCGCGGCCCTGGCGAGGCCTGGCGCCTCCACGGCGCCTACGGCCAGCTGCTCATCTTCGCGGGCCACGCGGTCGTGACGATCACCGCCGAAGACCACTTCGGCGCCGACCGCATGGCCGCCTTCGTCGTCGAGGCCGTTCACGGCTGAAGCGCCGCGAGCAACCAGCGCCGGAGGCGTCGGCCGGCAGAGTTCAGCTGCGCTGCACGTAGTGGCGCACGGTGTCGTCCCTCTCGACGAGGAACCGGTCGTCCTCCGGGTAGTACACCGCCCTGTCGACGTCGTCGCCCGCGAATCCTCGGATGCTGTCCAGACTGTCCCATCGCGAGACCGTCAGGATCTCCGTCAGGCCGTCGGCGAGGTCACGCGTCAGCGTCCAGGCGTCCTTGTTCCCAGGAAGTGCGCGGTACTCCTCGATGCCCGTCCGCTCGACGTAGTCGACGTACTCGTCGCGGTCCACCGTGCGGATCACTCCACGCCACACGCGGACGATGTTCCGATGATGGCTGTGGTCCGCGACGTCCGGCTCCGCCCGGGCGACGTCGGCCACTTCTTCCTCCGGGCGCGGCGGGATCGTCTCGTCGAACTCGAGCTCGGGGATGCTCGACTCACCCGGTCCCGGAACGTGGGCGTGAGACAGGTGCTCGTCATACGTCGACACGGCGACTCCTTCCCTCAGACAGTCACAGCGTAGATCCACGCAGGTCAGCGCACCCGGAGTTCCTGCGGCAGCACCACCACGTCGACCAGCGCGCCGTTGCGCCACAGGGTCATCTCCATGCGGCGGCCGATCGCGCCCTCGACCATGTGCCGCTGCAGCGCCGTCGGGTCGGCGATCGTGACGCCGTCGAGCGACAGCACGATGTCGCCGACACGCGCGCCGGCCACGGCGGCCGGACTTTCGGGCACCACCGAGACCACCTGCATCCCGACCCGCGATCCGGCCTTCGCCGCGACGTCGGGGCCGAGCGGCACCGTCGAACCGGCGATGCCGAGCCAGGCGCGCCGCACGCGGCCCGACGCCCGCAGGGTGTCGATGATCTCGCGGGTCGTGGCGTTGATCGGCACCGCGAGTCCGAGTCCCACCCCGGCGACGGCGGTGTTCACACCCACCATGCGGCCGGCACTGTCGGCGAGCACTCCGCCGCTGTTGCCGGGGTTCAGGGCCGCGTCCGTCTGGATGACCTCGTCGATCACCCGGCCCGACCGCGTCGGGAGCGAACGGCCGAGCGCCGACACGATCCCCGCCGTCACACTGCCCGAGAATCCCCGCGGGTTGCCGAGCGCCACGACGAGCTGCCCGACGCCGAGTTTCGAGGCATCCCCCATCGTCAGCGGGGGCGGGGTGTCGACGTCCGCGCGCAGCACGGCGAGGTCCGACAGCGGATCGGCGCCGATGACGGATGCTGCCGCCACCGTGCCGTCCGGAAACGCGACCTCCAGGCCGATCGCACCCTCGACGACGTGCGCACTCGTGAGCAGGTGCCCCTCCGAGGTGATGACCGATGCGCTGCCCGCGCCCGCACCCTGCCGCGTGCGCACGCTCACCGCGGCGACGGACGGCAGCACGATCTGCGCGACGCGCATCACCGTCGAGGAGTAGGCATCGAGCGCCTCCTGGTCGTCCACGAAACCAGTGTCGACCCGTCACGGACGCTGCGGCGGAAGTTCGCCGAAGGCGGAAGGCACCTCAGGCCGAGGCATCCCACCAATCCAGCACCCGTGTGCCGACCAGCGTGAGCCACTTCGACGGCTCGCCCTCGGCGACGTCGACGTCGAACCAGGTGCGGCCGGGAAGCGGGGTGGTCTGCAGCCACGTGCCGTCGGGCTGCCGGGCGGCGCGCACGACCTCGACGGCGTCGGCCAGACGGGGGTCGGGCGGCGTGCCTTCGAGCAGTCCGGCGTCGCGGAAGTGGTCCAGGGCGACCAGCGCGCTGTAGCGGTGCCGGTTGGGGTACACGAACCGCGTGACGAACGGGCCCACGACCTCACCAGTCGTCGCGCGGTTCATCAGGTGGCGTGAGAGGAGGTACTCCTCGCCGCCGTGGCGGGCGTCGCGCATGCTCGTGTCGCCCGTGATGCGCTCGTACGCGAGGATGCCGCGCGCCGCGTTGAGCGTCGAGTGGAAGGACGAGCGCACCGAGTCGCCCTCCTCGGCCTCGCAGTTCCAGCCGCCGTCGGCCAGGCGATGTTCGGGGAACCAGGCGACCAGCCGCGAGACGTCGGCGCCGAGCCACGCGCCGCTCGCCAGCGTGTACGAGTTGATGCAGACGTCGACCTCGCCGCCCCAGTACGGCAGGTCCTCGTACTCCCACCGGCTGTTCGCGGCGATCTTCTCCGCGGTGCCGTCGAGCACCGTCGCGTCGACGCCCCACTCGCGGAGGTCCTTCAGCACCCAGGTCGTCGCCACCCAGGGCTGACCGGGCTCGTCCTGTTCGGCACTGCCGAAGAAGCCCGCGGGGAAGAACGCCCCTCCGGCCCACTGGCCGTCGGCGCCCTGCTCGGCGAGCAGTCGCGCTCCGAAACCCTCGGTCGCCACACGCGCGCGCGTCGCCTGCCAGACCTCGGGCGGAGCCCCGGCGAGATCGCGCTCGACCTGCCAGCGCAGCGCCGGGTCGGAGTCGAGCAGCCAGTCGAGCAGATCCTGATCGATGGTCATGCGGGCAGGTTAGTCGCACCTGCCGACAGTCCGCGGCGTCCACCTGGCGCATAGCTTCGTCACCAGAACCGCCCAGGCCCGCTTCCTACGCTCGACCGCATGCCCGAATCCCGAAGACGGGCGAGCGGATTCCTCGGCGGTCTCGCCGGGCTGCTCGGCCTCAGCGCCCTGACCGGAGTCCTCGTGGCCGCCACCGTCACCCCGGCGGTCGCCCTCACGGGCGCCGCCGCATCGCAGGCGATCACGCTGTTCGACAACCTGCCGAGCACGCTCCAGATCGACCAGCTGATGGTGCCGAGCAACTTCTACGCCACCGACCCCGACACGGGTGAGGAGCAGTTGTTGGCGCAGTTCCTCGAGCAGGACCGCACGCCGGTCGCCTACGACCAGGTCTCGTCGGCGATGTACGACGCGATCCTGTCGAGCGAGGACCCGCGCTACTACGACCACGGCGGCGTCGACATCATCGGCACGACCCGGGCTGTGCTGTCGAACCTCGAGGGCGGCGGCGAGACCCAGGGCGGGTCGACCATCAGTCAGCAGTACGTCAAGAACGTCCTCGTGCAGCAGTGCGAGGCGACCGCGAAGACGCAGCAGGCCAAGTACGACTGCTGGTCCGAGGCCACCACGTCCTCCGGCACGGCCGGCATCGAACGCAAGCTGCAGGAGATGCGATACGCGATCGCGCTCGAGCAGGAGTACTCCAAGGACGAGATCCTGCTCGGCTATCTCAACATCGCCAACTTCGGCGGCACCACCTACGGCGTCGAAGCGGCCGCGCGCTACTACTTCGGAACGACCGCCGCGAACCTGACCGTCGCACAGGCGGCGACCCTCGCCGGCATGGTGCAGAACCCCAACAGCTACCGGATCGATCGCCCCGCCGGCTCGATCACGACATCCGACGGCACGACCCTCAACAAGGCGCCGGACGGCGCCATCGAGGACGGCGCGAAGCTCGGGGCGCTCGACGCGCTGGTGACGTCGGGCGAGATCACCGAAGAGCAGAAGCTCGCCGCGGCCGATGGATACACCTCGACGAAGGTGCGCCAGCTCTATGTGCTGAACCGCATGCTCGACGACGGCAAGATCACGCACGACGAGTACGTCGCCGCCGCGATCGAGCCGATCACGCCGGCCATCACGCCGACGGTCACGGGGTGCGCCGCGGCGGGCGGGGCGGCGTACTTCTGCGAGTACGTGAAGGACGTGATCCTGAGCGACCCCGCCTTCGGCGAGACCGCGACCGACCGGTTGCAGACCCTCCAGCGCGGCGGCCTGAACGTCTACACGACCCTCGACTCGCGTGTGCAGACCGCCGCCGAGGCCGCGATGACGCAGTACGCGCCCGCTTCGGCCACCATGCCGACGTCCCCTGGCGCGTCGACGGGACGCTTCGGCTCCACGACCGTGAGCATCGAGGCATCCACGGGTCGCATCCTCGCGATCGCGCAGAACACGAAGTACGGCGAGGACGCGGCCGCCGATGACGATCCCGACTACTCCTCGCTCGTCTTCGCCGGGGATCCCTCGGTGGGCGGATCCACGGGCTTCAGCGCCGGCTCGACCTTCAAGCTGTTCACCCTCCTCGACTGGCTCGAGCAGGGACACTCGGTGAATGAGACCCTCGACGGGCGGCTGCGGGTCTTCACGCACCTCACCAACTCGTGCGACGGCGATTGGGACAACACGTCGAACACCCTCGTCAACAACTTCGGCAAGGCGGCTGGCCGCGTCGGCACGCCCCTGCAGTTCACCGCGGCTTCGCTGAACACCGGATACTTCGCGATGGCGGAGAAGCTCGACCTCTGCGACATCCAGAACGTGGCGGCGAAGCTCGGCGTCACGCAGAGCGACGGCACGCCGATCTCGATGGACAGCCTCAACTCCGTCATCGGCACGGCCCAGGTCTCGCCGATCGCGATGGCCGCCGCCTACGCCACCGTCGCCAACGGCGGCACCTACTGCCAGCCGCAGGTCATCGATCGGGTGACGGATGCTGCGGGCACCGAGATCGCGAAGCCCGCACGCTCGTGCACCCCGGCCCTGGACCCGAGCATCGCGGCGACCGCCGCCTACGCACTGCAGGGCGTGATGGCCTCCGGAGGAACAGGAGCCGCCGGCAACCCCGGCGACGGCACCCCTCTCCTCGGCAAGACCGGCACCCACGAGGCATGGCAGACCTGGATGATCGAGTCGAGCACCAAGGTGACGACGGCGACGTGGGCGGGCAACGTGGAGGGCGGCGGAGACGTCTTCAACACCTGGCACGACGGCACCCGGCTGTCGGACATCCGCTATCGCATCGGCCGGGCGGTGCAGGCCGCAGCGAACGACGCCTACGGAGGGGACGCCTTCCCGAGCCCCGACCCGCAGCTGACCAAGACTTCGCAGGCCACGGTCCCCGACGTCACGGGACTGAGCATCGCGGATGCCCGGAGCCGGCTCGAGGCGGCGGGGTTCGCCGTGCAGGTCGGCGGCACCGTCGAGTCGGAGGTCACGGCCGGGCTCGTCGCGAACCAGGATCCCGGCGCGGGCCGGGCCACCGCCGGCGCGACCGTCACGATCCATCCCAGCGCCGGCCCGGCTGCCTCCGACCCGGGCGACGGCGAGAGCAACGGCAACGGTGAGACCGGCAACGGCGGGACCGGCAACGGCGAGACGGGCAACGGCAACGGCAACGGCAACGGCAACGGGAACAGCGGAGGTGGCAACGGCGACGGCGGCTGATCCCACGCCTCGTGACGACGGACGCTGCGGCGCGGCATCCACGCTCGTCACGGAATCGTGAGGATCGTTGCCCACCTAGCCACGTGCCGAGGAGAATCGTCTGATGCCCATCGTCGACAACGGCGTGTACGTCGCCGGTAAGCGGATCGAGAATCCGTCGAGCCTTGCCGAGACCTTCGAGTACACCCGCGCCCAGCACGGGATGGCGTGGATCGGGCTGTTCCGCCCGACCCCGGAGGAGATCGCGCAGGTCGCCGACGAGTTCGCCCTGCACCCCCTCGCGGTCGAGGACGCGCTCACCGGCCATCAGCGCGCGAAGCTGGAGCGCTACGGCGACATCCTCTTCGTCGTGCTGCGGCCCGCGCGCTACATCGACGAGACCGAGACCGTCGACTTCGGCGAGCTGCACGTGTTCGTCGGCCCCGACTTCATCGTGACGATCCGGCATGCGGAGTCCCCCGATCTCAGCCGCGTCCGCCGACGGATGGAGCAGGAGCCCGAGCTGCTCGCGCTGGGGCCGGAGGCCGTGCTCTACGCGATCCTCGACGAGGTCGTCGACGAGTACACGCCGGTCATCGAGGGCGTCGAGAACGACATCGACGAGATCGAGGACGCGCTGTTCGAGCACGGGGGCGTGTCGCTCTCCAAGCGCATCTACGACCTGTCCCGCGAGGTGATCATGCTCCAGCGCGCGGTCACTCCCCTCGCCGACATGCTCGAGTCGCTGCAGCGCGGTGCACCGAAGTACGAGGTCGACCTCGAGCTGCAGCGGTCGCTCCGTGATGTGCACGATCACGCGCTGCGCATCATCGACAAGGCCTCGGCGTTCCGCTTGATCCTCGACAACGCCCTCACCGTCAACGCGACGATCGTGACGCAGCGCCAGACCGATACGGCGCTCGTCCAGAACGAGCAGGTCAAGAAGATCTCCGGTTGGGCCGCGATCCTGTTCGGCCCGACGCTGGTCGGCACGATCTACGGCATGAACTTCGAATACATGCCGGAACTGGCATGGCCGCTCGGCTACCCCATGGCGCTCGGCTTGATGGCCGCGACGAGCCTCACCCTCTACTGGGTGTTCCGCAAGCGCCACTGGCTCTGAAACAGAGATCAGCGGGGCGCGGAAGGCGCCGTAGCGCGGGGTGTTCGGATGACGCCGCGTGTCGTCCGGGGACGCCGGATGACGGGGACGCGGGAGCGCGAGCAACGATGCGCCTAGCGTGACCCCATGCCCGAGAACGCCCCGTCCGCGCCCGAACCTGCGGCGCCCGTCGACGACGCGTTCCGGTCAGGAGGCCTGCCCCAGGCGAGCCTCGGCTTCGCGACCCGTCAGCTGCACGCGGGCGACCGTCCGGCGGGTCCGCATCGGCCGCGCGCGACACCGATCTACCTGACGGCGGGATTCGAGTTCGAGGACTTCGACCAGGCGCACGCCAGGTTCGCCGGCACCGACGACGGGTTCAGCTACACGAGGGTCGGCAACCCGACCAACGTCGCCGTCGAGCAGCGCGTCGCCGACCTCGAATCCGGCGTCGGCGCGCTCCTCGTCGCCAGCGGTCAGGCGGCCGTGACCACGACGGTCCTGTCGCTCGTCTCGGCGGGCGACCACGTACTGGCGTCGTCGAGCATCTACGAGGGCACTCGCGAACTGCTGCGCGACGACCTCGCGCGCTTCGGCGTCGTCGTCGATTTCGTCGACGACCCGAACGACCTCGCGGCGTGGGGCCGCGGCATCCGTCCTCGTACGAAGCTCGTGTTCGCGGAATCGATCCCCAATCCGAAGAACGACGTGCTCGACGTCGCCGGGCTCGCCGCGGTGGCGCACCGGTACGGCGTGCCGCTGGTGGTCGACAACACGCTCGCGACGCCGTATCTGCTGCGCCCACTCGAGCACGGCGCCGACATCGTCGTGCACTCGGCCAGCAAGTTCCTCGCGGGCCATGGCACCGTGCTCGGCGGAGTGGTCGTCGACGGTGGCACGTTCGCGTGGGCCGCGCACGCCGACGCATACCCCCAGCTCGCACGGGAACGCGGACGGGATGGGCTCACCTATGCCGAGCGGGCGCCGCGCACCGCATTCCTGGAGTTCGCCCGACGCGTCGCGATGCGATTCGGCCCCGCGCCGTCGCCCCTCAATGCGTTCCTGATCCTGCAGGGCGTCGAGACGCTGTCGCTGCGGGTGCAGCGGCAGTCCGCGACCGCGCTGACCATCGCCCGCTGGCTCGAGCAGCACCCCGGCGTCGGGTCGGTCGACTACAGCGGACTCGAGTCGAGCCCGCACCACGCACTCGCGCAGCGCTACCTGCCGCACGGCCAGGGATCGGTGTTCGCCGTGACCCTCCACGGCGGCCGCGAGGCCGCGCGAGCGTTCACGGACGCGCTGCGGCTGTTCACACGGATGACGCACCTCGGCGACGTGCGGTCGCTCGTGCTGCACCCGGCCACCACCACGCACGTTCTGCGCGACGACGAGCAGCTCGCCGCGCGCGGCATCGGCCCCGGCCTGCTGCGCCTGTCGATCGGCCTCGAAGACGCCGACGACCTCATCGCCGATCTCGACCACGCCCTGGCCGCCGCAGCGGCCGCCGACCTTCTGAGCACCGTGGGAGCGTCATGACCCGTCAGCAGCACTTCGGCTGGTTCCTCTCGCGCGGCTTCGGCCCGCACGGCTGGGGCCGCCCCTCCTACGAGTGGAACTACGCCTGGCAGAAGCCCGACCTCTACCAGCAGTCCGCGCGCGACCTCGAGCAAGCGGGCTTCGACTTCGTGCTCATCGAGGACGCACTGTCGGTGGGCATCACCCCCGAGACGCTGAACCTGCGCGTGCGCAAGGCGTACGGCGGTCCGAAGCACGACCCGTGGACGCTCGCGCCGTACCTGTTCGCGGCGACGCGGCACCTCGGCGTCATCCCCACCGTGAACGCCGGCGCCTACCCGCCGTATCTCGCCGCGCGACAGTTCGCGTCGCTGCAGCACCTGAGCTCGAGCCGCCTCGGACTCAACGTGGTCACCGACGTGGGCAGCGCCCACCACTTCGGGCTCGAGCGCCTGTCGCACGACGCCGCCTACGATCGCGCCCAGGAGTGGCTGGACGCGCTGCGCCTGCTGTGGCACAGCTGGGGCGACGGGGCACTCATCGCCGACCCGACGTCGCAGATCTACGCGGACGGCTCCCAGATCTCCGCCGTGCAGCACCGCGGCGAGTACTTCTCCTTCGATGGGCCGCTGAACGCCGAGCCGCTGCCGTCAGGGCCGAACGGCGAGAGCGGGGACCCGATCGTCGCGTCGCCCGGCGGATCGCCGCGCGGCATCGGCTTCGCCGGCGCGAACTCGCAGATCCAGCTGGCGCTGTCGAACCTCGATGCCGACAGCATCCGCTCGTACCGCGCTCGCGTGCACGCCGCCGCAGCCGAGAACGGCCGCGATCCCTCCGACATCAAGGTGCTGTTCGTCTTCAAGCCCATCGTCGCGGCGAGCCGAGAAGAAGCCGATCGCATCGTCGCGGCGTCCGCCTCGCCCGACGAGGCGACGCTGCGGGAGGTCGCGGAAGCGTGGTCGAGCGACCTCGAGACCGACCTCACGGCGCTCGACCTCGATCGCCCGCTCGACCCGGCGGTCTTCGGCGAGCACGTCTCGAAGGGCACCATCCGGGGCCTCCAGGGAACGTTCGACTCGTTCGACGGCGTGCCGCTGCGCGACATCCTCACCGGCAAGGCGCGCCTCGGCCGGGTCACCGACGTCACCGACGGCATCGGCGGGACCGTCGGCACGGCCGACGAGATCGCCGACGTCATCGAGGCGCTCGGCGATGACGCCGACAACGACGGCGTCATCTTCTCGGGCGACCTCCACCCCGTGACGATCCATCGCGCTCTCGACGAGCTCGTGCCGATCCTGCGCCGTCGCGGAATCCTGCGCTCCGAGTACGTCGACGGCGGTCTGCGCGCCAACCTGTCCGCCTTCTGAGCCCCCCGTCTGAAAGGGAACGCCCATGTCATCGATCGTCGTCCTCGTCGGC
Source organism: Microbacterium sp. PRC9 (assembly GCF_031844125.1). Taxonomy (NCBI): domain Bacteria; kingdom Bacillati; phylum Actinomycetota; class Actinomycetes; order Micrococcales; family Microbacteriaceae; genus Microbacterium; species Microbacterium sp. PRC9. The sequence continues at coordinate 36,972 of NZ_JAUZUR010000012.1, forward strand.
AACCCGCAGTCCGCCTCGCGCACCCGGCTGGTGGCGGAGGAGGTCGCCCGCCAGCTCGCCGACCGCGGCGGTGCCGTGGTCGAGCCGACGATCGACGTGGCCGACGTGGCCGGCTCTCTCTTCCGCTTCCCCGACGCCGAGATCGACGCGCTGCTCGAACGGGTCGCGAGCGCCGACGTGCTCATCGTCGCGAGCCCCACCTACAAGGCGACCTACACCGGGCTGCTCAAGGCGTTCCTCGACCGCTACGGCGCGAACGGTCTCGCAGGGGTGACCGCGGTGCCGCTTCTCACGATCGGCGGTCCCGGCCACGCGCTGGCCGTCGAGCACGGGCTTCGCCCGCTGCTCGTCGAGCTCGGGGCCTCGACCCCGACCCGCGGTATCGCGTTCCCCGCCGGCGACACCGATCGCCGCGAAGAGATCGTGGCGTCGTGGCTCGAGGCCGAATGGCCCCGACTGGCTCCCGCCCTCGGCTCGCCGGTCGAGCCGGTGCGCGTCGGCTGATCCGGTCCTGCCCGGCGTGAGTCGGCCAGGCGCGAGCCGGTTCGGTCGGCCCGCGCTGCCGCGTCCGGACCCGGCGTGACACACGCGCCCGCACACCGAGTCGGCCCTCGCTGCCGCGTCCGAACCTGGATGTGACGCGAAGGGCCGACTGCGCGGGGGATGCTCGGTCGAGGCCCCTCAGTCCGACGGCAGGCCGCGCTCGGTGAGCACGCCGCGCAGGCGATCCCGGCCGTGCAGGGCGCTTCGGCTGCGCACGCGAGCGACGACGGACTCGATCCAGCCGCCCGTCCGCCCCTGGGACGCGTTGAACCCGCGGAGCGTCCGGTCGTAGACCTCGAGCGCCTCGCGATCGGCCACGCGGTACCGCTCATCGTGACGTACGACGGCCTGCGGAAGGCGCGGCTTGATCTCCGACATGTCGTCCGCCGCGGGCTCCCCGATCGCCACGCCCACCACGGGGAACGATGCCGCGGGAAGCCCCAGAAGCTCCGCGAGTTCCCCCGGGTTGTTGCGGACTGCTCCCACGAACACCGCGCCGAGGCCGAGCGCCTCCGCCGCGACGATCGTGTTCTGCGCCGCGATGGCGGCGTCGACCGTCGCGACGAGCGTGCTGTCGAGGAAGCCGATGCCCTCGGATGCCTCGCCCCGGCCCCGCGCGAGGCCCACGCCGCGTGCCCAATCGGCGACGAACACGAGGAACAGCGGAGCGTCACGGATGAACTGCTGGTCGCCGGCGAGCGTCGCGACGGCGTCCTTATGGGCCGGATCCCGCACGACGACGACGCTCCAGGACTGGAGGTTCGACGACGTCGACGCGGACTGCGCCGCGGCGACCAGGGTGTCGACCACGGCGTCGTCGAGCGGCGCGCTTGCGAACGCGCGCACAGACCGATGCGCGAGGAGCAGCGGGATCACTCCCGCGTCGTCGACTCGCAGCGCGACCCCGAGGTCCGCATCGCCGTAGCGCCGATGGGCGATGAGTGCGGCATCGATGACCGCGGGGTCTGTGGTGAGGGGGATGACGGCCATGCGCCGAGTGTCGCCCATCGGCCGCCGCCGCCTCATGTCGCACCGAAACACGCCGCAACGTGACTCCGTCGCGCCCGCAGTCACGCTTCCTGCGCACCGGGTCAAGACACCGGCGCCCGCGAGCGGAAGAGTGGGGGCGGATATGAAGGAGGCCCCATGCCTGCGCACCCGCACGACGCGCCCACCCAGCCCCACGACAACCCGGACCTCATTCCGGTGACTGCCGTGAGGAAGGCCGAGCCGCGGCATCCGCTCGATCCGCTCACCGCGGACGAGATCGAGGCGGCCCGCGGGATCCTCGTGTCGGCGGGCCTCCTCGGCGACACGGTGCGGGTGCCGATGCTGCTGCCCGACGAGCCGACCAAGGACGAGCTCGCCGCCTGGTCGCCCGGCGAGCCCTTCGACCGTCGCGTGGACGTGACGCTGATGGATGCTGCGACAGGCGCGCTCGTCGAGGCGATCGTGTCCGTCTCGCGCGAGGCGGTGGTCGCGAAACGCGAGCTCGACCCGTCGCGGGCACCGTACGGCCAGCCGCAGTACCTGTTCGAGGAGTACGACCGCGCGGCGGAGATCGTGAAGGCCTCGCCCGAGTGGCGCGCCGCGATGACGCGCCGCGGCCTCGCGGACCGCATCGACCTCGCGTTCTGCTCGCCGCTGGCGCCCGGGTTCGTGGGGCGTGAGAACGAGGTCGGGCGCCGCGTCATCCGCTCGCTCACATTCCTGCGCGACAGTGAGGACGACATCCCCTGGGCGCACCCGGTCGAGGGCCTCATCGTCCACGTCGACCTCGTGTCGAACGCGGTCATCGGCATCGAGGACGAAGGGGACGTGCCCGTCCCCTCGGGAAGCGGGAAGTACACCCCGGATGCCGTGGGTCCTGCCCGCACCAGCCTCAAGCCGATCGAGATCACTCAGCCCGAGGGCCCGAGCTTCGCCGTGACCGGGTCCCGCGTGGAGTGGGAGAACTGGTCGATGCGCGTCGACTTCAACGCCCGCGAGGGACTCGTGCTGCACGACGTGCGGTTCGACGACCGTCCGGTGCTGACGCGCGCGAGCGTGCCCGAGATGGTCGTGCCCTACGGCGACACGTCGAACACGCGCTTCTGGATCAGCTACTTCGACGCCGGTGAGTACCTGCTCGGCAAGAACGCCAACCACCTGGAGCTCGGCTGCGACTGCCTCGGCGTCATCCGGTACTTCGACGGCCACGTCGCCGACGACCACGGACATGCCGTGCGGATCCCGAACGTGGTGTGCATGCACGAGGAGGACTACGGCATCCTCTGGAAGCACACCGAACAGGGTCCCGTCGGCTCACACGTGCGCCGGTCGCGGCGCCTGGTCGTGTCGTACTTCTCGACGATCGGCAACTACGACTACGGCTTCTACTGGTACTTCTACCTCGACGGCTCGATCCAGCTCGAGGCGAAGGCGACGGGCATCGTGTTCGTGGGCGGCGGTGTGCCGGGATCGACGAACCCGCATGCCCCCGAGATCGCGCCCGGCGTGTTCGCGCCGGTGCACCAGCACCTGTTCTCGGCGCGGCTCGACGTCGCGATCGACGGCGAGGACAACCGGCTCGTCGAGATCGACGCCGCCCGCATCCCGATGGGCGACGCGAACCCGTTCGGCAACGCCTTCACCTGGACCGAGACCCCGCTGCGCACCGAGGCCGAGGCCCAGCGCATCGCCGACACGTCGGTCGCCCGGGTGTGGGAGGTGCGCAGCGCCTCGAAGACGAACCACCTGGGCAAGCCGACCGCGTACCACCTGCTCCCCCAGCCGACCGCGCTGCTCATGGCGGACCCTGCCTCGTCGGTGGCGGCGCGCGCCGCGTTCGCGACGAAGCACCTGTGGGGCACCGCGTACGACCACGACGAGCGCTGGCCCGCCGGCCGCTACCCGAACGCCCACCGGGGCGGTGCGGGACTTCCGGCCTACACGGCCGACGACCGCTCGATCGACGGCGAGGACCTCGTGCTGTGGCACACGTTCGGCCTCACCCACATCCCGCGTCCCGAAGACTGGCCCATCATGCCGGTCGACTACGCCGGCTTCTGGTTCAAGCCGTACGGCTTCCTCGATGTGAACCCCGCGATGGATGTCCCCGAGTCGAGCCAGGCGCACGGGGTCGGTCATCGGGCTGCGGGCGCGGCGGGTCCCCGGGCCGCCAGAGCCGCGGTCGACGGCGGCTGCGGCATGGGCGAGGGGTGCGCCTGCGGTCACTGACAGAAACCGGACGCGGCTCTGGACACAAATGTGGACAGCGTATACATTGCCGTCATGTCGCAAGTCGTGCTCTACGCGTCGATGTCTCTCGACGGATTCGCCACGGGTCCCGACGACGATCTGTCCGTGCTGCACGGATGGGCCTTCGGAGACCCGACGATGGAGATGCATCCGCAGGTGGGCCGCGAGTTCCTGGGCGCCGGCGCGGTCATCTTCGGCGCCCGCACTCTCCGAGCGGGGGATGCGGCCTGGGGCGACGAGGACATCTTCCCGATGCCGGTCTTCGTGCCCACGCACGAGGCGCGCGAGCCGGTTTTCAGGAATGGCTCCCTTTTCACCTTCGTGGACTCCACGGAAGATGCGCTCGCCCGGGCCATGCAGGCGGCAGGCGACCGCGATGTCTACATCATGGGCAGCCCTGACGTGGCACAACAGCTCCTTGCAGCCGACGCGGTCGACGCGGTGGAGCTCGCGATCACGGGAGTCCTTCTCGGCTCGGGCGTCAAGCTGTTCGATCATCTTGCGAGCACGCCCATCCGGCTGCAGCCGACGCGCGTGATCCCGTCCAAGGGAATCACGCACGTGAGGTACGACGTGCAGCACGACCCCGACAGGAGGGGAACGAGATGAGGCAACTTCGATATGCGATCAACGTGACACTCGACGGCTGCTGCCATCACGAGGCGGGGCTCGCCCCCGACGAGGAGTCGATGCGCTACTGGACCGCGGAGATGGCACGAGCCGACGCCCTGATCTTCGGCAGGGTGACCTACGAGATGATGGAGTCGGCGTGGCGGCAGCCGACGACGGGCACGTGGCCGGACTGGATGAGAGCGTGGGAGATCCCGTTCGCCGAGACCATCGACCGAGCGAAGAAGTACGTCGTGTCGAGCACACTCGGCGACGTCGACTGGAACGCCGAATTGCTGCGAGGCGACCTGGGGCGAGGGGTTCGCCGGCTGAAGCAAGAGCCAGGCAAGGGTCTCTTCGTAGGTGGCGTGACGCTCCCCCTCGCGCTGGCGGATCTGGGACTCATCGACGAGTACGTGTTCGTGGTGCAGCCGATCGTCGCCGGACACGGGCCGACGCTGCTCGCCGGTCTTCGCGAGCGCATCCCGCTCGAGCTCGTGGATCGCCATGACTTCCGATCGGGAGCGGTCGCCCTGCGGTACCGGCCGAAGCGAGCAGCGGCTTGACGCGACCGGTCCCGGGTATGGCGAGATTCGAATATTTGTTCTATACTCGAAGCATGCCCGAAACGTCTCTTCCCGCCGAGAGCAGGGATGATGTGTGGGCGGATGACATCGGCGAAGTGTGCTTTCCGCACGTGCCGGACGCGGTAGACCTGGTCGTCGAGACGGCGACGATGATGTCGGTGTTCGCGGCGCAGCGGGTGACGCGGATCGACTCGATGCGGCGCGAACTGCTTCGCGAGGCGAGTGGCCGCGGCGACGGAGTCCGGGACATCGTCGAGCGGTCGATCCGGCTCGAACTGGCAGCAGCTATGCGGATCACGGAGTACGCTGCCGGCCGGCTGATCACTCTGGCCGAGGCGCTGGTGCGCCGGTATCCCGCGGCGCTCGACGCCCTGAGTTCGGGACGGATCACCGAGAAGCACGCCGAGATCATCGCCGACCTGCTCGACGAGGCGCCGCCGGAGCTTCGCGACAGACTGCTGGAGCGAGCGATGCCGTCGGCAGAGTCGGAGCCGGTGGGCACCTTCCGTCGGGCGCTGCGCGCCCTGATCGACAGCGCCCAGGCCGCCACCCTGGAAGACCGTCACCAGCGTGCGGTCACGCAACGACGCATCGCCGTCGAACGTGGAGAGGACGGAATGTCCGGGCTGTGGATCTTCGCACCCGACGTGGAGATCCACGCGATCCACGGCCGGCTCACACAGATGGCGAAATCGATCCGCAAGGCCGAAGGTGAGACCCGCACACTCGACCAGCTCCGCGCCGACGTTGCGACCGACCTCCTCCTCGACGGGTCTACCGATCACGTCCCCGCGGCCGCGTCCGGCATCCGGGCGCAGGTGGTCGTCACCGTTCCGGTCCTCGCCCTTCTCGACGACGAGTTCGCCGATGCCGGTGACCCGCCCGTCGTGGAGGGCATCGGCCCGATCCCGCTGTCCAAGGCCCGCGAACTGTGCGGAGGTGGTAGCCGGTGGATGCGGGTGCTCACACACCCCGAGACCGGGATGGTCCTCTCGGTCGGGCGCGACAGCTACCCGCCACCAGCCCCGTTGAAGAGACTCGTGAGATGGCGAGCCGACCGATGCATGGGCCCCGGCTGTTCGATGCCCGCTTCCCGGTGCGAGATCGATCACCAGATCCGCTGGGTCGACGAGGGCGAGACGTGCCTCGACAACACCCTTCCGTTCTGCAAGGGGCACCACCTGGTGAAAGACAACACCGACTGGCAGGTCCGGCAGATCGAGGGGTCAGGCGGAGCTGTGGCGTGGACCTCTCCGACTGGGCGTCGATACGTCGTGCAACCCGAGCGCAAAGTCCCCACCTTCACGGTGCGCCCCTCTCCCCGGCCCCGCATCGACGACGGGCTGGGCACAGAAGCACCCTTCTGAACGACGGCAGACGGCCTCACCGGGATCCCGCACGCCCGGACAGGAAGGGCGACGGATGCTGCAGCATCCGTCGCCCTCTTTCTCGGCGTCAGCGGGTCACACGCCGACCGGCTCGCTGCCCAGGTGGGGCGCCTCCGCCTCGTCGGCTCCGTGGCCGATCTGGCGGTACACGTCGGGCTTGGCCTTGCGGAGCCAGTAGGCCCACAGCACCGCGGCGATCGAGGGCACGAGGAGGATCGCCGGAAGGATGAACGTGGTCGGCGTCGACTGGGGCTGGCCGAGGAGCACGTCCCAGTTCACGAGGATGAGGATCCACACGATCCCGAGCGCGACGAGGGCGACGATCGGCGCCACCAACCGGCTCCCGGCACCGACGTCACGGGCATTCCGCCGGAAGAAGCCGATGACGGCCGCCGAGACCAGCACCATGAGCAGCACGAGGCCGAACGCGCCGAGGTTCGTGAGCCACGTGAAGAGGGTGAGCACAGGGTACGGGCCGTTCTCGGGGTTCCAGCCGCCCTCGGCGATCGCGAATCCGATGATGACGACGAGCGCCAGCACGGACTGCGCGACCGAACCCGCCCACGGCGCGCCGCTCGAGGTGCGCACGGTGCCGAGCTGGCGGGGAAGCACGCCCTCGCGGCCCAGCGAGAAGGCGTAGCGCGAGACCGCGTTGTGGAAGCTGACCAAGGCCGCGAAGAGGCTCGTGATGAAGAGGATCGACATGAGGTCGACCCACAGCACCCCGAGGTGCTCGGCGACGAAGTTGAAGAAGAGCGGCGGGCCGGCCTCCTCCGGCGTGATGCCGGTCGGGTCGGTGATCTTCGCCGGGCCGACGGCGAGCGCGAGCGCCCACGACGAGATCGCGTAGAACACACCGATGACGGCGACCGCGAGGAACGTCGCGCGCGGGATCGTGCGCTGGGGGTCCTTCGACTCCTCGCCGTAGATCGCGGCGGACTCGAAGCCCATGAACGCGGCGATGCCGAACGCGAGCACGGCGCCGACGCCCGGAACGAAAAGCGCGGACGGGGTCATCGGCGCGACGGTGAAGCCCTCGGCGGGGTTCACGAAGGCCACGACGTCGAAGACGATGACCGCGAGGAACTCCAGCGCCACGAGCACACCGAGCACCTTCGCCGAGAGATCGACGCGGTTCACGCCGAGGATGCCGACGACGACGATCCCGAGGATCACCCAGACCCACCACGGGCTCGCCCACCCGGTCTTGGATTCGATGAACGACGAGATCTGGAAGCCGAACATGCCCCAGATGCCGATCTGCATCGCGTTGTAGGCGATGAGCGCGAGCACCGATGCCCCGACGCCGGCGGGCCGGCCGATCCCCTGCGAGACGTACGAGTAGAACGCGCCGGCGTTCGTGATGAAGCGACTCATCGCGGCGTAGCCGATCGCGAAGATCGCGAGCGCGGCGGCCAGCACGATGTAGCCGAACGGGATGCCGTCGACATGCGTGACCGAGTAGGCGCTGGTCACACCGCCGGCGACGACGGTCAACGGCGCCGAGGCGGCGATGATCATGAACGCGACGGCGAGGACCCCGAGACGGCGATGCGCTGCCGTGCGGGTCGTCGAGGTCGTGGGGCCGGAGGTGGCCATGTGCAGCTCCTTCGATGCTCAGGTCGGGTCGGGATCATCGTCCCGGGGCCGGACCACCCGGGATTGACGCCGCGGGCAGAGTCCTTGCCTGTGGGGGCACATCGGGCCTCCGCGTGGTAAACTCGCGAATCGTATACGATTCGGCCACAGTGAGGTGAGCCCATGTCAGAAGAACCCCTGTCGTTCACGGCGTACCGCCACGCCGTGTCGCACGCGGTCGTCGCACTCGACGTGCACGCCGAGCACGACGAGAGCTTCCGCGGCGCGCTCGACGCCGCCGTGGCGGGCGACATCAACGTCTTCGGCATCGCCGCCGACGGGCACAGCGTCCACCGCACCCCCGGCCTGATCGCGCGCGCGCCGCAGCAGTACTTCAAGTTCTCGCTCATCGAGCGGGGCAGCGGGCTCATCGTCCAGGACGGCCGCGAGACCTCGCTGCGCGCCGGCGACATGGCGATCTACGACACCGACCGCCCATACTCGCTCCTCTTCGACCAGACGATGCGGATGTCGGTCGTGATGTTCCCGAAGGTCATGCTCGACATCCCCGCTGAGACGATCGGCCGCCTCACCGCGACGCGCCTCGACGGAGCCGGCGGCGTGGGCGCCATGATCGCGCCTTACGTCGCCTCACTCGCCCGCGGTGCCGGCGAGCTCGACGCGCACCTCGCGCGCCGCATGTTCCGCAGCGCCGTCGACATGGTGGGCACGCTGCTCGAGGCGAACCTCGGCCGCGAGGCGACCAGCACCGATGCGCACGGCACGCTCATGCGGCGGGTGCTCGACCACATCGACGAGCGCCTCTCCGACAGCGAGCTCTCCCCCAGCCAGATCGCGGCGGCGCACTTCATCTCGGTGCGTCACCTGCACGCCCTGTTCAACGAGCAGGGCACGACAGTCTCCACGGTGATCCGCACCCGTCGCCTCGAGCGCTGCTACGACGTCCTCGTCGACCCGCAGCAGGCGCACCGCTCGATCACCGACGTCGCCCTCGCGAACGGCTTCGTCGACGCCGCCCACTTCAGCCGCACCTTCCGCGCGCACTTCGGCGTGCCGCCGAGTGGCGTGCGCCTGGCGTAGCGCGGGCGGTCAAGCAGCCTGCGCGGGCGGTCAACCGCGGCGCGCAGCATCCTCCGACAATCGAGTCAGACCCGATCGAGGAGGATCCCATGACCGTCGCGACGTCGATTCTGGACGCCATCACCGTTTCTGAAGACCTGGGGCGGGCGATTCCGGATGCTGCCACCCGCGAGACGATCGGCTACGCGCCCGTGCACACCCTGGCCGATCTCGACACCGCCGTCGCCGCCGCGCGCCAGGCCCAGCCGGCGTGGAACGCGCTCGGCCACGCCGAGCGCTCCCGCATCCTGAACGCCGTCGCCGACGACCTCGAGGCGAACGCCGAGGAGCTGGCGCAGCTGCTGTCGCGCGAGCAGGGCAAGCCGCTCGACGGCCCCAACGCGCGGTTCGAGGTGGGCGCCTGCGCGGTGTGGACCCGCACCGCAGCCGAGACCCCGCTCGAGCCCGAGGTGGTCTTCGAGGCCGGCGAATCGCGAGCCGAAGTGCACTACGACGCGCTCGGCGTCGTGGGCGCGATCGGTCCGTGGAACTGGCCGATGATGATCACGGTGTGGCAGATCGCGCCGTCGCTGCGCATGGGCAACACCGTGGTGGTCAAGCCCAGCGAGTTCACCCCGCTGTCGGTGCTGGCTCTCGCCGAGGTCTTCAACCGGCACCTGCCCGAAGGCGTGCTGACCGTCGTCTCCGGCGATCGCGAGGTGGGCGCGGCGATCGCCGGCCACCCCGGCATCGACAAGATCATGTTCACGGGCTCGACCGCGACCGGCCGTCGCATCGTCGAGTCTTCCGCGGGCAATCTGGCGCGGCTCACGCTCGAGCTCGGCGGCAACGACGCCGGGATCGTGCTGCCGGGCACCGACCCCGCCGCGATCGCCGAGAACCTGTTCTGGGGCTGCTTCATCAACACCGGCCAGACCTGCGCGGCCCTCAAGCGCCTGTACGTCCATGACTCGGTGTACGACAAGGTGGTCGACACGCTCGCCGGCATGGCGCGAGCGATGCCGATGGGGCGTGGTCTCGACGAGGGCAACGTGCTCGGGCCGCTGCAGAACGAGAAGCAGTTCGACATCGTGCGCGACCTCGTCGATGACGCGCGAGAGCGCGGTGCGCGGGTCGTCGTGGGCGGCGAGGCCGCGCCCGAGCTCGGCCCGCTGTTCTACCGCACCACGGTCGTCGCCGATATCGAGGACGGCGCGCGTCTGGTCGACGAGGAGCAGTTCGGTCCCGCCATCCCGGTGATCCGCTACTCCGACGTCGACGACGCGATCCGCCGCGCGAACGCCTCGGAACAGGGACTCGGCGCCTCCGTGTGGTCGGCAGACGTCGACGCCGCCGTCGCGGTCGCCCAGCGCCTGCAGGCGGGCACCGTCTGGATCAACCAGCACGGGGCGCTGAACCCGGTGGTGCCCTTCGGCGGCACCAAGGCCTCAGGCTACGGCCAGGAGTTCGGCGTCGCCGGCCTCAAGGCCGTCGCCGCGCCGAAGGTCATCAGCCGCTGACCTCCACGGCCCGCATCGCCTGCGCCAACGGGGGGTTGTGCGCGGCGATGTGGGCCGTGATGTTCTCACGCACCTCCGCGGGCTTGTTCTGGCTGAGTTTCGCGCGCGCCTCGAAGCGGGTGACCTGCACACGCAGGCCGACCGTGCCCTTCGCGATGCGCCGGGTGCCGGCTTCGTCCTCGGCGAGGCTCCGCCCGTGCGGATGCCCCTGCTCGAAGTGGTCGGTCAGCCGCGAGAGCATCGCGTAGTTCTCGTCGTCGGAGAGCACCTCGGGCGTGCCGTAGAGGTGGGCGGTGACGTGATTCCACGTCGGCACGAGGTCGCCCGGCGCGTACCAGCTCGGCGAGACGTAGTCGTGGGGTCCCTGGATGATGACGAGAATCTCATGGGAGCCGAGCTCATGCAGCTCGTCGTCGGGGCGCCCGAAGTGGCTGAACACGACGATGTCGTCGGCCTCCTCGTCGAGCAGCACCGGGTAGTGCGAGGCGACCAGCCTGCCGACGGGCGAGACGAAGGTCGCCCAAGGGTGGTGACGGATCAGCTCCTTCACCTGCTCGGGATCGGTCATGAGGTAGCGGGGCGTGTGGCGCATCAGGCGTCCTTCCGGGTGAGGCGGGTGCGCACGGCGAATCCGGCGCAGGCGATGACGGCGAGGCCGCCGAGGAGAGTCGGCAGTCCGATGCGCTCGTGGAGCAGCAGGGCGGACCACAGGATGCCGAGCACGGGCTGGATGAGCTGCACCTGGCCGACCTGGGCGATGGGGCCGATCGCGAGTCCCCGGTACCAGGCGAAGAAGCCCAGGAACATGCTCACGACCCCGAGGTACGCGAACGCGGCCCACTCGACCGGGGAGGCGTGCGGCGGCTGCTGGAACCACCCCACAGCGGCTCCGACCACCATGAGCGGCGACGCGAGCACGAGCGCCCATGACACCGTCTGCCAGGCGCCCAGTTCGCGGGCGAGCAGACCGCCCTCGGCGTAGCCGAGCGCGCACAGCAGCACCGCGAGGAACAGCAGCAGATCCGACTCGTGCAGTTCGCCCAGCCCGCCGTTCTGCAGGGAGGCGAACGCCATCGCGGCGAGCGCGCCGAGCACCGCGAACACCCAGAACGCCGCGGCAGGACGCTCGTGGCCGCGCAGCACCGCCATCACCGCCGTCGCGGCGGGAAGCAGTCCGATCACCACGACGGCGTGGCTGGCGGGCACCGAGACGAGCGCGAAGGACGTGAGCAGCGGGAAGCCGACGACCACACCCGCGGCGACGACCGCGAGGCGCACCCACTGGACTGCGCTCGGGAGCGGGACCGCTGCGGCACGCCGGTGGCGCGCGATCGACAGCACCAGCACGGCGAGCAGCGCGGCGACGACCGCGCGGCCGCAGCCGATGAACAGCGGCGACAGGCCGGCCACCGCGATGCTCGTGAAGGGGAGCGTGAACGAGAAGGCGAAGATGCCGACGGCTCCCCAGCCGAGTCCCGCGGCGCGGGGTAGCACTGTCGCACGGAGAAGAGTAGCGCTACTCTGTTCTGTCATGAGTCAGGATAGCACCGCCCGTATCACGACGGCTCTGCGCACCTGGATCGCCGCGGCCCCGCCCGGATCGCAGCTGCCGTCCAACCGCGCACTCGTCGCGGAGTACGAGGCGAGCCCCGTGACGGTGCAAAAGGCCATGCGCCGGCTCATCGAGGCCGGTCTCGTCGAGAGCCGCCCCGGCGTCGGCACGTTCGTGCGCGCGATCCGCCCCGCACGGCCCGCCGACTACGGCTGGCAGACGGCGGCGCTGGGCACGCCGCAGGCGCGCGTGTCGATGCTGTCGTCGACGCAGCGGTCGGTCGCACCCGATGCGATCGGTCTGCACTCGGGGTACCCGGCATCCGATCTGCTCCCCGAGCGTGCGGTCCGCGCGGCCATCGTCCGCGCGGCGCGCTCGGGTGCCGCGATCACCCGCTCGCCAGTGACCGGAGTGCCGGAGTTGCAGGACTGGTTCGCGCACGAGCTCGCCGCGGCCGCACCCGCCGGGATCACGCCCCCGACAGCGCGCGATGTGCTGATCATCTCGGGCAGCCAGAGCGGGCTCTCGTCGATCTTCCGCGCCGTCGTCGGAACCGGCCGGCCGCTCGTGATCGAGTCGCCCACCTACTGGGGCGCGATGCTCGCCGCCGAGCAGGCGGGCGTCACCCTCGTGCCGGTGCCCTCAGGGCCGCACGGCCCCGACCCCGACGAGGTCGAGCGTGCGCTGGAGCGCACCGGCGCGCGCGCGTTCTACGCACAGCCGACGTTCGCGAACCCGACCGGCGGGCAGTGGCCGTCCGCGACCGCGGACGCGATCCTCGAGATCGTGCGGCGCAGGGGCGCGTTCCTCATCGAGGACGACTGGGCCCACGATCTGGCCATCGACGCCGATCCCCGTCCCCTCGCGGCGCACGACGACGACGGCCACGTCATCTACCTGCGCTCGCTCACCAAGAGCGTGTCGCCGGCGCTGCGCGTGGCGGCCGTGATCGCACGGGGGCCGGCGCGCGAGCGCGTCCTCACCGATCGCGCCGCCGAGTCGATGTACGTCAGCGGGCTGCTGCAGGCGGCGGCGCTCGACGTCGTCACACAGCCCGCGTGGCGCACGCACCTCAGAGGCCTGCGCGGGCAGCTCCGCAGCCGCCGCGACCTGCTGCTCGACAGCCTCCGCGAGCACGCGCCGACCGCCCACATCGACACGACCCCGGCTGGCGGGCTCAACCTGTGGGCGCGCCTTCCCGACGGCACCGACGCTGGTCTGGTCGTACGCCGGGCCGAGGCCCGGGGCCTCATCATCGCGGCGGGCGACGAGTGGTTCCCGGCGGAGCCGTCGGGCCCCTTCGTCCGTCTCAACTACTCCAGCGAAGACCCGCGGCGATTCGCCGACGCGGGCCGCGTCCTCGGCGAAGTGCTCGCCGGGATCGGCGGGTGAGCGGCCGCCGCCACGACCGGTTGCACGTACGGGGCGGAGCCGCCATCGGACGATGGTCGTACGACCACCCTGACGGATGTGCGTTACGGCCCGTGTCCTGGTGTTTCACCGCACCGTGGACGAGACGGATGCCGCTGTCTAGCGTCGTGGCACGGCATCGGGGAGGCACTTCCCCGGCCGGTTCGGAGCGCGCCGAGATCCGGCTCGCACGAGAGGAGCAACGCCATGTCGTGGACGCACAGCTTCAGCATCGGAAGCCTGGAGGACGGGGTCCCGGTCCGGCTCATCGAGGCGCGGGATGCCTTCATCGATGCGCAGCGCGCGCTCGAAGCGGCGCGTGACGATCTCTTGCAGGCCCACGCCCAGACGAACCGGCTGTGGGGCACGGGCCGCTGAACTCATCCCCCGCCTGGACGAGGGAGGGCGTTGCGCCCCACCGCTAGGGTGAGACTCCGGTCGACTCACGAGACAGGGGACCCGATGCATACCGACGCCACGGAATCCAGCCACGGCACCAACGGATGGCGGCGTTTCTGGGAGCGGGGCGGCTGGTGGCGTGCCCTGCTGCTGGTGGTCGCGTACTACGCGCTGTACCAGCTCGGATCGTTCGCGTTCCTTCCGCTGGTGACCTCGACCGACGATCCGGCGGCTCTCATCTGGTTCGGCACGGCGCTGCCGATCGCGCTCGGCGGAGTGCTGCTCGTCCTCTTCGCGTGGTCGGCGGGCTGGCTCCGTGAGCTGTTCGGCCCGCAGCCCATCCGCGGCCGCGGCTGGATGTGGATCGCCGTCGCCGTGGTGCTGGTGTTCAACGTGCTGCGGTTCGCGACGATCGACTACGGCGCGACCGGCGCCGGCGTGGTCGTGGCCTGGGTCGTCGCCGGCCTGTTCGTCGGCTTCGCCGAAGAGGTGCTCACCCGAGGCTTCGTGGTGAACCTCATGCGCAAGGGCGGCTACCGCGAGATCGTGGTGGCGCTGGTCTCGGCCCTGCTGTTCGCCCTGCTGCACTCGGGCAACGTGCTGTCGGGACAATCGCCGCTCGCCACAGGATTCCAGCTCGTCTACACGTTCGCCTTCGGCATCCTGATGTACCTGTCTCTGCGCGTGACGGGCAACCTGATCTGGCCGATCCTGCTGCATGCGACGACCGATCCGTCGATCTTCCTGCAGTCGGCCTACCCCGCCGACGGCGCGCTCACCGCCGTCGCGGCTCAGGGCAACATCGCCGTGGTCATCGCCGGGATCGTGCTGCTCTTCTTCATCCGAGGGAAGGTCGAGCCGACCGCATCGGTGGTTGAGCCGGGCATCGGCACCAAGGCCGCCTGACCGACGGGCACCAATACGAGGCCGGCGCCGCCGGACACCATACGCTCAGCGCATGACTCTGCTTTCTGACATCGAGCCCATCAACCAGGCCGTCTCCGCCGGTGCCGTCTTCGGCTACGTGGTCGTCGGCCTGATCTACTGGATCGCCACGATCGCCGCCTACTGGAGGACGTTCACGAAGGCCGGCTACCCGGGATGGCTCGCGATCATCCCGATCGTGAATCTGTTCGTGCTCGTCAAGGTCGCGGGGTACTCGGCCTGGCTCGGACTGCTGTGGTTCGTGCCGATCGCCAACATCGTGCTCGCGATCATCGTCGCCTTCCGCAACGGCCGGGCTTTCGGCCACGGCGGCGCGTTCTCGTTCTTCCTGCTGTTCCTGCTCAACCCGATCGGCTACTTCATCACCGGCTTCAGCAACGACACCTACACCAAGCCCGTCTGAGCCACTCCCGCTGACAGAGCGAACGCCCCCGTTCCGCGGCCGGGGGCGTTCGCGTCTGCGGTCACGGCGCGACGTGGAACTTCGGGCCCGGCCCCGCACCCGCCGGCCGCTCGCCGGCGAGGATCGCGGGCAGCTCCTCGAGGGCGACCGTCGCGGCGATGAGAGGTCGCGGATCGACGACGCCTGAGGCGTAGGCGTCGATGGTGCCCGCGAGGCCGGGCGAGGCGCTGAGCACGCCGACGGCCGTCACGTCCTTCAGCGCCAGGTCGCGGGTGTCGATGAGGCTCGGCGTGCCGGCGAGGCCGATGTAGACGACCCGCCCGCCCGGCTCGACGAGCTCGAGCGCCTTCGCCGGAAGCTGCGGAGCGTTGGATGCCTCGATCACGGCGTCCCACGGCAGTCGCGGCATCCGTTCCTGCGTCCAGATGTGGTCGAAGCCGAGCGACCGCGCGAACGCGAGGGCGCGGTCGTCGCGGGCGAGCAGGTGCACCTCGGCGCCGGCGGCGCGGGCGAACATCGCGCTCAGCAGGCCGATCGTGCCGGGGCCGAGCACGAGACAGCGATCGCCCGGGCGCAGATCCGCACCCCGCACGGCGCGAAAGGCGTTCCCGCCGGGCTCGACCATGGCGGCCATCGCATCGTCGACGCCATCGGGCAGTCGATGCAGCGATGCGACGGGGGTCGCGACCTTCTCGGCGAGGGCACCGGCCTTCCCGCCGCGGATGCCGAGCTCGAGCCGGTTCTCGCACACGTGCCGGCGACCGTGCTCGCAGCGGCGGCACGCGCCGCAGCCCAGCATCGTGTCGCCGGTGACCCGTCGCCCGATCCACGCGGGGTCGACCCCGGCGCCGACCTCCGAGACGATGCCCGTCCACTCGTGGCCGATCCGCATCGGGTAGGCGGCGTGGCCGGTGTGCAGATACGCCATCTCCCCGGTGAAGAACTCGATGTCTGTGCCGCAGATCCCGGCGCGCCGCACGTCGACGACGACCTCGCCCGCTGCCGGCTCGGGTTCGGGCACCTCCTGGATCTCGGCGCGGTGCGGCGCCGTGATGACGAGAGCCCTCATCTCCCCGCCCACACGCGGGGACGGATGCCGCGGACCCCCGGCCGGAGGTCGGGACCCGCGCCCCTCGGCTCAATGGGACTCACGCGTCACCTCCGAACCCGACGCTCCGACCAGGAAGTCGAGGTCGGCGCCGCGGTCGGCCTGCATCACGTGGTCGACGTAGAGCCGCTCCCACCCGCGCCGCGGGTTCGCGTAGCCGTCGACGGTGGCCTGGTTCGGCATCCGGCTCGCCAGTTCGTCGGCCGGCACGTCGAGGTCGAGGCGCCGGTCGCGCACGTCGAGTTCGATCCAGTCGCCGGTCCTCACGAGGGCGAGCGGTCCCCCGGCGGCGGCCTCGGGAGTGACGTGCAGCACGACCGTGCCGTACGCGGTGCCCGACATGCGGCCGTCGCAGATGCGGACGATGTCACGGATGCCGCGCTCGAGGAGCTTGGTCGGAAGCGGCATGTTCGACACCTCGGGCATGCCGGGATATCCCTTCGGTCCGCAGCCGCGCAGCACCATCACCGAGTTCTCGTCGATGTCGAGGTCGGGGTCGTCGACGCGGGCGTGGAAGTCCTCGATGGAGTCGAACACCACCGCCCGACCCCGGTGCTTCAGCAGGTGCGGGGACGCGGCGGCGGGCTTGATCAGCGCACCGCCCGGAGCGAGCGAGCCGCGCAGCACGGAGATGCCGGCGTGCGGCTGCAGCGGGGTGTCGCGCGGGGTGATCACGTCCGCGTCCCAGATGCGCGCGTCGTCGAGGTACTCCACGAACGGGCGACCCGTGATGGTGAGGGCCGCGGGGTCGAGCAGGTCGCGCACCTCGCGCATCACCGCGAGGAACCCGCCCGCGCGGAACAGGTCGTCCATCAGGTACTGACCTGCGGGCTGCAGGTTGACCAGCAGCGGCACCTCGGCGCCGATCCGGTCGAAGTCGTCGATGGTGAGGTCGATGCCCAGGCGCCCGGCGATCGCGAGCAGATGCACGACCGCGTTGGTGGACCCGCCGATGGCGGCGAGCGCGACGATCGCGTTGTGGAAGCTCCCCTTCGTCAGGAACGTCGACGGTCGGCGGTCCTCCGCGACCAGCGCCACGGCGAGAGCGCCGGTGAGGTGGGCGGCCTCGAGCAGGCGGGCGTCCGGTGCGGGCGTCCCCGCGACGCCGGGCACCACGACGCCGAGGGCTTCGGCGACGAGCGCCATGGTCGATGCGGTGCCCATCGTGTTGCAGTGCCCCTTGGAGCGGATCATCGACGACTCGCTCCCCCGGAACATCGCCTGGCTCAGTGTCCCCGCTCGCACCTCTTCGGACAGCCTCCACACGTCGGTGCCGCAGCCGAGCGCCTCGCCCCGGAAGTGGCCGGTGAGCATCGGGCCTCCGGGGACGACGACGGCGGGAAGATCGACGGATGCCGCGGCCATCAGCAGCGACGGGATCGTCTTGTCGCAGCCGCCGAGCAGCACGACCCCGTCGATCGGGTTCGCCCGGAGCATCTCCTCGGTCGCCATCGCGGCCATGTTGCGCCACAGCATCGCCGTCGGCCGCACGTTCGTCTCCCCCAGCGACACCACCGGCAGCTCCAGCGGGATGCCGCCGGCCTCGTAGACGCCGTTCTTCACCGACCGCGCGACCTCGTCGAGGTGCGCGTTGCACGGTGTCAGGTCCGATGCGGTGTTCGCGATCGCGATCTGCGGGCGCCCCGCGAAGGCCGAATCCGGAACACCGCGACGCATCCACGCCCGATGGATGTAGGCGTTCCGGTCGTCGCCTGAATACCAGTGGGAGCTGCGCAGCGTCACCGTCGACCCTCATCCTCGCCCGCAGCGATCGCGGGCGCTTTCCGCCATCCTGCCGGAAAAGAGGGCGGCCGTCGTCGGGCGCACTCGGCGTGCTCCCAGGAAGAGCCGGGGAACGCTCCGTAGGCTCGCAACCCCAAGGGGAGTACTCCACCACGATCGGCTCGTCACTACGGATGCATGGTGCATCCCGGGTCATCGGTCCTCGATCTCGAGGATGGAGAAGACCTTGGCGTCGATCAGTCACGCCACGGTTGGAGCCTCCTTGAACATCACCCCGCTCGTCTGGGTCATCACCATCGCGATCACCATCACGTTCTTCGTCTACGAGTTCTTCGCGCACGTCCGCAAGCCCCACGAGCCGACGATCGGCGAGTCGGCCCGCTGGTCCGCGTTCTACATCGGCCTGGCGCTGCTGTTCGGCATCGGGGTCGGCGTCGTCTCCGGCTGGACCTACGGCGGCGAGTACTTCGCGGGCTACCTCACCGAGAAGGCGCTGTCGATCGACAACCTCTTCGTCTTCCTCATCGTGATGACGGGATTCGCCGTTCCGAAGATCTACCAGCAGAAGGTGCTGATGATCGGCATCGTGATCGCGCTGGTGCTCCGGGGCGTCTTCATCGCGGTCGGCGCCACGCTGATCGAGAACTTCTCGTGGATCTTCTACCTCTTCGGAGCGCTGCTGCTCTTCCTCGCCTATCGGCAGGCCTTCACGCACGGTGAGGCGGATCCCTCGCAGGGCCGATTCATGCGATTCGTCCGCCGCCGCCTGCCCGTCAGCGACGACTACAACGGTGACCGTCTCACCGTCGTGAAGGCGGGTCGTCGCTTCGTGACGCCGATGCTCCTCGTGATCGTCGCGATCGGCTTCGTGGACCTGATCTTCGCCGTCGACTCCATCCCGGCGATCTACGGGCTGACCGAAGAGGCGTACATCGTGTTCACCGCGAACGCGTTCGCGCTCATGGGCCTGCGGCAGCTGTACTTCCTGATCGGCGGTCTGCTCGAGCGCCTGGTCTACCTGGCGCAGGGCCTCGCCGTGATCCTCGCCTTCATCGGCGTGAAGCTCGTCCTTCATGCGATGCACGTGAACGAGCTGCCCTTCATCAACGGCGGCGAGCCGATGCTGTGGGCGCCCGAGATCCCCATCTGGTTCTCACTGCTGTTCATCGCCGCGACGATCGCTGTCGCGACGACGGCGAGCCTCATCAAGACCCGCGGCGGCCGCGCCGCGACGTCGCACCCGACCATCCCCGCCGCAGATCACACGTCTACGGCCCACCCAGAGAAGGAACTCTCTTGACCTGGTGATCCCCACCGGCGCAGAGCGGCGTCCGGCCTCCGCCACGAGGCGGAGGCCGGACGCTGCTGCGGTGCCGCGCCGGCTGGGCCGGCTACTTCGAGACCGTCACCTTGAGCGGTGCGCTCACCGTCGTGCCGGCGGCGTTCGTGAACTCCACCGTGTAGGTGTACGTCCCCTTGGCCTTGCCCGCGACCGGCAGGGTCGCGCGCTGCGCGCCCGGGGTGGCCGCCTTCAGGTCGCCCGCGCCGACCTCGACGCCGTTCTCGAGGAACCGGTAGGAGGTGGCGTTGGTGCCCCACCACAGGTCGGCGGTGACGGTGTACGTGCCCGCGCCGTTCTTGACGTCACTCGACAGGACGGGCTTGCCGGGCGAGGCATCCGTCACCTTCACGGTGAGCGGCTGCGTCGCGGTCGTGCCCTTCGAGTTGACCAGCTCACCGGTGAACACGTAGCTGCCGTTCACCAGGCCCTTGATGTCGACGACAGCGCTCTGCGCGCCGGGCGTCATCATCGTGAGCGGCACCTTGGCGACGAGCTCGCCGTCGCGGTAGAGCTTGAACAGCGAGCCGTTCTCGCCCCACCACAGGTTCATCGTCAGCTGGAACGTGCCGTCCTTCAGGCCGGTGTCCCATCCGTCGTTCGACGAGAGCACGCCCTTGGCCGGCGCCGTCTTCGCACCGTCGTTCGAGGCGACCTCCGGGAGGGTGACGGATGCCGTCGCCGCCGACCGCTCGCCCTCGCCGAGTGCGTTCACGCCCGCGACCTCGTACGCGTGGGTCGTGCCGAGCTCGAGCGCCTTGACGGTGCAGCTGGTGCTGCTCGTCTCGCACACCGGGTCGGTGCCGCCCGCCTCGTACACGCGGTACCCCGTGAATCCCGGACCGGCGAGGGTCGACGCATCCCACGCGACCGTGATCGAGGTGTCGCCCGCGAGGGAGGCAGTCACGTTCTGCGGCGCGCCGGGGAGCGTCTCATCGGCCACGGCGAGCCACGAGATGACGGGCTTCTCGGCGCCGGCGCCCTCGTTGGTGACGAGGTAGTCGACGGTGGCGGGAGCCGTCAGCGTGAAGGTGAGCGGCGCGGCGATCGGCCCGCTCGAGCCCGACAGCGGGACCGTGCCCTTGGCGAGTTCGGTACCGCCCACCGACACCGTCTGGTACATCGCGCGGTTCAGACCCCACCATTCGGTGAACCCGCCCGTGAGCGTGTACGTGCCCGCGTCGAGAGGCAGACGGTAGACGAGCTTCGTCGTGTCCTGGTACAGACCCGTCGAGTACTTGTCGCCCACGTCGGTGGTGCCCTTCGTCTTCATGCCGTCGGCGACGTAGCCCCATTGGTCGGGGGCCGTGGAGACCTGGTCGACCCTGTCATTGCGCAGCGCGACCGTGCCCGCGACCGCGGTGTACTGCGGCGAGGCCGCCCCGCTCGTTCCCGAGTCGATGTAGTACACCAGCGCCGGCGGGACGATCTCGTAGCCCGCGACGACGGCCTGATCGGTGTCGGTCAGGCGGCCCGTGACCGTGAGCTTGCCGTACACCGTGCGCGCCTGCGCGGCGGAGGCGGCATCCCATTCGACGGCCTTCTCGGCGCCGGCGACCGTCACCGTCTCGGGAAGGTCCTCGTCGACGGTCAGCGCGCCCTGCACCCCGAGGTCGCGAGGAAGGCTCTGCACGTAGACGAGCGCGAGACGGGCGTTGTAGCCGCTCGTGCCGTTGGTGCCGAACTCCACGTCGACCACGGCGTCCGCGTCGAGCGTCAGCGTCTGCGCGACCGGCGTCGCCGATCCCGTCGACACCGCGGTCTTCGTGGTCTCGGCGCCCGCGACCTTGACCTTGGAGTAGACGTTGGTCGTGAGTCCTGCACGCGGCGCCTGGACGGCGACGATGTTGTACGAGCCCGCGGGAAGCGTCAGGTGGTACGTGACCGGCTTGTTGTAGTCGGCGCCGACGTACGACGATCCCCAGTCCGCCGGCGAGCCCGCCGCGATCGTGGTCGCCGTGGTCGAGTAGCCCCACGTCGTTCCCGCCGTCGTGCCGTCCCACTTCTGGTCGCTGGTGTCGTTGACGAGCCCCGGAGTGGATGCCTTGACCGCCGCATACACGGATCCGGCCGAGGCCCCCGTCGCGCCCGAGTCGATGAAGTAGTCGAGATCGGCCGGGGCGACCAGCACCGTGGCGCTGAAGCGCTGGTACAGGCCCGTCGACAGCTTCTCGGTCGAGCGGCCGGACGCTGCGAACGTCCCCAGCTCGGCGACGCTCTTCGCGCTCGTCGTCGACGCGAGGCTCCACGTGACCTTCGCGTTCGTGCCGGCGAGGTCGAGCTTCGCGGGCAGCGTGCGGTCGGCCGATGTGATGGTCACGACGCCCAGGTCGAGCACGTCGGGGCTGACGTCCTTCGGCACGAGGCCGTCCGCGGCCGCCGTCAGACGGGCCGCGATCGCCACAGACCCCTCGGTGTCGAGACCGTAGGCTGCCGGGTCGTCGAGCGCGGCGGTCGCGTTCGCCTTCACGGCCGCGAACACCGCCCACGTCTCGGCGCTGTACTCGGCCTCGTCCAGGCCCTTCACGGCGTCCGCCGCCGCGGCGAGCGCCGTGGTGTCGGCCTTCGCTGAGTCGGCGGTCGCGGTGACCACGCCGACGGCGTCGACGTTGATCGAGGCGTCGTTCGCCGTCTTGATGACGACCGTGTGCGGGCCGTTCGACAGGCCGCGGAGGATGAACGTGGTGCGCTCGCTGCCGGCGGCGAACGTCGGCGCCGCCGTGGCGACCTGCACGCCGTCGACGATCACGTCGAGGGTCGTGGTGCCGGCGTTGGTGCCGATGATGTCGAGACCGGTGCCGGTGAAG
Source organism: Microbacterium sp. PRC9 (assembly GCF_031844125.1). Classification (NCBI taxonomy): domain Bacteria; kingdom Bacillati; phylum Actinomycetota; class Actinomycetes; order Micrococcales; family Microbacteriaceae; genus Microbacterium; species Microbacterium sp. PRC9. The sequence goes on from NZ_JAUZUR010000012.1 coordinate 59,223, forward strand.
GAGTACGTCATCGACGCGCCCTTCGCCGTGCTCTTGGAGGCCGTGCGCTGCCACTCGAACATGCCCTGGCCGTTCGCGTGGCTCCAGTTCTTGTCGAACTGCAGCACCGGCACCGAGCGGTCCGCCCAGCTGGTCTGGTGCATCCCGTCGATCATCGCGTCGTAGTACGGCGTGTAGCCGGGCACCGTCTCGATCTTCAGGTTGTCGAACTGCACGAAGGTGAAGCTCGAACCCAGCTGGATGCGACCGGTCGCCTGGGGCGCAGCATCCGTGTACGTCGCGACATCCACGCCGTTGACGGAGGCCGTGTACACCGAGCCGGCGACCTTCACCGCGATGTTGTTCCACACGCCCGGGCCGGTCTTGAACGCCGCGGCGGCGTTGCCCGCCACGGTGCCCGTCGAGAGCGTCGCGCCGAAGCGCATGAATGTCCACGCGCCGGTCGGGTCGATCTTCAGCTCGGCGGCCGAGACGCTCTGGCCGTTGGCCGTGCCGCCCTGCTCGCGCGCGCCGATGGTCGCGTACTGGGATCCGGATGCCTCGAACAGCACGTCCGACGAGACCGTGTAGTTCGCCCAGCGGGCGTCGCCGATCGTCGTCTTCGGGTCGCCGCCGTTCCACGCACCGCCGGCCATGCCCGGGCCCACCTGCTGGCGGAGCACACGGTCGTGCGCGGCGTCCGGGGTCGCGACCGACTCGAACGCGCCGTTCGTGTCGTTCGTGTAGCGCGGCGTGGCGCCGTTGTCCTCGGCCTGCACTGCGGGAGTGCCGCCCGGCTTGGACTGGTTGCCGCGGCTGTCGAGGAACGACTCGCCGGTGTCGACGAGCTGACCGGTCGCGGGGTCGTAGCCCTTGATCGCGCCCTGCTCGGTGTAGTCGAAGTCGTCGGCGTAGAGGAACGCGTCGTCGGTCACGCCGTTGACGTTGCCGCTCGCATCGGTGTCGAGCACGTCGCGGCCGCCGTCGGCGTCGGTGTACTCCTTCGACGTCGGCAGCGCGCTGCCGTAGCCGTCCTTCGCCGTGAGCGTGCCGCCCGCACCGGCGGTCGCGTGGTCGAGCGTCGTGAACGTGACGGCCGACCACGGCTTGACCGTGACGGTGTACGTGCCGTCGGCGGCGGGGGTGACCTCGCCGACCGGCTTGAGGTAGTTCGCGTCGTACGCCTGGCCGCCGTCGGCCGCCCGCGTCTCCCACACCTCACCGGTCTGGTCGGCGCCGAGGTTCAGGTCCTTGGCGACGATCCGGTAGGTCTTCGTGAACTTCGAGTCGTTGATGATGACGGTCGAGAAGTCCGAGGCGTCCGGCGCCGCGAGCGTCGTGTACGACGCTCCGCCGGCACGCGCGCCGCCCGGCGGGTTGCCCGTGCCGAGCTCGCTGCCCGACGCCTTCGGGATCGCGCGCCAGATGCCGGCGGTGTTGTCGGCGTTCTCCCACCCGAGCTTCGCGAACTGGGTGAAGTGCTCGATCACGGCCAGGCCGCCGTCGTAGTACATCCAGCCCGACCACGGGTCACGGGCGTTCACGAGCTCCTTCGACGAGTACTGGAATCCGTCGTAGAACGAGCCGATCGCCGGCTGGAAGATGTTCATGGTGCGCCGCGACGCGTGGAAGCCGGTCGTGACCCAGTTGCCCATCTCGAGCGCGCTGTTGGTACCGCCGAACTGGGTGCCGAACCCGCCCTGCTCGTCGCTCGCGTTGTTGTTCGGGCGGTCGGCCGAGTTCGAGAAGGTCGACTGGCCCTCCGAGTTCCAGACCTCCTTGTCGAGCTGCTCGGCGATCTTCTTCATGTTGCCCGCGCTGTCGTCGGCGCTCGAGTAGTGGAAGCCGACGACGTCGACCGCGTCGCGCAGCGACGCGTCGGTGGCCGAGGTCATGGCGTTGCCGAACGCGACCGGCGGCGTGCCGACGGTGTCGGCCGCGATCGTCTGGATGGCGCGGTAGAGGTTCTTCTCCTCCTCCGACGCGAACCCGTTGTTCGGGTCGGACGCGGTCGCACCCTCGTAGCCCTTCTCGTCGCCGCGCACCCAGCTCGAGAAGTTCTTGTACAGCGGGATGTTGGGGCTCGAGGTCTCGTTCGTGTCGGGGTTGATCGAGTCGACCATGACCCCGAACTCGCGGTAGGCGGCGAGCACGGTGTTCTTGAACCAGATGTACTGGTCGGCGTCATTCGCGACCCACGCCGGGCGGTTCCAGCGGAGCAGGCTCAGGTGGATGTCGCCGTGGGCGACGAGCTGCGCGTCGGCGGCGAGCTGGAAGCCGGGCTCGCGGAGCACGTTGGGGTACTCGTCGCGCGTGCGCATCGTCGATGCGTTCGGGCCGGTCGAGGTGTTGCGGTCGTTGCCCATCTCGATCTTGACCGTGTTCATGATCGGGTGGTCCCCGCCGAACAGCGTCTCGATGAGCTCCCAGTACGCCTCCGGGTGCTGGGACTTGTAGTCCAGCAGCAGCGCGCTCGTCGAGTTCGCCGACAGCACGCCGAAGCCCTTGAACGTGAGGCCGTTCTTGTTCTGCGCGGCCGCCGCGATGTCGGCGCCCGTGACGTTCAGGGTGACGGGATCAGCGCCCGCCGCCTGAGCCATGGTCGGCACGGCGAGCGGCGCCGCGACCACCGCAGCGGTCACCACCGCTGCCAGCGTCATGCGCACCCGTCGTGGTCTCCGTCCGTCCTTCGGACGAGGCATCCATCCCTGCGACATCGCAGTCTCCGTTTCCCCTGGGGCTTCTCCCGTGCGCTCGCGGATCCGGACCGGCCTCGACGCACGAATGGGGCACGACCGCGTGCCCGCAGCGAAATCCTCTCGTGAGAGGGAGGGATGCGGGAACCAAAACGAACACACTCGTTCAGTCTTGAACCGAATCGAACACACTTGTACGCTGAGGCGATCATGGAGCAGCCCACCGACCCGCCCGCCTTCGGCCTCTCCCGCCGCGAGCACATCCTCGACGAACTGCGCCGCTCGGGCTCGGTGCGGGTGGCCGACCTCGCGCGCGAGCTCGGGGTCTCCGAGCTCACCATCCGCCGTGACATCGGCCAGCTCGCCGACCGCGGCCTCGTCACCCGCGTGCACGGCGGGGCGACGCTGCGCAGCCGGCTCGACACGACAGTCCCCGCCTCGTCGGGCGCCGCCATCCGGTTCCGGGTCGGGATGGTCGTGCCGTCGCTCAGCTACTACTGGCCCCACATCATGATCGGCGCGCGGGCCGCGGCGACCGAACTCGGCGTCCAGCTGATCCTCCGGGGTGCGACTTACGCCGTCGACGACCAGCGCCGGCAGATCGCCTCCCTCGTCGAGTCCGGGAGCCTGCACGGCCTCATCGTGGCGCCCGAGACCCTCGGCGCCGACGGGCGCGCGCTGCTGCACTGGCTCGAGGCGCTGCCGATCCCCGTGGTGCTCGCCGAGCGGCGCGTGCCGTCCGCGCTCGCGCTCACGAGCCTCGAGTGGGTGACCACCGACCACGTCTTCGGCGGCTCGCTCGCGGCCGATCACCTCGCCTCGCTGGGCCACCGTCGCGTCGGCATCCTGACGTCTGCCGGTTCCCCGACGTCATGGCAGCTGCGCCGCGGGTGGGACCGCGCCGTCGAGGGGCTCGGTCTCGAGTGCCTCGTCGACGTCGACGCGACGCTCGACGCCCTGGACGGGGTCGCCCGCGAGGCGCTGATCGCCGACGTGCTCGAGCGATGCCGCGAGACGCGCACCACCGCACTCCTCATCCACAACGACCCGCAGGCGGTGCTGCTGCAGCAGCAGGCGCGCGACCACGGCTGGGCGATCCCCGAAGACCTCGCGATCGTCGCCTACGACGACGAGGTCGCCGAGAGCGCGGAGCCCGCCATCACGGCGCTGCGTCCGCCCAAGCAGCAGGTCGGCCGTCTCGCGGTCGAGACGATGGTCGCCCGGCTCAGCGAGGGAGCGCGGCGCCCGGTGCAGCGCGTGTACCTGCTGCCCGAACTGCTGCCGCGCGCCTCCACTGTGGGCACCGTGCACTGACCCGCCCCCACTTCGACAGGTCAACCGGGGCTCTGCAGGCCCTCCGAACTCAGTGCGGTCCTGCGAAGGCGCGGTTGACCTGTCGAAACGCACCACCGGAGGGCGGCAACGCAGGCCAATTTGCACGATAATACCTTTAGTGCAAAACTGCATGATGTGACAGATAGTGCAGAAGGGCTCCGCGAGCGCCGGCGCGCCGAGACCACGCGCACCCTGATCCGCGCCGCACGACGGTTCACCGCCGAGCACGGCCTGGCCGGCTTCACCCTCGAGGAGCTGTGCAGCGAGGCCGAGGTCTCGCGACGCACGTTCTTCAACTACTTCGCTTCGAAGGACGACGCCGTCCTCGGCATCCCTCTGGAGCGATCGGATGCTGCCGCCATCGCCCGCTTCCTCGCCGGCGCCTCCGACGAGTCGGGCATCTCACCGAACCTGCTCACCGACCTCGCTCTCCTCGCCGAGGAGCGCTGGCGCGCGCTCGACATCGCCCCCGACACGGTGCAGGACCTGTTCCGCGCGGTCGAGAAGGAGCCGCGGCTGCTCGCGCGCATGATCGAGCTGGGGTTCGAGGGCGAGCAGTTCGACGCCCGCCTGATCGAGCAGCGCGAGAACCTCCTGCCGGGCGATCTCCGCGCGCAGGTCGCCGCCCAGGTCATCGGCGCCCTCGTCCGGTCGGCCACCGGCGAGTTCCTGAAGCCTGGCAACGCCGAATCGTTCACCCGGATCTTCGAGCGACGCATCGGTGCGGCGCGCGACCTCTTCGCCACGCAGACCGCAGTGATGGGAACCCCCGAATGACCACCGCCACCGTCCCGACCGCCACGCCCGGCCCCGACGCGCCGTTCCTGCTCACGCAGCGGCGCATCTGGATCATCTTCTCCGCGCTCATCGCGGGCATGCTCCTGTCGAGCCTCGACCAGACCATCGTCTCGACCGCGATGCCGACGATCGTCGGCGAGCTCGGCGGTGTCTCGCACCAGGTCTGGATCACGACCGCCTACATCCTCGCGACCACGATCGTCATGCCGATCTACGGCAAGTTCGGCGACGTGCTGGGCCGGCGACGACTGTTCATGGTGGCGATCGCGATCTTCACACTGGCGTCGGTCGGCTGCGCGTTCGCCACCGACTTCTGGATGTTCGTCGTCTTCCGCGCGATCCAGGGTCTCGGCGGCGGCGGCCTCATGATCCTGTCGCAGGCGATCATCGCCGATATCGTCCCCGCCGACCAGCGCGGAAAGTACCTCGGCCCCCTGGGCGGCGTCTTCGGCCTCGCGGCCGTGGCCGGCCCGCTGCTCGGCGGCTTCTTCGTCGACCACCTGACCTGGCAGTGGGCGTTCTACATCAACATCCCAGTCGGCATCGCGGCATTCTTCATCGCCGTGTTCGCGCTGAAGCTGCCGAACAAGAAGGCTGAGAAGCCGATCGACTGGCTGGGCGTGCTGTTCCTGACGGCGGCGACGACCTGCCTCATCTTCTTCACGGACTTCGGCGGCTCGGCGGACCAGGGCTGGGACTCCGGCGCGACCTGGGCGTGGGGTGCGGGCCTGGTCGCCTCGGCGGGACTGTTCATCTTCACCGAGTCGCGTGCGGCAGACCCGATCATGCCGCTGTCGATGTTCCGCAACCCGATCTTCATCAACGCCACCGCCATCGGCATGGCGATCGGAATCGGCATGTTCGCGGCTCTCGGCTTCGTGCCGACGTTCCTCCAGATGTCGTCGGGCACGTCAGCGGCAGCATCCGGTCTCCTCATGCTCCCGATGATGGTCGGCGTCATGGGCATGTCGATCGCCTCGGGCCTGCTCATCACGAAGACCGGCAAGTACAAGCTGTTCCCGATCGCCGGCACGCTCATCGTCGGCGTCGCGATGGTGCTGATGACGACGCTCACCGCCTCGACGCCGATCTGGCTGATCTGCACCTACCTGTTCCTGTTCGGCGTCGGCCTCGGCTGCATCATGCAGGTCGTCGTGCTGGTCGTGCAGAACGCCGTGCCCGCCGCGGATCTCGGAACCGCGACCTCGACGAACAACTACTTCCGCGAGGTCGGCGCGGCGCTCGGCACCGCTGTGTTCGGCACGCTCTTCACGACGCGCCTCACCGAGAACCTGACGAAGGTCTTCACGGACGCCGGAGCCAGCCCTGAGCAGGCGGGCGAGGCGACATCGAGCATCGACCCCTCGGTGCTGAACTCGCTGCCCGACACGGTCAAGACGGGAGTCGTGGACGCGTATGCCGACGCACTCGCGCCCGTGTTCTGGTACCTCGTGCCGTTCATCGCGATCGCCTTCGTGCTGGCGCTCTTCCTCAAGCAGATCCCGCTGTCGGACGTCGCCGGGCTCGTCGCGCGCGGCGAGGCGATCGGCGGCGAGGAGGCCGAGCGCCTGGAGGCCGAGCGGCTGAAGGTCGAGCAGCACAGCGCCGCTCCCACCGGACGCGCACGCCGCCGCACGCGCGAGAAGGACCGCGCCGCGCGGTAGTCAGGCTCCGAACCGGCGCTGCACGTCGCCCGAGCGCTGCTCAGTCGTCGAGCCGCTGTCCGAGTTCGATGATGAGCCCTTCCGGCCCGCGGACGTAGCAGACGAGCCACACATCCTCGTAGTTCACGAGCTCCGCCATGGTGTCGTACCCGGCGGCGCGGACCTGGGCGAGCACCCCCTCGACATCGTCGACGCGGTAGGCGAGGTGGCGCAGGCCCAGCGTGTTCGACGGGAGATCGCCGACGGATGCCGGGCTCTCCGGTCGCAGGAACTGCGAGAGCTCGATCGCTCCCGAGCCGTCGGGCGCGGTGAGGAACACCATCTCGACGTCGGTGCCGGTGAGCCCGTTGACGCGATCCGCCCACGGGCCGCCGACGCGGGCCTTCTCGCCGCGGTGGAATCCGAGCATCTCGAGGAAGCCCGCCATCGCCTCGAGATCCTCGACGATGAGGCCGATGTGCTCGAAGCTGCGGACGCCCACCCTCGCGACCTTAGGCGTCGAACGGGCGCAGCGGTACCCCGCCGTCGGTCGACGGTCGGCTCAGGCGAACAGCCCGAGCAGGCGCACGCACGTGCGCGGGTCGTGGGTGAGGCCGCGCTGCAGCCCCCACAGCAGGTACGACATGCTCCGCACGATCACCCAGCGACGCGCGCGCTCGGACGGCACCCCGGCCGCATCGACGAATCCGTCGAACGCCGCGAACACGTCGTCGTCGACCTCCAGCTCGTCCAGCCGCGACCACAGCGCGCGGCCGATGTCGTACTCCGGGTCGCCACGCAGCAGTACCGGATCGACCACGGTCCACGGCAGCCGGCCTCCGGCGAGCACCTGCTCGAAGTGGAGGTCGCCGTCCACCGAGAGCGGCTCGTCGGGCGCTGATGCGATCGCGGATGCTGCCGCCACCGCCGCGTCGAGCACCTCGGGCGTGGTCGGCCCGGCGAGGGCCTCCCACTCCGCCGGGAACGCCACGATCGCCTCGGCCGCGATATCACGCGTGCTGCGCGCGTCCGCAGCGGCGGGGATCGCGAGCACCCTCGTGAGGGCGCCCAGCATCACGATGGCCTCCTGCACGGGCTCGCCCTGCAGGGTGCGGTCGTGGTCGAGCCGCTCGAGGAGCGTTGCGCCGGCGTCGGTGTCGGCGTCCCACAGCAGGACGACGCCACGGCCGTTCCAATGCGCGAGCGCGGCGGTCTCGGTGGCGACGTCGTCGCCCGGTGGCGCGAGCCGCAGCACCGCGCGCTCGTCGCCGCGCCGTACCGGCACGACGAGCGCGTTGGAGCCGTGGAGGGTGGCGCCGTCGACGACGAGCCCCCATCGATGGCACTGCCGGTCGACGAGATCGGGGAGCCGGTCGAGCCACTCCCGTCCCTCACCGTCGTACCGCCACCGCGGCATGTCGCGGAAAGAAGGAGGGACGACGATCACCGCCCCAGCGTAGACGCGACATCCGACCGCGTCGCGCGCAGGAATCGTGCAGCCGTCAGGGCGCAAGCAGCGCGACCGCCCCCACGGCGACGACGACCAGCGCGAAGGAGAGCGCGACCCCTGCTTTCCATCTGTCCGGGTGCGACAGCCAGACGGGAACATCGAGCAGCTGCACCAGCACGGTGACGGCCGCGACGGCGAAGACCCAGCCCCGGACCTCCCACCTCCACGCGAGCCCGACACCGAGTGCGCCGATCAGCGCCGCGACGACGAGAGCGGCGCATCGGATGAGGAGGTACCAGCCCGTGGTGCGCGCGACATGGTCCTCGGCGCGGGCGCCCTTGACGGCGGCCAGACCGCCGAGGATCCCGAATGCGTTCACCACGGCGCTGACCAGGGCGAGGGCCAGGACCCATCCGTTCATGCCGCCCACCTTAGAGCTGGCACATGGCCCGGCACCGCACCGCCGTGCCGCTGCTCTGGCCGTCGCTGTAGCCGCCGGTGGGTCAGCCGTCCGAGCTCGAGGGCGAGGGCGTCGGCGCGGGGACCGCCGCCTGCAGATCGGAGACGTGCTTCTGGAATGCGGCGACGGTCGCGGCATCCACCGTCCCCGTCGGCTCGACGCCCAACTCCGTCTGGAAAGCCTGCAACGCGGCGGTCAGCTCCGGCGTCCACACGCCGTCGACCGGCCCGTCCCAGAAGCCGGAGAGCGTGAGCGTCTGCTGCAGCGCAGCCGTCGACGCCACCGACTCCTGCGCGGCGGCGCCGCCCAGCTCGGCCAGCTTCGCCTGCAGCGCCTCGGCGGTCGCCTTGTCGACGGTGCCGGTGACCGGGAGTCCGGCGGCCTTCTGCAGGTCCTCGACGGCCTGCACCGTCAGCGGCCCGTAGACACCGTCGACGGTGCCCGTGTAATACCCCGCGACAAGCAGGTCCTGCTGCAGCGCCGACGTGTACGCGCGGACAGCGGCTTCGGCCTGCGCCGCCTGCTCGTCGGTCAGGCAGCCGGCATCCGCGAACAGCGCGAGCCACGCCATCTCGAGCGCGACCGCGGCGCTGTTGAACTGCTCGGCCGCGTCCTTCAGGGGCGTGTCATCGGTGACGGATGCCTCGGCCGACGCGAGCTCGGATTCCGCCTGCTTCACCCGCTCGACCGACGCGGTCGGCGCGAGCGGCGTGCTCGACGGCGCCGCGGGCGCGGGCTCGGTCCGCGTGCCCGTCGGACCTGCCTCCGCCTCCGCGAGCGCGACCTGCGCGTCGACGAGCTCCTGCTGCGCGTCGTGCAGCGCCTGGTTCGCGGTCACGGCCGCCTCGGCGCTGTCGACCACGTCCTGCCGCGGCGCGGCGAGGTCGGCGCCCGCGTTGCGGACATCGCCGACGGTCGGAGCGGTGTCGTTGAGCACGTCGCCGTAGCGGTCGAGCGCCTCGATGTAGTCCTTGCCGGCGCCGCAGAACGCGCCCGACGCCGCGGTGAGCTCGGTCTGCGCCTCGGCGACCGCATCCTCCTTCGCCGAAACCTGGGCCTTCGCCCGCTCGACCGGGTCGGCCTCGGCGGCGCATCCGGCGAGGACCACGGCCGCGACCGTGCCCGCGACGACGATGGCGCCCAGCCGCGCCGACACCCTGGTGCGAAGCTTCTCCATGTCGCGCCCCCTTCTGAACCCGAAGCATGTGAGCCACATCATGGCACCGCGAGCCGACTCGACGCGTCATGCGGGTCGCATGAGTTCCGCGGGTGTCGACCCGGAGGTAGTCTGCGACGAGTCGGCGATCCGGAGGAGAAGCCATGACGACGATCGACCCCGAGCGCGACCTCACCCTCGATCGCGTGATCCGCGCTCCTCGCGAGGCCGTCTGGGAGGCATGGACCACACCGAGCCTGCTCGCGCGATGGTGGGTGCCGGCGCCCACCGTCGCCCGCGTGGACCGACTCGAGGTCAGCCCCGGCGGCGCCTTCGTCACGAGCATGAGCGACAACGGCGCACCGTTCGTCCCCCACACGGACTCCGTCTTCCTCGTGGTCGAGCCGCATCGCCGCCTCGTCTTCACCAACGCCGTCGACAGCGGCTGGCACCCGGCGAAGCCGGAGCCGGTCGCGATGACCGCCGAGATTACCCTCGACGACCACACGGACGGCACCGTCTACCGCGTGGTGGTGCGCCACGGCGATGCCGCCGCCCGCGCGCGCCACGAAGCGCTCGGGTTCTCCGAGGGCTGGGGCGCGGTCACGGCAGCGCTCGCCGCCCTGGCCGAGGGTGGCGCCCGACCGTAGTCACGCCTGCCGAAAGAGCCCGCTGCTGCCCATCAGCCGCGAAGGCGTGAGGATGATCGTGACCCGGAGGGGGTTGACGCGGGGCTGGCGGTATCGCTCGGCGTAGAGGCCGACCGCGAGTGCGACCTCGTCGGGATCGTCATGCACCGTGGCGGTGCCCTGGAACGAGAGCCAGCGTGCGCCGTCCACCTGGCTGATCGTGGCGGTGCCGTCGCGCCGCACGTTCCGGACTTTCTGCGAGTCGCGCGACGTGATGATGCGCAGCAGCCCGTCGTGCAGCGTGAAGCCGACCGCGACCGCGTGGATGCCGCCCCACGGCGCCATCGTCGAGAGTGTGCCGATGTGCCGTTCGCGCACGAACTCGATTCCCGCCTCCGACAATTCCCGCACGTTCCCACGCTACCCGGCGGATCCGCGCGGCACGCGCCGGGACTCCCGATCGCGGCGCGGAGAATCTACAGTTCGATGAGGGACGCGTAGATGCGCCTCCAGTCCCCGGAGGAGGCAGCACATATGGTGACCAGCATCCCGCTCTCGAGTGGAACACGGATGCCGCAGCTCGGCCTGGGCGTCTACCTCGTCACCGACGTGGCGGTGTGCGAGTCGAGTGTGAGGTCCGCTCTCGACTCGGGGTACCGGCTCATCGACACCGCGGCCATCTATCGCAACGAACGGGCGGTGGGGCGCGGCATCCGTTCGTCCGGGGTCCCCCGCGAGGAGATCTTCCTCACGACGAAGCTGTGGCCCTCGGACTACAGCTACGACAAGGCGCGCGCCGCGATCGGCGGCGCGCTGGAACGACTCGACTGCGGCGCTCTCGACCTGCTGCTCCTGCATCAGCCCGTCGGCGACGTGAAGGGCGCATGGCGGGCGATGGAGGATGCCGTCGACCAGGGCGTCGTGCGCGCGATCGGGGTGAGCAACTTCGCGGTGTCGGATCTCGAGCGCCTGCTTCCGGCGGCGCGGATCCCGCCCGCGGTGGACCAGGTCGAGCTGCACCCGCACTGGCAGCAGCCGGACCTGCTCGCCTACCTGGCCCAGCACGCGATCATCCCCGAGGCGTGGTACCCGCTCGGTCACGGGTCGACGAAACTCCTCGCAGAGCCCGCAGTCCTGGGAGCCGCGGCCGCGCACGGGAAGTCGGCGGTCCAGATCATCCTGCGCTGGCACGTGCAGCGCGGGTTCGTGGCCATCCCGAAATCGACCAACCCCGCACACATCGCGGCGAACATCGACGTCTTCGACTTCGAGCTGAGTCCCGCCGAGATGGCCGGCATCGACGCGCTCGGCAAGGACCGCCCGATGTTCCGCCTGCCGCGCTGGATGATGGCGGCCACCATGCCGCTGGCCCGCCCGCGACCGCTCGCGTAGCCGCGCAGCCGGCGCGTCGGGCGAACCCTTCCTCTGAGCCGGGTCTCAGCCGGTGCGGGTGCCGACGATGGTGGACGGCGGGAAGGGTCCCGCCTGGGCCGTGCCCGTGAGCCGGTTGCCGACCACGTGCAGCGCGACGGCGAGCGACATCGGCAGCGGCGCGACGAGGTCGAGTGTGAACTCGGCCGTGTCACCCGTGGCCGTGCCGCCTCGGATCGCGATCGGGCCGGTGGGGCCGATCGCGGTGCCTGAAAGCGAGGTTCCGACCGTCGTCAGTGTGACGTCGAAATGGTGGGATCCCGCAAGCGTCGCGACCTCGATCGCCCACTTGCCGTCGATAGCTGCCACGCCGACCTCTCCTTCGTCCGAACGGCCGTGCGACCGTCGAGGCCATTCTGCTCGGCGCGGGGGCCATCGCGCGACCGACGGCGCGGATGACCCGCGGGC
>NZ_JAUZUR010000013.1:0-64814 GCF_031844125.1 Microbacterium sp. PRC9
ATGCCTCGCAATCAGGGTCGCCCGGACTCCCGACGCGATTCGCCTCTGCGTTTCGACTCGCGAGCTCGCTCAACGACCACGTTCCTCGCTCGCTCAACGACCGGAGCAAAATGACTGACACACTCACTCCCGCCCCCGCCGTCTACACCGATCCGACGGGCGCCGACCGCCACCTTCCGGATCCCGAGGCCGACGCCCGCGTTCGCGCAGACGACCGCGGCCACGTGTTCCACTCGTGGAGCGCGCAGGCGCTCATCGATCCGCTTCCCATCGCCGCGGGTGAGGGGTCGACCTTCTGGGACTACAACGGCAACGCCTACCTCGACTTCAGCTCCCAGCTGGTGAACCTCAACCTCGGGCATCAGCATCCGGATCTCGTCCAGGCGATCCAGAATCAGGCTGGTCGTCTCACGACGATCCAGCCGTCGATGGCCAACGACGTGCGCGGCGAGCTCGCCCGCCGCATCGCCGAGGTCGCGGGCGACGGCTTCGAGAAGGTGTTCTTCACCAACGGCGGCGCCGATGCGAACGAGAACGCCGTGCGCATGGCGCGCCTCGTGACGGGCCGCCGCAAGGTGCTGTCGATGTACCGCAGCTACCACGGCAACACCACGACTGCGATCTCGCTGACCGGCGACCCGCGCCGCTGGCCCAACGAGCCCGCCGACGGCTCGACCGCGAAATTCTTCGGCCCCTACCCGTACCGCTCCGCGTTCCACTCGTCGAGCGCCGAGGAGGAGACGCAGCGCGCGCTCGAGCACCTCGAGCAGACCATCGTGCTCGAGGGCGCCACCACGATCGCGGCGATCATCATCGAGACGATCGTCGGCACGAACGGCGTGCTGGTGCCGCCGCCGGGATATCTCACCGGCGTGCGCGAGCTGTGCGACCGCTACGGCATCGTCTACATCGCCGACGAGGTCATGGTGGGCTTCGGCCGCGTGGGCGAGTGGTTCGCGTTCCAGGCGTTCGACGTGAAGCCTGACCTCATCACCTTCGCGAAGGGTGTGAACTCGGGCTATGTGCCACTCGGCGGCGTCGTGATCTCCGACACGATCGCCTCACACTTCGACACCGTGTCCTTCCCCGGCGGGCTCACGTACTCGGGCCACCCGCTCGCGTGCGCGGCGGGCGTCGCCACGTTCGAGGTGTTCGAGCGCGACGGCATCCTCGAGCGCGTGCGCGACCTCGGATCGCGCGTCGTGGAGCCGCGCCTGCGCGACCTCGCGTCGCGGCATCCGTCCGTCGGCGACGTGCGGGGAATGGGCCTCTTCTGGGCGATCGAGCTCGTCAAGGACCGCAAGACCCGCGAGCAGCTCGTTCCCTTCAACGCGAGCGGGACGGATGCCGCACCCATCGCCGCGGTCGCCGCGGCGTGCAAGCGGGAAGGGGTGTGGCCGTTCACGCACTTCAACCGCGTTCACGTGGCGCCTCCGCTCGTGATCACCGAGGACGAGCTGGTGCGTGGACTCGACGTCATCGCCCGGGCCCTCTCGACCGCCGACGAGTACGTCACGCGCTGATCAGCATCCTTTTCCGGCCCCGCGTCCACTTCGGACGCGGGGCCGCTGCACGCCCGTCATTCGAATCGTTCCGATGCGCGGGAATGAATCATCCCTCCCCGCCGTTATCTCTGTACTCAGCACCATGTGCTGCTCCAGGAGGGGACCGTGGGAAAGAACTACATCGACATCGAGAACGACCAGGGCGAGATGCTGCGCTACCGCAAGCACGTCAACGGTCGGGGCCTGATCGCGCACGGAGCGAAGGTGCACCCCAGCGCCATCGTCGAAGCGGGGGCGTATGTCGAACCGGGCGTGCAGATCGCCGCGGGCGCGCACGTCGGCCGGGGCGTATGGGTCGAGACGGATGCCGTGATCGGACCCGACGCCGAGATCGCACCGCACGCCCACATCGGGCCGCGCGCGGCCATCGGCCCGCGCGCGAAGATCGGCGTGCGCACCCAGGTCGGGCACGACGCCCGTGTCGCCGGAGGCTCGCTCATCGGCGACGACGAGACGATCGCCGACGGCGAGCGCGTCGCCACGGACAAGCGCGGACTGCGCCTGGCTGCCTGATCGTCGCGGTGGCGCGTCGGCGCCACCGCATAGGCTCGCGTCGTGCTCAGACGCGTGCTCATCGGAATCCTGCTGCTCGTCATTTCGGGCACGGCCTGCTGGTGGTTCGTCGGGCGCGACGCGGGCGCCGAGGTCGCACAGCCGGCACCGGGCATCTCTTCCACGATGCCGGCGATCCCGGCCGACGCATTCGAGATGACCGTCGAGAGCGTCCACGACGGCGACACGCTGCGCGCTCGCGTCGCCGTCCCCAACGCCGTCGTCGGCGATCTCGAATCCACGCGCGTCCGTCTGCTGGGCATCGACACCCCCGAGATCTCCCCCGAACTCGACTGCTGGGGTGCGGAGGCGACGACGAAGCTGACGTCGCTCATCCCTGTGGGATCGACGATCTGGGTCGCCGCCGACCACGAGGTGCATGACCAGTACGGCAGAACGCTGCTCTACGTCTGGACGCCCGACGGCCGTTTCGTGAACGGCGAGCTCGTCGCGCAGGGCGATGCGCGGGTCGAGGTCTATTCGCCCAATCGCAGCCAGGAGACCCTGCTGCGCTCACTCGAATCCGCGGCCGTCGCCGCGGCGGCCGGGCAGTGGGGCGCGTGCGACTGAGCGGTCACGCGGGTTGAGCGGTCAGGCGAACAGGAACAGCACGAACCCGATGAGGGGCAGCGTGCCCTGGAGGAGCGCCGCCCGCAGGTACCGCAACCCGGTCGTGAGCAGCACCAGCGCGGCGGCGACCATCGACCCCAGCGCGAACAGCACGAGCGCGAGACCCGCCGCGTGGACGGGCGCGGTGTCGCTTCCCGCGAAGAGCAGCACCAGCCCGATGACGACGCCGATCGCGAGGAACAGGTTGTAGAAGCCCTGGTTGTACGCCATCGGCTTCGTCGTGTCGGCGGCCGCCTGGTCGGCCACCCCGAACCGCTTCCAGATCTTCGGTTGCGTCCACTGGACGCTCTCCATCACGAAGATGTAGACGTGCAGGAGCGCCGCGAGCGCCGCGAAGACCGTTGCCAGAATCGCCACCATGAGCGAACCATATCGTCCCGGCTACGCTGAACGCATGGCGAAGGGCGGGTCGCGCACAGGCGGACGAGGTCGCGGCGCATCGGGCAAGCGTCCGGGCGCAGCATCCGCGTCGTCCTCGAAGGCGAAGCCCGCCAAGACGCGGCGGCCGCAGCCGTCGCCCGGGCCGTCGCCGACGCCGCCCGTCGAGCCCGCCATGCCCGCGACTTTCACGCTCGGCGCGATCCCGGGTGCGACGCCCGGCAAG
The DNA here is from genome assembly GCF_031844125.1 of Microbacterium sp. PRC9. Classification (NCBI taxonomy): domain Bacteria; kingdom Bacillati; phylum Actinomycetota; class Actinomycetes; order Micrococcales; family Microbacteriaceae; genus Microbacterium; species Microbacterium sp. PRC9. The sequence continues at coordinate 3,352 of NZ_JAUZUR010000013.1, forward strand.
TGGATCGACATCTGGAACGACCGGATGCCGCGGACCAGCCTCGAGCTCGTGCCCCTGGCGGTCGCCGATCAGCGTCGCGCGCTCCTCGACGGCGAGGTCGACGCGGCGCTCGTGCGGCTGCCGCTCGACAAGGACGGCCTCCACGTCATCCCGCTGTACGACGAGGTCCCGGTGGTCGTGTGCGCGAAGGACTCGCACCTGACCGCCGCTGAGGACGAGCTCGACGCGGCGGATCTCGTGGGCGAGGTGCTCATCGTGCCGCAGGACGACGTGCTCGCCATCCAGCTCCCCGGCAGTGTCGCGCCACGGTTCGCGCCACCGGCCGACACCGGCGAGGCGATCGCCACCGTCGCGGCCGGTGTCGGGATCGTGGTGGTGCCGATGTCGGTCGCACGACTGCATCATCGCAAGGACGTCGAGTACCGCGCACTCAGCGGGGGTCCGCTCTCGACGGTGGCGCTCGCGTGGACGGCTGAGCGGACCACTCCCGCGGTCGAGGCCTTCGTCGGCATCGTGCGCGGGCGCACCGCCAACTCTTCGCGCGGCTGAGCGCGCCTGCGCCGAAGCATGGAATGAGGGGTGCCGCCCCAGTCCCATGCAGCACCCCTCGAGGATCGGCGGCGAAGACCCAGAGCCGATTCTGCGTTCCCCAAGAAGGTCTTCTGTCAGCGCCTCCGACCCCCCGTCGGCTGGGCGCAAGCCGTTCCGATGACCAGGAGCACGCAGCATCCGTCCTGATACACGGAACGCGAAGAAACCTCAGAACCCGGCGCCGTGCACCTGGAACGGGGCGACGATGCCGGTGCGGACGGATGCCGCGGCCAGTGCTTCCGAGGGGGCTACGCCCGCGGCGAGGCCCTCGTGCATGGCCGCGAGGAGCTCGCATGCCGCGTCGTCGGCGACGATGACGGGTGCGGCGATGACGCTGCGAACACCCGCGTGCAGCCACACCCTCGTCATACCCAACGCCTCTTCGCCCCACCTCACCGAGGAACGACCGACCTCGCACGCCGACAACACGACAGTGTCGGGGACGACCGGGATGAGGTCGATGTCGTAGCCGAACAGGGTGCCGTCGGCGAGTTCCAGACCGGAGAACATCGGGTTGTCGAGTGCGTGACGGCCATGGGCGGCGACATGCAGCACGTCGACCTCAGAGGCCAGAGCGGTGACCTCCGTGACTGTCGCTTCGGCGCCGGTTCTCACCTGGGCTCGGCTCCACGCGGTCGAAGCCGCGGACACCTCCTCCTCTCCGCGGGCGACGCGGGGGCCGGCTGCGAAGCCGGCGGACCTCGGCGCGCGCGCAGCACTCGAGCGCTGAGCGATCCAGGAGGTGACTGACGTCGCCACCGACAGGGGGCGACGGCCGATCGCGGGGAGCATCATCCACGGGACACCGGAGAGGACGCCCGCGGCCGTGACGAGGATCCGTTCCGCGCCCGAGAGCGCGCGAACGGGAGCGCAGAGGATCCGCGACAGGGTCGCCAGCCGCTCGTCGAGCCCCCGGCGGACCACCGCCGCCATCGGCCCCGCGGTCACCGTCGCCGCCATGTCGAGATCGGCCCGCAGGCCCCGCAGCGCGAGCCTCACGGCATTCCAGTCCAGTGCGATCAGTTGTCGGCTCCCGCGTGTGATGGCGAGTGCAGCGAGCTCGACTCCGTCGAACACGTAGGACACGAGCGCATCGCCGTCACCCAGTTCTGCGACGGCGTCGTCGAGCGTCGCGCGGACTCTGAGTTCACCGGCGGCGGTGTGCGACCACTGCCGCTGACGCGCGCGGTCGCTGAGGAGAGCGGCCCGCGGTGTGGCGAGCCATTCACCGTCCGGCGCCGCGGCGCGCAGCACCCGCAGCTCCGCGAGATCTGCCGCCAATTCGGGGTCGGGCGGCGGGCGAAGCGGTGGGAAGGATCCCATCACCGAGCGTGCACGCTCAGACCATTCGAAGACGGCGGCATGGTTGCCTGATCTGAGGGCCGAGGCCAGCCCGGTCGTGATCAGCCCCGCACCCTTCATCGCCGCGGAGACCTGTATGTCGAGGCTCCCCACGGCATGGCGGGTGCGATCCAACAGATCGAGCCCGGCGGCAGCGTGACGACGGGTGTCGGCCTCGCGGCCCTGTGTGGCGGCATGTGCCGCGCGCACCTCATGCGCGAGGAGCCCCACCTCCAGCGGAGTGCGCCGTCCGATACGCATGACCGGCTGAGCGCCGCCGTGGCCGCTCCTGATGCGCGCCAACGCGTCCGTGAGCCGGAGCGCCTCCGCCTCGGAGTTGAATCCGTGCGCCTTGAGGCCCGCCGTGACATCCAAGACTCTCGTGCGCGCGGGCAGCCGCTGTCCCGCCCTCACCGGACCCCCGGCGCGGTCGACCCGCCCGACCGTGAGCCTGGCACGCAGACCGATCGCCTCAGCACGCACAGCCCAGCCCGAGCTGCCGATCGTGGCGAACCGCCGCGCCGATGCGGCGGCCACCCGTGCCGCGCGGACCGGATCGTGGCTGAGCAACGATCGAGCGAGGTTGTAATCCGCCGTGGCACGGTCGCGCGGAGCACGATGGCGACCGAACGCTTCCGACACCGCTGCGAGACTGCGCTCGGCCTCTGTCACCAACCCTGCTTCGCGGAGCACCTCCGCGCGGTCGAGCTCGTTCACGGCCGCCCACATCGCTGACTCCCCATCGAGCGGTTCCCGGACGGACTGCATCGTCTGCAGGGCCGCCACGAGATCCCCGCCGAGCATGAGCGCATAGCCGCGGTTGTGCACGGCGAGGTTCGCCTCGGTGTCCATGCCCGCTGCCCGATAGGCACCCTCCGCCAGGTGGAGATCCGAGACAGCCGCGTCGAGACGGCCGCGCTGCATGTCGACGAGACTGCGGTTCATCCGCATGTTGGCCTGACGCACCGGCTGATCGCTGAGCCCACGGATGCTCTTGTCCAGCCACCCTGCCGCGTCATCGAGCAGCCCGCGTTCCAGCGCGAGCGACCCGAGCTGACCGTGCAACTGGGCGATCGCGGCCTCCGACAGACCGTCCCGCCCGAGGGCGTCCAGGCACAGCTGCTCGCCACCATCCACGTCGCCGAGGCGAGCGAGCACGTAGGCCGTCGTGCCCGCGATGCGCGCACCGAGCTCGATGTCGCCCTCGGCTTCGGCGCGCGCGGCACCGGCCGCGAGCACGCGCCGAGCGTCTATGAAGCTCCCTCGGGTCGCGAGATGCCAACCCCGCTGGTAGAGCTGTTCACCGGTCGCCGCCACACAGCCATGATGGACCCACCCGGCAGACGAGTGCGACCGGCAGGCCCCGCCAGCCGCACTCTTCTCTCCCTGGCTAAGGGGCCGTCTGACCCGGGAGCGGTGTCGACTTGTCCCGCACCTTCACCCATTCGAGCGCCTTTGCGACGGGGTCCTGCCCCGGAGCCGCAGTCTTGGCGGCACCGGGATCCATCAGGGATGGAGCGAGAGCCCGTGCGATCCGACCCGAGACGTACGGTGCGGCGAACGAGGTCCCGCTCCAGATCGCGTAGCCACCGGAGAAGTCGTCCGGGTCCAGGCTCTGCCGTCGACGGTTGTCGCGGTCGGCGCGTGTGCCGGCCTGCACGCCGCCCTCGAACGACGGGAACGCGCTCACGACAGAGGTGCCGGGAGCGAAGGCTGTCACCCAATCGCCGACGTTGCTGTACAGCGCGACGGATGTCGCTTGAGGATTCAGCGCCCCGACGGCGATGTGCTGGGCAAGCCCCGGCGGCTCTTCGAGTTTCAGCTCGGGATCGCCGTCCTTGGACAGCGCGGCGGGAAACGCCGGTCGTTCCGTCGCATCGTTTCCGGCGGAGCACACGACGACGCACCCCCGGCGGCGCAGCGCCACGAGTGCCTTATGGAGTCGCAGGCTGAAGCGTCCATCCTCGGGAGTCTCGTGGTAGTAGCCGAGCGAGAGGTTGACGACGTCGACGACGTTCTTCGCCTTGTCCGAGTCCATCCAGAGCGCGAGGTCTTCGAGCGCATCGATGAGCTCGCTCTCGAGCACTGCGCCATTGCTGTCGGCGACACGGATCGAGATGAGATCCGCCTCCGGGCAGACCTGACGGATGATGCCGCAGACGAACGTACCGTGGCCGGCGGCGGCGTCGAGGAACCCATCGAGAGGTCCGGACTGGTCGCCGTGGATCTCGGGATCCGTGAGGGGATCCTCGACACCGATCACGTCCCCGGTTCGGCTCGGCCAGGGGAGCCTACGCCGGACGATCACGGGGTCGACCGTGTCGATCGCATCGGCCGGCTCGTCATCGAGGTCGTCGAAGCGCTCCGGCCTCGACGGCGCGGGCGTGGCCGGCTGTGACGGCGTGGTCTCGGCCGGGAGCCACGGGTGGACACCGCACCCGGTGTCCACGACGGCGACGACGGGCCTGCGGCCGCCTTCGGCGACGACGCGCGTTCGCCGCGGCGCCGTCCCGAGGAACGACACGAGCTCGAGGCCCCCCGTCCCGGGATAGGCGTAGCCCGCGGTTCCGCTCGGGTTGGTCATGCCGTGCGGGTTCGTCATGCCGTGCGGGTTCGTCATGCCGTGCGGGTTCGTCATGCCGTGGGGGTTCGTCATGCCGTGAGGATTGACGCCCACCGGATCGATCGTGAGCACGTGATCCAGCCCGACATTGCGCAGTGCATCGATGTCGACGGACGGCACCTCCACCAGCGGCTGCTGCGGGGCCCGCGATCGGGACTCCGCCCGGATGGGCTCCGCAGCCCGCGCCGCGGTCTTGGCGACGTCGCGACGCACCTCGCGGCGGATCTCCTGACGGCGTTGCTCGCTCACCTCGCTGGGGGCGCCTTGTTCAGAAAGGCCGCGCGCTGCGGGCTCAGGGCGCTGCGACGCGCCCTCCTGTCCGCGATCGGCCTGCTGCTCCGCGGCCAGACGTCGCTGGTATTCGGCTTCCTCGAGGGCCACCCGACGCGCGTGCTGCAGCAGCCGCCAGGCGTCGACGGCGGGAACCGGTTCGTCGTCCCGCTTGTCGCTCGGAAGCTGGATGATGCGCGCCCGCGTGAGAGCGGGCTCGTTCTCCGCAGATGGCCGGATCTCATCGAGGTCGACCTCCCACCCGAGCTCCTGGCCCGCAGCGAGCAGCGCACCCTTCGCGTCGGCGGTCTCACCCGAGATCACGAGATGGCCTGGCGCGTACGCCGAGGGGAACGCCTCCACTCCCGGCACGATGTCCCGACCGGGATCGAGCGGAACGCCGAGCGGGGCGCCCGCCTTCACTCGCGTACGCCACGATCCACCGGCACGCTCGTCTTCGGCCATGTCATCTCCTCACACACGTGGGAGCCGCGGCCCCCAGGCCGCGGCATCCGTTCTTCGTATCTCGAACTGGTTGTCAGACTTCGAACTGCGGGGTCTGGAAGTCGCGCAGCGCGCCGTCGGCGTCGCGCACCACCAGGCGAAGCCGCGCCATCCCGGGCGTGACCTCGTCGAAGGCGAAGCGTCCGTGCTCGCCCGGTTCGGCCGACCACTCGCGGTCGCCCTGGATGAGACGGATGGCGAGGGCCGTGGCGTCCACCCATCCGTCCACGCGCCGGTCGCCGCCCTCGGTGGCGGTCACGTGCAGCAGCACGCTGGTCGTGCCGTCGCTGAACTGGAGAGTCGCCGTGTCGGTCTCGCCGCGCACGGCCGCGAACGTCCCCTCGACCAGCGTCAGGAGTGCGTACTCCCGCGACAGGTCCTCGACGGCGACGGCGGCGACCATCTGGTCCACCAGGTCGGCCGGCACGGGGTCGACGTCCTCCCACATGCGCCGCATCCGTGCGAAGAGCGCGGCGTCGGCCGCAAAGTCCTCAGTTTCCATCGTCGTCACCTCTCCATCCGTCTCCCTCGAGTACGGCGCGTAGCTTCGCGAGGCAGCGCTGGCGGGTCGGTCCGATCGATCCGATGGGCATCGCAAGGTCTTCGGCGATGCGGGCATAGTCGGGGCGGTCCTCGAACGCGACGATCCGCAGCAGGCGCTGGCATCGTTCGTTGAGCGTTCCGACCGCTGTCCAGAGGCGACGGGTCTCGTCGTCCTGCGCGGCGGTCTGCTCGGCGGATTCGTGGACGGGAAGGTGCGGTTCGAGCGACTCGGCCTCGGTGGCATCGGCACGCCGGTGCTGTTTGCCGACTCGCCACGCCTCACGGCGCGCGCACATCGTGAGCCACCCCGACACCGCGAGCGGGTCGTTGATGGTCTCGTGACGGCGCACGAGCGTCAGCCAGGTCGTCTGCACGACGTCCTGCGCCAACGAATGGTCGAGCCCGTACGCCCTCACGACGTGCCATAGCGGCGGCGTCATCAGGCGGACGAGTTCGTCCATCGCACGGCTGTCGCCTTCACGCCACCGCACGAAGAGTGCGGCGGCGCGCTCCCATCGCGCCGGCTCCACGGAGTCGACGGATGGTTCGGCGTCAGCCTGCGTCATAGCGCCCATTCTGTCCACACCATGCCCGAGCGCGATAGTGCGGGTTTGATACACGCACGCCGCCCGAATACCGACGATTTCAGCCGTCTCGCAGGGTCCGGGAGTGGAGACCTAGAATTCGTGCATGACGACCGCGCCGTTGCTCTATGTCTGCGTGCGCCCGCAGCTGGGTGCGGCGGCCGCCGAATACGAGTCCTTCCGCACCGCGATGCACCTCGACGAGAGCCGCCTCGCCCGCCACGACCTGGTGCGCGAACCGCTTCCGGACGACGTGTTCGAGCGCTACTCCGGCTTCCTCGTGGGCGGCAGTCCGTTCAACGTCACCGACCCCGAGTCGACGAAGACCGACGCTCAGCGGCGCCTCGAAGCGGCCCTCGCCCGCATCGCAGAGCGCACCGCGACCGGCGACGGTCCGGCCGCCCTCTTCACCTGCTACGGCATCGGCATCGCGACCCGCACCCTGGGCGGCACGGTGAGCCGTGCCTTCCCCGAGGACACCGGCCCCGTGGCGGTGGAGCTCACGAAGCGGGCCTCGGCCGACCCGCTGTTCGGCGCGCTCGCGAATCGCTTCACCGCGCTCACCGCCCACAAGGAGGGGACGGAGAGCCTGCCGCCGGGAGCGGTCCTGCTGGCGAGCAACGACGGATGCCCCGTCCAGGCGTACCGCGTGGGCGAGCGGCTCTACGCGACCCAATTCCACCCCGAGCCGACCACGAAGGCGTTCACCGAGCGCATGGCCGTGTACCGCGACGACGGCTACTTCGATTCCGCGGACTACGACGCGATCGCGGGACGCGTGCTCGCAGCATCCGTCACGGAGCCCACGCGGCTGCTGCGGGCGTTCGCCGACCGCTTCGCGCCCGCCTGATCACACCTCGGCGTTGCGGACCGCGGTCAGCGCGCGCACTGCGGTGCCGATGAGCGCCGCACCGAGGATCAGTGCGGCGACGACGATCGCCGTCACCCCGATCGCGGTGCTGTGCGGCTCGCCCTCCAGCCGGCCGACCGAGAGCCAGATCAGCCCCCACGCGAGCGCGAGCGCCGGCCCGAGGCGCCAGCGGCTCGCGATCTCGATTCCGAGCCCGATGACGGCGACGGCGATGAGGACGACCACGCCCCACAGGTCCGCCGACGCCTCCCACTCGGGCGCTCCGATCGAAGTCAGCCAGGCCGTGATGTTCGCGACGGTGGCGAGCGTCACCCAGCCCAGGTGCAGGCCCGTGACGCCGTCGACCAGCAGCCGATCGGCCCAGCCGTCGGCGGGCTCGATGACGGTGCGGCTGAACGTGACGCCCAGCAGCGCGAGCAGCACGATGATGGCGAGCACCGTGAGCCCAAGCGAGCCGAACTGGGCCGTGACGAGCCACAGTCCGTTGAGTGCCATCGTGCCGGCGATGAGGTATCCGAGCGCTCGCTGCCGCTCGCTGCTGCGCTGGCGCGGCAGCGCCTGCCACACGGTGTAGGCGAACAGCCCGACGTAGATCGCGGTCCAGATCGAGAACGCCGGCCGCGCCGGCGCGAGGTACGAGCCGTCCTGGTCGAGCGCACCGTCCTGCAGCGCCTGCACCGGCGTGCCGCCGAACAGGCCGGTGCCGACCATGGCGGCCACGATCATGAAGCAGAACGCGCTGATGACGATGATCTGCCGGGCGAGGTCCTTGGCGGTCATCCTCACACGGTAAGGCGCACGCCACCCCGCCACGAGGGCTCTTGACATCCCGTCACCCGACGGATACCGAGGGTCTTACGCGCCGCCCGGCGGGTCGAGCAGCAGGGCGACCCGCTCCGAGAGATAGGCCTCGAGCGGCATGAGTCCTCCGGCGGCGCTCCATCTCACGCTGGGCACGCCATCGGCAGGGAACAGCGGAGCGGATGCCTCGCCCCTGTCGACCGCGCCGGGCTGCAGCATCCGCCATCCGATGTGCACGGTCTCGCCCTCCGCGAAGCCGCCGCGACGTGCGGCGGCGGCGAGTTCGGCGCGCTGCCGCTGGGACTCGGCGGTGTAGCCTCGCCGGGCTTCGTGCCGGGCGCGGAGGATGTCGCCCGTCGCGAAGACGGCGTCGTCGGTGAGGAGCAGCACTCCCAGGTGCCACGCGTCGCCGCGCCGTTCGATGCGGGCGGCGCGCGCCACCCCCAGGAAGCGCTTGGGCACGATCAGTTCGCCGAGCGCTTCGCGGGGCACGTCGGTGAGCCGCGAGCGGGTGGCGTCGAGGAGTTCGAGGGTGCTCACGCCATGTCGTCCAGGAGGGACGGGCTCGCCGTCAGCCGCTCGCCGCGCAGCGCCATGCCGACCAGCGGGAACAGCAGCACCGACAGCATGCCGCCCGCGACGAGCACGGTCTGCTGCGTCGTGTCGAGGATCTTCTCGTCCACGCCGATCTGGGTGACGGCGACGATGATCGGAAGCCCGGTCGCACCCAGGAGCGCGATCGACAGCCGCTCGCGGCGCGAGGACCCTTCGGGTGCGGCAAGCGTCGATGGCAGCCCGCGGACGACGAGAAGCGCGACGAGCACCAGCGGCACCAGCCAGAACAGCACGGGGTCGTCGAGCAGGCCCTGGAGGTCGAACGTGATGCCCGTGTAGATGAAGAAGATCGGCACGAGGAAGCCGAACGCGACGCCCTCGATCTTGCTCTCGACGGCGTCGCGGTCGTGCTCGGAGGCGTCGCGCATGAGGAGGCGCCAGATGATGCCGGCGGTGAAGGCCCCCAGCAGCATGTCGAGGTCGAGGACGATGCTCAGCGCGACGAGGGCGGCGAGGATCACGAACACCACCCGGATCGCGAACTGCCCCGAGGTGTGCAGCGTGGAGTTCACGAACGAGTGCATCGCGCCGCGCGGCACCCGGAACGCGAGCCAGATCGCGAGCCCCGCGAACGCGGCGAACAGCGCCAAGACGATGGTGGACAGGCCCGGCTCGCGGCCGCCGAGGAAGATCGAGATCGCGATGAGCGGCCCGAACTCGCCGACGGCGCCGACGGCGCCGACGGCGCGGCCGAACGGGGTGCGCAGCTCGCCGGCGTCCCGCAGGATCGGCAGGAGGGTGCCCAGCGCCGTCGAGCACAGCGCGACGCCGATCACGATCGCCGCCTCCCCGGGCGCGAGCAGCCAGCCGGCCGCGATGCCCGCGGCGAGGCTGATGATCCACCCGAGCGACGCGCGACGGCCGAGGCGTCCGCGGAACGATCCGAACTCGATCTCGGTGCCGGCGACGAAGAACAGCATCGCGAGTCCGAAGTTGGCCAGGACGTCGACGAAGGCGTTCGGCCCCGCCCAGCCGAGAACCGCGGGCCCGATCAGGATGCCGAGCACGAGCTCGAACACCACCACGGGCACGCGCACCCACCGCCCGAGACCTCGGGCCAGAATCGGGGCGAGCACCCCCAGCAGCGGAATCAGCAGGAGCGTCGAGGGTGTGAGACCGTCCACGCGAACAGACTAGCCAGCCGGGGTCACCCCGCCGAGACCCCCTCGAGCCAGCGGAGCATCGCCGGCAGCGCCAGATAGGCCACGGTCCCATGGTTGGCGAACGGGATCTCGTGGTACGTCACGTCTATGCCGAGGTCGGCCTCGTGCTGTGCGAACTCCGTCGTGTCGGACGGCACGACGAGCTCGTCCTCGAGCCCCTGCGCCAGGAACAGCGGGGCGTCGAACGCGGTCGCCCCCGCCGAGTTCTCGTCGAGCAGGCTCGCCCAAGGCTCGGTCTTCGTGGGATCGCTCATGGTGAAGTCGCCCACGAGCGGCTGCCCGATCTCGTGGAGCTCGGAGATGTTCGTCAGCAGGCACAGCTGGTTCATGCGCGGCACGATCTCTTGCGCGGTCGGCGTGAGGATCCCGTCGAGGGATGCCTCGGGGTAGACGTCCGCGTAGGCGGTGAAGGCATACGACCCGATGGTTACCCCCGAGATGTCGTCGAGGTGTGCGCTCATGAGGCCCGGCAGGTCTGCCGCCGGCGCCGCAGCGGCGACGGCGCGGATGTCGAGCTCTGGCGCGTAGTCGGCCGCCTGCTGAGCGGCGAAGAGCACCGCCTGACCGCCCTGCGAGTGGCCCCACAGCACGACCCGCTCGCTCGCTCGGGCGTCCGTGATCGCGCGCGCGGCCCGCACGGCGTCGAGCACCGCGTTGCCGCCGGTGACGCCGACGAGGTACGAGTCGGGACCTGCCGTGCCCATGCCGACATAGTCCGTCGCGACGACCGCGTACCCGCGGTCGAGGAGGAACCGCAGCCCCTCGATGCCGACGAACGGGTCGAAACCGTACGACGGCGCGCAGTCGCGCGCGGCACCTGTCGTCGGGTGGCCCCACGACACGACGGTGCGTCCGCGCGACGGTGCGGGCGTCAGCGGCGCGACGAGCACGCCGGTCGCGACCGCCGGATCGCCGTGCACGTCGGTGGTGCGGTACATGATCCGCCATGCCCGCGCGGCGAACGGTGCGCCGAGGAGTGCGTCGGCCTTCACGAGCGAGCCCGGCTCACCGTCGGCGGCGTCGTCGGGCTGGGCGTAGAACGCGTCGATCCCGGGGCGCTCGAGCGCATCACCGACGAGCCGCGCCTCCTCTGCGGCGACGACCCCGCCCACGACGGCGAGCGTCGCCGCCACGAAGGCGAAGACGAATCGCTGCCGGCGCGCGCGGCGCGTCGAGGTCCCCATTGCTGCGACGGTAGCGCGTCGCACGCCGGGAACGCGCGCACCGGCACCGCACGGCGGGCGCGGCAACGTGCGTTTCCGGACGGACCTCGGCTCAGTTCTCCAGCTGCCGCTCGGGCGGGGTCAGCTCTGCGCGGCTGCGCCGGTGGCCGATGAGCGCGAGGATCACGCCGCCCACGAGCCACGCGCCGAGGATCGTCCACTGCGCCCACGTAGAGGCCTCCGGGAAGTACATCACCGAGCGCAGCAGGTTCGCCGATGCACCCGGCACGAAGAACTGGACGACCGCGCCCCACGGCTCGGGGAGGAACTGCGGCGGCAGGGCGGCGCCCGCGATCGGGTTCGCGATGAACATCGTGATGACAGCCCCGACGGCGATCCCGGGAGGGCCCATCAACGCTGCCAGCCCGATGATCAGCGCGGAGGTCGCGGCGACGCCCACGCCGAGCACCGCGAACAGTGCCGTGTTCGGTCCGCGGGCGGTCGACGAGTACCTCGAGAGCGCGGCCGCCGTCCTCGCGAGCGGACCCCCTCCGCCCGTTTAGACGGGACGCACTCCGGGGTCGTCGACGGGCCGGGTCGCAGCATCCGGAGCGGTCTCGACAGGGGCGGGCACGGCGGCGATCTCGCGGACGGCGACCGGAGCGACCTGGCCCGCGCCGCCGCCTCGGATCTGCCGGTGCAGACGCTCCATCCGGGCGTCGAGTTCGGCGGCGGTCTCGGCCGCGTCCTTGAGGCTCTCGAGCAGCTCGTCGGGCACGCGCGTCGCGTACTTGTAGTAGATCTTGTGCTCGAGGCTCGCCCAGAAGTCCATCGCGATGGTGCGGAACTGCACCTCGACGGGCACTTCGATACGCCCCGTCGACAGGAACACCGGCACCTCGAGGATCGCGTGCAGGCTCTTGTAGCCGTTGGACTTCGGCGACGCGATGTAGTCCTTGACCTGCAGCACGCGCACGTCGTCCTGGGCGGTGAGCAGGTCGAAGAGGCGGTACACGTCGGCGGTGAAGCTGCACGTGATGCGGATGCCGGCGATGTCGGTGATGCTCCGGCGGATCGAGGCGAAGTCCCCGTCGATGCCCTTGCGCTGCACCTTCTCGACGAGGCTGTCGGGCGATTTCACGCGGCTCGAGACATGCTCGATCGGGTTGTAGTCGTGCGTCAGCAGGAACTCGTCGCGCAGGATGCCGATCTTCGTCTCGACCTCCTGCAGGCCGAAGCGGTACTCCATCATGAAGCGCTGCAGCTCGTCCCGCAGCTCCCGGAGCTCGCTCGGTGAGACGGTGATCTCACCCTCGTCGGACGCCGTCGCGGGCACCAGAGGTGCGGGAGTCGCCATGCCTTTCACGCTAGGCGGCAGTTCTACGAGAGTCCTGTGAGGAACGGTCCCCACGGCCCCTCCGGCCGCATGGGCCCAGCTGCGCCTTCGGCGCCACAGGAGGGTCAGGCGTCGTCGAGGGCGCGCTGGGCGCGCTCGTTCGCCTGGGCGGCGTCCCGGGCCTTCGCCGCCACGTCGGACCGCTCGTCCTCGACCGCGTCGAGCTTCTCCACGGCCGCCCGCTCGTCGGCTTCGAGCGCGGCGAGGTCGCGGCGGAGGTCGTCGATGCGCTCCCGCACGTGGTCGACCCGCTCCTGCGCCTTCGCGCGTCGCGCGTCGACGCGCGCGAGCTCGCGCTCCGCCTCGTTCGCGAGGCGCTCGGCCTCGCGCGCCGCCTTCTCCGCAGCCTTGCGGGCCCGGCGCTCGGCGAGGTCGTCGCGCGGGGGTGCGGACACGGCTCCGGGGAGCGACCCGCCCACCGCGTCGGTGAGCGCGGCCGGGTCGATGTCGCCCGCCTCCAGGGGCTTGACAAGCCGGGCTGTGAGGACGGCGGCCGCGGCCGAGGCATCCATCACCGCCGCATTGATCGTCTTCTCGACGTCGTCCCGCGCGGCCGTGCTCAGGGTGCCGCCCGCCTCTTCCGCGAGCCCCACCGCCTGCTTCGCGAGGGCGGCCACCAGCTGACGTCGTTGGCGGCCGAGGCGCGCCAGCTCGGCGGCGTCGAGGTCGTCCTGTGCTTCGCGGAGCGCGGTCGACAGCTCCACCGCGTCGGCGAGCTGCCCGTCGCGGGCGAGCAGGTTGACCGCCCACGCCGAGACGGTGGGCTTGCGCAGCGCCTTGAGCCGCTTGGCGAGCGCCGGCGCCGCGAGCCCCGCACGGGCGTTGCGGGCGGCCGTGAACTCCGCCGGCGGGAGGGCGTACAGCTCCGCGGCGATCGCGTCGAGCTGTTCGTCGGCGTCGGCCATGCGCCCATTGTGTCCCATGGCCCCGACCGTTCTCAGGACCGACCGCGGCGAGGGCGACCAACGCCGCGTTGCCGCGGTGGCCGAGGCGCGCGGCATCCGGAGCGGTCCTGCAAACGGTTCGGAAGGCCGCGGGATCGCGATCCCGGAAGCCCCGCCGCGAAGAGCTCGCGAGGGGCCGCCAGGGTCAGACGATCTCGTAGAAGCGCCAGAGACCGAACTCGGGGACCAGCACCCGGACGTCGGACCACCCCGCCGAACGCGCGTAGCCGCGGAGGGTCGAGGGGCGCATCACCGTGCCGGTGCCGGCGCTCGGGGTGTGCGAGCGACCGTCGGGCAGGCAGACGAAGAGGCTGAATCCGTAGAGCAGTCGTTCGAGCTCGCTCGCGTTCGCGGCGAAGCGTTCCTCGGTGGCCTCATCCATGATGACGACCATGCCGTCGTCGCTCACCGCGCCGCGCGCCGCCGAGAGCACCTCCACGGGATGCGGCATGTCATGCAGGCACTCGAACGCGAAGACGGCGTCGAACGGGCCGTACTCGGCGACGAGCGCCGCGTCGCACAGCAGGAACTCGACGCGGTCGGCGACCCCGGCTTCAGCGGCGTTCTGCCGGGCCGCCTCGACGGAGGCCTCGTCGATGTCGAGACCGACCACGCGCAGCTGCGGGTACGCCTTCGCCAGGGCGATCGAGGACCAGCCGCCGCCGAAGCCCAGGTCTGCGATGCGGGCATCGGGGCGCCGGAGCACGGCATCGAGCCGGCTGATCCCCGCGAAGAGGTCGGGCAGATCGTCGAACCACGGCCGGTTCATGTCGGCCTGCGCCTCGCGGGCGTGCCGGCCGAGCTGCTCCCAGCTGACGCCGCCGCCGGTGCGGTAGGCGTCGAGGAGGGCGCCGATCTGGGTTCCCGAGGCCGCCATCATACGAGCGAGCGGTTCGAGGTAGGACAGACTTCCCCGGTCGAGCAGCACCTCGGCGACACCCGGAGCGAGGCGGAACCGCCGAGCGGCGGGATCAGCGTCCTCATCCGCGCGCAGGATGCCGGTCGCGCACTGCTGCTCGAGCCACTCGCGGGCGTACCGGGCGTCGGTGTGCGTGCGCTCGGCGAGTTCGTCCGCGGTGAGCCCGTCGGCCCGCGACAGCACGGCGTACCAGCCGAGCTGCGAGCCGAGGTGGACGGCCATGAGGTCCATCCAGCCGAGCGTGGCATCCATGATCCGGTCGGCGAAGGCCGCGGTGGCCTCGGTCTCGGTCGTCACCTCGGACTCGGTGGTCGTCGTGGACATCTTGTTCTCCTTCACGAGTGCTCCGTCTGGTGTCTGACCCCGACGCTACGGAGCGTGAGGGAGCCGCCACGTCCGCAGAACCGCGCAGATCCGCCCCGTGCGTCTGCACCATTCGATGCAGGGCCCGTCACCGAACGCGCTTCCCGGCGTGCTCGCGCCACCATGCGGCGGCGGCCGTGCGCGATCCGACGTCGAGCTTCACGTAGATGTTCGCGAGGTGCCGGCTCACGGTCTTCTCGCTGATGAAGAGCTCGTCGGCGATCTGCCTGTTGGCCCTGCCCTGCGCGACGAGCTCGACGATCTCGCGCTCCCTGGCGGTCAGCGGGCCGCCGTCTTCGGCAGCCGCGGATCGCACGACCACCGGAGGCGCGCCGAGGCGCTCGAAGATGGCACCAGCCTGCTCCCGCAGCTGCGCGGCCAGCGCCGGCTCTCCGCGGAGCTCATGGGCGGTGGCGAGCCAGCAGAGCACGTTCGCCTGCTCCCAGGGCTGCCCCAGGCGCCGGAAGAGGTCGAGGGCGGCGTGCAGCCGGCCCACCGCGCCCGCGGCATCGCCCGCCTGGATCAGGATCATCCCGCGTCCGTGGGCCGCCCACGCCTGGAACCCGTCGCTGCCGAAGGCGCGCGCGTCGTCCTCGAGCTCGTCGAGCAGGTGCTCGGCCTCCCGGGGCCGCCCGTGCGCGAGAGCGATCTCGATCCCCGGACGCAGCAGCCGCGCGCGGCCCATGCGATCGCGCTGCTCGAGCGCGGCGGCGATCATCGCCGCGGCCCGCTCGGTGTCGCCGTCCGCGAGCACCAGCAGCGCCTCTCCCGGCACCGGGTCGATGCCCGCCTCGCTCGCACGACGGTAGGCCTCGCGTGCTCCGGCGGCGTCCCCGCGGAGCCGCCGGATCTCGCCGAGCTGGTTCCATCCCTCACCGGCGATCCAGGGGTGATCGGATCCGAGGTCCTCGCACGCGCGCTCGAGCGCCGCTTCCGCAGCATCCCATTCCCCGCTCGCGGACTGGAGCTCGAGTCGGTGCACGCGGCAGACGCCGGCGTAGAGGACGTGCGCGCCGCGTGCGGCGCACCAGGCCTCGGTCGCGCGGGTCCAGTCGGCCATGCGGCGGAAATCAGCGAGCTCATGGCACACGTGGATGGTGGTGCACAGCACATCGCCCGCCCACTCCGGCTCGAGTTCGTCCGACACGACGCAGAGCATCGCCTCGTCGAGTTGCGCGAATCCCTCGGCCGTTCGCCCCGCCCGGATCGCGTGCATCCCGGCCACGACCGCGCTCAACGCGGACACCGCGGGCCTGCGCAGCGCGTCGGCCAGCTCGCGCATGCGCGACACGCTCTCGGCCGGCCACAGCGCGCCGGTGCCGTCGAGGTCCATGCTCGCCGTGAGGTACACCTCGTACGCGTGCCCACGACCATCCGGAAGATCGGCGAGGATCCGCCGCGCGCGCCGCGCCCACGCCGTGCCGACCGTGATCTCGGCGCGGATCAGGCGCACGAGCGCGACGACGAGCGCCGCTTCGGCCGCGCCCATCGCGTCGCCCTCGTCGGAGAGCACACGGAAGGCCGACTCGAGGCGCCCGAGGCAGGCGTCCTGGCGCCCGAGCCACCACTCGCACGACGCGAGCGCGCGCAGGTCGGCACCGGTGGCCGCGGCGTCGCGGCGGGCCCCCTCGAACGCCTCCCGCGCCGCCTCCCAGTCACCGGACCGGTATGCCGCCCGAGCCTGTTCGAGCACGGCGACCGTGTCCGCCATGCCCGAATGCTACCGCCGTCATCGCGCCGTGTCCGGTCGTCGCTGCGCGACCCGATGCGCGTGCGCCGACACCCCGTACAGCACGAGCATGATCGCCATCGTCGTGAGGTAGAAGCCGTGCAGGATCCAGATCGGCCCGAACGGCAGACTCAGCACGTAGACGGTGTAGACCGCATTGCCGACGTTGCCCATCAGGAGCGCGCTGAGGCTGTACGAGCGCAGGTCGCCGGAGCGCACGGCCTTCACCACCATCGGCAGGTTGGCCGCGGCGAACAGCACGGTCGAGACCGCACCGGCGAGCGTCGCAGCATCCATACAGGGAAGATACGGATGCCGCCCCCGGCGATACATCGGCAGTTCTCCCCATTCCCGCCGGGCGCACCTGCACGATTCAGCCCGCGCGGGTGCGGTCCTGCCGGGACGCTTTCTCCGCCCGTTGCCCCGGGAGCCGCGAGGTCCGGGAATCGCAGAGTCTCAGGCCCACGAATCTGCGAAGTCCGGACTTCGCGGAGAATCTCGGGCCCGGTAGCCGCGAGGTCCAGGAATCGCAGAGCCTCAGGCCCGCGAATCTGCGAAGTCCGGACTTCGCGGAGTCTCGGGCCTGGTAGCCGCGAGGTCCAGGAATCGCAGAGTCTCAGGCCCACGAATCTGCGAAGTCCGGACTTCGCGGAGAATCTCGCCTGATCCGCAAAGACTCCCCGCGAGCCGGCGTCCGGGATTCCCATCGCTGTCGGCCGACGAGCCTGCGAAGTCCGGACATGGACGGGGCGTGAGAGAGAGCGCGGACGCGCCCCCGCGAGAGCGGGAGAGCTCAGGAGGGGAGGACGGATGCTGCCTGCCGCGCGGCGCCGAGAGCCACGTACTCTCCGGGCTCGGGCACCTCGACCGGCAGGCCCAGCACGAGGGGCGCGATCTCGCGCACCGCCGTGGACTGCGCGCCACCGCCGACGAGCAGCGCGCGCTCGAGCGGCACGCCGAGTGCACGGAGGGCTTCGAGCCCGGCGGCGAGCCCCGAGAGCATCCCCTCGACTGCGGCACGCGCGAGGTTCTCGCGCGTCGTCGAGGCGAGCGTCATGCCGGTGAGCGAAGCGGTGGCGTCGGGGAGGTTCGGGGTGCGCTCGCCTTCGAAGTAGGGCACCAGCGTCAGGCCCGCTGCGCCCGGCTGGGCGGACAGAGCCAGCCGCGACAGCTCGGCGTGGTCGACGCCGAGCACGCGCCCGATCGCGTCGAGCACGCGCGCCGCGTTGAGCGTCGCGACGAGCGGCAGGAACCGGCCCGTGCAGTCGGCGAAGCCCGCGACTGTGCCGGAGGGGTCGATCGTGCGCTCCTCGCTCACCGCGAACACCGTCCCGCTGGTGCCGATCGACACGACCACGTCTCCGGGACCGGCCCCGAGCCCGAGGGCCGCGCCCGCGTTATCGCCGGCGCCGCCGCCGACGCGCCGTCCCGCGGCATCCGTCACCCATTCGTCGGGTCCGAGCACGCGCGGCAGCGCGGCGTCGTGGCCGAGGGCGGCGATGAGCAGCTCGTGGTCGTAGCCGCCGGTGGCAGGGTTCCAGTAGCCCGTCCCCGAGGCGTCGGAGCGGTCGGTGACGAGCTCGTCGAGCTCGGGGCCGCGCGGTGACCCGCCCGCAGACCCGAACCCGCGCAGCCGCCAGGTCAGCCAGTCGTGCGGCAGGGCGACGGCGGCCACGCGTGCCGCGTTCTCGGGCTCGTGGTCGCGCAGCCAGCGGAGCTTCGTGATCGTGAAGGATGCCACGGGCACGAGGCCCGTGCGCCGCGCGAGCTCCTCGGCGCCGAACTGCGCCGTGAGGTCGGCCGCGGCCTGCGCCGAGCGGGTGTCGTTCCACAGCAGCGCGTCGCGGACGACGCGTCCCTCGGCGTCGAGCGCCACCATGCCGTGCTGCTGCCCGCCGATCGCCCAGGCCTCGACGTCGTCGATCCCTCCGGCGTCGGCGATCGCCTCCTGCAGCGCGCTCCACCACGCCTCGGGGTCGACCGACGTGCCGTCGGGGTGCGACGAGCGCCCCTGCCTGACGACCGCCTGGGTCGCAGCATCCACGATCACGACCTTGCAGGACTGCGTCGACGAATCGACCCCCATGACGAGGCTCATGTGCGCTCCTTCACGCTGTTCGATCGCGCTCCGACGGCGTCGGCCCCAGACCGTGAGACGACAGATGAGGGACGAGACCCTGGGATTCACCCAGGGTCTCGTCCTGCGACTGTCTTCTCACGATCGAGGCGGGCAGATCGGGAGTCGCGGTCGGTGTGGGATGGCTTCAGCCGCGGGCGCCGAGCAGGTGCTCGGTCGCGAGCTGCTGGAGGCGGACGAAGCCGAAGCCCTTGCCGCCGAGGTACGCGTCGGCGTCGAAGTCCTCATACGCCGAGCGGTCGGCGAGGAAGTCGTCGTACGTCTCACCCGGGTTGAGCGTCGGAACCGACAGCTCGTCGACCTTCGCGGCGGCGAGCGCCTCCTGCACCTCGGGGTCGGCGCGGAAGGCCGCGGCGCGCTCCTTGAGCAGCAGGTAGGTGCGCATGTTCGCCGCGGCCGAGTCCCAGACGCCCGTCTCGTCCTCGGTGCGCGAGGGCTTGTAGTCGAAGTGGCGCGGGCCGTCGTACGCGGGCACGCCGCCGGGGCCGCCGTTCTCGAGCAGGTCGACGAGCGCGAACGCGTTGTGCAGGTCGCCGTGGCCGAACACGAGGTCCTGGTCGTACTTGATGCCCCGCTGGCCGTTGAGGTCGATGTGGAAGAGCTTGCCGTGGAACAGCGCCTGCGCGATGCCGGCGGCGAAGTTCAGGCCCGCCATCTGCTCGTGGCCGACCTCGGGGTTGAGGCCGACGAGCTCGGGGCGCTCGAGCGAGTCGATGAACGCGATCGCGTGCCCGAGCGTGGGCAGCAGGATGTCGCCGCGGGGCTCGTTCGGCTTGGGCTCGATGGCGAAGCGGATGTCGTAGCCCTTGTCGGTGACGTAGTCGCCGAGGAGGTTGACGGCCTCGCGGTAGCGCTCGAGCGCGGCGCGGATGTCCTTGGCGGAGTCATACTCGGCGCCCTCGCGGCCGCCCCACATGACGAACGTCTTGGCGCCGAGCTCGGCACCGAGGTCGAGCTGGCGGAACACCTTGCGCAGCGCGAACCGACGCACGTCGCGGTCGTTCGACGTGAAGCCGCCGTCCTTGAAGACGGGGGCCGAGAACAGGTTCGTGGTGACCATCGGGATGATCAGGCCGGTGTCGGCGAGCGCGCCCTTGAGGCGGTCGATCTGGGTCTGGCGCTCAGCATCCGTCGATCCGAAGGCGAACAGGTCGTCGTCGTGGAAGGTGAGTCCGTACGCGCCGAGCTCGGCGAGCTTCTCGACGGCGTGGACGACGTCGAGGTGATTGCGGGTCGGTCCGCCGAAGGGGTCGGTGCCGTTGTAGCCGATGGTCCAGAGACCGAACGAGAACTTGTCGGCGCGGGTGGGGGTGGGCATGACGCTCCTTCGCGATAAATGTTGCTGCCGACAACCTATACCAGAATGGATGCTGCGTCCACCACGAACGGCGCTTCCCGCGCGAACGGCGCCTCCAGGCTCGCGAATCGATGATCAGATGACGCCGCGGGTCCACGCGTGTCCGGTTGTGACCGGAAGTTCATCAGGCCTTAACACCCGGTTCCGGTCCGAGCGCGGAGAATGATCTCGGGAGCGCGATCCGGTCGCGCGGACGCCGGCGTCAGCCCTGGTCGGCCCATCCCAACACGTCAACCCCCCTGCGCGAAAAGTGCAGGCGAGGCGCAGGATCAGGGCACGACGAGAGGAGCCTCCCCCATGGTGCTCGAGAGGCCGTCCTCACCGGTGAGACGCGGCGCGCTGCGGTCGCGCGTCCTGCCGCCACGGAACGAACTGGCGCCGCGGCGACCGGAGTCGCCGGCGCCCGACGACTCCGCCGTCCGGTGGGAGCGCATAGACATCGATCGCTACGAGGTCAGCACCGCCGGGGCGACCGCCGGCTTCATCGATGTCGTCGGGGCCGTGTTCGTCGTCCTCGCCGGGCCTCGCTACGACCGGGCCGTCGAAGTGCTCCAGACGCTCGACTTCGCCCTGGCGGTCGACGCGATCTCCCCGGCCGGTGCCGAACGCCCGTCCGCCTGATCCTCCACTCCACGCCGTCACACCGGTTTGAAGCCGCACGCAACAAATCTCGAAGTGCCGCCGCGCCGCCCTCTACAGTGAGACGGTGAGCGATCCAACGGCCGCCGAGGGCGTGCGTCAGCGCAACCTGGCCCGGCTGCTGCGCCTGGTGCACCTCGAAGGACCGCTCTCCCGCGCGCGACTGACCGAGGCCACGGGCCTCAATCGATCGACGATCGCGGACCTGGTGGCCGAACTGGTGCGCGAAGGGCTGGTCGTGGAACGCGCGCCCGATCCATCCCGGCGGGTGGGGCGTCCCTCCCCGGTGGTCGCCGCCGACGCACGTGTGATGGCGATCGCCGCCAACCCGGAGGTCGACGCGCTCACGATCGCCGCCGTCGGCCTGGACCGCGGCATCCCGGTCCGCGAGCGCATCGAGCTCGACCGCCTGCTGTCTCCGGACGAGACGGCACGGCTCATCGCGGAGCGCGTCGAGACGTGGCGCGCCGGCGAACTCGCACACGCGCGCATCGTCGGTGTCGGCCTCGCGGTGCCGGGGCTCGTGCGGGCAGCGGACGGGCTCGTCCGCAACGCGCCCCACCTGCGCTGGGTGGACGCGCCGGTTCGCGACCTCGTCGCCGAGGCCACCGGCCTGCCGACCGTCGTGGGCAACGACGCGACGCTGGGGGCGATCGCCGAGCATCTCTACGGCGCCGCGGCCGGCTTCGATGACGTCGTGTACCTCAACGGCGGCGCGAGCGGCATCGGCGGCGGCCTGATCGTGCACGGCAAGCCGCTCCTCGGCGCCGGCGGCTACACCGGCGAGTTCGGGCAGAATCGCCCCGGCATCGCGTCGGCCACCGACCGTCGCGCCGGCGACGGCGTGCTCGAGGACGAGGTCAGCCGAGCCCGGCTGCTCGCCGCCGTCGGGCTTCACGCGGCGGACGAGCCGACGCTCGCCGCGGCTGTGTCCGCAGCGGGCCCGACCGCGGCCGAGGAGGTCGCCCGGCAGCGCCGCATCCTCTCGACGGCGCTCGCCAACGCCGTCAACGCGCTGAACCCCTCGGTGGTCGTGCTCGGCGGTTTCCTCGCGACGATCGCCGCGGTCGATGTGCCGGGACTCGGGACCATGGTCCAGGAGCAGACGATGTCGGCGACCAGCGAGCATCTCCTCATCCGTGTCGCATCACTGGCCGAGGATCGCCTCCTCATCGGGGCCGCCGAGGCCGCCTTCGCCGAGCTGCTCCGGGATCCTGGCGGCGCAGCGCGGAGCTGATTCACGCCGGCGGGGCAGTGGTGTCCCGGGGCACGAGCCGCGTCGGCAGCTTGACATGCGTGACGGCGGGTGTGCTCCCCTCCATCAGCTCCAGGAGCATGCCGACTGCCTCGGCGCCGAGCATCTGCATGGGCTGGCGCACCGTCGACAGCGCGGGCGTCGACTTGGATGCCTCGGGGACGTCGTCGAAGCCGATCACCGACAACTCGCGGGGGATGTCGATACCGAGCTCGGACGCCACCCTGACGATCTCCAGACCGGAGATGTCGTTGGCGGCGAAGACCGCGGTCGGCCGGTCGGGCCGGCGGAGCATCTCGAGTGCGGCCACGCGGACGGCATCCTGCTGGTAGCTCCCCGAGCCGACCAGCGCCGGATCGAGGGGGATGCCCGCATCCGCGAGTGCGCGTCGATAGCCGGCGTCGCGGGCGATCGACGAGCGCAGGTCCGGACGACCCGCGATGAAGCCGATGCGCGAGTGACCGAGCTCGATGAGGTAGCGCGTCGCCTGCAGCGCACCTCCGAAACTGTCGCACTCGACGGTCGGCAGATCGGCAGGACCCGTGTGCGGGTCGATGGCGACGACCGGCACCTCAGCGCCGACGTTCACGACGGTCGGGGTGACGATGATGGCGCCGTCGATGAGTGTTCCGCTGAGGCGCGACAGCGACCGCCGCTCCCATCCCTCCGCGGCACCGTGTGACCCTGAGTAGGCGAGCAGGTCGTACCGCGACTCGCGCAGCGCCTCGCCGACGCCCTTCAGGACCTCGGCACTGAAGGGCTCGAAGTCGGCGACGAGCACGCCGATGACACCCGTCTTGCGCGATCGCATGCTGCTGGCGATCAGGCTCGACTCGTATCCGAGCTCGGCCACGACGGCGAGAACCTTGTCCACCGTCTCGCTGGCCACGCCATAGCGACCGTTCACCGCCTTCGAGACGGTTGCGACCGAGACGCCCGCTGCGGCGGCGACGTCGGTGATCGTGGGACGACGGGCCATGTCTCGAAATCATAACGGCATCGAAACCGTTATTGAAAACGTTTGACAGTTATTTGTTGTCAAAGGACACTTTTCTCGCCCGGTCCGCACGCCGGGCGGTACGCGACCCGATCGCGTCGACCACCAGCACCTCGCAGCAGAGGTGCTCCTCGAAGAAGAGACGGGAATCACATGATGCGCAAGAGGATCCTCGCGGGTTCCGCAGCAGTCATCGTCAGCGCGCTCGCGCTCGCCGGCTGCAGCGCCGGCGGCGGCGGCAGCAGCGACGGCAACGTCGAGATGACGCTGTGGCAGAACTCCACGACAGGCCCGGGCCAGCAGTTCTGGAAGGACGCCATCGCCGCGTTCGAGAAGGAGAACCCCGGCGTCACGATCAAGATGCAGTCGATCCAGAACGAGGACATGGACGGCAAGCTGCAGACCTCGCTCAACGCGGGCGACCCGCCGGACATCTTCCTGCAGCGCGGCGGCGGCAAGATGACCGCGATGGTCCAGGCGGGTCAGCTGATGGACCTGACGGGGAAGATCGAGGGCGAGGCGAAGGAGAACATCTCCGAGGGCTCGTTCAAGGCCGAGACCTACCAGGACAAGGTGTGGGCGATGCCCCTGTCGGTGCTTCCCGGCGGAATCTTCTACAGTCAGGACCTCTACGACGCCGCGGGCGTCACCGAGACCCCGACGACCATCGACGAGCTCGTCGCGGCGAACGACAAGCTGAAGGCGACCGGCGTGGCGCCGCTCGCCCTCGGCGCGAAGGACGCCTGGCCGGCTGCGCACTGGTTCTACTGGTTCGCGCTGCGCGAGTGCGCCCCGAAGACGGTCGAGGAGACCGGCGACTCGAAGGACTTCAGCGACCCGTGCTGGCTGAAGGCCGCCGAGGACCTCGCCGATTTCGCCGCCACGGAGCCGTTCAACGACGGCTTCCTCACCACCTCCGCCCAGCAGGGCGCCGGCAGCTCGGCCGGCCTCGTCGCGAACCACCAGGCCGGTGGCGAGCTGATGGGCGCGTGGGACCCGGGCGTGATCGCCTCGCTCACCCCTGACGAGAAGCCGCTCCCCGACCTGGCGTGGTACCCCTTCCCGGAGGTCTCCGGCGGCAAGGGCGAGCCCGGCTCGATGATGGGTGGCGTCGACGGCTACTCGTGCTCCGCGAAGGCACCCAAGGAGTGCGTCGACTTCCTCAACTTCGTCGCGTCCGACGACCAGCAGACCGCGTACTACAAGGCGTTCAACTCGCCGCCCGTGAACCAGGCCGCACAGGCCGAGGTCACCGAGCCCTACCTGAAGCAGATCCTCGAGGCCTACAACGCGGCCCCGTTCGTCTCGCAGTGGCTCGACACGGTGCTCGGGCAGAACGTCGGCAACGCACTCAACGTGGCGGTCGTCGACATGCTCGCCGGACAGAGCACGCCCGACGAGATGATCGCTGCGGCCAACTCGGCCGGCGCGAAGGGATAAGGAACACCCGCATGCACAAGAGCGCGACACCGAGTACGGACGATCGCCCGGAGACGGATCGCGCGGAGCGCACCGGGGGCGGTGGCGACACGCCGCCGCCCCCGGCATCGCCGCGCCGCCGACGCCGCGGGATCGGATGGTCGGGCCGCCTGGAGATCGCCGTGCTGGTCGGACCCGCACTGATCTTCTTCGTCGGCTTCGTCATCTTCCCGGTGATCATGGCGGCGTACTACGGCTTCTTCAACTGGCACGGGTACGGCCCGCCGACCGACTTCATCGGCCTCAAGAACTACGTCACGATCCTCACCGACCCCGACTTCCAAGAGGCGCTGGGTCACAACGGCTTCATCGTCGTGATGTCCCTCATCCTGCAGGGACCGGTGGCACTGCTGCTGGCGCTCCTGCTCAACCGCAAGATGCGCGGGCAGTCGATCATCCGGGTGCTCATCTTCGTCCCGTACGTGATCGCGGAGGTCGTCGTCGGCACCGGCTTCAGTCTCATGCTCGCCACCAACGGTGCGCTCAACGGTCTGCTGGAGAATCTCGGCCTCGACCAGTTGACCCGTGACTGGCTCGCCGACCCCAGCATCGCGATCTGGACGCTCATGGCGATTCTCACGTGGAAGTACGTCGGCTTCGCCGTCATCCTCTTCCTCGCGGGCCTGCAGGGCATCCCCGAGGAGCTGTACGAGGCGGCCGCCATCGACGGCGCGAGCTATTGGCAGATCCAGCGTCGCATCACGATCCCGCTGCTCGGCCCGACGCTGCGCATCTGGGCGTTCCTGTCGATCATCGGCGCGCTCCAGCTGTTCGACCTCGTCTACATCATCTGGGGGCAGTACGTGGCACCCGTCGCCGGCACCTCGACGATGGCGACGTACATGGTGGCCAACGGCCGCAACGCCGGCAACTTCGGCTACGGCAATGCCGTCGCCGTCGTCATCTTCCTCATCTCCCTCGTCGTCGCGCTCGTCTACCAGCGCTTCGTCCTGCGCCGCGACACCGCGGGAGCACTCACCGAAAGGAACGACGGATGACCGCCGTCTCCGTCGCGACCGACGCTGTCGCGACCACGCCACCGCACGCCCCGCGGCGTCAGCCCATGCGGGCCGGAACGCCCGCCGTCTACTTCGTCGCACTCGTCGTGATCGCGCTGATGCTCGGGCCGGTGATCTACATCATCCTCGGCGGCTTCCGCTCGAACTCGCAGATCACGACGAACCCGGCGGGTCTGCCCGATCCGTGGGTGTTCACGAACTACTTCGACGTGCTCACCGAAGGCACGTTCTGGACGCTGGTGCTCAACTCGACCGTCGTCGCCGTGGTCACCACGGGCGGAGTCATCGTGCTGGGCCTCATGGCCAGCTACGTCCTCGCCCGCTATCACTTCCGCGGGCGTGGCGCCCTCTACGCGCTCTTCGCCGCCGGGCTCATGTTCCCCATCACCGTCGCGATCACGCCGCTGTACATCGTGGTGCGCGACATGGGACTCATCAACACACTGGCCGGCGTCATCCTCCCGCAGATCGCGTTCGCCCTGCCGACGACGATCATCATCCTGGTGCCGTTCCTACGGGCCATTCCCGACGAGATCCAGGAAGCGGCCTTCATCGACGGCTGCAGCCGCCTCGGCTTCTTCTGGCGCATGGTGGTCCCCCTCGCCGTGCCCGGTGTCATCACCGTCGGGATCCTCGCGTTCATCGCGAGCTGGAACAGCTACCTGCTGCCGCTGTACCTCCTCAACGACAACGCGAACTTCACGCTCCCCCTCGGCGTGCAGGCCTTCTCTTCGCAGTACTCCGTCGACACTGCGAAGGTGCTGGCGTTCACCTCGCTGTCGATGATCCCCGCGCTGGCGTTCTTCAGCCTCTTCGAGCGGCGGATCGTCGGCGGCCTGACGGGAGCGGTCAAGGGATGAGCGGCTACGGACTGCGCACCGTCTCGGAGCGCGTGCTCGCGCTGCACGCACAGATGACCCTCGACGAGAAGCTCGCCCAGCTCGTCGGGTACTGGGTCGACCAGGGAGACGAGGTCGTCGCGCCGATGGCCGGCGAGATGGTGACCTCGACGCGCTACGAGGACGCCACCGCGAACGGCATCGGGCACCTCACCCGCGTGTACGGCACGCGGCCGGTCGACCCGGTCGCCCGCGCCGAGTGGCTCTGGGCGGAGCAGCGGCGGCTTCGCGAGCAGACCCGCCTCGGGATCCCCGCGATCGTGCACGAGGAGTGCCTCACGGGACTCGCCGCGTGGAAGGCGGCCACCTTCCCGACGCCGCTGGCCTGGGGCGCGGCCTTCGACCCCGAGCTCACCGAACAGCTCGGCGCGGCGATCGGCCGCTCCATGGCCGAGCTCGGAATACACCAGGGCCTCGCGCCGGTGCTCGACGTGATCATGGACTCGCGATGGGGTCGTGTCGACGAATGCATCTCGGAGGACCCGTACGTCGTCGGCACGATCGGCACCGCGTACGTCAAGGGACTGCAATCGGCCGGTGTGCACGCCACCCTGAAGCACTTCGCCGGCTATTCCGCATCGCAGGCCGGCCGCAACCACGCGCCCGTGCACATGGGGCGCCGCCGGCTGCAGGACGTCATGCTGCCGCCGTTCGAGATGGCGGTCCGCGACGGCGGCGTGCGGTCGGTGATGAACTCGTACGCCGAGATCGACGGTGTTCCCGTCGCATCGAACCCCGAGCTGCTCACCACGCTCCTGCGCGACGAGTGGGGATTCGACGGCACCGTCGTGGCCGACTACTTCTCGGTCGCATTCCTCCACGCGCTGCACGGGATCGCCGCCGATCCCGGCGAGGCGGCGTTGCTGGCGCTGCGGGCGGGGATCGACGTCGAGCTGCCCACGGGCGACGCGTTCGTCGCGCCGCTGCGGGCGCTCCTCGGCTCGAGCGCTCAGGGACGCGCCGATGTGGATCGCGCGGTGCTCCGCGTGCTCTCGCAGAAGGAGGAGCTCGGCCTTCTCGACGAGGACTTCTCGTCGCCGCCGACACAGGTGGAGCTCGACGGCCCGGAGCTTCGCGACCTCGCTCGCAGAACGGCCGAGGAGTCGGTCGTCCTCCTCGGCAACGACGGCGTGCTCCCACTGACGGCGCCGCGCAGCATCGCGCTGATCGGCCCCAACGCCGACGCCGCAGAGTCGCTCATGGGCTGCTACTCGTTCGCCAATCACGTGCTGGCGCACCACCCCGGCACGCCCCTGGGCTTCGAGATCCCGACCGTCGCGGAGTCACTGCGCGCGGAGTTCCGCGATGCGGCCATCGTGCTCGAACAGGGCTGCGACGTCGAAGGCGACGACGAGCGCGGCATCGCCGCCGCCGCCCGCTCGGCGGCGGACGCCGATGTCGCGATCGTCGTCGTGGGCGACCGCGCCGGTCTGTTCGGACGCGGCACCGTCGGCGAGGGCAACGACGTGGACGATCTGGAGCTTCCCGGTGTGCAGCGCCGGCTCGTCGAGGCCGTGGTCGCCACGGGCACCCCGACCGTCGTGGTGATCGTCTCGGGACGCCCGTACGCGATCGGCTGGATGCTCGACGGCAGCACCGCTGCCGCGGCTGTGCTGCAGGCGTTCTTCCCGGGAGAGGAAGGCGGACCCGCGATCGCGCGGATCATCTCGGGCGCTGCCGAGCCGTCCGGTCGGCTGCCGGTCTCGCTGCCCCGGTCCGCGGGCGCTCAGCCGTACACGTATCTGCACCCCCGGCTCGGCGGTCCGACCGACATCACGAGCGCCGACAACACGCCGGCGAGACCGTTCGGCTTCGGGCTGACGTACACCTCGTTCGCCCGAGACGATCTGACCGCTTCGGATGCCGCCACCGACGGCACGATCACCGCGCAGGTGCGGCTGTCGAACGTGGGCGATCGCGCAGGCACCGATGTCGTGCAGCTCTACGCCCGGGACATCGTCGGCTCGGTCACCCGCCCCGTCGCACAGCTGCTCGCGTACCAGCGGGTCTCCCTGGCTCCTGGGGAGTCGGCGACCGTCACGTTCTCCGTGCCGACCTCACGGCTGGCGTTCACCGGACGAGAAGGCCACCGGATCGTGGAGCCCGGCGCCATCGATCTGTGGGTGGGAGGATCGTGCGCCGAACGCGACACCGAGACCCGGATCGAGCTCGTCGGACACGTGCACGCGATCACCGCTGACGAGCCTCGAGTGGCGACGGCTGCGGTCTCGGCCCTGGTCCCCGACCCCCGTTGAAAGAAGGGCCCCGAGTGCGTGCAGCACTCGGGGCACTTCGTCTGGGTTGACGTCCGCAATCCGCCCCCGCTCGACAGGTCAACCGGCCCTCCACAGGACGAAACCTCGCACTTCGCTCCTGCAGAACCCCGGTTGACCTGTTGAAGCACGCAGGGAGGAGGACGGATGCCGCGACCCGCCGCGCAGGTTCGGCCTCAGAGGCTCCGCCACGCCTCGGCGGGTGTCAACGGCACGAGCGCAGGACGCTCGACCGTGGAGCGCAGGGACTCGCGCACACCCGAGGCCGCGGACGCGGCGAGCGCCGTCATGATCTCGAGCACGTGAAGGGCCATCGCCCCGCTCGCACGGCCCTCGCCCGCGACCAGGTCCAGCAGGCCGATCCCGCGCCCGGAGTCGACGTATCCGGCCGAGGGCTGGAGCGTCTCCCACGACCCGCCGCGCGCATGCAGCTGCACGTCGCCGGCGAAGTTGTTCGGGTCGGGCACGATGAGCGATCCGTCGACGCCGTGCACCTCGATCGGCGCCGCCGTGGAGCGGACACCGTCGAAGCTCATCGTGACGGTCGAGATCGCGCCCGACGCGTGGTGCAGGATGCCGGTGAGGTGCGTGTCGACCTCGACCGGCACGCTCTCGCCCGCCCGCGGGCCCGAGCCGATCATGCGCGCGTCGCGCGACCGCGATCCGGCGCCCGACACCGCGGTGACAGGCCCGAGCAGCTGAACGAGCGACGTCACGTAGTACGGCCCCATGTCCAGGAGCGGCCCGCCGCCCTCGCGGTAGTAGAAGTCGGGCTGCGGATGCCACGACTCGTGGCCCGCCGAGATCCACATCGCCGACGCCGACACGGGCCGGCCGATGCGCCCGCCGTCGATCGCGGCCCGCGCGGTCTGCACGCCGGTGCCGAGCACCGTGTCGGGCGCGCCTCCGACGCGGACGCCCGCGGCGGCCGCGGCATCCGTGATCCGCGCAGCGTCCGCGAAGGTCGCCGCGAGCGGCTTCTCACCGTAGACGTCCTTGCCGTGCGCGATGGCGGCGAGCGCGACCTCGGCGTGTGCGGCCGGGATCGTGAGGTTGAGGACGGTGCGGATGCCGGGATCCGAGAGCAGCTCGGCGGTCGTGAGCGCGCGGCAGCCCGGGATCGCCTCGGCGGCCGCTTCGGCACGCGGGAGGTCGAGGTCGGCGACGGCCGCGATGCGCACACCCGACGCCGGAAGCAGGGTGTCGAGGTACTGGCGGGAGATGACGCCGAGCCCGACGATCCCGATGTCGGTCACCGCGCGGCCCACAGCATCCCCCGTTCGACGATCGTGCGGACGTTCGCGTCCTGCAGCACTTCGGGAGAGTGACCGGGCGTGGCCACGAACACCCGACCCTGGCCCCAGTCCCGCGTCCAGACCGCCGGAGAGACGATGGGGCGGTGCCACGGGTGGTACGGCTGCACGGGGTGCGTCGTCGTCGCCAGCACATCGATGAGGTCGTCGTGCAGCACCCAGTACTGCTCGGTGGTGAGCGTGAAGTCGTCGATGCCGGCCGTGATGTCGTGCGAGCGGCCGAGCTCGGTGATCTCGACCATGTAGTCGAGGTAGTTGTCGGTCTGGTCGCCGTGCACCTCGTCGGGGTGCTTCGACGGGTGGGTCGCGAACTGGCCGCCCACGAGCTGCAGGTAGTCCGAGCTCGCGCGGAACGAGTCGGCGATGCCGCCGTGCCAGCCGGCGAGGCCGGTGCCTGCGGCGACGGCGTCGCGAAGGCCACGGATCGCCTCGTGCGACGCCTGCGACATCGTCACGGACTGCAGCACGAGGTCGGTGGCCGCCATGCGGTCGGCGTCGGCGTAGACCTCGGGGTCGTCTTCGACGGTGACGTCGAACCCGCTATCGCGGAGGAACGGCAGGAAGAGGTCGGTCGCCTCGACCGGATGGTGGCCGTCCCATCCGCCGCGGACGACGAGGGCGGTGCGGGTCATGCGGGGGTCCCTTCGGGGTCGGCGGCGGCGGATGCCACCGGCGTGAGGATGCTGTCGTGCGCGGCGCTCTGCTCGACGGCGGCGAGCACGCGCTGCACCTGGGCGGCGTCGGCGAAGCTGGGCGAGACCGGGATCTCGCCGGCGACCGCGCGCACGAAGTCGACGGCCTGGTGCGCGAACAGGTGCTCGTAGCCGAGCCCGTGCCCTGCGGGCCACCATGCTCCGGCATACGGATGCTGCGCCTCGGTCACCTGCACGCGCCGGAAGCCCTGCGCGGCATCGGCCGCGGCGTCGTACACCTCGAGCTCGTTCATGCGCTCGAAGTCGAAGGCGATCGCGCCGCGGTCGCCGTTGATCTCGATGCGGTTGGCGTTGCGGCGGCCCGTCGCCATCCGCGTCGCCTCGAAGACGCCGAGCGCGCCGCCGTCGAAGCGCGCCGTGAAGGCCGCGGCGTCGTCCACGGTCACCGGCAGACGGTCGGACGTGTCGGCGGCGACCCCGCCGAGGCCCTCGACCGCCGAGCGCCGGGGCCGGGACGTGACGAACGTGTGCATGGTGGCCGACACCGCCTCGATGTGCTGACCGGCGAGCCACTGGGCGGTGTCGATGCTGTGCGCGCCGATGTCGCCGAGGGCGCCGGAGCCCGCGCGGTCGCGGTCGAGCCGCCACGTGTGGGGCGAGTCCGGATCGCTCAGCCAGTCCTGCAGGTACTGCGCGCGGACATGCCGGATCTCGCCGATGCGCCCCTCCTCGATGAGCCGGCGGGCGAGCGCGAGCGCCGGTGTGCGGCGGTAGCTGAAGCCGCACATCGCGACGGCGCCGGACTGAGCGGATGCGGCTGCCGCGGCATCCGTCATCTCCTGCGCTTCGGCGACCGAGTTCGCGAGGGGCTTCTCGCACAGGACGTGCTTGCCGGCGGCGAGCGCCGCGAGCGCGATCTCGGCGTGGGTGTCGCCGGGGGTGCAGATGTCGATCGCGTCGATGTCGTCGCGCGCGACGGCTTCGCGCCAGTCGATGCCGTGCTCGGGCCACTCCCAGCGCGCGGCGGCCTCGGCCGTGGCGTCGGGGCGATGCCCGACGAGCAGCACCCGCTGCGGCGGGAGCGGAAGGTCGAAGAAGTGCGGCGCGGTGCGCCAGGCCTGCGTGTGCATGCGGCCCATGAAGCCGGTGCCGATCAGCGCGATCCGCAGCAGAGATGTCGTCGTCGTCATCGTTGTGGCCCTTTCCGGAACCGACGATGCCATCGGCTCTGGCGCCGGTCGAGGATCTTGCGCAAAACTGGTCGGGTGCCAGCCCGAGTGACCCTCGTCGACGTCGCGACCGAAGCCGGAGTGAGCGTCGGCACCGCGTCGAGGGCGCTGTCGGGCCGCGGCGACCTCGCTCCTGCGACGCGGCGCCGCGTGCTGGCGGCGGCGCGTGCGCTGGGGTACACCCGCGATCCGTCGGCCGGTGGGCGCCCCGCCGGCACGGCGCGCCTCGTCGACCTCGTGCTCGGCTCGTACCACAACGCCTACTCCGACGAGGTGACCGCCGGCGCGCGCAGCGCCGCCGCCACCGCGGGCTACGACCTCGTGCTCACCGAGGAGCGCGACACGCCCGACGACGACTGGCCCATGCGCATCCGCCGGCGCGGCTCGGCCGGTGTGGTGCTCGGTCTCATCTCGCCGACCGCGTCGCAATTGGCCGCGATCACGGATGCGGAGATCCCGGTCGTGCTGATGGATCCGCAGGCCGAGACCTCCCGAGGGCTCACCAGCGTGCGCACGACCGACCGCGACGGCGCGTTCGGGGCGGCGACCCACCTCGCGGAGCGGGGCGCGACGCGGTTCGCGATCGTGCTGGGATCGCCGCCGTACCGCTACGGCCGGGCGCGGAACGCGGGCTTCCGCGAAGGGCTGCGCCTGGCCGCCCCCGGTGCCGACCTCGCCGCCGTGCAGGCGGATTGGGGCGGAGCGGCCGCGCGCGAGGCGGCGCTGCCTCTGCTGCGCGGCCTGCGCGCCGGTGAACGGCTCGGGGTCTTCGCGTGCACCGACGAGATGGCCGCCGGCGTTTACGCCGCGGCCGCGGCGACCGGGCGCCGCATCCCCGACGACGTGCTCGTCGTGGGCTTCGACGACCTGCGCGGTGCGCGGTGGCTGACGCCGCCCCTGACGACCGTGCGGCAGCCGATCCGCGAGATGGCCGCGGCCGCCGTGACGGCCCTGGCCGATGCCGCGGCCGGCGCGGCGCTTGCGCCGTCGCCGATCGTCCTGCCGACGCAGCTCATCGAGCGCGGCTCGACCTGAGCGAGCACAGCGTCGGATCCGCACCTGCGGAGACGACCCCCGACACGCCGGTGGCGCCCGCCGCTTCGCGGCGTGTCGCCATGCGGGTCCGCAGGAGCGGATCCGACTCTGTTCGCCGAGGGGACGGATGCCGGGGGCCCGAGCGTCCGGACGGACCGGTGGCCGCGGCATCCGAACCGGACGAAACGTCGCATGTCGGCGCGCGGGGCACGCGAGTAGCGTGGGACCAGTCTGACGGAAGGCTCCACATGTCGATCACGACCGAATCCCAGGCCCGCACCAACCGCCCCGCGAGGAGTGAGGCGGAGCTGCAGCAGATGGCCAAAGACCACCTGTGGATGCACTTCGCCCGCCAGTCGGTGATGACCGACGGACCGGGGGTCCCGATCATCGTCAAGGGCGAGGGCCACCACATCTGGGACTCGCGCGGCAAGCAGTACATCGACGGGCTCGCCGGCCTGTTCGTCGTCGCCGCGGGACACGGCCGCAAGCGCCTCGCCGAGGTCGCCGCGAAGCAGGCCGAGCAGCTCGCCTTCTTCCCGATCTGGTCGTACGCGCACCCCGCCGCGATCGAGCTCGCGGACCGCCTCGCCGACTACGCGCCCGGCGACCTCAACAAGGTGTTCTTCTCCACCGGCGGCGGCGAGGCCGTCGAGACCGCCTTCAAGCTCGCGAAGTACTACTGGAAGATCCAGGGCCAGCCCACCAAGCACAAGGTGATCTCGCGCTCGGTGGCCTACCACGGCACGCCCCAGGGTGCGCTCGCGATCACCGGCATCCCCGCCATGAAGTCGATGTTCGAGCCGGTCACCCCGGGCGGCTTCCGCGTGCCGAACACCAACTTCTACCGCGCCGACGACATGGGTGCGCCGTCCGGCAGCCTCGAGGAGTTCGGCGTCTGGGCCGCCGACCGCATCGAGGAGATGATCCTCTTCGAAGGGCCCGACACCGTCGCCGCCGTCTTCCTCGAGCCCGTGCAGAACTCGGGCGGCTGCTTCCCGCCGCCTCCCGGATACTTCCAGCGCGTGCGCCAGATCTGCGACAAGTACGACGTGCTGCTCGTGTCGGACGAGGTCATCTGCGCCTTCGGCCGCATCGGGCACATGTTCGCGTGCGATGCGTACGGCTACGTCCCCGACATGATCACGTGCGCGAAGGCGATGACCAGCGGCTACTCGCCGATCGGCGCCACCATCGTGAGCGACAAGATCTACGAGCCCTTCGCCCACGGCGACCGCGCGTTCTACCACGGTTACACCTTCGGCGGTCATCCGGTCTCGGCCGCCGTCGCGCTCGAGAATCTCGACATCTTCGAGGAGGAGGGTCTCAACGAGCACGTGCGCGAGAACTCGCCGCTGTTCCGCTCGACCCTCGAGAAGCTCTCCGACCTGCCGATCGTCGGCGATGTGCGCGGCGACGGGTACTTCTTCGGCATCGAACTGGTGAAGGACAAGGCGACGAAGGAGACCTTCGACGACGACGAGTCCGAGCGGCTGCTGCGCGGGTTCCTGTCGAAGGCGCTCTTCGACGCCGGCCTCTACTGCCGCGCCGACGACCGCGGCGACCCCGTCATCCAGCTCGCCCCGCCCCTGACGATCGGGCCGAAGGAGTTCGACGAGATCGAGCAGATCCTGCGCAGCGTCCTGACGGAGGCGTGGACGCGACTCTGACCCGCGTCAGCGGCGGTCTGCGCGCGTTATTGTTGGCGCGTGGGCACGATCTACTACGGCGGCGGCGGGATGCCGATCCATATCGAAGACCGCGCACTCGCGCACCTGAAGGTCGTGATCGCGACCAAGCTGCGACGCGACGAGAGCTTCACGGTCTCGTGGAAGCATCCGGACGACCAGCCGCGCGGGCGCAGCACCATCTGGCTGCATCCGTCGATTCCCCTGCGGTTCGTGTTCGACGATCCCGAGCCCACCGAGCTCAGCCGGGCCTGGATCGAGGAGCTCGCGAACTCCGCCAGCTCGACCGGCGGCATCATGCTCATCGCCGAGCACTTCGACACCGGTCCCGTCCCGGTGCTGGGAGCGGAAGGCGACTCTCAGGACGTGACGCTCGGCAACGTCGACGTCGACCACCTCGATGTCGAGCGCCTCACGGTCGGCGGCACGGAAGTGACGCCGAGCGACGACGAAGACTGAGCTCAGCCCTCCGTCGGCGGTGGCGGATCTTCCTGCTCGGGCTCCGGCAGGATCGTCAGGCCGTTGGGCCCGCTCGCCGCGAGCATCAGCTTCTCGATCCAGGTGCGGTTGATGCGCGGCTGACGGCTGCCGAAGAAGTGGAACTGGATCGGCACCGAAGGGTGGATCCAGAAGCTCCGCCGGCCGCTGCCGTCGCCGATCTCGACGTCGAACATGAACGGCTCGGACCGCCGCAGCTTGTTCATCATCACGATGCGCAGATGCGCCAGCGTCCGGTCGTCGATGTCGACCGAGTTGGCGTTGGTGTCGTAGATGAACCGGCCCATGGCAGGAGCCTATTACCGGATCAGCGCGGCGCGAACGCCGCCGCGAACAGCGCTCGCGCACGGCGTGCGATCGCGGGCCGCTGTGCCGGATCGGCGCGGGCGAGCTCGGTCGCCAGCATCCCGGTCGCGAGGGTCACATCCTCGGTCTCGATGTGGGCTCCGATGCGTCCGGCGGCCCGGTCACGCGCGACCAGGCGCTCCACGAGCGCCTGGAATCGCGCGCCCAGCGACGCGACACGGCGATCGGAGAGATCCGCGGTGATGAGCTCGATGAACGCCGTCGACACGACGGCCTGATCGACCACGCGATCGAGCAGATCGTCGATCGTCCGGTCGGGCGGCACGGTGTACTCCTCGAGGTCGCGCACGTTGTCTTCGAAGACGGCGACGGCGAGGGCGGTGCGATCGGGGAAATGACGGTAAAGGCTTCCTTGCCCGACACCGGCGCGCTTGGCGACGGCGCTGAAGGGGGCCTGAAGGCCTCCTTCGGCATAGACCTCGCGGGCAGCAGCGATCAACGCCTTGCGGTTGTCGGCGGCTGCAGCGGGGCCTCGGTTCTGGCGAGGGAGCGCACGGGGGGATGCGGTGCTCGGCACGGGTGTAGCCTAGTACCGGACACAGTTGTCCGGTAGGGAGCCGCCCCGAAGGATCCTCATCCCCGGACCCGCAGCCCCGCTGAACTGCATGAAGAAGGGACAGATCATGAGCACCACCACCGCTCCCCTGACCGGAGCATCCACCATCCAGACCTGGCTCGACGACCCCGCCGGCGGCGCCGCACTGCGCGGTCTGCTCGCCCAGGGCGGCCAGACCGCGGAGACCCTCGCGCCCATCGCGGGCCTGCCCATCAGCAACCTCGTCGCGATGAGCGGCGGCGCCTTCCCGCAGGCCGCCCTCGACGCACTCGTCGCGCAGGTCAACCCCGACGCCGTTCCCGCCGAGGCCCCGGCCGCCGAGACCCCGAAGGCCGAGTGGGCCGAGAAGGTCACCGCCGGCCGCTTCACCGGACAGACCGTCATCGTCACCGGCGCGGGCTCCGGCATCGGCCGCGCCACCGCATCGCGCGTCGCACGCGAGGGCGGGCGCGTGATCGCCGTCGACGTCAGCCAGGACCGCCTCGACGAGTTCGTCGCCGCGCACGCCGGCGCCGAGGTCGTGGCCCTGACGGCCGACATCACCGACGACGAGGGCGTGGCCCGCATCATCGAGGCGGCCGGCGACCGGATCGACGCCCTCGCGAACATCGCAGGGATCATGGATGACATGACCCCGGTCGGCGAGGTCACCGACGCGGTCTGGGATCGCGTCTTCCGCGTGAACGTCACCGGCACGATGAAGCTGATGCGCGCCGTCATCCCCGCCATGCTCGCGCAGGGCGGCGGCTCGATCGTGAACACCTCGTCCGAGTCATCCCTTCGCGGTTCGGCCGCCGGCGCCGCCTACACCGCGTCGAAGCACGCGGTCGTCGGGCTGACGAAGTCGAGCGCGTTCATGTACGGCCCGAGCGGCATCCGCGTGAACGCCGTCGCACCGGGTGCGGTGATCACCAACATCGAGGCGAAGTTCACCTCGCCGCTCGGCGCCGACCGCGTGCGTGCCGGCATGGCTGTCATGACGCCGCCGGTGGCCGCCGACCGCCTCGCCGCGTCGATCACGTTCCTGCTGAGCGACGACGGCGTCAACGTGAACGGCCAGAACCTCGCGAGCGACGGCGGCTGGTCGGCCGCCTGACCCGCCCGCGACGCCCCGGCCGACCCGAACCGCGGGCCCGCCGGGGCGTCGCTCTGTCTCAGAACGGCCAGACGAGCGGCACGTACCAGACCGCCACCACGAGGAAGAACAGGGCCAGCGGCAGGCCGAGCTTCCAGTAGTCGCCGAAGCGGTAGCCGGCGGGCTCCATCACCATGAGGTTCGCGGGCGTCGCGATCGGGGTCAGGAACGCGGCCGCACCCGCGACGGTCAGCGCCATCATGAAGGGCTGCACCGAGAGGTCGAGCGATTGCGCGACCGAGATCGCGATGGGCGCGACGATGAGCACCGTCGCGGTGTTGCTGATGAGCTGCCCCAGCACCACCGTCAGCCCGCACAGCGCGAGCAGGGCGATGTGCGGCCCGGCGTCGCCGAGGAACGACAGCATCCAGTCCGCCACGAGGTCCGCGGTTCCGGTGCTGATGAACGCCGTCGACAGCGGGATCATGCCGGCGATGAGCACGACGGTGGTCCACGAGACCGAGTGGTAGGCCTGCGTCACGGTGACCGTGCGGGTCAGCACCAGGGCGCACGCGGCCAGCAGAGCCGCCACCGCGGGCGGAACCAGCCCCGTCGCGAGCAGCAGGATCATCGCCAGCAGGATGCCGATCGCGCGCTTCGCGCCCTTGCCGAGCGGGATCGACCGGCGCAGCTGCGCGGGGTCATCGACCACGAGCACACCCGGATCGCTCGTGCGCCGCGTGAGGTCGTCCCACGCGCCCTGCAGCAGCAACGCGTCCCCGGCCTGGACGACGAACTCGGTGCCCTTGAGCTGCTCGTCGCCGCGACGGGCCGCGAGCACGACGAGGTCGCCGTCGGGCGTGGTCATGCCGGCGCACACGTGCTTGCCGATGAGCGGCGACCGGGGTGCCACGACCACCTCGGTGACGCCGGTCTCGGGGCCGAGCAGCACGCCGGTGTCGAGGGTGAGCGAGTACTGCTGACGCAGCAGGCGCGCGTGCCGCACGAGGTCCAGCGGCATGAGCGCGCCCTTGCGCTCGGGCACGAGAGCGCCGCCGACGAGGAGGATCGCCACCGTGCCGAGGAGCACGGGAATGCCGACCAGCGCGAACTCGAAGAACCCGAACTCGCGACCTCCCGCCGACGCGGCGAACTCCGACACGATGATGTTGACGGGCGTGCCGGTGAGCAGCAGGAGCGACCCCGCGGATGCCGCGAACGCGAGCGGCATAAGGAGCTTCGACGAGGCGATGCCCGCGCGGGCGGCGACGACCACCACGAGCGGCAGGAGTGCGGCGACCGCACCGTTGATGCTGATGAGGGCGGTGAGCCCGGCCACGAGCAGCGCGATCACGACCAGCAGGGTCGTCCGCTTCGTCCCGGCGCGGCCGATGACCTTCTGCCCCGCCCACGCGGTGACGCCCGTGGCGTCGAGCGACTCGCTCACCACGAACAGCGCCGCGATGAACAGCACCGTCGGGTCGCCGAACCCGGCGAGCGCCTGCGGCAGCGTCAGCACGCCGGTGAAGAAGAGCGCCAGCGCGACGCCGATCGCGACGATCCCGATGGGCACGCGGTTGCTCACGAACGCGATCACCGCGAGCGCGAGGATGACGAGCGTTGCGGTGACGGGGTCCACCCGCCCAGCGTAGCCACCGCCTCTCCGGCGGCTTGGGGTTGGGCTTCTCGGCCCGTGTCCCAGGCGGCTTCGACAGGTCAACCGGGCCGCGACAGGAGGATCCGCGGGGAAAGCTCCTGCGGAACCCCGGTTGACCTGTCGAACGGGAAGGGACGGATGCTGCTCCCCGGGCGCGCGGACCTCAGCCGCGGAGGGTTGCGAGCCCGGCGACGTCGTAGGCGAGCTCGACGGCCTCGAAGATCGCGGCGTCGATGCTGCGGGGCGCGAACGCGTCACCGATCACCACGACACGAGGGGATCCGGATGCTGCGGCCGCGGTGTCCGTCGCGAGGCCGGTGACCCCGACCGACGCGCGCGGCTCGATCGCCACGACGGTGTCGACGCCCGGGATCGCGCCCGCGGCCCCGGTGAGCATGTCGCGCGCGGTCACCGCGCCGGGCTCGATGCTCATGACGCGGTGCGCGACGCTCCGGCGGAAGCCCCCGTGCGTGCCGAGGCGCTCGAGCAGCAGCGGCCGGTCGTATCCGGCGCCGATGTGCGGGAACAGGGTCTCGAAGGGTGTGATCAGCTCGAGCTCGTCGACGCGTTCGAGCAGCGTCAGCACGATGCCGGCGGCGTACGCCGTGCCGTCGGCATCCACCACCGCGATCCGCCGTCCGAGCCGCGCCCCCGACACGGCGGCGAATGCGTCGATCGTGCCCTCGGCGGGGAATCCGTCGGTGTAGGCCCCGCCGAGCGCGAGCGAGGTGGTCGCCGGCGCGACGGCGCCGGTGGCGTCGACGACACCGTCGACGATCCCGAGCCCGCGCACCGTCTCGGCCGTCGCCTCGACGCCGAGCCGCACGTCGACGCCGGCGGCCCCGAGGTCGCGCTCGAGGTCGTCGACCAGCAGGCCCACGCTCTCCCGCCCCGGAACCCGCCGGGCCAGGCGCAGCTGTCCGCCGAGCTCGTGCGCCCGCTCCAGCAGCGTGACGGCGTGCCCGTCGGTCGCGAGCTCGACGGCGGCGCGCATGCCCGCGGGACCGCCGCCCACGACGACCCACCGCTGCGGCGACGCCGTGCGCGGGCGTTCGCCGCGCTCGAGCTCGCGGCCGGCGAGCGGGTTCACGGTGCACGACATCGCGAGTCCGCGGCTGCCGCGGCCGAGGCATCCCTGATTCAGACGGATGCAATGGCGGATGCCGCGCTCCCCCGTGTCGACGGGTGCGAGTCCGAGGAGCTTGCGGCCGAGATCGGGGTCGGCGATCTGGGCGCGGGTGAGCGCGACCATGTCGGCGATGCCGGAGGCGACGACGTCTTCGGCCTCCTCGACCGAGCGGGCCGCGCCGACCCCGAACACCGGCACGTCGGGATTCGCGGCT
The DNA here is from genome assembly GCF_031844125.1 of Microbacterium sp. PRC9. Classification (NCBI taxonomy): domain Bacteria; kingdom Bacillati; phylum Actinomycetota; class Actinomycetes; order Micrococcales; family Microbacteriaceae; genus Microbacterium; species Microbacterium sp. PRC9. Next base: position 43,240 of record NZ_JAUZUR010000013.1, read on the forward strand.
TTGACCGCGGCGACGTCGTCGCGCAGCCACGCGTACGGCATCGGCGACGACGGGAAGACGTAATGCACGTTGTGGTACCCGCCTGCGGCGAGGTCGAGGAAGTCGATCCGGGACTCCTGCCGGAGGCGCGCGATGACCTCGCGCATGCCGGCGCCGTCGATCCCGTCCCGGTGGAACTCGTTCGCCACGATGCGGATGCCCACGGTGAAGTCGTCGCCGACACGCTCGCGCACGGCCCGCAGCACCTCGCGCGGGAACCGGGTGCGGCCCTCGAGGTCGCCGCCGTACTCGTCCTCGCGGGCGTTGTACAGGGGCGAGAGGAACTGGTGCAGCAGGTAGCCGTGCGCCATGTGGATCTCGACGCCGTCGAACCCGCCGTCGCGCGCGTACTCGGCCGACAGCGCCCATCCCCGGGCGAACGAGGCGATGTCGGCGTGGTCCATCGCCCGGGTCGCGTGCCCTGTCGACGGCGAGATCAGCCGCGACGGCGCATACACGGTGCGCGGGCCGTCCGGCCCGTCGGGCTGCGCCTGCGCCCCATGGTGGTTCAGCTGCACGAAGATCTTGGCACCGGCTTCGTGCACAGCATCCGTCATGCGCTTCGATGCCGCGACCCCCTCGGGACGGTACGCGTCCTCGAAGCCCCGGATCGACCCGGTCGGGTGCACGAAGTGGTTGCCGGCGACGAACAGCCCGCACCCGCCGAGCGCGCGGCGCACGTAGTACGCGCTCTCGCGGTCCGACTCGACGCGGTCGGAGTACTGCTTCGAATGCGCCGTCTGCATGATGCGGTTCGGCACCGTGACGCTGCCGATCCGCAGCGACTGCGCGAGGACGGACGAACGGATGCCGGGGCTCGCGGTCATGCCCCCGAGCCTACGACCGCCCTCGTCAGAGCGCCGAGAGGGCCTGGTCGAGGTCTGCGAGGAGATCCGGCGCCGACTCGATGCCGACCGACAGGCGAACGACCTCCGGCGGGACGGCCAGCTCGGTGCCGCGCACCGAGGCGTGCGTCATCTCGTCGGGGTAGTTCATGAGCGACTCGACGCCGCCGAGCGACTCGGCCAGCTGGAAGAGGCGGGTCGACTCGGCGAAGCGGCGTGCGGCCGCGGCATCCGCCAGCGCCACCGAGACGATGCCGCCGAACCGGGTCATCTGCCGCGCGGCGAGCTCGTGCCCCGGGTGCGAGGCGAGACCGGGGTAGTAGACGCGCGCGACCGCGCCGTGCCCCGACAGGAACTCGGCGATCTCCTGCGCGTTCTCGCTGTGCCGCTGCATGCGCAGGGCCAGCGTCTTGATCCCGCGAGTCGTGAGCCAGGCGTCGAGCGGGCCCGAGACCGCGCCGACCGCGAACTGCAGGAACTTCACCTCGCCGTACAGCGCGTCGTCGCCCAGCACGAGGGCGCCGCCGACGACGTCGGAGTGCCCGCCGAGGTACTTGGTCGTCGAGTGCACGACGACGTCGGCGCCGAGCGCGAGCGGCTGCTGCAGCGCCGGCGACGCGAACGTGTTGTCGACGACGACGAGCGCACCGGCGTCGTGCCCGAGCTTCGCGAGCCCCGCGATGTCGGTGATGCGCAGCAGCGGGTTGCTGGGGGTCTCGACCCACACGATGCGGGCAGGCCGCTCCTCGAGCGCCGCCCGCACGGCGTCGAGGTCGCTCATGTCGACGACCCGGATCCCGATCCCCCACCCGCCCAGCACACGCGCGATGAGGCGGTAGGTGCCGCCGTACACATCATTGCCGAGCAGCACCTCGTCGCCGGGCTTCAGCGCGGCGCGGAGCAGCGCGTCCTCGGCGGCGAGGCCCGAGGCGAACGACAGCGCGTGCGCACCGCCCTCGAGGGCCGCGAGCTGGGTCTCGAGGGCCGTGCGCGTCGGGTTGCCGCTGCGTCCGTACTCGTACCCCTCGCGGAGCCCACCGATGCCGTCCTGCGCGTACGTCGTCGAGAAGTGCACCGGGGGGATCACCGCACCCGTCGTCGGGTCGAAGGCCTGCCCGGCGTGCACCGCCCGGGTCTCGAAGCCGCGGTCGTTCGTGGACTCGGTCATTCGGGTGCTCCTTCGGTGGGGGTGACGGATGCTGCGGGGCCCGGGCCGACGTCGAAGCCGTGGTCGCGCATCCAGTCGTCGTCGTAGAACCGGTTGAGGTAGCCGCGGCCGTGGTCGGGCAACAGCACCACGACGACGGCGTCCGCCGGCAGACCCCGGGCGGTCCGCAGGGCGGCGACGACCGCCATGCCGCTCGATCCGCCGACGAGGAGGCCCTCCTCGCGGGCGAGCCGCCGCGTCATCTCGAAGGACTCGGCATCGGGGATGCGGTGGATCTCGTCGGGCACCGACGGGTCGTAGCTCGCGGGCCAGAAGTCCTCGCCGACGCCCTCGACGAGATAGCCGTGCAGCGGACCGCCGGAGTAGATCGATCCCTCGGGGTCGGCGCCCACGACCCGCACCGCGCCGTTCGACACCTCGTGGAGGAATCGGCCGGTGCCCGTGATGGTGCCGCCGGTGCCGATGCCCGCGACGAAGTGAGTGACGCGGCCCTCGGTGTCGCGCCAGATCTCGGGCCCGGTGGTCTCGTAGTGGCTGAGGGGCCCGTTCGGGTTCGCGAACTGGTTCGGCATGAACGCCCCGGGGATCTCGCGCACGAGACGGTCGGCCACGCTGTAGTACGAGCGCGGGTCCTCCGGCGGCACGCTCGTCTCGGTCACGACGACCTCGGCGCCGTAGGCCTTGAGCACGTCGACCTTGGCGCCGGCGAACTTGTCGGGCACGACGAAGATCATCCGGTAGCCGCGCTGCACGGCGACCAGCGCGAGACCGACGCCGGTGTTGCCGCTCGTCGGCTCGACGATCGTGCCGCCGGGCTGGAGCAGGCCGTCACGCTCGGCGGCGTCGATGATGCGGCGGGCGATGCGGTCCTTGGCGGAGCCGCCGGGGTTGAAGTACTCGACCTTCGCGAGCACCGTCGCGGCGATGCCGTCGGTGACACGGGTCAGCTGGACGAGGGGGGTGTCGCCGACGAGGTCGGCCACGCTCTGGGCGTAACGCACGTTGTGTCCTGGAGTGTTGCCGCGCGGGTGCGCGGAAGGTTGTCGGGGTCGCTGAGGTCTGCGTGAAGCGGGAGCTTCAACAGCAGGGGCGACAACACCGGCAGGTCAACACGGGCGCCAGTCTATGCGCTGGGCGGGATCACGTCGAGAAGGAGCAGATCACCAGGTCGCGACGTACTCCGATCGCCGCACGAGCGCGGCCTGCTCGACGAGCGGCAGGGAACGGTCGACGGCCTGCACGACGCGGCGCGCCACCTCGGGCGACGTCAGCTCGTAGTCCACGAAGTCGCTGTTCGACGCGTAGACGCCGATCGGCAGGGTCAGCGCCTGGAAGAAGCCGAACAGCGGCCGCAGCTGATGCTCGATGATGAGCGCGTGCCGCTCGCCGCCTCCGGTGGCTGCCAGGAGCACCGGCGTCCCGACGAGGTCGTACTGGCCGACGAAGTCGAACAGGTGCTTGAACAGCCCCGTGAAGGAGGCCCGGTACACGGGGCTCGCGACGACGAGCAGGTCGGCGGACTCGATCGCCTGCAGCGCGGTCTCGACCTCGGGGGCGACGTCCTCGCGCTTCAGCGCGCCGGCGAAGCCCGCGCCCAGCGCGGCGACCTCGACGAGCTCCGTCTCCGCCGGGATGCGCTGCGCGACCGAGGCGAGGATCGTCCGCACGAGCGCGGTGGTGCGGCTCGGCTCGTGGAGGGAGCCCGACACCCCCACCACCCGCAGCGGGCGGTCGGCGATGGTCGGGATGGCGGGTGCTTCCCGCAGCACCTCGGTCATACCGGCACCACGTCCAGCGACGGCGCGGGGCCGACGGCCGCGAGCCGGCCGCGCGAACGCGACCACTGGCTCCATGAGCCCGGGTAGACCACGACGTCGATGCCGGCGAGGGCACCGGCGAGGGCCGTGTGCGTCGCCGCGATGCCGGAGCCGCAGTACGCGGCGACCGAGACGCCGTCGACGACGCCTGCGGCCGCGAACTCGGCACGGATCTCGTCGGGCGAACGGAACTTGCCCGCGGTCAGATGCACCGTCGTCGGAAGGTTCACCGCGCCCGGGATGTGCCCGCCGACCGGATCGAGCGGCTCGGCGTCGCCGCGGTACCGCTCGGGCGCGCGCACGTCGAGGAGCAGGCCGTGGTCGGGCCATTCCTCCACGCCGTCGATGTCGGCGACGCCCTCGGTGATCTCGTCGAGCACGACGTCCCCGGGCGGTCGAGGCAGCACGTCGCCCGTCTCGAGCGGAAGCCGCTCGGCGAGCCAGCCGCGCAGGCCCCCGTCGAGCACGCGCACGTCCGCGAGCCCGGATCGCGTCAGGACCCACCACGCGCGTGCCGCGGCGACCGAGTGCACGTCGTCGTACGCGACGACGGTGTCGCCGCCCCGGATGCCCCACCGCCGAGCAGCGGCCTCGAGCTGCGCGCGCGGCGGCAGCGGGTGGCGTCCCTCGCGCGGATCGCCGCGGCGAGCCAGTTCGTGGTCGAGGTCGACGTAGACCGCACCGGGCAGGTGCCCGTCGAGGTACGCCGGCCGGCCCTCGGGCTGGTCGAGCCGCCAGCGCACGTCGAGGATCCGCGGCGGGGTTCCGTTGCGGATGAGATCAGCGAGCTCTGTCGGCGAGATGATCGGGGAAGGCATGAGGTCATGCTCGCCCGGCCGCCGACCGCGCGGGATGTTGTGACGACACACGCCGCGACACGACGACACGGGGCGTCACACGCAGTCATGTGTCGGGGCCGATCGCGCCGGCGGCGCGGTGTGTCTCGCGCCGAATCCGGGTCGGCTCGCGCGTGCGGCCGTACGATTCCGCCAGAACCGATGGAGGAACGGATGCCGCACCCTCGCGCGACACGTGAATCCCGGGCTCCGCGGCGGTCGCGCGCGGCCCGGCTGCTGGCCGGACTCGCCATCGCGGCGGGGCTCACGCTCCTCGCCGGGTGCGGCAACGGCGGGATCCCCGTTCCGACCGCGCTGCCGACCGGGCTGCCGACGAACCTGCCGACCCGGACGGCATCGCCGGAGCCGACGGACGAGCCGACACCCGAGCCGACGCGCGTCCTCCCGACGCGTTCCCCCGCACCCACCCCGGAGCCGACGCCCGAGCCCACCCCCGAACCCACCGTGGTGCCCGAGCCCACGGCCGAACCCACGACGCCCGTGCCGGCGCCCACCGTCGTGCCCGAGCCGACGGCGACATCGACTCCCGAGCCGACGGCGACTCCGACCCCGACGCTGACCCCCACCCCGACGGCGACACCGACCCCATCCGCGACGCCTTCGCCCACGGCCGAGGCGGGCGACGACGCCGCCGCGCCCATCGACTGGGTGCCCTGGGTCGTCCTGGTGGTGCTGCTCGTCGCGGCGGCCGTGATCTACCTCATCGTGCGGCGACCGCGGCCGAAGCCGCCCACCGAGACGTAGGCCCGGGCTCAGCCGCGGAGCGCCAGAGCGAATGGCAGCACGTCGGTGGCGCCCGCGCGGCGGAGCTCGCGGGCGGCGACGGTGAGGGTCCAGCCACTGTCGACGCGGTCGTCGACGAGGAGCACGGGGCCCGCAGGGATGTCGAGCCCGGCGGCGGAGAACCGGCCCCAGACCCCTGCGACGCGGAAGGCGCTGTTGCCGCCGGGCTGTCCGGTCGGCCCACCGTCGACGAGCTCGAGTGTGCCGAGGAGCGGCAGGCGGCCGATCTCGGCGATGCCGCGGGCGAGCGAGCCGACGAGCTGCGGCTTCGTGCGCGACGGCATCGCGACGACCGCGACGGGGCGGGTCTCCCACCCCCATTCCGCGAGGACGCGCACGCACGCCCCGAGCACGTTCTGCGGCACCGGCGCGTCCGCGGCTCCTGCCGCGAACAGGTCGCGCAGCGCGCCACCCCAGCCCAGGTCGGTGAGACGCGCGAGCGCGCGCCCTTGCGCGGCCTGCTCGTCCGCGGCGATGCGACCCTTCACCGGCACGCCGAGCCTGTCGGCACCGGTCGGCCACTGTCGCCTCGGCTCGATCGGCACCCCGACGCGGTCGAGGGCGGCGGCCGCGGCATCCGTCGCTCCTGACGCGATCGCCGTCGGGAACCACGCGCCGGCGCAGTTGTCGCAACGCCCGCAGGGCGCCGCCGAGTCGTCGTCGAGGGAGCGCTGCAGAAACTCCATGCGGCAGCCGGAGGTCTCTTCGTACTCGATCATGTGCTGCTGCTCGGCGACGCGCTCGGCCGCGATGCGGCGGTAGCGTTCCTCGTCGTACGTCCACGGTTCGCCGGTCGCGATCCAGCCGCCGCGCACGCGGCCGACCGCGCCATCGACGTCGAGCACCTTCAGCAGCAGTTCGAGCGGTGTGCGGCGGATGTCGACGACGGCCTCGAGCGCGGGCGTCGACATGGGCCCCGTCGCCGCGCCGAGCGCGGCGAGCACGCGCTCGGCGCGATCGCGATCGGGCATCGAGGCCGTCGCGAAGTAGTGCCAGATCTCGCGGTCCTCGACCCCCGGCAGCAGCAGCACGTCCGCGGAGTCGGTGGCCCGGCCGGCACGGCCCACCTGCTGGTAGTACGACACCGGCGACGACGGCGCCCCCAGGTGCACGACGAACCCGAGGTCGGGCTTGTCGAAGCCCATGCCGAGCGCGCTCGTGGCCACGAGCGCCTTGACCCGGTTGTCTTTCAGGAGCGCCTCGGACTCTTCACGCTCGTCGGTGTCGGTCTGCCCGGTGTACGCGCGCACGTCATGTCCCCGCTCGCGCAGCAGCCGTGCCGTGTCGTTCGCCCCCGCCACCGTGAGGGTGTAGATGATGCCGGATCCGGGCAGGTCGCCGAGGTGGCTGATCAGCCAGGCGAGCCGGCTCGGCGAGTTGGGCAGCCGCAGCACGCCGAGCCGCAGCGACGCCCGCGCGAGCGGACCGCGGATCGTGATAACGCCGTGCGCCGAGGCATCCGATTCCGCCATACCGGCATCGAGCTGCTCCGCGACGTCGGCCACCACGCGACTGTTGGCGGTCGCGGTGGTCGCGAGCACCGGCACGCCCGCGGGCATGCGCGCGATGAGGTCGCGCAGGCGCCGATAGTCGGGGCGGAAGTCGTGGCCCCAGTCGCTGATGCAGTGCGCCTCGTCGACGACCAGCAGGCCGATGCGGGTGACGAGCTGTGGCAGCTGCTCGTCGCGGAACGAAGGATTGTTGAGGCGTTCGGGCGACACGAGCAGCACGTCGACCTCGTCGCGTTCGAGCTGTGCGAGCACGTCGCCCCACTCGTGCGCATTCGTCGAGTCGATCTTCACGGCCCGCACCCCGGCGCGCGCGGCCGCGGCGATCTGATCCCGCATGAGGGCCAGCAGGGGCGACACGAGCACGGTCGGCCCCGCCCCGCGCCGGCGGAGGAGCAGCGTCGACACGAAGTACACGGCCGACTTGCCCCACCCGGTGCGCTGCACCACCAGCGCACGGCGGCGCTCGTCGACGAGCGCCTCGATCGCCTCGAACTGGCCGTCGTGGAAGTCGGCGTCGTCGCGTCCGACGAGGGTGCGCAGCACCTCGAGGGCTTCGGTGCGGGTCGTCGTGGTCGCTGTCACCCTCCCACCCTGCCCCATGGTCCTGACAGCCGTGCCACCGTCCCGACCTGGCCTCCCGGCCTCGTGCTAGCGTGGCCGCGACGGAGGAGGTGCGCGTGCTCGAGACGATCGCCGTCGCGCTGCGCCTCGTCGTCGAGGTCCTCGCGACCGCCCTGCGCCCCGCCACGGAGCTGGTCGGCGCAGCTGCCCGCTCGCTGTTCGAGCTCGCTCCCGCGCCCCAGCCGGAGGCCGGAGCCCTGGTGATCGCCGCCACCGTCATCGCGACGCTGGCCCTCCTCGCCGTCGCGATCGCCGTCCTCCTCGTCCCGGCGCGCATGATCGCGACCGCGGCCCATCCCCGCCGCGCGATCGCCGACGCGACGAGGCTCACCGCGTCCCACCCCGACGCTCCCGGGCACTCCCGTCCCCGCGCCCCGGGTTCCGCGGCCCTGGCCGCGTAGCCCGACGCCCGTTCCCCTCGAGGACCGCTCGCCGGTGCCTTCGTGGCCGTATGCCACGAAACAGCACCCGACGAACGGACACCACCATGGACCTCTACGCCTTCCCGCCTGTCGCCGCGATCCTCGACGCGGCCTACTCCCTGCTCATGGGCCTCGCTGCCCTGCTCGAACCTCTCGCCGGGTCCGCGGCGGCCGCAGCATCGGTCATCGTCCTGACGCTGCTGGTGCGGGCGGCACTCGTCCCCGCGGGGATCGCGCAGGCGAAGGCCGAGCAGACCCGCAGCCGCCTCGCACCGAAGCTGCGAGACCTGCAACGGCGTCACAAGAAGGACCCCGAGCGCCTCCAGCGCGAGACGATGAAGCTCTACTCCGACGAGAAGGCGTCGCCCTTCGCGGGGTGTCTCCCGATGCTCGCTCAGGCGCCCATCGTGGCGATCGTCTACGCCCTCTTCCTCCACACCGCGATCGCCGGACACGCCAACGCGCTGCTCGCGCATGAGCTGTTCGCCGTCCCCCTCGGCACGAGCCTGGTGAGCGCGATCGCCGCGGGCGCGGCCCCGGCCGCCACCCTCGGGGTGTTCGCGGGGGTGCTCGCGGTCATCGTCGTGGTCGCCGAGATCACGCGGCGCGCGTTCCGTCCGCAGATCGACACGACACCGGATGCTGCGCCCCTGGCCGGTGCCGGCATGGCGAGGCTCGCCGGAGCGCTGCAGTTCACGACCGCGGTGTTCGCCCTCTTCGTGCCGCTCGCCGCCGCACTGTACCTCGCCACGACGTTCGCGTGGACCCTCGTGCAGCGCGTCGTGCTGCGCAGGTTCTACCCCCTCGCGACGACGTGAGCGGGCGGCGCCTGTTCGCTCGCCGCCTGCAGGTCCATGTGCAGGTCCGCGACGATGTCGGGAAGCGCGACGCCGACGATGGTGCCGTCCAGCACGATCAGTCCGAGGCCGATCGAGAGCACGGCCAGCGCGAGCCACTCCCGCCGGGTCGGTGCGAGCGTCGTCTCGGTCGAGGTCACAGGAGGCCTCTCTCTCGTGCGACGGCGACGGCGCGCGAGCGGCTGTCGACGCCGAGCTTGGCGAAGATGTGGACGAGGTGGGTCTTCACGGTCGCCTCGGTGACGAAGAGGGCTTTCGCGATCTGCGGGTTCGACGCACCCGTGTCGAGCAGTCGCAGAACCTCCTGCTCCCGGTCGGTGAGCCGCACGCGCGGGGCACGCAGCACCTGCACCACGCGCTCGCTCAGTTCGGGAGTGAGCGCCAGCCGGCCGGCCGCAGCCTCCCGCACGGCTCGCGCGATCGCGTCGGGCGGGGCATCCTTCAGGACATAGCCGGAGGCCCCGGCTTCGATCGCACCGAGGATCTCGGCATCCCGATCGAATGTGGTCAGGATGATGACGGCGGGTGCCGGAATGAGGGCGCGCATCTCGGCGGTCGCCGCCACCCCGTCCATGCCCTCGCCCATCCGCAGGTCGCACAGCACGACATCGGGCGCGAGGTGCCGGGCCAGGGTGACCGCTTCCTCGCCGGTCGCGGCCTCGCCGACGACGTCGATGTCGGGGTGGCCTGCGAACAGCGCCCGCACGCCCGCACGCACGATCGGGTGATCGTCGGCGATCAGCACGCGAAGGCCGGTCACCGTGCCACCCCCGCCACGATCGGGACGGACGCCGACAATGCGGCACCCGCTCCGGGTGCGCTCTCGACGTCGAGTCCGCCCCCGAGCTCGCGCAGCCGTTCGCGCATCGCCCGCAGCCCGTACCCGCCGCCTGATCCGGCGGCAAGACGCTCCCAGCCCGCGGCATCGAACCCCACGCCGTCGTCGACGATGTCGAGCCTCACGCTGTCGCCGCCGTCGACGAGGCTGACGACCACGCGATCCGCCTTCGCATGGACGCGGGTATTGGCCAGCGCGGACTGCGCGGTGCGCAGCAGCGCGACCTCGACGACGACGGGAAGGGCGGGGACCGTGTCGTCGACGCGCAGCTCGGTGCGGATCCCCGTCTCCTCGGTGAGCCGTTCCAGCATCCGGCGCAGCGCGTCGGCGAGGGCTGAGCCCTCGAGTTCGGCCGGCATGAGGGCGTCGACGATGCGCCGGGTATCGGCCAGTCCCGCGCGGGCGAGATCGCCGATCTGCGTGAAGGTCCGCGCCGACGGCTCCGGTGCGGTCGGCGCGGCACCGGCCGCCAGCATCCCGATCGACGTGAGGCTCTGGGCGATGGTGTCATGGATGTCGCGGGAGAGGCGCGTGCGCTCCGCGACGGCGCCCGCATCCCGCTGGGCGCGGGCGAGCTCGTCCTGCAGCTGCGCCATCTCGTCGTGCGCGCTCACGAGCGACGAGATGAGCCGGCTCCGCTCGCGGCCGTCGCGAACGAGCTCGAGGTAGCCGCGCGAGATGCCGAGGGCGAAGACGCCGCCCACGAGAGGGCCGATGACATTCGCATACGTCGTGGCTCCGCTGTGCACGAGGGGTGCGGCGATGACGACGGCCAGCACGCCGATGCTGAACGGGATCGCCCAGCGCATCCGGAGCACGAAGCCGGCGAGCAGCCACAGCGGGAACGCCAGCCACACGAACTCGGGCGAGATCGCGACGGCGCCGATCCAGATGAGGGCGAGGCCCACGAGCCAGCCGGCGGCGACGCCGCGATCGCGTGTGCGCTCGCTCAGCAGCAGTCCGCCGAAGTACCACCCCGCGAACACGACCGAGACGGCGACGACCCAGGGAACCGGTGTGCCGTCTCCCGCCGCGCGAACGGCTCCGATGATCAGCAGTGCGGCGGTGATGACGGATTGGCCGACTCGGATCGACCCGACCAGCGCGCGCCAGGATCGCGTGGGTCGCAGCGCCGGGTCGCCATCGGCGTCAGCCGACGGGCTCGCGGAGAGCTGAGACATCCGGCGCCACCCCTTCCTCTGGGTCGCGATCCTCTCGATCGCCCGTGGCCGCCTGCCGGCGGATCCGGCCCGGCCACCACATCCGATCGCCGATGAGTGAGAACAGCGCGGGCACCACGAGGGTGCGCACGACCAGGGTATCGACCAGCACCCCGACCCCCACGATGAGCCCGAGCTGCCCCAGCGTGACCAGCGGCAGCAGGCCCAGGGCGGCGAAGACGCCGGCGAGCACCAGACCTGCGCTGGTGATCACTCCGCCTGTCGCCGCGACGGCGTTCACCATCCCGGGGCGGGTTCCGGCGGCGCCTGCTTCGACGCGCGCGCGATGCACGAGGAAGATCGTGTAGTCGACGCCGAGCGCCACGAGGAAGAGGAAGGCCAGCAGCGGAACCTGCAGGTCCAGCGCCGTCCATCCGAAGAGCGTGCGGCCGAGCCACGCCCCCGCACCGATCGCGGCGACCGCGCTCAGCGTGTTGACCGCCAGCAGCACCAGTGGTGCCACGAGTGCGCGCAGCAGCGCCATCAGCACGATCAGGGTCGTCGCGAGGACCAGCGGCGCGATGAGCAGGAAGTCGCGCACGCTCGCCTCACGGACATCGAGCGCGGCACCCGCCGGCCCGCCCACGAGAGCGGACGCGGATGCCTCGTGCGCGGCGTCGCGCACGTCGCGGACCAGCTGCAGGCTCTCCGGCGATCCGGGCTCCGCGTCGCCGACCACCAGGAGCTTGTGGAGGGAGGAGTCCGAGCTCTCCTCCACCGGCGTGACCCGTTCGACCCCCGCGACGGCGTCGATCGCGTCGGCGACGGCATCCGCGTCGTCCGCCTCCACGATCACGATCATCGGCTCCGCTTCGCCCGGCGTGAAGTGCTCGACCAGGACGTCGAGACCGGCCGCGGACTCGGAGGGCACCCGGAACCGCTCCGACTGCGTGAGCCCCAGCTGCACGCCGACGATTCCCGTGGCGAGCACCCCGAGCAGCACGAGGCCCGCGCCGACCGGCGGGAGCGGGCGTGCCACGACGCGCGCGCCGACCCCCCGCCAGGCCCCCACGCGCCCCGGCTCCTGCCCGGGCCGAGGGATCACGGGCCAGAAGATGCCTCGCCCGCACACGGCGAGCGCGGGCGGCAGCACCAGGAGCACCGCGGCGAGGGCGATCAGCAGTCCGACCGCAGAGGCGATGCCGAGGCCTCGCGTGCCCGGCACGACGGCCAGCAGCAGAGTGAGCAGCGACAGCACGACGGTGACGTTGGATGCCGCGATCGCGGGCACGCTCGCACGCCACGCGCGCGCGAGCGCCGCACGATGGTCGTCGACCTGCGCGAGCTCCTCGCGGTACCTCGAGACGAGGAGGAGCGCATAGTTGGCTCCCGCGCCGAAGACGAGCACGCTCACGATGCCGGTGTCGAAGTGCAGCTCCAGAGCCGTCCCGAGCGCGGCGGTGGCCTTGGTCGCGAGCTGATCGGCGAGCGCGACGACGATGAGCGGCACGAGCCAGAGGACCGGCGATCGGTACGTCGCGATCAGCAGCAGGGCCACGATCCCGATCGTGACCAGGAGGAGGGTGAAGTCCGCACCGTCGAAGGCGGCCGCGATGTCCGCCCCGAAGGCGGCGCCGCCCGTGACCTTCACGTCGACCCCGGCGATCGGATTCTCCGAGGTCACGGTGCGCACGTCATGGACCGCCTGCTCCGCGGCATCCGCGTCGTCCGTGACCGGGAGCGTCGCGGCGATGACCGCCGCCCGGCTGTCCTCGCTCAGCTGCGGGCCGGTCGCCGTTCCGCCCGTCGCGCCGCCGACCTCAGGTATGAGCGATGCGAGCGCGTCGAACTGTGCGGTCGTCAGCGCGCCGCCGTCCGCTCGACTGGCCACCACCAGGAGCGACTGATCCGCGGCCCCTGGGAACTCGTCGGCGAGCGCTGCGACCTGCCCGCCCTCGGACTGCGGGATGACGGCATCGCCGCCCGCGTCGAGATCCGCGCGTCCGAGCGCTCCGAGGAGTGCGGCGAAGGCGACGATCCCCAGTGCGAGCGAGATCCAGGCGCCACGCCGCGTGGTCAGCCGATGAGCGAGAGAGTCGATGAAGCCATGCACCCCATCAGTCCATCCCCGCGGGTCCCGCGACACATCGAGCGGGCCGCCGACTCGAGGATCAACCGATCGATGGATGCCGTCGCGTCAGTCGTCGCGCGCGTGCAGCACGCCGCTCGCCGCGCCCAGCGCGGCGCCCGCCAGCGTGTCGATCACGCGCTCGGTCGCGACCGCCACCGTGTCGACGGCACCCGTCGCAGCGCCCGTGAGCAGGAGGACGAGCGGCGTGATGAAGACGAGGGCCAGGGCGTAGTTGCGCACGACGAACAGCTCGATCGTGAACTGCAGCACGCCCAGGAGCAGCGCGAGCCACAGCGCCGGGATCGGCAGCGGCGCCAGCAGCAGGTACACGCCGGCACCGACGATCGTGCCGATCATGCGGTGCAGCCCACGGCTGAAGGCGGCCCGCCGGTCGGCGGCGACACCGACGACCGCGATGGCGGCGCCCACGATCCAGTAGGCGCGATCGGGGTCGACGAACAGTCCCACCGCGATCCCGACCACCGTCACGAGGGCGACGCGGATCACGAGCATCCGCTCCCCCGGCGGCCAGGCCGGCCCGGGCAGCACCTCGCGCAGCGGTCGCGCGGCGAGGCGGCGGCGGCTGGCCAGCACCAGCGGAGCCAGTGACACGACCGAGGCGAACAGGATGCCGCAGGCCACCGCGGCGACGTAGGCGGCGGCATCCGCTCCCGACGCCACGATGTGCGCCGAGAGCCCGTAGACGAGCACGACGAAAAGCGGGCCGGGCGGACCGACGGCGAAGCCGAACATCGCGACGGCCGCGGCGAGCGCGACGATCGCGAGCCCGATCAGCGTCCATACGGGCGACGGGCCCGCGAGGGCGCCGAGCACGGCGGCCAGGACCAGGCCGCCCGCGACGAAGGGCACGACGCGCGCCCGCTCACGGACCGGGAGGTGCGTGCCGTACAGCGCGACGAACGCGCCGGTCGCCGCCTGGAAGCCGAGATCGGCACGCCCGAGCAGCGTCATCGCCGCGATCGGCACGGCCATGGCGATCGCCGCGCGCAGGCCGATCGCCCACCGCGGCGCCGGGGCCGGCGCGAGGCGGAACAGGCTCGAGACCGCGTGGCCCAGGTCGGCCGCGAATCGGCGGCCGGCGCTGTGCTGCGGCATCCGTCCTCCCGGCTCAGACCGCCGGGCGCCCGGCCGGGGCCGGCTCCGAGAGCAGCTGGTCGAGGAGCGCGAGGGCGGCGTCCTGCGGGGCGTCGGGGTCGAGCAGCCACTGGGTCTGCAGGCCGTCCGATGCCGCGATCACGAGCGCGGCGGTGGCCAGCGGGTCGACGTCGGCCCGGATGCGACCCGCCCGCTGGTTGTGGCGCACGCGCTCGGCGATCTCGGTGCGCACGCGCACGAATCGTTCGGTCGCGAACTCCCGCGCGGCGGGGTGCCCTTCTTCGAGAGCCGATGCGACGAGCGACGAGTAGAGCTGCACGAGCCCCTGCACCTCGTGGTTGGCATCGCTCCAGCGGCGAAGGAGCTCGGTGGGCGTCACATCGGGAGGGACGGGCTCCCAGTCCTCGCCGCGGGACTCCGACTGGCGGTAGACCGCGATCAGGAGCTCCTCGAGCGACCCGAAGTAGTGCTTGAGCGCGGCGTGCGTGACGCCGACCTCCTCGGCGATCGCGCGCAGGCTGGTGCGGTCGGAACCGCGCTTGGCGAACACCTCGATGGCACGGTCGAGGATCTCCTGGCGACGCGCGACGCCCTTCGCGTACGACCCCCGCGGGGTCGGCTGGTGCTCCGCTTCGGCCATGCGGACCATGCTATCGGAGAAAAACCTCCACATGGAGGTTTTCGTGGTACCTTTTCCCGATGACCACGTCTTCCTCCGGAGCAGTCGGCGTCGGCATCATCGGCGCCGGCAACATCAGCGACCAGTATCTGACGCACCTGTCGAGCTTCCCCGACGTGCGCGTCATCGCGATCGGCGACCTCCTCGAGGACCGCGCGAAGGCGCAGGCCGAGAGGTACGGCGTGCCCCACGCCGGCGGCATCGACCTCGTGCTGAACGACCCCGATGTCGACATCGTCGTCAACCTCACGATCCCGGCGGTGCACGTCGAGGTCTCGCTGGCGATCATCGCGGCGGGCAAGCACGTCTGGACCGAGAAGCCGATCGGCATCGACCGCGAGGAGTCCCTGCGGCTTCTCACGGCGGCGGATGCTGCGGGCCTGCGTGTCGGCGTCGCGCCCGACACCGTGCTCGGCCCGGGTGTGCAGACGGCCAAGCGCGCGATCGCGCGCGGCGACATCGGCCGCCCGCTGTTCGCATCGACGTCGTTCCAGTGGCAGGGCCCGGAGATCTTCCACCCGAACCCCGCGTTCCTGTACGCCAAGGGCGGCGGACCGCTCCTCGACATGGGTCCGTACTATGTGTCGGCGCTCGTGCACGTGTTCGGCCCCGTCGCGTCGGTCGCGGCCCTCGGCCTGAAAGGCTCGCCGACCCGCAAGGTGCAGGTCGGCGAGCTCGCCGGTCAGGAGTTCCCCGTCGAGATCCCGTCGACCCTGTCGGTGCTGATGGACTTCGAGCAGGGCGGTCAGGCCCAGAGCCTGTACAGCACCGACTCGCCGCTCAAGCGCCACGGCATCGTCGAGATCAACGGGACCGAGGGCACGATCGTGATCCCCGACCCGAACTACTTCGGGGGGGACATCACGATCACGCGTCCGCTCACCGACGTATCGGTGAGGGAGCAGGAGATCATCCAGGTGCCCCAGGAGGGCGTGCTCACCGGCCGCGGTCTGGGCCTTCTCGACATGGCCCGCTCGATCCGCGACAGCCGCCCGCACATCGCCACCGGCGAGTTCGGGTACCACGTGCTCGACACCTTGCTGTCGATCGAGGAGGCCGCGACGTCGCGCACCTACGTCGACGTCGAGAGCACCCTCGGCGAGGTCGGCTCGCTCCCCGCGGACTTCGACCCGCTGGCCGCCACGCTCTGACGCACCCCGCTTCACACGAGACCCCCTGCCGCTCGGCAGGGGGTCTCGTGCATCGGGGGGAGGGATGCCGCGGCCCGCGGCATCCGCGATCCTCCGGGGTGTCAGCCGAACAGGTCGCGGAGGCCCGGCAGCTCGAAGTTCGAGATCTGCTCGCCGATGCCGGTCACCGCCTCGCCGGCGCCCGCGAGCTGGTCGGAGGCTCCGGCGACGAGGTCGCCCGCGCCGCCGAGATCGACACCGCCCGCGATCGCGTCGAGGTCGACACCGCCGGCGATCGCATCGAAGTCCACGCCCAGCGTTGCCGCCTCGGCCAGCAGCGGGACCGCGACGGCGCTGACCACCGCGGCCCCGGCGACGGCGCCGAGCACTCCCCCGGCGCCCACGAGTGCGGCGCCGCGGGCCATGCCTCCGGCGGTGGACCCACCGCGGCCGGTGCGGCCGACCCGCGCGAGCAGGCCCGCCATCGCCCCGGGCCGCACCGCCTCGGTGCGGGCTGCCGCACGCGCGAGGTCCGGCGCCTCGGCGGAGCGCGGCTGCTCGGCCGGGCGCAGCTCGGCGCGCATCCCGGCCTGCACCTGCGCCCGCTGCTCGGGCGTGAGCCGCGCGAAGGCCTCCCGGTGGATGGCCTCGACCTGGTGCGGGTCGGAGGTCTGCAGCAGGTACTCGTAGCGGGCGATCGCCGCCCGGTCGGCGGCGGTCGCGGGTGCGGCCGTGTGGGGGGCGCGCGCGTGCGGCGCGGCAGCGCCGGGAGCGCTCGACGCCGGAGGCGGGGTGAGGCCGACCGACGCCGCAGGCGCGATGGCGGCTGGCGCGGGCTGCCACGGGGCGGCCGCGGGTGGAGCCGCGGCGGGGCGCTGATCGCCGGTGACAGCACCGGCCACATCGCGCACCATCGAGCGCCAGTCCGTGGCGCCGCCGGGCTTTGCGCCCTTCGAGTCGGACGAGTCGAGGGCCTTGGCGGCGAGGCCGAAGAGACGATTGAGCGAACCCATGGGGTTTCCTTCCGGATCGGAGACGTGGCGTGACGAAGAACGCCAAGGTCTCCTCCGCCCCGAAGGGCCGGCAGCCCGGGATCCGGCGCTGGATCCGTAGTGACGAGCGTGCCGCAGGCGGGAGTACTCCCCTTGTGCGATCCAGCCTAGGGTCGGACCGTGCCCGCTCGGCGCCCGGACCCCGCCACTCTCAGCAGATTGATCGATTCCGCTACAGGCGGCCGACCGTCTCGATGTCCTCGAGGAAGTCGGCGGCGACCTGGGCCGAGACCGTTGCGCGGGTGCCCGCGATCGCCGCGGTGTAGTCGGTCATGAACGGGCCCTCGGGCTCGGACGAACCCGAGTCCACGGCGTTCTCGAGGGCGGACTGCGACGCCTTGCGCGCGGCGAACTCGATGTCGGCGGGCGAGAATCCGTCGGTCATCGCCACGAGTTCGGGCATGTCGATGCCGACCGCGGCGTCCGGCACGTACCGGCGCCAGATGGCGTCACGAGCCTGCTCGTCAGGAAGCCCGATAGGGATCACGTAGTCGAACCGGCCGTGCCGGAGGAACGCGGCATCCAGCGATCTGATGAAGTTGGTCGCGCAGATCAGGAGGCGTCCGGGCTGCTCGCGGAAGGCGGGGATGATCTTGAGCAGCTCGTTCGTCACGCCCTGCGTGGGCGACGGCGGCTCGCCCTGGCGGTGCGAGGCGATCTCTTCGACCTCGTCGATGAAGACCACCGCGTGCTCGAGCTCGGCGATCGTCGCGAACGTCTCGCGCAATGCGCCCGCCAGGCCACCCGGGTGCGACGCGAGCCGGGACGGGAAGACCTCGACGAACGACCACTCCAGGCGGGAGGCGATCGCCTTGGCGAACGTCGTCTTGCCGGTGCCCGGCGGCCCGAACAGCACGATCGCCCGCGGCGGCACGACGCCGAACCGCTCGGCGAGCTCCGACTGCGCGAGCGGCAGCACCACCCGCCGCTCGAGCAGCTCCTTCTCGGCGTTCATGCCGCCGACGGCGTCCCACAGCCCGCGGGGCAGGACCCGGCCGCCGAGCTCGGCGAGGCGCTTGAGCTCTTCGCGCTGCACCGGGATGTGCCGCTCGAAGTAGTGGAGGTCCTGCTTGAGCGCGAACCCCTGGTGCAGGAATGCGCCCATCTTCGTCTCGGCTGCCGGCATGAGTGCGGAGAGCTTGGAGATGCCCTGCGGCGCCATGCGCGCCTCGAGCGCGGCGAGGAGCGACGAGCCGATGCCCATGCCGCGCACATGCGACGCCGTGGCGAGGAAGACGACCCAGCCCTGCGCGTGCGCGGCGCGGCCGATCGCGGCACCGACGATCTGCTCGCCGACGACGGCGACCACCGCGTGGTCCTTCGCACACGACGCGAGCACTTCGGACAGGCTGTACACCGGCTCGACGCCCTCTCCGGTGACCTGCTCCCAGAGGCGCAGGATGCCGTCGACGTCGTCGGCGTGATAGTCGCGGATGCGCCAACCTGCCATGCCCGGACTCCCTTCGGTGCGAGGTGGGTCGCCTCAGGCTACCCACCGGGGAAGGGCTCGGACAGTCGTATTAAGCGCGTCCGGCCGGACGGACTGTCGGGCGCCGCCAGGCTGCAGCCTCCACCCGCTCACCCGTGCAACGGACGCTGCGCCGCCCTCTGTTCGAGGTACTCCTCGCGCGCCCGCTGCGTGGATCCGAGGGTCGAGACCTCGGGCACCGGCACGTCCCACCAGCCGGCGCCGTCGGGCGCGTAGATGAGCGGGTCGCTGTTGATGTGGATGAACGTGGACTTCTCGGATGCCTTGGCCTGCGCGACGGCCGCCTTGAGGTCGTCGATGGCCGAGGCGCCGGGCTCGATCTCGATGACGTCGAGGCCGTAGCTGCGCGCGTTCATGGCGAGGTCGACGGGGAGGATCTTCTCGCCCTGGAAGTTGCGGGCCTCGCCGTCGTACTCGCGGTACCAGGTGCCGAAGCGCTCCGAGCCGACGGTCTCGGACAGGTGGCCGATCGAGGCGTAGCCGTGGTTCTGGATGAGCACGACGATGATCTTGATGCCCTCGGCGACCGCCGTGACGAGCTCGGTGTTGAGCATCAGGTACGACCCGTCGCCGACCATCACGATGACGTCGCGGTCGTCGCCGTCGGCGAGAAGGCCGCGCTTGGCGCCCAGTCCCCCGGCGATCTCGTAGCCCATGCAGGAGAACGCGTACTCGACGTGGTAGCCGAGCGGGTCGCGCACGCGCCACAGCTTGTGGAGGTCGCCGGGGAGGGATCCGGCGGCCTGGACGATGACGTCCTCAGGGGCGCTGGTCGACTGCACGGCGCCGATGATCTCCGGCTGGCCGGGCAGGTCGAGCCCTGAGGGCACGAACGCGGCATCGACGGCAGCATCCCACTCCGCCTTCTCGCGGGCGATCCGCTCCGAGTACTCGGGGCTGACCTCGTACCCCTCGAGCTCGATCGACAGCTCGGTGAGCGCCTCACGCGCGTCGGCGACGACCGGCAGCTGCGAGCCGAGCTTGTACGCGTCGAACGAGGCGATGTTGATGTTCACGAACACGACGTCCGGGTTCTGGAACGCCGTGCGCGACGCGGTGGTGAAGTCGCTGTACCGCGTGCCGATGCCGATGATCACGTCGGCCTCGGCCGCGAGGCGGTTGGCGGCGAGCGTGCCGGTCGCGCCGATGCCGCCGAGGTTCTGCGGGTGGTCCCAGTTCAGCGATCCGCCGCCCGCCTGCGAGGTGCCGACCGGGATGCCGGTGGCCTCGACGAGGGCGCGCAGCTGCTCCTCGGCGCCCGAGTAGATGACGCCACCCCCTGCGACGATGAGCGGGTTCTTCGCACCGCGGATGGCGGCGACGGCGCGGGCGAGCGGACCGCGCTCGGGCAGGGGTCGGCGCAGGTGCCACTCGCGGTCCTGCAGGAACTCGACGGGCACGTCGAGCGCCTCGGCCTGCACGTCTTCGGGGAGCGCGATGGTGACGGCGCCGGTCTCGGCGGGGTCGGTGAGCACGCGCATCGCGGCGAGGGCGATCGAGTACAGCTGCTCGGGACGCTGCACGCGGTCGAAGAACTTCGACAGCGGCCGGAACGCGTCGTTGACGGTGAGTCCGATGTCCCACGGCTGCTCGAGCTGCTGCAGCACCGGGTCGGCGACGCGGGTCGCGAAGGTGTCGCTCGGCAGCAGCAGCGCGGGCAGGCGGTTGGTCGTGGCGAGGGCCGCGGCGGTGAGCATGTTCGCCGCGCCCGGGCCGACCGACGCGGCCGACGCGTAGGTGCCACGGCGGCGGTGCATGCGCGCGTAACCGACGGCCTGGTGCACCATCGCCTGCTCGTTGCGGGCCTGGTGGTACGGCATCAGGTCGGGATTCTCGACGTGGAACTGCTTCAGCGCCTGGCCGATGCCGGCCACGTTGCCGTGGCCGAAGATGCCGAACATACCGGGGATCGTGCGCTCCCGGATGTCGCCGTCCACGGTCCACTGGTGCGCCAGGAACTCCACGAGCGCCTGGCTGACCGTCATCCGTCGCGTCACGCCCATCAGCGGTCGCCTTCCTTGTCGTTCGAGTCGTTCGTATAGGGCAGTCGCTCGTCGACGCTCTGCCCGGCCCAGGTGTCACGCACCCACGCGTGCGCGGGGTCGTCGCTGATCAGCCACTCCCGCTCGGGATCGGGGCCGGCCATCACGTTGAGGTAGTACAGGTCGTATCCCGGCGCGGCCACGGCGGGGCCGTGGTAGCCGTAGGGAACGAGTGCGATGTCGCCGGTGCGCACCATCGCGTTGATGTCGATCTCGCCCGCCGGGGACGAGTACGTGCTGAACATGCCGAACGCCGACTCCGCCGCTGGGGACTCGGCTCCGCCGACCGGCGCGGTCTCGAAGTAGTAGATCTCCTCGAGACGCGACTCGTGGCCCGGCACGTGCTCGTCGTGCTTGTGCGGCGGGTACGACGACCAGTTCTCAGCCGGCGTGATGACCTCGCACACGATGAGCCGCGCCGCGTCCAGCGCCTGCGGCGTGCCGAAGTTGTGCACCTGGCGGCTCGAGCGGCCCGCTCCCCGCAGCTCGACGGGAGTGTCGGACGCCGGGATGTGCACGCTCGGCTTCACGACGTCGGTCGGCGACGTCGCGATCGCGACACGGCCGACGCCGGTGAGCACAGCGGTCGCCGCGGACGAGAGGTAGAGCACGTCGGTCGGCCCGTCGAAAACCGACGCCCGACCCTTCAGCCGCGTCGTCGTGGTGTCGGCGCCCTCGAAGTAAGCGACCGTGAACGACCCCGACAGCGGGACGACGATCCGCTCGACCCCGGTCGTGGCCAGAGCGAGCGAGTCGTTCGCGTTCAGCTCGGCGACCCGGATGCCGGTGTGGGCCCACCCGGGGGTGTTCTCATCGACGACGCTCTCCCACCCGTCACGGGCGAGGTCGCCCCGGCGATGGAACCAGCGCTGGTCCGAAGTGCTCATGAGTGCTCTCGTAGGTCGATTGTCGGTGACGGATGCCGCAGCCGCGAGTCCCCCCGGATTCGCGGCCGCGAGTCTGGTCCCGGTCCCTGAGCCTGCCGAAGGGGCGCTTCGACAGGCTCAGCGACCAGAGG
>NZ_JAUZUR010000014.1:0-34298 GCF_031844125.1 Microbacterium sp. PRC9
ACGCATGCAGGTCGCCCGAGCCTCGCGAAGCGCTTACGCGCCTTCCTTCGACGACGCCTTGTAGCGGTCGGGCTCCGGCGTCCGTGCGAACCACCGGCCCGAGATCTGCGTCGGCACGATGCGCACCCACCGGTACTTGAGGGTGGGGATCCAAGGACGCAGCGCAAGTGCGTCGGCCTCGTCGATCTCACGCTGCAGCTCGAGCCGTTCCGCCACGCCTTTGACGATCACGCTCGAGGCGTACGTGTCGTCGTACTCGTCGACCTCGAACGCGACGCGAGGGTGTTGCGACAACTCCGCGAGCTTGGAACCCGGAGCGGTGCGGAACAGCACCCGGGGTCCGTCGATCACGTAGTTCACCGGGAAGATGTCGGGCTCGCCGCCCGCGTCCAGGGCGAGATGCCCCAGCTCGCCGCGCGCGAGCATGTTCCAGCACTGCTCTTCGCTGAGTGTCACGACCGCTTCATTCGTGTCTTCCATGGCGCCATCTCCGTCGATCCTCGTCCGCCGCAGCACGACCCTTCTGCGCACACCTTAGTTCTTCCCGGCGCAGAGCGGACCTGGTCCGAGCGCACGTGATGGCGACGCCGAATCGGAGGGGACTGAAGGGATGATGGATGCTGCGGGGCACAGCATCCATGTCTTCCCTTTAGTCTTCTCACCATGGGCGCGACGGCGAATGCCTATCTCACCGGCTTCGGCCGGTACCTGCCGGGGGAGCCGGTCGACAACGACGGCATCGTGGCGCGCCTCGGCGGGGACGACGCGGTGACCCAGCGCATCCGGCGGCGCATCCTTGATTCGAACGGCATCCGGCAGCGGCACTACGCGCTCGACGCGCACGGCGAGCCGACCGAGCTCAACGAGGAGCTCGCGGTCAAGGCCCTCCGGGCGGCCTTCGACGATCGCGGCATCGACGCCCACGACATCCGCATGCTGGCGTGCGCGACGACGATGGGCGACGTGCTCGTGCCCGGTTTCGCGTCGATGGTGCACGGGCGGCTCGGCGGCGGGCCGATGCAGCTGCTGTCGGCGTCCGGTGTGTGCGCGTCCAGCCTCGCGGCGCTCGACGCCGTCGTCAGCAAGATCCGGCTCGGCGACCACCCCCGTGCGGCCGTGGTGGGCTCGGAGCTCGCGAGCCGGAGCCTCAGGCAGCGCCGGTACGACGGCATCCGTGCCGGCATGGACGCTCACTTCCTGCGATGGATGCTGTCCGACGGAGCCGGTGCGGTCGTCGTCGAGTTCCAGCCGCACCCGACCAAGCCGTCGCTGCGGGTCGACTGGGTGCGGCACGTCTCGCTCGCTCACGAGCACGACGTGTGCATGCGCGCCGGCATGGTCGGAGCCGAGCCGGAGGTCGGCGGAACCTGGCAGGACGTCGGCATCGCCGAGGGGGACGCGGCCGGCATGTTCCTGCTGCGACAGGACGTGAGCATGCTCGACGACCTCGCGGATGCCGGCATCCGCCAGTTCGAGGAGCTCGTCGACATCGGGCTCGTCGATGTGCGCCACCTCGACCACGTCGTCTGCCACTACAGCACGAACATGTTCCGCGACGTCGCGTTCGAGGCGCTCCGGCGCCGCATCCCGACGCTCGACACCGACCGCTGGTTCTCGAATCTCGAGACCCGCGGCAACACGGGCTCCGCGAGCATCTTCATCGCGCTCGAGGAAGCGTGGCACACGGGGCGCTTCGCGCCGGGGGAGACGGTCCTTCTCGCCGTGCCCGAGTCGGGCCGATTCTCGTTCGCCTTCGCCCATCTCACCGTGGTCGCACCGAGCGACCGGCAAGGAGCATCGACATGAGCAGCACCACGACCGTCGCCGCCGACATCGCCCCCGAGGACGGCGCCGGGACGCTGTTCGAACGCCTGGCGGAGGTCTGGGTCGAGCTCGAAGACCGGCTGGACCGGGTGCCCATCCTGCAGCGCCTCGCCGACGGCACGGTCACGCTCGAGGACTACCGGCGACTGCTCTTCAACCTCCGCCAGCAGGTGGTCGACGGGTCGCCGTGGATCTCGAGAGCGGCGTCGAGCTTCGACATCGAGCACTTCGAGCTGCGTGCGGCCGCGATCCGCCACGCGGAGGAGGAGCACCGCGACTACCTGATGCTCGAGCGCGACTACGTGGCGATCGGCGGCACGCTCGAGGAGCTCCGCCGCGGGCGCAAGAACATCGGGTCGGAGGCGCTATCGGGCTACATGTTCCACTACGCGGGTCAGCCGAATCCCGTCGGGCTGTTGGGCGCGATGTTCATCATCGAGGGCCTGGGCGCGAAGCGCGCGGCGGGCTGGGCGGCCCGATTCCAGGAGGTGCTCGGCCTCGCCGACAACCAGGTGCACTTCATGCGGTACCACCAGGATGCCGACGCCGGGCACACCGGAGACATGGAGGCGATCCTGACCTCGGGCATCATCGACGACCGCGATGCCGACGACATCGTTCGCTGCGCGCAGGTGGTGGCGCGGCTGTACGCGCTGCAGCTCGAGGAACTGGACCGCTGACGTGGCGGCGCCGCGGCCGAGCATGCCGGAGTTCGTGCGCTCCGACCCGAGCATGTGGGAGGCGGTGTACGCCGATCCCTCGGTCCCTCTCGACCGTGCGCTGGTGCGTCAGATCATCAACGACCAGCGACGCCTGTCGCGGCGCTGGCTCTACCCGATCGCGCGGATCGTCTCCCGCTTGCTCGTCGCGATCATCTCGATCGTGAAGCGCGTGCTGCCGTTCCGATGGATGCCGCTGAGCACGATGGATGCGCTGTGCGTGTGGTTCCTGCGCCGCTTCGTCTCGCCGGGCGCGGTCGAGCTGCTGATCCGGCACTTCGTGGTCGAGACGAACCTGGTGAACTTCATCATCCGCAACACGGCGGTGGACATGGCGCCTGTGACGCTCCGGCCGGAGACCCTCGCAGGACTCGGCGACTCGGCCGTCGTCGAGCACGACGTCAACGTGTACGACGTCCTGATCGCCCTCGACGGCGTTCCGCTCACGCGGCCGGAGGCGCTCGACTTCGCGCAGCTCGACATCCCGCCGATCGATGCCGAGCGCCGCCGTCGACGCTACCTTCGGCTCGACATCCAGACAGCGCTGTGCTTCATGAACATCCCGTTCTCGATGGCGCTCACGGTCGAGGAGTATCGGCGGGCGGTGCACTCGATCCGGTTCGACGACTCGTTCCTCGAGATCCTCGCGCTGGTCACCGGCGACGACACGTTCCGCCACTGGAAGCTCGCCGGGATGAGCCTCTGGATGGACTCGAACGTCGATGTTCCGCGCATGGTCTACCGGCACGCGCTGGTGTGCGAGTACGCGCACGCCCACCTGGTGAAGCTCGCCGGCGGCGCCTACCCCCGCGACACGACGGTCGAACTCGACTGATCCGTCGCGGTCATGCGACGTCGCGTGCCGGCTCGAACCGGTCCACGAGCGCCTGTACGACCGCCGCGACGTAGGCGCGGTCGAGCGGCTCACCCTCCCATGCCTGGTGCATCGGGAAGGCCTCGACGAGCGCGTCGAGGGCGCGTGCGGTCGGCTGCGTGAAATGCAGGCCGAGGCTCGCGCGACTGACAAGCAGCCAATCGCGGCAGAGGTCGTGCACCTTCGCGTCGTAGTTGCCGAACGAGTACATCTCGAAGAGCGCGCGCACCTCGTCAGTCGTCGCGTACGAGCCGCAGATCAGGTCGACCACCGCCGCGCATGCCTCATCGCGGGACCGTGCGCCCTCGAGGCTGGCGCGGTACTGCTCGGCCATACGGGCTGCCAGTGAGGCGAACGCCTGCTCGAGGATGTCGGACAGCCCGTCGAAGTAGTAGGTGAGGGAGCCGAGGGGCACCCCGGCGCGTGCGGCGATGACACGGTGGCTGGTCTGGTGCACACCGCGCTCGCCGATCACCTCGAGCGCCGCGGCGATGATCCGCTCCCTCCGGTCGGGGTCATTGGCGCCTCGTGCCACCATCCGAAACCTCTTCTCGTCGGGATCGCCAGTTGTGTACGATAGTACAGATCACTTGTGTACGATCGTACATACTCAGAAGGATGCCGATGCCCACGTCTCTTCGCGCGCGCCGCCTCGCCCTGGCCACGCTCTTCTTCGTCCCCGGTGTCGGGATCGCCTCCTGGGTGACGCGCACGCCCGACATCCGAGATCTGCTCGGGGCGTCCACCGCCGAGATGGGGCTGGTGCTGTTCGGCCTCTCGCTCGGCTCGATGATCGGCATCCTCTCGTCCGGTGCGCTCGTCGCGCGGCGGGGCGCGCGCCCGGTGATCGCCGCCGGAGCCGCCGGAATCGTGCTGAGCATGCCGCTCATCGGCATCGGGGCAGCCACGGGGTCGCCGTTCGCTGTCGCGGCGGGCCTCTTCCTCTTCGGTGCCGGAATGGGCGGCGGCGAGGTGGCGATGAACGTCGAGGGCGCGGACGTCGAGCGGGTGACGGATCGGTCGTTCCTTCCGACATTGCACGGATGCTTCAGCCTCGGCACCGTCGTCGGCGCCGTGGTCGGCATCGTGGCCACGGCTGCGGCGTTCCCGGTGGTGTGGCACCTCGTGATCGTCGGAGCGGTGGCACTGGTCGCGGTCCTTCTCGCGGTCCCCGCGCTGCCGCCGCACACCGGTCGCGCCTACGGCGGCGAGACGACGACGGTGCACGAGGACCGTCGGGCGCTCTGGAAGGACTCCCGCCTGCTGCTGATCGGGGTGATCATCCTGGCGATGGCGCTCGCCGAGGGGACCGCCAACGACTGGCTCCCGCTGGTCATGGTCGACGGCCACGGCTTCGATCCCGCCCTCGGCTCGACGATCTACGCGGTGTTCGCGGCCGCGATGACGATCGGCCGCTTCTCGGGCGGCTGGTTCATCGAGCGCTTCGGCCGACCTGCGGTGCTGTGCGCCAGCGGCGTCTTCGCCGCCGTCGGCCTGGCACTCGTGATCTTCGTCGACAGCCAGGTCGTGGCCGCCGCCGCGGTGCTGCTGTGGGGACTCGGCGCATCGCTCGGGTTCCCCGTCGCGATCAGCGCCGCCGGCGACTCGGGTCCTGACTCGGCGGCACGCGTGTCGCTCGTGGCGACGGCCGGCTACGTCGCGTTCCTCGTCGGACCGCCCGCGCTGGGCTTCGTCGGGGACGAGTACGGCCTGCGCGCCGCACTCCTGATCCCGCTCGTGTTCGTCGTCATCGCCGCGATGGTCGCACCGCTCATCGGCGGCCGGCGTCGCGCGCCGGTCCTCGTCGAGGAGGCCTGAGGCGTCAGGAGCCGGCGTCGGCGACCATCGCCTTGAGGTGCGCGTACTCGTCCGGCATTCCCGGGTTCGCGAGGCGCGGGTCGCTCGGAACCCGTCCGGCGACGACGTCGTCGAGGTAACGCCGGTCGGCGTCGAGGCGCGCCACGGCGTCGGACCCCGGGGTTCCGTGGCCCGGGATCACGACGGCGGCCCGGGCGGCGAACGGGGCGAGGAGGTCGAGCGCCGCGACATACGACGGAAGGTCGTCCGGATAGAAGGGGAGGGGCAGCTCGAGGTCGCTGAGCATGTCGCCGGCGATCAGCACCCGCTGTTCGGGCAGCCACACCGCGGTATGACCGGGCGCGTGGCCGTCGTGCACCACCAGCTCGGGGGCGAATCCTCGCGGAACGGACGCGGGTGGGAGCGCAGCATCCACTTCCTCCACCGCCCCCATCAGCTCGACCAGCGGCTCCGGGAACTCTGCGCCGAGCGCGGCGACCAGTGCGTCCCGCTCGTCGCGGGCGAGCGCGGCGGTCGCCCGCGACGCCCACCGCGCCGCGGAGCCGAAGCGCGGGTGCCACAGCAGATGGTCGTGGTGGGCGTGCGTGGCGAAGCCTCCGATGACGCGGAGGCCGCGGGCGTCCAGTTCGTCGGCGAGGGCGTCGAGTTCATCGGGCATCCACGCCGGATCGATGAGCAGAGCCTCGCCGTCGCGGCACAGCACCGTCGACGTCGTCGACATCACGCGGCTCGTGGCGACGAGCACGCCGTCCGCAACCTCGATCATCGCGGCTCACTCTAACGGCCCGGCTCCCGCCCCGGCGCGTTAGCATCGCACCGACGGAACGCGTGCGATGAGAGGCAGGCGCATGAGCCTGAGCGAGATCGACCCCACCGTGCCGCCCTCGGGCGAGGGCTGCGCCGACTGCGACGACGTCGGCGGGTGGTGGGTGCACCTGCGGCGCTGCGCGGTGTGCGGTGACGTGCGCTGCTGCGACACCTCGCCGGCGCAGCACGCGACGGCGCACTTCCGCGCGACGGGTCACCGGTACGTCCGCAGCTTCGAACCGGGCGAGGAGTGGTTCTGGGACTACGTCGCGGAGGACTACGTCGACGGGCCGCAGCTCTCGCCGCCCGCCTCGCGGCCCGACACGCAGCCGTCGCCGGGGCCGGAAGGCCGTGTCCCGGCCGACTGGCGCGAGCTGATCCACCGCTGAGGAAGGGACTGCGATGGGCAACGCGAAGATGACGCAGCGCGAGTTCGAGCGCATGATGAAGCCCGCGCTCACGGACGCGCAGTGGGAGCGTCTGCTGTCGTTCGGTGAGCCGCACGACGTCGAGGCGGGCGAGTACCTGTTCGAGGCCGGCGACCTCGACTACGACCTGATCCTCGTCGACACGGGAGAGATCGAGATCGTCCGCGTCGCCTTCGGCTGGGTGGGCGAGACCCACGTGGGCACGATGAGTCCGCGCAGCTTCGTGGGCGAACTCGGCCTGCTCAACGGGCAGGGCGCGTTCCTGTCGGCACGGGCGACGAAGGCGGGACGGATGCTGCGGGTCAGCCGCCCGCGCCTGCGCGCACTGATGGCGGAAGACGACGAGCTGTGCGACATCATCCTGCACGCGCTGTGGGCGCGCCGCGAGATCCTCCGCGCCGGACCCGCCGCGCTGACCCTCAAGCTCGTCGGACCCCGCTCATCACGCGACTTCCTGGCGCTGCGACGCTTCGCCGAGCGCGTCGACCTCGTGCACACCGCGATCGAGCTCGCACCGGGAGACCTCTGGACGCTCGGCGAGCACGGCATCGGCCTCGACGACCTGCCGGTCGCCTTCATCCAAGGCGAGGCGATGAAGAACGCGACGCCCGGCATGGTCGCCGAGCGGCTCGGGCTGAGCTACCAGGGCCGCGCCGACGAGGTGGTCGACCTGGTCGTCGTGGGCGGCGGACCCGCGGGCCTCGCCGCCGCCATCTACGGCGCCTCCGAAGGGCTGAGCACGGTGCTGCTGGATGCTGTGGCCCCGGGTGGGCAGGCCGCGGCGACGTCGCGCATCGAGAACTTCCTGGGCTTCCCGTTCGGCGTGAGCGGCGGCGACCTCATCGGCCAGGCATCGCTCCAGGCGCTCAAGTTCGGAGTGCGGGTCTACGCGCCGTGCGAGGCGGCCGACCTCCGGCCGGCGGGGAGGGACCTCGACGTCACGCTCACCGACGGCCGCGTCATCCGCGCGCGCACCGCGATCGTCACCTCGGGAGCCGCCTACCGCACGCTCGACCTCGACCGATGGAACGAGTTCGAGGGCGCCGGCATCTACTACGCGGCCACGCCGCTCGAGCTCCGGCAGGTGTTCGAGTCGCCGGTGGTGGTGGTCGGCGGGGCGAACTCCGCCGGGCAGGCGTCGCTGTATCTCGCCGCGAACGGGTGCCCCGTGCACCTCGTGGTGCGCGGCTCCGACCTCGGCAGCCGCATGTCGTCGTACCTCGTGGACCGGCTGCTCGAAGACCCGCGGATCGACGTGCACACCGGGTCCCGCGTCACCGCACTCGGCGGAGGGGCGGCCCTCGAGAGCGTGAGCATCGACTCGATCGGCGACGTCGCAGCGCGCGGACTGTTCTGCTTCATCGGCGCGGAGCCGGCGACATCCTGGCTCGCTGAGCTCGATCGCGACGCCGACGGGTTCCTGCGCACCGGCACGGACGTGTCGGTGCAGTCGCTGGAGCGCTGGCAGGGGATGGGCCGCGAACCGCTGCCGTTCGAGACCTCCGTGCCCCGCATCTTCGCCGCGGGCGACGTGCGCCGCGGCTCGATGAAGCGCGTCGCCGCGGCAGTGGGCGAGGGGTCCAGCGCTGTCGCGTCGGTGCACCGCGCGCTCGCCGACATCCGCTGACGCCGTCGTGAGGGGTTCTCGCGGTACCTGTCACAGCGGGGTCTCCCGCGCGCAGGCTGACAGGAGTGGGATGAAGGATGCCGCGGGCGAACGCTCTGCGGCACGAGGAGGAACCATGCACACCAGGCAGCTCGGCCAGGGCCTCGAGGTCTCGGCGATCGGCATCGGCGCCATGGGGATGTCGATGAGCTACGGCCCGAACCCCGGCGACCGCGACGACATGATCGGCGTGCTCCGCTACGCCGTGGATCAGGGCGTGACGTTCATCGACACCGCCGAGGTGTACGGACCGTACGACAACGAGGTGCTCGTCGGTGAGGCCATCACCCCGATCCGCGACCGCGTGGTCGTCGCGACGAAGTTCGGCTGGGACATCGTCGACGGCAAGATGGTCGGGACCGACTCGCGCCCCGAGCAGATCCGGCGGGTCGCGGACGCCTCGCTCCAGCGCCTCGGCGTCGACGCGATCGACCTGTTCTACCAGCACCGCGTCGATCCCGCGGTGCCCATCGAAGACGTGGCAGGCGCGGTCGGCGAACTCGTCGCTGCGGGCAAGGTGAAGCACTTCGGTCTCTCTGAGGCCGGTGCGGCGACCATCCGTCGCGCGCACGCGGTGTTCCCGGTGACGGCCGTTCAGAGCGAGTACTCGCTGTGGACGCGCGACCCCGAGGCCGAGGTGCTGCCGACCTGCGCGGAGCTCGGCATCGGGTTCGTGCCGTTCAGCCCGCTGGGCAAGGGGTTCCTGACGGGCACCGTCTCGGCGGACGCCACCTTCGGCGCGGGCGAGATCCGCGGCCGCGTCCCGCGCTTCGAGCCCGACAACCTCCGCGCGAACCAGGCGGTCGTCGACGGCGTGCGCGAGGTCGCCGCCGCACGCGGGGCGACGCCCGGCCAGGTGGCCCTCGCGTGGCTGCTGTCGAGGCATCCGTCGATCGTCCCGATCCCGGGAACCCGCCGTCGGGAGCGCGTCGACGAGAACGCGGGCTCGACCACCGTGGCGCTGTCGGCCGATGACATCGCGATGCTCGACGCGCTCGCCGCGGTCGTGGCGGGCAACCGCTACGACGACTCCGGCATGGCGATGGTCGGGCTCTGAGAAGGGAGCGCACGATGAGCACGAACCGGCAGCCGCAGGCGGCGACGGTCAAAGGACCCGCCGAGTGGTTCAGCGGCGACGTCTACTTCAACGCCTACTACCGCGGTGAGGAACCCTCGCGTACGCGCCTGAACCTGGTGCGATTCACGCCCGGCGCGCACACCGCGTGGCACCGGCACGCCGTGGGGCAGACGCTCCATGTGACCGAGGGCGTCGGCTGGGTGCAGACGCGCGGCGAGGAGCTCATCGAGCTGCGCCCCGGCGACACGGTGTACACGCCCGCGGGTGAGTGGCACTGGCACGGCGCCGCAGCCGACCAGTTCATGTGCCACCTCGCTCTCTGGGAGGCGCCGTCGCCGGACGCCGGCGACCCCGAGACGGAGTGGGGCCCCAAGCTCACCGAGGCCGAGTACCCCTCGGGAGGCGCGTCGTGACCGCCTGGGATGCGACGGAGCTGCGCCGCATCGGCGCGGCCACCGAGCTGCGCATCTCGTCGCGGCGGCCCGACGGGACGCTGCGCCCCGCCGTCACGATCTGGCACGCAGCCGTCGGCGACGCCCTCTACATCCGGTCGGCGCACGGTCCCGAGAACGGGTGGTTCCGCCGCGCACTGCGATCGGGCACCGGTCGCGTGACGGCGGGCGGCATCTCGAAGGACGTGACGTTCCGCCTCGCTGTCCCCGCCGTGGCGCCTGACGTCGACGCGGAGCTGCACGCCAAGTACGACCGCTACGGTGCGGCGTACGTGAGGCCGATCACCGGAACGGATGCCGCGGCAACGACCCTCGTCGTCCTGCCCGTCTGATCCCGCCGACTTGACTTCGCCGATCCGGAATTCGGACTTCCGCTCGCTTTCCGGATGCTGCGGCTGCAGCGGGTCCGGAAACGCGTCGTTCGTCCGATTTTCGGAGCGACGCACAGAGGTGCAGGCAGCGCTCAGCGCGGCGAGGCGGCGGTCGCGGACGCGTCGTGTGCGGCGAACTCCGCCGCCTGCGTCGCCGCCCACGACGCCAGGAGCGTGAGGGCGTCGGCCGACGGAGAACCCGCCGGCGCCGTGTAGACGTTGAGCACGAGGCCCGGTTCGCTCGGCAGGTCCATCGACTCGTAGGTCAGCTCGAGGTCGCCCACCACGGGGTGATGCAGGCGCTTGAGGCCGCTGCGGTGGAACTTCACATCGCGCGAGGCCCAGCGCTCGCGGAACAGCTCGCTCTGCGTCGAGAGCTCGCCGACGAGCCGGATGAGGTCGGGGTCGTGCGGGTTGCGGCCCGCCTCCATCCGCAGCATCGCGGCGGAGTCGTGCGTGATCTGGTCGTAGTCGCGCCAGAAGTCGCGGGCGGCCGGGTTCAGGTACGCGAACCGGGTGGTGTTCACGGGCCGGCGTGGATCGTCGAACACGGGGGAGTAGAGCGCTCGGGCGAGCAGGTTCGCCGCGAGGATGTCGTGGCGGCCGTTGCGCACCCAGGCCGGGGCCTCGGTGAACGCATCCAGCACCTGCTGCACGGCCGGCCGCACCGTCGGCGAGGGGCGGCGGGCGGGCTTGCGGCCAGGGCCGGCCGCGCGCGCGAGGTCGAACAGGTACTCGCGCTCCGCTTCGTCGAGCTGCAGCGTGCGCGCGACGGCGTCGAGCACGCCCTCCGACGCACCGGCGAGGTTGCCGCGCTCGAGGCGCACGTAGTAGTCGACCGACACGCCGGCGAGCATCGCCACCTCCTCGCGGCGGAGGCCGGCGACCCGGCGGTTGCCGCCGTATGCGGGCAGCCCTGCCTGTTCGGGGGTGAGCCGGGCGCGACGGGAGCTCAGGAACTCCTTCACCTCGGCGCGGATGTCAGCCATGACTCCACGCTACGTCGCGGGACCCCGTGCTGACAGGCTCTGCGAGTGCCCGTCAACCCCGGCGTCACATCACCAGCCGCCGCGGGTGGGCGTGTGGCCGTCGCGGGCGTCGTCCGGCATCGCCATCTCGGCACGCACGCCGAGGAGGCGGATGGGCCTGCCGGGCTCGATCTTCGCGACGAGCTCCATCGTGCGGGCCAGCACGACCTCGCGGTCGGACGTCGACGGGATCCTCTTCGTGAACGTCTTGGTGAGAAACGGCGCGTAGCGCACCTTCAGCCCGAGCCCCACGACGGGGCGGTCGTCGGCGGCGACCTCGTCGAGCACGTCGCCGAGCAGTCTGCGGGCCGCGTCCTCGATCTCGTCCGGCTCGACGATGTCGACCTGGAACGTCGTCTCCTTGCTGTGGCCCCGTGCGACCCACGGGGTGTCGTCGACGACGTTCGAGCCGTCGCCACGACCGAGCTGGCGGTACCAGAGCCCCATCTTCGGCCCGAATTCGCGGGTGAGGGCGTCCGGGTCGGCGACGGCGAGCTGGGACACCGTCTCGATCCCGAGCAGCGCGAGCCGCTTCGAGATCTTCGACCCCACGCCCCACAGGGCGATCGTCGGGCGGTGCCCCATGACCTCGAGCCAGTTGGCGGCGGTGAGGTGGAAAGTGCCGCGCGGCTTGCCGAAGTCGGTGGCGTTCTTCGCCCGGATCAGGTTGTCGCCGATGCCGACGCTGCAGTGCAGGCGGGTGCGGTCGAGCA
Organism: Microbacterium sp. PRC9; assembly: GCF_031844125.1. Classification (NCBI taxonomy): domain Bacteria; kingdom Bacillati; phylum Actinomycetota; class Actinomycetes; order Micrococcales; family Microbacteriaceae; genus Microbacterium; species Microbacterium sp. PRC9. Next base: position 11,779 of record NZ_JAUZUR010000014.1, read on the forward strand.
CGTCCTGCTGCAGCCTGCGGGCGTAGCCTTCGGGGTCGTCGGTGTCGACGCCGACGAACGCCTCGTCCCACCCGAGCACCTGCACCACGGCTCCCGGCTGCGCGCGCAGCGTCGCCATGACCTCCTCGGATGCTGCGAGGTAGAGCGGCGCGTCGACCGGCAGGATGACGGCGTCCGGGATCTTCCGCGCGGCGATGCGCAGCGGCATCCCCGACCCGACCCCGAACTCGCGCGCCTCGTACGACGCCGTGGAGACGACCGCGCGCTCGGTGGGGTCGCCCCGGCCGCCCACGATGACGGGTTTGCCCGCGAGCTCGGGTTTGCGCAGGATCTCGACGGCGGCGATGAACTGGTCGAGGTCGACGTGGAGCACCCAGCGCCGGGGCGCGGGCGCGGCGACGTCGCTCACGACCCCGTCCCTCGCGACCGGCGCATGACACGAGACTAAGCGCCCGCGCCGACACCCGCGCGTACTCGCCGGGCCGCAGCATCCATCACGCGTACGCGAAGACGGGCGGGAAGACCACCACGACGATCGCCGCCCACGCGAGGTAGACGGGCATGAAGCCGGTCTGCCAGCGCTCGAGACGCTCGTACGGAGCGCGATGCATCGCGAACCGCAGCTGGAGCCAGGCCGCACCCGCGAGGTTCGCGAGCAGGATGATGTTGAGCCCGAGCGACGCGAGCTTGTTGGGACTCGCTCCCCACTCGGCGATGCGTCCGATCATCGCGACGAGCACCATGATGTCGACGACGAGCGCCGCGACGACCATGACGAGCTGCATCCGGTCGAACCAGGAGGGCGGCGCCAGCGGGTCGCGGGCGGAGAGGGCGTACAGCAGCAGGCCGACCACGACGACGAGCACGATGTCGAAGAGGATGAGCAGGTCCCGCTGGCCGAACATCTCTGTCGAGCTGTCGTCAATGAGGTTGCCCTGGATGAAGCCCGCGACGATGAAGGCGAGCAGCAGGAGCGTGAACAGCGGTGTGAAGAGCTTCGTGAGGACCGGGGCGATGTTCTCGATGACGCTCTGCTTCGCCTCGACCAGCCACGCCGCGATGATGATCGCGCCCGCGAGGCCGCACGGAACCATGACCTCCTCGACGAACCAGCCCGCGTCGAGGTCGATCGCGGCGAAGACCCCCATCGTGAGCGCGATGAGCACGCCGCCGCCGAGGGCGATGAGCGCGAGGTAGACCACCCACTCGCCGGTGAACCGGATGAAGTCCATGCGGGCGCGGCTCGACCGGACGCGCCCGTTGACATAGCCGATGCCGGTGACGAGCCACAGCACCACGACGAGGTGCGTCGCCGCGAGCATGAGTGTCGCGCCGCCCGGGGCGAACGGGTAGACCGCCATCACGACGGCGGCCGCGACGAACGGCCCCGCCACGACCGCGATGGTCGGCACCACCGCCCTGCGTCGTACCAGGAAGTACGCCGCCAGGAACGGCAGCACGAGCAGTGCGTACCAACGGCCGTAGAAGTCGCCGTTCTCTGCGAACTGGATGCCGAACAGGGCCGGGATCTTCACCGCCACCGCGGCCGCCACCGCGAGCCCGACCGCGAGCAGCAGCCCGCCGCCGGTCCGCGGGGCGCGCGGCTGGTCCTGGAACATGAGCTGCTTCCAGAGCCGCTCGGAGTGTTCTCGCGCGAACTCGCGCGAGAGGTCGTCGAGCCCGCCGAGCCGCTTCACCGCGACGAGGAACGCTTCGTCGCCATCGAGACCGGATGCCTCGAGCCGGTCGATCTGGCCGCGCAGATGGTCTTCGAGCTCGTCGACGTCGCGGCCGTCGATCGCCTCCGGGCGCGAGACGTACGCGCGCCACGTCGAGATCTGCTCTTCGATGCGAGGGTCGAGGTCTTCGGCCATGTCAGGCCCCTCCGAACGACGGGATGCCGGCGAAGTCGGTGCCGCCGTCGCGATCCGCCCACACGCGCTGTAGAGCCCGGCTCACGACCGCCCACTGCTGCCGCTGCTCGGCGAACGCCGCGCGGCCGGTGGAGCTGAGCCGGTAGTGCTTGCGCGGTCGGCCGCTGGGGGAGGCCCCCCACGACGACTCGACGTGCCCTAGGCGCTCGAGCCGGTGCAGCAGCGGATACAGCATGCCGTCGCTCCACTCGAGCTCTCCGCCCGACAGCTCGCCCACCCGCTGCAGGATCGCGTAGCCGTACGACTCGCCCTCCGCGAGGATGCCGAGCACCATCGGCGTCGCCGCCGCGGCGACCAGGTCCTTGCCGATCTTCACATCGCCTCCATGCCAAGAAGTCCTAGGTACATAGAAGTACAAGTTACATAGAACCGCAAGGTATGCACCGTGACGCCGCGTGACACCTCGCGTCGCCGTGGGGCTCACCGCGGGAATGCGGTCGCCCGCGCCGTGTTGGGATGGAAGGGCGAACCGCACCTCCCCGGACGAAGGAATTCAATGACCCTCCCCGCGAGCACCCCCGACACCGTCACCGACGCACGCTGGCGCGCCGTGTCGAGCGAGCACGGCATCGCCGCACTGCGCCACACGCACTGGCTCGACACCGAGCCGCGCGAGTACGACGGGGCACCCGGGGTGTGGCGGGCGGTCGACGGCAAGGTCGCGGGCGCCGGGCTCCGCGCCGACGCGCCCGGTGCTCCGGCCGACGACGTCGTGCTCGCTCCCGGCGAGCACCTCGATGTGGGAAGCGTCCGGCTGAAGGCGATCAGCCGCGAGGGCTCGCCGGCCCTGCGCGTGTTCGACCCCGAGACTCCCGGCCGTACGCGACTGCGCGGCATCCTGTCGTTCCCTCACGACGATGCGTGGGCGCTCCCCGGGATCTTCCGCCCTGCGGCCGAGGGCGAGATCAACGTGATCCGCAGCGTCGACGGCTACGAGCGCGAGGAGCCCGCGGTGGGCACCATCGCGCTCGAGGTCGACGGGTCGCCGGTCGAGCTCACCGTCACGGGCGATCCCGCCCACGGGCTCAGCGCGGTGATCGCCGACGCGACGAGCAACGTCGACGCCTACCGGTTCCGGTTCCTCGAGATCGACGCGCCCGCGGCCGATGGCACCGTGACCGTGGACTTCAACCAGGCGTACCTGCCGCCGTGCGCGTTCAGCGACCACTACGTGTGCCCGCTCCCGCCGGCGAACAACCGCCTCGCCGTCCGTGTCGAAGCGGGGGAGAGAATCACCGAAACCGCGTGAGAGTGGTGCTCGCACCCCGGGGTCGGGTGCGAGCACAATGGGGCCACGGCCGGAGCGCGTCCGGCATCGCCCGATACGAGGAGCCTCGCCATGGCCCGTTCCCTCTCCGACATGCGCGAGCGTTCTCGCGCGCGGGCGAAGGCCCGCGCCGAGGCGCGGTCCGAGCTCAAGAACACCGCGTACGAGATCTTCATCGGCGCGCTGTCGATCATTTCGATCCTCAACCTCGTGCTGATGTACGCGATCGCCGGCGACACCGCGCTCGAGCTCGTGCTCTCGGTCATGAATGCGCTGTTCAGTGCCATCTTCCTCGGCGACTTCATCTACCGCATCTCGACGGCGCCGAAGGCGTCGCGCTACTTCTTCCGCGGCTTCGGCTGGGCAGACCTGCTCGCCAGCCTCCCGTTCCCGCAGTTCAAGATCCTGCGGCTGTTCCGCCTGCTGCGGGTCTTCCGGCTGCTGCGCGAACTCGGCCCGCGGACCGTGTGGACCACCCTCATCCACGACCGTGCGAACAGCGCCCTGATGACCCTGCTGCTGATGGGCATCCTGGTGCTGCAGTTCGGCAGCATCTCGATCCTCTACGTCGAGGAGGACGCCGACGGCGCGAACATCACCTCGGCCTCCGACGCGCTCTGGTACACGATCGTGACGATCTCCACCGTCGGCTACGGCGACCAGTACCCGGTCACCAACGTCGGCCGCATGATCGGCACGCTGATCATCGTGGTCGGCGTCGGCATCTTCGGTACCTTCACCGGTTACCTCGCGAACCTCTTCCTCGGTCCGCGCAAGGCGGCTGAAGATGCGGAGACGGATGCTGAGGCCCCGGCGGCGACCGACGCCGCGACCACCTCGCACACCGAGGCGCCGTCGATCGCCGATCACGCTGCGAAGGGCGTCGCGGCGGGAGCGGTGGCGGGCGCCGTGAAAGCAGGGGCCGCGGTGGGCCAGGGGAGTGGACCGGGGGCGCCCATCGCGGGCACGCCGGAATCGCCCGGGCTCGAGCCCCAGGCGGTCGCACCCGAGTCGCCCGAGCACACCGTCGAGCGCCTGAGGGCGCTGCTCGCGCAGTCAGAGGAGACGATGGCCGAGATGCGCCGGCTCCTCGCCGACGCGACGCGGTAGTCGCCGGACGCCTGGCTGCCCGACCGACGGCTCGGGCAGGGGCGGCACGGAATGTTCGCGCTCACATCCGTTACCTGTTCGTTGCATGATCACGGCACACAACCGCTTGTGAGCGCTAACAGTGAGCGCTAACATCCTGAATCGCGGCCATGTCGGCCGCTCCGGAACCAAGAGCGCTGCGGCCAGCCTCGCGCCCGGATGAACAAGGAGGTTCACTCACATGAAGAAGCTGCTCTCGATCGCCGCCGCAGGCGCGCTGATCCTCGGCCTCGCGGGCTGCGCGTCCGGCAGCGGCGGCACCGGCACGGAGTCCGAGGGGCCGAAGGCTCTCGACGAGCTCGTCGTCGGCTTCGCGCAGGTCGGCGCCGAGTCGGGCTGGCGCACTGCCAACACCAAGGACATCCAGGCCGCGTTCGCCGACGCGGGCATCGAGCTCAAGTTCTCCGACGCGCAGCAGAAGCAGGAGAACCAGATCAAGGCGATCCGCTCGTACATCCAGCAGGGCGTCGACTACATCGCCTTCTCGCCCGTCGTCGAGACCGGCTGGGACGCCGTCCTCAACGAGGCGAAGGCCGCCGGCATCCCGGTGGTCCTCACCGACCGCGCCGTCGACAGCAAGGACACCTCGCTGTACGTCAGCTTCCTCGGCTCGGACTTCATCGAGGAGGGCAAGAAGGCCGGCCTCTGGGTGCTCGACCAGTACAAGGACACCACCGAGAAGGTCAACATCGTCCAGCTCGAGGGCACGACCGGCGCGGCTCCCGCGATCGACCGCGCCGAGGGCTTCGCCGACGTGATCCGTCAGAACGAGAACCTCGAGGTGATCGCGAGCCAGACCGGCGACTTCACCCGCGCCGGGGGCAAGCAGGTCATGGAGGCCATGCTGAAGTCCAACCCCGACATCGACCTCGTCTACGCGCACAACGACGACATGGGTCTGGGCGCGATCGAGGCGATCGAGGCCGCGGGCCTCGTCCCCGGCGAGGACATCAAGATCGTCACCGTCGACGCGGTGCACGACGGCATGCAGGCACTCGCCGACGGCAAGATCAACTTCATCGTCGAGTGCTCCCCGCTGCTCGGCAACCAGCTGGTGGACATCATCAAGACCCTCAATGACGGCGGCACCGTCGAGCCGAGGATCATCACCGAAGAGACCACCTTCACCCAGGAGCAGGCCATCGAGGCACTGCCCGACCGGCAGTACTGAGAACCGGAACGTGGCGGGGACGGATGCCGCGGCATCCGTCCCCGCCGCTACCCTCGATTCGACCCGCCCGCACTGTCCGCAGCGACGACGCAGTCGCCCCTCGTTCGACGGAGAACCCAGGATGACCGACACCACGCGCCCGCCCGCGCCCGAGCCCGTCGTCGAGATGACCGACATCTCGATCTCGTTCCCGGGCGTGAAAGCCCTCGACGGCGTCTCGTTCCGCATGTTCCCCGGCGAGGTGCACTCGCTCATGGGGGAGAACGGCGCCGGCAAGTCGACGCTGATCAAGGCGCTCACCGGCGTCTACCAGGCGGACTCCGGGACCATCACCCTGGGTGGCGACGAGGTGTCGTTCCACTCCACGGCGCAGGCGCAGGACGCCGGCATCTCGACGGTGTACCAGGAGGTCAACCTCCTGCCGAACCTGTCGGTCGCCGAGAACATCATGCTGGGCCGCGAGCCGCGCCGCTTCGGCGCGATCGACACGCGCCGCATGCGTCTCCAGGCGCGCGACGTGCTGGAGGGCCTCGGGCTGGAGGTCGACCCCGCGTCGCTCCTCGGCTCGCACTCGCTCGCGATCCAGCAGCTCATCGCCATCGCGCGCGCGATCAACATCGACGCCCGTGTGCTGATCCTCGACGAGCCGACCTCGAGCCTCGACGCCGACGAGGTCGCAGAGCTCTTCCGCATCATCCGGTCGCTCAAGGAGAGCGGCGTCGCGATCCTGTTCGTCTCGCACTTCCTCGACCAGGTCTATGAGATCGCGGACCGCCTGACCGTGCTGCGCAACGGCCGCCTCGTGGGGGAGTACCTGACGCCGGAGCTGCTGCGCATCGACCTGGTGCAGAAGATGATCGGCAAGGAGATCGCCGCGCTCGACGACCTCGAGCAGCGCGTCCGCGAGACGGAAGCGGATGCCGGCGACCCGACGATCTTCCTGCGCGCCCAGGGCGTCGGGCGCCGGGGCGCGGTCGCGCCCGTCGACGTCACGATCCACGAGGGCGAGGTGGTCGGCTTCGCCGGGCTCCTCGGCTCGGGTCGCACCGAGGTGGCGCGCCTCCTCGGCGGCATCGACCGCGTCGACAGCGGCAGCGTCGCCATCGGCGACGAGCAGGCGAAGCTGCGCACCCCGCGCCAGGCGCTCTCGCGGCGCATCGCGTTCTCGAGCGAGAACCGCCGTTCGGAAGGCGTCGTCGACGAACTCACCGTGCGCGACAACATCGTGCTCGCCCTGCAGGCCGATCGCGGATGGTTCCGGCCCATCCCGAAGAAGCGGCAGGACGAGCTCGCCCAGAGCTACATCCAGGCGCTCAATATCCGCCCCGCCAACCCCGACGCCATCGTGCGCAACCTTTCGGGCGGCAATCAGCAGAAGGTGCTGCTCGCCCGGTGGCTCGCCGTGGCGCCGCGCCTGCTCATCCTCGACGAGCCCACGCGCGGCATCGACATCGGCGCCAAGGCCGAGATCCAGAAGCTGGTGGTGAGCCTCGCCGAGAACGGCATGAGCGTCGTCTACATCAGCGCCGAGCTCGAAGAGGTGCTGCGCCTCAGCCACCGCATCATCGTGATGCGCGACCGACAGAAGGTCGCCGACCTCGTCAACGACGATCTCACCGTCGACAGCCTGCTCGCCCTCATCGCCGAGGGCAGCGGCGACGACACCGACATGGGAGCCTCCGCATGACCGCCCTCCTCGCCCGGTTCGTCTCGAGCCGGCTGTTCTGGCCCCTCGTGATGCTCGCGGTGCTGCTGATCATCGACGTGATCGCGGTGCCCGGCTTCTTCGCGATCACGATCCGCGACGGCAACCTCTACGGCAGCCTGATCGACATCCTCCGCAACGGCGCCCCCACGCTGATCGTGGCGATCGGCATGACGCTCGTGATCGCGACACGCGGCATCGACCTGTCGGTGGGCGCGGTCGCGGCGATCTCCGGTGCGGTGGCCTGCAGCATCCTGCTCGGCTCGCCGGATCCCGGCCATCCCGCCACCGTCGCCGTCGCGATCGTCGTGGCCCTGCTCATCTCGCTCGTGCTGGGCGTCTGGAACGGATTCCTCGTCTCGGTCATCGGCATCCAGCCGATCATCGCGACGCTCATCCTCATGACCGCAGGCCGTGGCGTCGCGATGCTCATCACCGAGGGGCAGATCCTCACCGTCACGAGCCCGCCGTTCAAGGCGCTCGGATCGGGCTTCTGGCTCGGCATCCCGATCGCGGTCTACATCGCCGCGTTCGTCTTCGTGCTCGCCGCCGTCTTCACCCGCCGCACGGCGCTCGGCATGATGATCGAGTCGGTCGGCATCAACCCGGAGGCCTCGCGACAGGCGGGCATCCGGGCGCGCGGACTGCTGTTCGTCGTGTACACGTTCTCGGCGGTCTGCGCGGCGATCGCGGGCCTCATCCTCACGGCCAACACCATGGCGGCCGACGCGAACAACGCGGCGCTGTTCATCGAGCTCGACGCGATCCTCGCGGTGGTGATCGGCGGCACGTCGCTCGCCGGCGGCCGGTACTCGCTCGCGGGCACGCTGGTCGGCGCCCTCGTGATCCAGACGCTCGTCACGACCGTCTACACGGTCGGCATCCCGCCGATCGCGACCATGGTCTTCAAAGCCGCCGTCGTCACCCTCGTCTGCCTGCTGCAGTCGCCGACGACGAACCAGGCGCTCGCTTCATGGCGACGAAGCCTCGCCGTGCGCACAGGAAAGGGTGTGGCATCCGCATGACGACTCTCCTTCCGGCCCCCGCGCCGACGACGGGCGTCTCGCGCAAGGCGCCGAAGGGCCTCGGAGCGCGCATCCGCGACGCGTTCACGAGCCCGAAGTACGGTCCCGTGCTCGTCACCGCGGTGCTGTTCGTCGCGGTGTTCGTGATCGGCGGCATCCGCTACCCGGGCTTTCTCAGCGGCCAGGTGCTGCTCAACCTCTTCGTCGACAACGCGTACCTCATCGTGCTCGCGGTGGGCATGACGTTCGTGATCCTCACCGGCGGCATCGACCTGTCCGTGGGAGCGGTCGTGGCACTGTCGACGATGATCGCCGCCAGCCTGCTGCAGGCGGGGCTGCCGGCCGCCGTCGTCATCCCGCTCATCCTCGTCGCGACGAGCGCGCTGGGCCTGCTCGTTGGCCTCATGATCCACTACTTCAAAGTGCAGCCGTTCATCGCGACGCTCGCCGCGATGTTCCTGGCGCGCGGCCTCTGCTACGTGATCAGCCAGAGCTCGATCTCGATCACCGACCCGGCGTTCATCGCGCTCGCCGTCAGCCGGCTGCCGCTCGGCGGCGGGATGTCGATCACGTGGAGCGTCATCATCGCGGTGATCGTCGTCGCCGTGGCCGTGTGGGTGCTGCACCGCACACGCTTCGGCCGCACGGTCTACGCGATCGGTGGCGGCGAGCACAGCGGCATGCTGATGGGCCTGCCGGTGGCTCGTACGAAGGTGCTCGTCTACGTCGTGAGCGGCTTCTGCTCGGGCCTCGCGGGTGTGCTGTTCACCTTCTACACGCTCTCGGGCTACCCGCTCACGGCGATCGGCACCGAGCTCGACGCGATCGCAGCGGTCGTGATCGGCGGCACGCTGCTCGCAGGCGGCTACGGCTTCGTGCTCGGATCGGTGCTCGGCGTGCTCGTGCTCGGCATCATCCAGACGATCATCACGTTCGAGGGCACACTGTCGTCGTGGTGGACGAAGATCTTCATCGGCGTCCTGCTCCTCGTGTTCATCGTGCTGCAGCGCGTGCTGACGGCGCGACGGCGATGACTCGGGGCGTGGGACGCGCGCTGGGGCAATCGTCGGTCGGGATAATGGGGAGCGGGGCGGGCCACCACGTTCCCGAGGGGAGCGGGCGCAGCACGTGAGCGCGAACGGCGACCGGAACCGCGTCGCGACGATCTTCGACGTCGCGCGCCTGGCCGGTGTTTCGCACCAGACGGTGTCGCGCGTCCTCAACGACCTGCCGAACGTGCGCCCCGCGACGCGCGAACGCGTCGAGAACGCGATCAAGCAGCTGCGCTACGTGCCCTCGCAGGCGGCGCGGGCGCTGGTCACCAGGCGCTCACGCACGATCGGCCTCGTCGCCACGGGGCTGCCCGACTACGGGCCGTCGAGCGTCGTGCTCAACTTCAACGAGTCCGCCCGCGACGCGGGGTACGCCGTCATCGCCACCAATCCCGCGGATGCCGCGGCCTCGACGCTGCGCTCCGCGACCGAGATGCTCATCCGGCAGAACGTCGAGGCGATCGTGCTGCTCGCCGCCGAGCGCTCGGCGCTCGACGCGTTCGACGGCTGGGAGCTCGGGGTGCCGCTCGTCTCGATCGCGTCGGAGTCCCGCGGTCGAGGCATCCGTGTCACGCTCGATCAGTACCAGGGTGCACGCGCGGCCGTCTCGCACCTGCTCGAGCTGGGCCACCGGGACGTCGTGCACATCGCGGGCCCGGTGGGATCGATGGACGCCGAGGAACGGCTGCGCGGCTGGCGCGATCAGCTCGCGGAGGGGGGACTCATCGGGCGTGAAGCGCCGCGGGGGGATTGGTCACCCGAGGCGGGGTTCCGCATCGGCACGGAGCTCGTGCGCGAGGGTGCGCCCGGCGCGGTGTTCGCCGCGAACGACCAGATGGCGCTCGGGCTGCTGCACGCGCTCGCCGACGCGGGGCTCGCCGTTCCCGGGGATGTGAGCGTCGTCGGGTTCGACGACATCCCCGAGGCCGCCCACTTCTCGCCGCCGCTCACCACCGCCCGGCAGGACTTCGTCGGCCTCGGTCGCGACGCGATGGCCGCGGTCCTGACCCAGCTGCAGGACGAGGAGGCGACGGCGCCGCCGCCCACCCGCGTGCCGCAGCTCATCGTGCGCGCGAGCACCCGCGCCGTCTGAGCGCGCCGCGGCTCGCTCGCGGCTCACTCGCGGCTCGCATCCTCATTTGAGGGAATGTGCCGGGATGCGGAGCGGAACGGCGGTGCGGACCCTCGTCTCGGCTCTCGTCCTCAGTTGAGGACGGGAACGCGAACCTCAGTGGCGCGAGGCGAACGCGTTCCAGACGCCTGCGCCCAGCACGACGGACGCGGCGAGCAGCGGCGCGACGAGTGCGGTGCCGGCTCCGGCGGCGTCGGCGACGAGACCGGTGAGAGCGGATGCTGCGGACTGGCCGACGACGATGGCAGAGCCGAGCATCGTCATCACGGTGGCGGAACGGCCCCGCGGGCTGAACGCGGCGGCGAGGCTGTACTGCGAGACGAGCGTGGGGCCGATGCCGACGCCGATCACGAGGAGGCAGGTCGCGATCGCGCCGATGCTGCCGACGAACGGCAGCGCGATGGTGCCCGCGACGAGGATCGACGCGAACGTCAGCCACCGCGCGCGCAGCGTGAAGCGCGCCGGGAACAGCGCCACGCCCAGGGCGAGGGCCGCCGAGCCGATGCCCATCGCCCCGTAGACGAGCCCTGCCTGCTCGGGCACGCCGCGTTCGGCCATGAAGGCCGTGAGCGAGGTGAGCATCGCTCCGAAGAACAGGCCCATGCCCAGTGCCCCCACGACGGGAGCGAGTACGCGCGGACGGAAGAGCTCGCGCACGGGCGCCTGCTCCGGCCGCGCGGCACCGACGGCCGCAGTGGCGGTCTGCGCCGTGGGGTGCAGCGCGAACGCGCTCACGAAGACCAGGCCCAGCACGGCGGCGCCGATCACCGGCGCGGCGGGGTTGAGGGTGGTCGCGAGCAAGCCCACGATCACCGGGCCGAAGACGAACACGATCTCGTCCGCCGCGGACTCGTACGCCATCGCACCGTTCACGACGGGCGTCCGGCGCTCCTTCGGGTACGCCCGGCCGATGATGCCGACGAGGCGGCTGCGGGAGAGCGGCGCGACCTGGGGCATGGTCGCGCCGATGAAGAATGCGACGGCGAGGAGCGCAGCATCCGGAACCGGCGCGAAAGCCAGCCACGCCATCGTCGCGAGCATCGCACTGTTCGCGGCGCCGGCGATCAGCAGCACACGGCGCTGGCCGAAGCGATCAGCTGCGGCTCCGAGCAGCGGGCCGACGAGGGCGGTGCCGAGGCCGGTCATGGCGCTCGTCGCGCCGCCGAGCGCGAGCGAACCGCGCGCCGAGACGACGAGCGTCAGGATGCCGACCACCATCATCGCGAACGGCAGGCGCGCGATCAGCGCGATGGGGAAGTACGCGTACCCCGCCTCGCGGATGAGGCTCGGGCGCCGGACGGCGGCGCGCGCAGCGGTGTCGGTCTCGACGAGTGTCGTGTGCATCTTGCTCCTGGCCATGCGCCGGGGGTCGGCGGCTGTTGGTGCCGCCTTGTGCGCAGCCGGGAGCCGCAGACAGGTAGATGCACATCGAAATGGGCACTGCCAGTCTACCGTGGCCCACCTGGGCAGGACCTGGCCGGGCTCTGGGGCCCTGGCTTCTCAGGGTTTGGGGCGCGTTGCGCGCGTTCGGGGCGCACGTCGCGCGCCCCGAACGCACAGCGCGCGCCCCGAACGCACAGCGCGCCCCGAACGCCGGCCGACCCGGTCAGAGCACGGCGCCGACCATCGCCTCGCCGAGCGGGGTGCGCCGGTGCAGCACGCGGGCGCCGTCGCGTGTGCTCGCGAGCAGGCCCGCGTCACGGAGCACGGTGAGGTGGTGCGAGGCCGTCGAGATCGCCAAGGCGGTGTCGCGCGCGACCTGCGAGGTGGTGCGCGGTTCGTGCGCGTCGAGGAGGATGCGCGCGCGTGCGGGGCCGAGCAGCGCGCCGAGCGCCGACGCCGCATCCGCAGGATCGCGCGCCCACGTCGCCGTCACGCCCTGCGCCGGGTAGAAGAGCGTCGGCTGCGCGGGCGGTTCGGTGAGGACGAAGCATCCCGTGGCACCCATCACCGACGGCACGAGCACCAGGCCGCTGCCGCGGCAGTCGACCACTTCGCTCCAGATGCGCATCGTGACGCGCACGGCTCCGTCCGACCATGCGACGCGGTCGTGCAGGCCCTGGATCATCGCGCCGATGCCGCTCTCGGCGATGCGTCGCGAGCGCACCGCGATGTCGGCGCGGAGCAGCCGCTCGAGCTGCGTCCACACCGGCGCGATGCCGGAGTTCCACACCGACAGCCACGCCTCGGCGATCATCGCCCGGGCGCGGTCGGGCTGCTCGAGCATCCGCTGCACCGCTGCACGGCGCGAGCCGTCGGTGCGGACCAGCACCTTGGTCATGTCGACCTCGAAGCGCTCGTCGTCGATGTCGCGCAGGCGCGCGGCCTCGGCCTCCGGCGTGAGCTCCCACGTCGGAGTGGTGGTGAGGAAGTCGGGGAAGTAGCCCTCGTCGCGGATCAGCAGCGCGAGCACCTCGAAGTCGTCGCGCGGGATGGCACCGCGGGTCGCCCGCATCCATCCCCATTGCAGCGGGTACTCGTCGGGCCGGAGGCTCGCGCGCACCGCGTGGCACAGCTCGTGGCCGGGCGAGATCCCGAAACGGATCGCCGTGAGGTCGTCCGGCGCGAGCTGGAAGTCGACGAACTTTCGATCCACATCGAAACTATAGGGTCCGCAGGTGCCGACGACGAGGGTGGGACCACACAGACCTACAGGACGGAGCACTCCATGAGCATCGCGATCCCGGGCATCGTCCCTGCCGCCGACACCCGCGTCGGCACGGGGACGTTGCGCCGCTTCATCGGCGCCGAGCACGCCGCCGGCGTGTCGTACTTCTTCGTCGACAACGAGCCGGGTCAGGGGCCCGACATCCACCGTCATCCGTACCCCGAGACGTGGGTGCTGCTCGAGGGCGAGGCGCGCATCACCATCGACGGCGACGTGCTTCACGCCGTCGCCGGTGACACCGCCACGGCACCAGCCGGCGCGTGGCACGGCTTCAAGAACTGCGGCGCCGGGCGGCTGCGGGTGCTGTGCATCCACGCCTCCGACCGCATCATCCAGGAGTGGCAGGATGCTCCTGGAGTGCTCGACATCCCGTCCACCGGCAACTGAGGAGATCACACATGTCGTTCCAGGCATACCTCGACAACATCGAGTCGAAGACCGGCCTCACGCCGCGCCAGCTCATCGAGAAGGCCCACGAGAAGGGCTTCGACGAGACGACGAAGGCGACGCCGATCGTCGAGTGGCTCGCCGCCGACTACGGCCTCGGCCGCGGCCACGCGATGGCGATCGTGCACGTCATCACCAAGGGTCCGCAGATCAGCGACAAGCACGTAGGCACCGACACCACCCACTCCGACCCGTCGAACACGCTGTGGCTCGACGGCAAGGCGACGAACCCCAACCCGTGAACGACCGCGGCCGGCGGGGCGCGCATGGCGTCGCCCCGCCGGCCGCGGTGTTCCGGTCGATCGGCCGGACCGACCCGCCGGAACCGTCCGTCACTCGAGGGTGAAGACCACTTCCGTGGTGTTTCCGGCGACGTCCGACACCACGAGCACGTTCTCACCGAGCTGCGCGCCCAGCTCGCCGGCCCGGATGCGATCCACGTCGCTCTTGCCGGCCGCGGACTCCTGTTCGACGCCGTTCAGCGTCACCGAGGCGATGCGATCGTTGTCGCGGATCCGGAAGCTCACCGCTGTGTAGGTCCCGTCGTGGCCGGTCGTGAAGGCGGCACCCTTCTTGATTTTCACGGTCGGGGCGGTGCCGTCGACCGAGAACGCGAACGTGGTGGTCGGCGACACGTTGCCGGCCTCGTCCGTTGCGGAGTACCGAACGGTGTAGTCGCCGTCGGCGAGACCGGTCACCGTCGCGGTGTGGGAGGCGGCCATGGCGCCGTCCACCTCGGTCAGGGTGCGCTTGACGAGCTTGCCGCCCTTGTAGACGTCGGCGACGATCCGCGCGAGCCCGGCGTCGTCTGTGGCGTCGACCTGGATGGCGACGGCGCTCAGCGGCCCTGCGGCCGCGGGCGAGACCAGGACAGCACCCGGGGCCGAGGTGTCCGGCGCCCACAGCGCCACGAGCTCGATCGACGTCGTGTCCGCGGGGATCGTCCAGTCGGCCGGCAGCGGCTCGGTTGAGCCCGCCAGCGCCCACCCGGCGAATCGCTCGCCGGTGCGGGACCAGTCCTTCCCGGCGACATCCGTGATGGAGGGCAGGCCGAAGCCCTGTGCCGGCGCGTCGACGGTCGCAGACTCGTCGCCCGAGGCGAGCGAGACCTTCACCGGCACGACGTAGGCGGACGTCCCCTGCGCGGTGGTGCGGGTGGTGTCCTCGAGCATCCAGCGGGTGCCGGCTGCGGCATCCGTCAGCGTCATCGACACGCCGGAGCCGGCCCGGCCGTCGAGCACCAGCGAGCGGCCGTTGGCGCGGTTCACGAGATGCCCGTCGTACTCGTTCGCCGCGGTCGAGGCGTCTGCGGCGAACGTCCACGTCTGGCGCGGGTCGGACGCGTCGCGCGCGACACCGCGGTACGCGACCTCGGTGTCGGAGACGGCGGTCAGCACACCGCTGCCGTCCGAGGCGCTGATCACGAAGCCGCCGCCCTCGTAGGCGATCTTCCACACTCCGCCGCCCCAGCGGAACCAGATGACCATGTCGCGCGACGGGTGGTCGGGGTCGCCGGCGTAGCGGTCGATCTGGTACTCCGAGCCGAGGCTCGCGGTCACGATCCGGAAGATGTCGGCGCCGTAGTCCACGTCCGTCGCGCCCACGCGCGCCGGCTGCACGGGCTCCTGGCGGAAGTCGCCGTGGTGGATGTCGGGGGCGGGGACGTCCCACGGCGAGGGCATCGCGACGTCGTCGGGGTAGATCGTCGCGAAGAAGGCGTACGAGACGGGGTCGTACTCCTTGAGCTCCGCGCGCGTGTTGATGGGGCTGCGCACGCCGTCGTTCCAGTCGGGCTTCTCGGCCATGTTGTCGAACCAGATAGCCGACAGTGTCGCGAAGAACTCGTCGCGGTTGGACATCGCGTAGGTGTTCGGCCAGCGGCCGGTCGTGTACGCGTTCTCGTAGGCGGCGAAGAACGCGTCGGAGAGCGTCTGGTCGGCCTGTTCCTCGATGCCGACCGACAGAACCGCGTGACCGAACTCGTGCACGAGGATGTTCTCGTTCGGATAGGCCGTGTTGAGGAACGTGTTCGCGTCGCCGCGCGTGCGCAGCACGTTGCGCTCGGAGATCGACGACACGCAGTTGTTCCACATGTTGCCCCCGTAGCCCTCGACGTCGTACATCGTGGGGTTGTAGCCGCCGCGGTGCTCGGGAACGAGGTAGGCGTTCTCGCGCGACCCGTAGACCGTGAGCGAGCATCCGTTCGCGGCCATCGTGGCCGCGATCCCCGTGCCGCTGTGGGCGAGCTGCGCGTCGACCTGGGCGGCGGCCTTCGTCAGCGTGGTCGCGCCGACGCGTTCGCCGGCCTTGACCTCGATGCCCGCGCCGGTCATGAGCGACTGCGTGTAGTAGTCGAGCTTCGGCACACCCGTGTAGGTCGCGGTCTTCGCGGCGTTGCCGGCGGCATCCGCGATCGCGGCGCCGTTGATCTCCAGGGTGAGGGGCAGGCTCGGGTCGATGGTTCCCGTGTACGCGATGCTCGAGAGATGGAGGTCCTCGGGCAGCCGCGCCATGCTGTTGGCCGCGGTCGCGGCGATCTGCCTGTTGTCCTTGTCGAAGAAGATGGTGTCGGTGCCGCCCTGCGCCGGCTTCGCCCGGAGCGAGATGGTCCGGTCGCCGTTGCGCAGCGTGATGTTGCCGGGGCTCACCGCCGCGTTCTCGTCGACGTAGCGGTCCCAGTAGATCTCGAGGTACTTGGCCTCGTTGATCACCCGCACCTCGGTGACCTGCGGCCCGTCGAAGCCCGCGTCGATCTGCACCGTGCCGTCGGCGCCGACGGCCACATCGCCATCGGCCGCGACGGCCGCGGGGCCGGTCCAGGCCAGCGCCGAGGCGACGACGAGGCCACCGATGGTCAGGCCGCCGACGAGGGTTCTCCTGCGTTTCATCTGCTCACTCCGTTGATCTCAGCCGGGCGACGACACTCGGAGAAGAGCCGGAACTTCAGGGTGGAGCGTCGTCGCATCTCGTACTCCGCAACCGATAGCGGCACGTAGTGGTGCAATGCTACTGGTGATATGTGAAATTGCACCAGGGCTCATGCGAGGAAAACACGACGCGACCCCCGGGGTTCGCCCGGAGGTCGCGTGGCCATGCGCGTGCGTCAGGGTGTGGTCAGCACGCCGTCGATCCGCCGGGGGATGCCGAGCGGGTTCGATGCCTGCAGGGCCGGAGGCAGCAGGGCATCAGGCATGTTCTGGTAGCTCACCGGCCGGAGGAACCGCGTGATCGCGGCGGCCCCCACCGACGTGGTGCCGACGGCGGTCGTGGCGGGGTACGGCCCGCCGTGCTGCTGCGCCCACGTCACCGAGACCCCTGTGGGCCACTGGTTCCACAGCACGCGCCCCGCCTTGGTCGACAGCACCGGGACGAGCTCGGCCGCGACCGCATCGCCCTCCGACCCGACGACCGTCGCGGTCAGCTGGCCCTCGAGCACCGACGCGACGGCGACCATCTCGGACTCGTCCTCGTACGTCGCGATGAGCGCGGCCGGGCCGAACATCTCCGAGATGAGCGACTCGTGGTCGGCTTTCAGCGCCGAGGCCGTGGTCTTCAGCAGCACGGGTGCAGGATCGCCGGACGCGACGGTCGAGCCCGCGAGGACCTCGACCGCGTCATGGGATGCCGTGGCCTCGACCGCGCCGCGGAAGCCCTCCGCGATCCCGTCGTTGAGCAGCGGCGCCGGGGCCGGCAGCGACGCCTCGGCGAGCAGTGCGTCGAGGCCGGAGTCGGCGGGGACGAGCAGGATGCCGGGCTTCGTGCAGAGCTGGCCCGCGCTGCCGGTCACGGAGGCGACGAAGCCGTCAACGATCTCCCTGCCGCGCTCGGACGCGGCCGACCGGGTCACGAACGCGGGGTTGACGCTGCCGAGCTCGCCGTAGAACGGGATCGGCTGCGGCCGGGAAGCGGCGATGTCGAAGAGCGCGCGGCCCCCCGCGATGGAACCGGTGAACGCGGCCGCCTGGATCAGCGGATCCTGCAGCGCCTGCACTCCGGCCTGCGTGCCGTACACGGTGTCGAACAGTCCGCGCGGTGCGCCGGCGGCGGCGAGCGCGTCCTGCACCACCGTGGTCGTCCGTGCGGAGAGCTGAGGATGCCCGCGGTGGGCCTTGAGCACGACGGCGTTTCCGGCCGCGAGGGCGCTCGCCGTGTCGCCGCCCGCCACAGAGAAGGCGAACGGGAAGTTGCTCGCGGCGAACACGAGCACCGGTCCGATCGGCTCGAGCTGACGGCGCAGGTCGGGCCGGGGCGCGCCCATCGGCCACTCGCCGTCCGCCCGGTCGATGCGCGCGTCGAGCCAGGTGCCCTCCTCGAGCACCTCGCCGAACAGCCGAAGCTGGAAGCTCGTGCGCCGCACTTCGCCGCGCAGGCGCGGCTCGGGCAGGTGCGTCTCGCGCTGTGCCTCGGCGATGAGTTCGTCGGCGTGCTCGTCGAGGGCGTCCGCGATAGCGCCGAGCGCGCGGACACGTTCACCGATCGTGCTGCGGCGCCAGACGGCGGATGCCTCGGCCGCGCGCCGCACGATCGCGGAGACGTCCTCGGGGGTGGTGGCGGGGATGGTCATCGTCGGTCCTTTCCGTCGGCGAGTGCTGCGAGGTCGGCGACCGTCAGCGGCGTCGCAAGTGGCCGCTTCGCGAGCGGCTCGAGGTCAGCGGGCTCGGCAGGCCTCCCGGTCTCCGCCGACACGAGACAGGAGAGCGCGAAGCCGCACACGCGCCCCTGGCACAGGCCCATGCCGGGGCGCGCCGTGACGCGCACGTCCCGTGGGTCGTCGGCGGCGAGCGCGTGCACGGTCGCGCGTACCGCGTCGGTGTCGACCTCTTCGCACCGGCAGACCGTGGTGTCGCCCGCGAGCCAGGTGGGCCAATCGGCGGGCACGGGGGAGGCCCGGTGCATGCCGACCGCGAAGCGGCGGCCGCGCGAGATGCGACGGCGCAGCCTGGCGCGCCGGCGCGGGTCATCGGCGCGGCCGGCGTCGGTCGCGGCGCTGAGTGCCGCGAGCTCGCCCTCGGCGCACGACTGGACCGCGCCGCCGATGCCCGTCACCTCGCCGGCGAGGTAGACGCCGGGCACGCTCGAGCGCTGGTCGGCGTCGGCGACCGCCACGAGCGAGGAATCGACGTCGACGCGGGTCTCGGCCCCCAGGCCGATCGCGAGCTCGAGCTGCGGGGTGAACCCCCAGCCCAGCGCGACCAGGTCGGCCTCGACCACGCGCGCGGTGTCCGGCCGGATGCGGCCCCGTGCATCGACCCGCGCCAGCGTCACGCGCGAGACTCGACCCGCTCCGGCGACCGCCGCGACCACGGTGCGGGTGCGCAGCGGAATGCGGTGCTTCAGGAACGTCGTGGCGTAGCCGACACCCTCGAGCAGCTTGCCGGGCTCCTGAATCGCACGCAGCGGTGTCGCCGCCCAGCGCGACAGTGCGTTCGCGTCGCACACCGCGACCACGTCGACGCCGGCGTCCGCGAGGCCCGCGGCGACCGAGAGGAGGAACGGGCCGGTGCCCGCCACGACGGCGCGGCGTCCCGCCGCCACCTGGTTCGCCTTGAGGAGCGCCTGCACGCCGCCCGCGGCCATCACGCCGGGGATCGTCCACCCGGGCAGAGGGAGCTGGCGATCGTATGCGCCGGTGGCGAGCACGACGCGCTCCGCGCGGACGTCCCGCTCGCCGCGTCCCGTGCTGCGAGCAGCGTTCGAGGCATCCGTCTCGTCCGTGTCGGTCGTCGACGTGGTGCGCAGCACGAGCACCGTGTCGTCGCGGTCGATGCGCCACACCTGACGCCCGGAGAGGTGGACGAGCCGCCCTCCCCCTACGGCGTGACGCAGCCGTGCGCGGAGCTCGCGGTAGTGGGCCCAGTGGTGATGGCCGGTGGACTCGGGGTGCGTGAACGCGTCGAGGTGCTGCTCATCGGGGTGACGCCAGTACTGACCGCCCGTCTGCGCGCCTGCATCGACGAGCGCGACCGTCAGGCCCCGCTCGGCCGCCACGACCGCGGCCGACAGCCCGGCCGGTCCTGCTCCGATCACGGCGAGTTCGTAGACGGATGCCTCAGCCACCGTGCGCTCCCGTCACCGGCAGCGGCTCGTGGGGGTCGTCGCCGGCGACGACCTGCCCGTCGCGCGCGGACGTGACACAGGCTCGCCGGGCGCGACGTCCATCCACGGTGAGGATGCAGTCGTAACAGACGCCGATGCCGCAGAACAGCCCGCGCGGCTCACCGGCACCGCGGGTCGTTCGCCAGGAGGTCACCCCGGCCGCCGTCAGGGCGGCACCGATCGTCTGCCCCTCACGGAAGGGGATGGGGCGTCCGTCGAAGGTGAGTTCGCCGGTGCGGCGCGAGTCCGGGGCCGTCATGCGGCGGGCCTTTCGTCGAAGCGGTGTGGCCGGAACGGCTCCAGCGACAGATCCGTGGGCTCGCCGCGCAGGGACTGGACGAGGAGCTTCGCGGTGCCGACCGAGAGGCCGATGCCGGCGCCCTCGTGCCCGGCCGCATGCCAGAGTCCCGGCATCCGTCCGTCCTCTCCGATGACGGGGAGGTGATCCGGGCAGTAGGGACGGAATCCCGAGTAGGTGCGCATGATCTGGACATCGGCGAGCACGGGGAACAGTTCGATCCCGGCGCGCGCGACGCGGCCCACTGCCTCGGGCGAGAACGTGGTGTCGAACCCGACCCGCTCGCGGCTCGCGCCCATGAGGATCGTGCCGCTCGGGGTGCCCTCCACGACCGACGACACCTGGAGACCCGCGTCCGAGCTCGCGACGTTCTCGACGTACTCGGCGGAGTAGACCTTGTGTCGGACGGTGGGAGGCAGTGGCTCCGAGACGAGCACGAAGCCGCGGCGGGGCAGGACCGGGACCGTGACCCCCGCGAGCGCGGCGACCTCGCCGCTCCAGGGGCCTGCGCACACGATGACGGCGCCCGCGTCGATGCGTCCTGCGGCCGTGTCCACGCCGGTGACCCGCCCGCTCGCGACGCGGATGGCGTGGACGACGGTGTGCGTCAGCAGCCGGGCCCCGCGGTCGCGCGCAAGCCGCAGCAAGTGGTGCGCCGCGAGGACCGGCTGCACCTGGGCGTCGTCCGGGTAGAACGCGCCGCCCACCATAGCGGGGTTCAGGTAGGGCTCGATCTCGCGCAGCGCCACCGAGTCGGCCACGTCGTCGACACGGATGCCGAGCCCGCGCTGGTGCGCGACGAGCAGGTCCAGCGCGCTCTTGCCGCGGCCGGTCGACGACACGACCAGTCCGCCCTTCGCCTCGAACTCCCAGTCCGCGGCGTACTCGGCGAGCTCCCCGCGCCAGAGCGTCTGCGAGTACAGCGAGAGCTCGAGCTCGGGTCCGACCTCTTTGTCGGAGACGAGGAGGTTCCCTTCGCAGCGACTCGTCGTTCCGGACGCGATCGATCCGCGCTCGACGATCGTCACCGAGAGACCTGCGGAAGCTGCGAAGTACGCGACGGCCGCGCCGAGGATCCCCGCCCCGACGATGACGACGTCCGAGCGGGGTGCTGCGGCCGCGCTCATGCCGGTCTGGGTGTGCCTGCGGGCGCGGCGCCGGCGGCGGAATAGCCGGACCAGTCCGTGAGGACGTGTTCGATGTGGGCGTGGACGAGCTCGCGTGCCCGGACGGCGTCGCCGGCCTCGATCGCGTCGAGCATCTCGTCGTGCTCGCGCGCCGACGCGGTCAGCCGGCCCTGCTCTGCGAGAGCGGAGAGCCCGAACAGCCTGGTCTGCGAGCGGAGCGACGCCACGAGCTCGGTGAGGCGGGTGTTGCCCGCGTACTGCAGCAGTGCCAGGTGGAAGTCGCTGTCGGCGGTGAGGTATCCGATGAGGTCGCCGGTCTCGGCGCCCTCGACGATCGCCGCAGCCTGTCGTCGCAGCTCGGGAAGGGCCTCGGCGGGGACGAACGGGGTCGCGCGCTCGATCGCGGGCGGCTCGAGCATGAGGCGCAGCTCGGTCACCTCGTAGAGGTCCTGCGGCGACACCTCGGTGACCTGGAATCCACGATTGGGGAGTGCGATGACGAGCCCTTCGCGCACGAGGTCGAGCATCGCCTCCCGGATCGGCGTCGCTGACACGCCGAACTGCTCCCCGAGGCTCGGGGCGGAGTACACGCGTCCGGGCTGCATCTCACCGCTGATGATGGCCGAGCGCAGCGCACGTGTGACGGTGTCGCGGATGCTCGGCTGCTTGCTCAGTCGTACGACGCTGCGCAGCTCGGGACCGGTCATCTGTACGCCTCCTCGGACGCGAACGGCTCGTCCCTTCGCGTGGACTCCATGATCCTCTCCACGACGGCCAGGTCTTCCCACGCCATGCCGACCCCGGTGTACACTGCCGGCGCCTCGGGGCGGCGGACGAACTCGCCGCGGACCAGCTCGGCCAGGTTCGCGATCGGCTGGACGCCGCTTGCCCATTCCTCGTCCGTGCGCGCGGCGGCGAGATTGCCGTTCTCGCGGATCGCCGACGCGCGCGCCTCGACCACGAGGTCGGCGGCACGCACGAGCCGGTCGCCGAGTTCGCGGTGATCGCGTCCGTGCGATCCGATCGCCGCCACCACGGCGTCCGCGCGGACATCGTCGAGGTCGAGCACGGGGGTCGGCGACGAGGTCGCGGCGACCACGACGTCCGCAGTCGCGAGATCGTCGCGGGAACCGGCCTCCGCGGCGACTCCAGCGGCGCGCAGTGCGGCGACGGCGGACGCGACACGGTCGGGCGTCCGCCCGATGACGCTCACCCGTTCGACCGGCAGTCGGTCGGCCAGGGTGAGTGCGTGCTCGACCGCCTGTGGGCCCGACCCTGCGACCGCGAGATGGCCGATCGACGTCCGAGCGCCGGTGGGGTCTGCTGCGAGCAGTGCGGTGACCGCCACGGCCGTCACCGCGGGGGTTCGGAGCGTCGTGAGCCGTGGGGGGGGGGGGGGGGGGGGCGCGGGGGGGGGGGGGGGGGGGGGGGGGGGGGCGGGGGCGGGGG
>NZ_JAUZUR010000015.1:0-28880 GCF_031844125.1 Microbacterium sp. PRC9
GTTGTTACGAACCTATCCGGCGATGCGCCGGTGGCAGCGGGTCACCCCGTGGTCGTCTCGGCCGCGACCGGCGCACCGACGCGCACCCAGCCGGAGTCGCTCTGCGAGCTCTCCTCCACAGCGGCCAGCACGCGCTGCACCGACAGCCCTTCGGCGAAGGACGGGTGCGGGTCGGTGCCCTCGCTGATCGCGGTCACGAGGTCCACGACCTGGTGGCTGAACCCGTGCTCGTAGCCGAGCATGTGACCGGCCGGCCACCATGAGGCGACGTACGGATGCTGCGCCTCGGTGACGAGGATCCGCGTGAAGCCCTGCGTGGCCTCGGGCGCCGTGCGGTCGTAGAACCACAGCGTGTTGAGATCCTCGAGGTCGAAGCGCAGCGCGCCGGTGGAACCGGATACCTCGATCGAGAGGTCGTTCTTGCGGCCGGTGGCGAAGCGCGTCGCCTCGAACGACACCAGGGCGCCGGTGGACAGGCGACCGGTGAAGATCGCGACGTCGTCGACGGTGACCTCGCCGTACCCCTCGGCCGCGGTGCCGGAGAGTCCGGAGCCGGATCCCTGCAGCGGACGCTGCTTCACGATGGTGTCGAGCACGCCCGAGACCGCGGTCACGTCCAGCCCCGTCACGAACTGCGTCATGTCGATGATGTGCGCACCGATGTCGCCCAGCGCACCCGAGCCGGCGTGCTCCTTCTGCAGCCGCCAGGCCAGCGGCATCTCCGGGTCGACGAGCCAGTCCTGCCGATACGCCGCGCGCACGTGCGCGATCTTGCCGACCGCGCCCTGCGCGATCAGGTCCCGCAGGAACGTCACCGCCGGGACGCGGCGGTAGGTGAACCCCACCATGGACCGCACGCCACGCGCGGCGGCGCGGGCGGCAGCCTCGGCCATCGCCTCGGCCTCCTCGACCGTGTTCGCCAACGGCTTCTCGCACAGCACGTGCTTGCCGGCCTCCAGCGCCGCGATGGCGATCTCGGCGTGCGAGTCGCCGGGCGTCACGATGTCGACGACGTCGATGTCGGAGCGTTCGATCACCTCGCGCCAATCGGTCGCCGACTCCGCCCAGCCCCACTGGGCCGCAGCATCCGCCACCGCCTCCGCATTGCGGCCGACGAGAACGGCCATCTCGACGTCTTCCGGCAGCGAGAACACGCGCGGCGCCTGCCGCCACCCCACCGAGTGCGCGGCGCCCATGAACCCGTGCCCGACCATCGCCACACGCAATGTCATTTCCGCACCACTACTTTCTCGATCTGAGCCTCAGAGGCACCCGCGTCAACCCGTCAACCCGACTCGGTCGAGCACCGACGACCACGAAGCGAGGACATCCCGAATCCCGGGGTCCTGCTCAGATTCGAGGGCACCCCGGTAACCCGCTTCGATGACATCGGCCAGCAGGACCTGGCGGCCGGTCCGAGCGGAGGTGACCGCCGCCTCGACCATCGCGACGCTCATCACGTTCGTGTGCGCCTCCCCGTTCGGGGTCCCCGCTGCACCCGACTCTCGCTGCCTCAGAGTCGCCACGAACTCTGCGAGCGACCCTGCCACCTCCTCCGGCTCATCGCGCAGGTCGGCGGGAAGCGCCTGTCCGACGGCGTTCTCAGCTGTCGGAGCCGAGTCGCCATCCCACGATGCGCTGCCTTCGGCCGCGCTGAACCGCCAGTCGCCGTTCCATGACGTCTCCTGGCCCGGCGCGCACCATGAACCGTCGAAGGTGAACGTCGCGTTCTCGCCGAATTCGAAGATCGCAGACGCGGCTGCGTCGCCGGCGTACCAGCTCCATGACGGGTTGTAGGAGTGGCAGAACACGGCGGTCGGCTCCGCACCGATCAGGTACCGCGCAAGGTCGAACTGGTGGATCGCCATGTCGATCAGCAGTGGGTATGGCATCTCATCGCGGAAGCCCCCGAATCGCGGTGCCTTGAAGAATCGGCAGGACGCCGACGATACGTCGCCAAGCAGCGACAACTGCCCGCGCAACGCGGTCACCGCGCGCCAGTAGCGACGCGACTGCGACACCATCAGCAGGGATGACGCTTGCTCCGCGGCCGCCACCATCGAGAGGCACTCGGCAATCGACTCTGACAGCGGCTTCTCGCAGAGCACCGGGAGTCCCGCCGACAGCGCGGCGGTGTTCACGGAATGGTGTGCGCGAGGCACCGTCACGTTCACCACGGCGTCCGCGGATACGCCCTCCGCGAGGAGTCCCGCCAAGGACCCGGCGATGGGAAGGCCGTCGAGGCCGGACGCGGATGCCGCGGCTTGCGCAGTCGCGGTGTTGAGATCCACCAAGCCGACCAGTTCGACATCCGGGTTCGCCTCAATCGCGGACAGCCACGTCCGTCCCATCCCCCCCGCGCCGACCTGGATCAGTCGCAGAGAGTCGCTAGCAGGATCGTCACGACGTGGCGCAACGGGGTGAGTCAGCACAGAGAATCCCATCAATCGTGTCTGCGGCGGGCGGCGGGCGTCAGGCCGACGGAGTACCGACGACGTCGACAGGCCTGTCGGCCAACGGGCCTGCATAGTCCAGACCGTTGTAGAAGTCACCGGTCTCGTACCGGAGCAGCACGGGAGCCGTGCGTTCCGGGCGACGAGTAACCGCCCACTCGACTCCGTTCGCGATGACCTTGCGGACACCCTCATGGAAGTAGGTCGGGTAGTCCTGGTCGCCAGGGCGGAAGTAGAAGATCTTGCCGTGGCCGCGCCGGAAGGTCAGGCCTGACCGGAAGACCTCTCCACCCGAGAAGGTCGAGAGGAAGATGATCTCGTCCGGGGTGGGGATGTCGAAGAATTCGCCGTACATCTCTTCACGGTCGATGATCATCGGATGCGGAACACCCTGCGCGATCGGATGCGTCGGATCGACCGTCCACAACAGCTCGCGATCATTCTCGGCGCGCCAGCGCAGCGTGCAAGACGTGCCCATCAGCCTCTGGAAGATCTTCGACCAATGCCCCGAGTGGAGCACGATGAGTCCCATCCCGGCGAGGACGTGATCGTGGACCCGCTCGACGATCTCGTCCGAGACCTCTCCGTGGGCTTCGTGGCCCCACCACACGAGAACGTCCGTTGATCGCAGGAGCTCCTCGGTCAGACCGTGCTCCGGTTCGTCCAAAGTCGTCGTGCGCACGTCGACGCGCTCGCCAAGGTTGTGCGCAATACCCTGCGCGATCGCACCGTGGATCCCATCGGGATAGCGGGCAGCTACCGGCGGCTCGAGTTGTTCGTGGCGGTTCTCGCCCCACACGGTGACGAGGATCTTGCGATCGTTCAATTTGTTGGCTTTCTCTTGGAGGGATGGAGGCTCAGGACTTCACGGATCCGCCGCTTATCCCCGCGGCGACGTACTTCTGGGCAATCACCAACAACACGATCGCAGGGAGCGAGGACAGCACGGCCGTAGCCATCACGGGCGACCAATCCGCAACGAACTCGCCGATGTAGTTGTAGAGGCCGAGCGTGATGGGTCTGATCTGATCGGTCGTCGTCAGGGTCAGCGCGAAGAGGAAATCTCCCCACGCCGATAGGAAGGTGAACAGCGCGGCGGTGATCAGCACGTTCCTGCTCATCGGCAGCACTATGGAGATGAACGCCCGCACCGGGCCGGCGCCATCGACGTACGCGGCTTCAATGATCGACGGAGGCAGGCTTCCCATGAACGCCCGCATGAGTAGGATCGAGAACGGGATGCCGTGGGATGCGTTCGCGAGGATCAGACCGGGGATGGTGTTCAGCAGTCCGATGTTCGCGTACGCGGTGTATAGCGCATTGGCAACGACGATGCCCGGCACCATCTGGGTGATGAGGACTCCGAAGAGGATGAGATCAGCCCACCGCCCGATCTCGAAGTGCACCATTGCGTAGGCCGCCGGCGCGGCGAACGCAAGGCTCACGATCACAGTGCCGATGCTGACGATCAAGCTCGTAACCAGGTTGTCGCCTTGTTCAGCGAGAGCTGTCCCGTACCCGCGCAGGGTGAAATTGATCGGAATCAGCGGCGTCTCGACCGCGTTGCCCGCGGGCTGGAGGGAGACGTTGACCATCCAGTACACCGGGAACAGCATGACCGCGATGATGAGGACGCCGAGCACGACGTCGAACGGCTTGCCTGCGCCTCCGCGACGCTTGGTGCGGAACCCAAATCGGGGCTTGTCCTCACGGATGATGAGGGTCGATGTCAATGTCATGAGGTCTCTCCTCGTTCAGAGAGGGATGTGTCAGTCATCGATCGCACGCCGGTTCAGTCGGAGATAGACGACCGCGAAGACCAGTGAGATGAGGATGAGAATGTTTCCGAGCGCAGCTCCAGCACCGAAATCGAACTGCCGGAACGACATCTCGTACGAGAGCGTCGCGATCGTCTGCGTCGAGTTGGCAGGCCCGCCGTTGGTCACGCCGAGAATGACGTCGATGACCTTGACCGTGTAGACCACCCCGAGCACCAGCGTCACCGTGACGACAGGCCGCAGCATCGGCCAGGTGATGTGGCGGAATGCACGCCACCCGGTGGCACCATCGAGCGCGCCCGCTTCGTAGAGCTCCTGCGGAATCTCTTGAAGACCGCCGTAGAGGATCGTGGCGTTGAACGGGATTCCGAGCCAGACGTTCACGCCGATGACCGCGATGAGCGCCAGTGTCGGGTCGGTCAGCCACTCAGGGCTGAGCTCCACACCGGGGATGCTGGAGAGCAGCCTGTTGAGGACACCGTTGTCTGCGTCGAGGATCCACCGCCACACGGCCGCGCCCGCAACCATAGGGATCAGCCAGGGAAGAAGAAGCAACGACCGCAGGAACCCCGAGAGGACGAACTTGCGGTTGAAGAACAGCGCGATCGCCAGTCCGATTGCGAACTGGGCGGCTATGGATCCCACGGTGAAGATGAGGGTGTTCCACGCGGCGCGGCCGAAGAGCTCGGTGGACATCACGTTCTGGTAGTTCGCCCAGCCGATCCAGGGTGCTTCCCCGGTGAAGAACGTGGTTGCCGTGTACTCCTGGAACCCCATGACGAAGTTCTTGATCACGGGGTACCCGAAGAACAGGATCATGTAGATCACCGCGGGCAGGATGAACCCGATCTGGACGAGTCGGGTTCTCAGGTTTCGACCTCGCCGCCGGGGCCGGGACGGCTCGCTGTTCGAGCCGTCCCGGGCGACGGTGCGCTCCGAGACTGATGTCTCTGGCATCATTCCTCTTCCTCGCGGCGTTGTGGGGGCGAACGACTCAGCCGTTCTGCGCCGCCTCGAGCGCCGCTTCGGGCGCCACGTTCTGCACGAGCGTGTTCTGGACGGCTGTATAGATCTTGGTCGCAGCCTTCGGCCACTCCGTTCCCAGCTCGCCGGTGCGAGCGCGCAGGTTCGGGACCATGTCGGCGAAGATCTCGAGCTTCGGGTTGCTGGCGACAACCTGGTCAGCAAGATCCGGGTTGGTGGGCACAGTGCCGGTCCCAGTGGCGAGAGCGACCTGCTGCTCGTCGGAGGCGAGGCACGCAACGAGTTCGGCAGCCTTCTGCTGCTTCTCGGCGTTCCCCGTCTGCGGAACGGCCCACACTTCGCCACCGAACGGGCCGATCGGCGTGTCCCCCGCGCTCGGCACGGGAATCGGGACGATCCCGTAGTCCAGGCCCTCGACCTGATCGAGGCTGCCGAAGTTCCAGGGGCCGTTGACCATCATCGCCGCATTACCCGCGGCGAACTGGTCGGCCGCATCACCCTGCCCCCAGGTGACGGTCGACTTGGACATCGCCCCGCTGTCCTGGAGGTCCTTCAGCAGCTGCAGGGCCGCTGCGGTCTCGGGTGTGGCGATGTCCGCCTCGTCTCCGCCGTTCGACCACATGAACGGAAGGAACTGCCAGGTCCCCTCGTAGCTGTTCGTGTTGGACATCGCGAGTCCGTAGCGATCACCATCGGCGAAGGCCAGCGCTGTCTCCTTGAGCTCATCCCACGTGGTGGGCGGTTCGAGGCCGGCCTCAGCGAACAACGTCTTGTTGTAGAACAGCGCGAGCGTGTTCGTGACAGGCTGCAGTGCGTAGACCTCGCCCTCATAGGTCGAGGCAGCGAGGATGCCGTCGCTGATGCCGGCCGGCTCTACACCGAAATCGCTCAGCGGCGCCAGTGCGCCGGTTGCCGCGATCTCCTGGAGGTCCGGGTTGTCGAGCATCAGCACGTCAGGAAGCGTCTTCGATGACGCTTGCTGCAGCACCTTGGAGATCAGGGTGTCGCCCGGCACGGCTTCCTGCTCGATCTCGACGCCGAGCGGCTCGGCGCACGCATCGATGGCCGCGCGCCAGATGCCGGCGTTCGGCTCTGATGTGTGGGAGTCGAGGATGCGGAGGGTGTCGGCCGAGTCGTCGGTCGATTGCCCAGCGCCAGCGCCGCACCCCGCCAGAAGAAGGGGCGTAACAAGTGCGACCGTCCCTGCGGTCCACACGGTTCTGCGTCGAGCCATGTCGGGTCCTTTCGTAGCTACTCTGCTGCGTCGATTCGTATCGAATCTATACGTATCGATGATACCGCGCCTTCGCCCGCTGTCAAGGACTCTCGCTCCCGGTCGACTTTGGGAGGTGCGCATGAAAGAGGGCACCCCAAGCCGAGCGCCCAACCGAGCGCACTCCCAACGTCGACGACGTTCGGTCTGCGCTCTAGTTGTCGCGCGGGATGTGCCGTGTGGACTCGCGCCGAACGAGCTCGGAGGCGACGACCCGTCGTCCGGGCGCTGTGGCCTCCGGTGAGCGCAGCAGGGCGAACAGCCAGTCCATCGCCTGTCGCGATACATCTCCAGGATGGGTGGACACCGCAGTGAGCGGGATGGGCTGCGTCTCCGCGTCGGCATGGTTGGAGAGTGCGACGACGTCGATGTCGGTTCCGGCGCGGATTCCGCGGCGGAAGAGCGCGATACCGAGCTTTGCCACCTGGCTCGCGACGAGGAGGCCCGGGCGTCGACCGTCCCGGAGCACTTCATCCAGGAACTCTTCGACGCCTCCCTCTTCTCGCGGCACGGATAGCCAACGCAGAGGCACGCCCCGACGTGCCGCCGCGCTCTCGGCAGCCCCTCTGAACCGGGGGATGTAGTTGACGTCGCGTGCCGCGAGCACCGGATCCCATCCGAGCGCGACGATCTCGGTCGACCCGACGTCGCACAGCTCGTTCACCAGCGTCTCAGCGCCTGTCTCGAAGTCCATATCGATGCAATGGAGGTCGTCTGAATCGTCGGGGAAGCCAATGAAGATGGTGGGAACGGGTGCTTGGCGGGCGAGCTCCACCCTCTTATCTGACTTCGCCACCTCGAGCACGATCGCGGCGTCGCATTGCGCCCGCGCGAAGACTCGACGAAAACCCTCGGCACCCTCGTCAGAAGTGACCAGCAGAACGTCGTAATCGTTCTGCCGCGAGATGTACGCGATCTCTTTGATGAAGGTCATAAGTTCGCTCGCCGACATCTCGGAGTCGAAGGGAACGATGAGCGCGATCACGCTCGTACGCTGGCTCCTCAGGGCCCTGGCGCCGGCGTTGGGCTCATACAGCAGCTGATCCATGGCGTCGAGAACAAGCCGCCTGGTCTTCTCGGAGATCGCACGCTTGCCGGTCATCACATAAGAGACCGTGCTCTGCGACACACCTGCAAGACGCGCGACATCTTTCGACGTGGGCACCCGAGCTGCCTCGCTCATGTGTCATCCTCGATTCTGCCGACATCGTCGATACGGTTCGAAAAGCGATCGTACACGGTGTAGCTTGCGGCAGGACGCATACCGAGCGTCGGGCGCGATTCGCGTGCGGTTTCGGATCAGTCGACCAGATCGGAGAATCTCAGCAGTGCACGACGACGCCGCCTACGTCCTTGCCCGCATCCAGCGCATGATGAGGGACCGGGTGTTGCCCAACGTGAATCGGCGGAGCGCGCCGGTGACCGTCTCTGCTTGGCACGTTCCCGACGAGCCGGTGCCGTTCGCCATCGCCCGGCACCAGGCATTCGCTCCGTTCGAGGTCGGCGAGCCGTGGGGTGGCCGCCCGTGGGGCACGACGTGGTTTCATGTCACCGGCGCGATCCCGGCCGGCTGGGGTACCGAACCCGCCACCAGCGTGGAGCTCCTCGTGGATCTGGGGTTTGTCGATAACGAGATCGGCTTTCACGCCGAGGGACTGGCATGGACGGCGGATGGAAGAACCATCAAGGGGATAGAGCCAAGCAATCGCTACATTCCGTTGAGCGGGGGCGGTGCAATCGATGTGTTGATCGAGGCGGCCGCGAACCCGCTGATCCACACCAAGGTCGATTACCGGGCGACTCCACTCGGCTCCACGCGCACGGCGGGCACAGAACCCATCTATCGGCTCGCGGCACTCGAATTGGTGGAGCGTGACGAGATCGTCGCGGCGCTGCACCTCGACCTGGCGACGCTCACGGCGCTCGTGGACGAACTCGGTGATCGCTCGACCCGGGGGGCCGAAATTCTCCACTGTCTCTCCCGTGCCGCGGATGCGCTCGATCCCGATGATGTTCCCGGCACCGCCGAAACGACTCGAAAGGTCCTTGCAGATGTGCTGAACGATGGGACTTCCGAATCAGCACACGTCGCAATCGCTGTGGGGCACGCGCACATCGATTCAGCCTGGCTGTGGCCGGTGCGCGAGACGATACGCAAGTGCGCTCGCACCTTCTCCAACGTGCTCAGCCTGATGGACGACGATCCGCGGTTCCGATTCGCGTGCTCGTCAGCGCAGCAATACGCCTGGATGCGGGATCACTATCCGGAACTGTTCGCCCGGATCAGTGAACGCGTCGCCGAAGGCAGGTGGATTCCCGTCGGCGGAATGTGGGTGGAGTCCGACACCAACATGCCCGGTGGCGAGGCGCTCGTCCGGCAGTTCGTCGCCGGCAAGCGATTCTTTATCGAGGAGCTCGGGAGTGACCCCGTTGAAGGCTGGCTGCCGGATTCATTCGGCTACTCAGCCGCTCTCCCGCAGATCCTTCGCGGCGCCGGCCTCAAATGGTTTCTGACCCAGAAGCCGTCGTGGAACGAGACCAACATCATCCCGCACACGTCGTTCGAATGGGAGGGCATCGACGGCACTCGGATCCTCACGCACCTTCCCCCCTCCGACAAGTACAACTCCGACATGTCGCAAGCCGACTTGCACCTGGGCGAACGACAGAACAAGGAGCGCGGCGTCGTCGATTGCTCCATGATCCTGTTTGGGTATGGCGACGGCGGCGGCGGTCCCACGCGGGAGATGCTCGGCCTCGCCGACCGGGCGGCAGATCTAGACGGTAGCCCCAGGGTTCAGCTCGGCACGCCCGCCCAGCTCTTCGAGGCGGTCGAACGGATACTGCCCGAGCCTCCGGTCTGGTCAGGCGAGATGTATCTTGAGTTCCATCGCGGCACCTACACCTCGCAGCTCGCGGGCAAGCAGGGCAATCGGCGCAGCGAGCACCTGCTCCGTGAGGCTGAGTTGTGGGCCACGACCGCCGCTGTGCAGCTTGACGCTGACTACCCATACGAGAAGCTGGAGGAAATCTGGCACACCGTTCTCCTCCAGCAGTTCCACGACATCCTCCCGGGGTCGTCGATCGCGTGGGTCCACGAAGTCGCCGAAGAGAACTACAAGACGGTCATCGAGTCACTCGACTCGATGATCCAGGTCGCGACCGAAGCACTTGCGCAGGACGGTCCCGACTACGACCCCACCGCCGTCATCCGGTTCAACGCCGCCCCCGTGCCCGCACTCGGTGTCGACCCGCTCGCCGGGGCCGCGATCGCGGCGCCCGGGCTGATCGCGCCAGAGGAGACAGGCGACGGCTGGGTGATCGATACGGGTGCGATCAGAGCATTCGTCGATCGAGACGGGCTCCTGACCTCGCTCGTTGATGTCGCGTCTGGGCGCGACGCCATCGCCCCCGGTGACCGGGGATGCCTGTACACAGTGTTCCGCGACACACCCAACCGCTATGACGCGTGGGACATCGACCGGTCCTATCAGCGGAATGCCACAGACATCGTGACGCCCGAGTCAGTGAGGGTGATCGACGGCACGCTCGTCATCTACCGAATCTTCGGCCAGTCGTCGATCACTACACGGCTCACGGCCACGGATGGCTCGTCGGAACTGACCATCGAGTCAGAGGTCGACTGGCATGAACAGCAGAAGCTGCTGAAGCTGGCATTCCCTTTCGATGTCAAGGCGGATCGGGCGTCCAGTGAGATTCAGTTCGGGCACGTCGACCGGCCGACGCATGAGAACACATCGTGGGACTGGGCACGGTATGAGACGTGCGCCCACCGATGGGTGCATGTCGGGGAACCCGGGTTCGGCGTGGCTGTCGCGAACGACTCGACTTACGGCCACGACATCGCTCGGACCACCCGTCGGGACGGCGGGACGACGACGACCGTCCGCGAGTCGCTCGTTCGAGGTCCCGTCTATCCGGATCCGCACGCCGACCAAGGTCGCCACATTCTCCGAACGTTGGTACGAGTCGGGGCCAGCGTGGTGGATGCTGCAGACTCCGGGTATCGACTGAATCTGCCGGTGAGGTCTGTGGTCGGCGGATCAGCGGTGCCGGCGCTGGTCGCCGTCCATTCTCCGCAGGTCTTCATCGAGGCGGTGAAGCTCGCTGAAGACCGATCGGGCGACGTCATCGTGCGCCTGTACGAGGCGCTCGGTGGGCGGGCATCGAATGTGGTCGTGGCGTTCGGATTCGAGACGGGGATCGTCACCCGGACCGACCTGCTCGAGCGCGCGCTTGAGGAAGACGCGTCGCCACGGCCCGTGAGCTGGGCGCCCGGGCAGGAGATCCGGCTCACGCTGAGACCGTTCGAGATCGTCACACTTCGTGCGGCGCGCGCGGCTGCAACCTCGCAGTGATGCCCTCCGGTGGCCGACGTTCGCTGCGGCGATTCGCCGAGCGGCTGTTACCGTCCGACGCGGTTGCGCCAAGGAACTTCGCCTCGCAGCGCGGCCGCGTTGTGCGCGATCAGGTGCTCGGATCCCAAGGGCCGACCGCCCGCGGCATGGGGCGTCAGGATCGTGTTCGGCGCGTCCCATAGCGGCGAGCTATGCGGAAGCGGCTCTGTCTCTGTCACATCCAGCGCCGCGCCGGCAATCGCGCCCCGACGCAAGGCATCCACCAGCGCGACTTCATCGATGCAGCTCCCGCGGCCCACATTGATGATCCAGGCGTGAGGCGGAAGCAACCGCATTCGCGCCGCGTCAAGGATATGACGAGTCTCCCTGCCGCCCGGCGCCGTCAGGACGAGCACATCTGTGCCAGGCAGGAGTCGATCGACACCGTCCATGGCGACGACCTCGAATCCCGCACGTACGCCGCCGGAGCGAGCCACGCCGGTGACCGTCGCCCCAAGGGTGCTGACGTATGCGGCGAGGGTCTGGCCGATTCCGCCGAATCCCCAGATGGTGACCCTGCGACCGCGCAGCGTCGAGAATGCGGATGCCTCGTCCCCCGGCTGCCTCCCGCCGCGATCGCTCCATTCACGTCGGCGCTGCGCATCATGAAGCAGATCGAGCCTGCGTGCGGCAGCAAGGATGAGTGCAAGCGCATGTTCAGCAACGGGCGCATCGTGCAGCCCCGCCCCGTTCGTGATCACAACGTCGGGTGCGAACCCCGCGGCGAGGACCTGCTCGGTCCCCGACCCGAGGGACTGCACCCAGCGAAGTCGGTGGAGTCGCATCGCGGCATCTGTCAGCCACTCCGAGGAGTTTCCCCACGTGACGAGCGCCTCGGCACCCTCCTCGTCGCTCGGGATGGGCTCGTGGCCGGACACGCGCCGCAATTCGTAACCCGACGGTGCGATGAGCCTCGAACAGACCCCTTCGGGAACAAGAACCTTGAGCATGTCAGCCACGCACAGTGGTCGCGCGCGCCGGCCGAAGCACGCCGTCGACCCGCTGTGGAATTCCCAGCGGGTTCTCATCGCGCAGAGCGGACGGCAGCAGTCCGGCCGGTGCGTCCTGGAATGCGACGGGTCGCTGGAACCTGCGGGTCGCGGTCGCTCCCACCGACGTGAACGCGGACGTGGTCGATGGCCACGGGCCTCCGTGGTGCTGTGCCCACGACACGGCGACTCCTGTCGGCCACCCCTGGAACAACACGCGGCCGCTTCGCTGAATGAGCTCATCCAGCAGGTGGGCGATGTCCTCGTCGGGCTCGGCGTGGAGTGTGCTCGTCAGCGACCCTTCGAGCGCTTGGAGCGCTGCGTGCAGCGTCTTCTCGTCGTCGAATCGAACGAGCAGGGTCGTGGGTCCGAAGACCTCCGTGGTGAAAAGCTCTCGATCTTCGAGGAAGGTCGACGCATCCACCGCGTAGACCGACGGTGAGTCCGCTCCACGATGGGGCACCACGGCCTCAGTGTCGTCGTGGCTCGCGATGCGACCCAGTCCCGCCGCGTATCCCTTCTCGATCGACGGCGTGAGCATCGGGGCCGTCTGCGAGGGCACCGACTCGGGCAGCGCCCGTTCGAGGTTCGAATTCTTCGGAACGAAGACGATTCCGGGTTTCGTGCAGAACTGACCGCTCCCGAGCGTGAAGGACTGTGCGAGGCCCGCCGCGAGTTCGTCTCCACGCGCGCTGTCCGCAGCGGCCGTCACGACGACGGGGTTGACGCTTCCGAGCTCTCCATGGAAGGGGATGGGATCCGGCCGGGCGGCGGCGAGATCCGCCAGCGCCCGACCGCCAGGGATCGAGCCGGTGAACGCCGCGGCACGTATGGCAGGGTGCTGCACCAGGGCGACACCAGCGTCGAATCCTTCGACCATGCCGAACACGCCGTCGGGAGCGCCGACCGCGCTCAGTCCGTGGCGCACCGCATCTGCCGTTCGCCGGGAAGTCAGTGGGTGACCGGGATGCGCCTTCACGATCACCGGGCATCCGACCGCGAGCGCCGACGCGGTGTCTCCACCTGCCACGGAGAAGGCGAACGGGAAGTTCGATGCCGCATACACAGCCACGGGGCCGATCGGGATCAGCACTCTGCGCAGATCGGGGACCGGCGGCGTCGCATCCGGGTTCAGGTGATCGATGATCGCCTCGAGGTAGCTTCCCTCCCGGACGACCGCTGCGAACATCCGAAGCTGCGCCGTAGTCCTCGCCAGCTCGCCCTCGAGGCGTCCGCGGGCGAGATGCGTCTCTTCGATGGCGAGGTCGATGAGCTCCGGACCCGCAGCTTGGATCGACTCCGCGATGGACTCCAACCACGTTCCGCGTGTCTGGTCCGTGGCCTCGCGCATCGGCTGGGCCGCGGTCGCTGCCGCGGCTGCCGCGGCAGCGACATCGAGTCTGCCGCCCGTTGCTTCCCTCACGCGGCGATCCTCCGGCCGGTCGACAGGAGTTCCGCAAGCACTTCCACCTGCGCGTGGGTGGGCGACGTGAGCGGAGGCCGTACGCCACCGACCTCGAGGCCGCCGAGCCGCACGCCCGCCTTGATGAGCGACACCGCGAATCCGGGCGTCGTGTCACGCAGTCGCACCAGCGGAGTGAAGAACTCATCGAGGAACTGGTCCTGGCGAACTTCGTCGCCGGCCTCGTACGCCGAGTAAAAGGCCAGAGCGATCTCCGGCGCCATGGCGAACACGGCCGACGAGTACAGCGGGATGCCGATCGCACGGTATGCGCTCTGGCTGGCCTCCGCGGTGAGCAGCCCATTGAAGAACTGCACGTCGGACCGCCCGTGGGTGCGGGCAGCCCGGACGAACTGCTGTGCAAGGGCGACGTCTCCCACGCCATCTTTGATGCCCATCAGCGTCGGCAGATCGAGAAGCCGCTCGACGGTGGGGAGCGTGAGCTGCGCCGAACCGCGGTGGTAGGCGATGATGGGCAGGTCGGTCGACGCCGCAATGGCCTCGATGTACGACGCGACGCCGTCTTGTGGCCCTCGCACCAGGTAGGGAGGCATCACAAGGAGACCGTCGACGCCGGCGCTCACCGCCGCTGCGACGCACTCGCGAGCGTGCCCGAGCGGCCCGCCGACCCCTGCGAGAACCGGCACCCGACCGGCGGTCGCCTCGACGCCTGCGCGCACCACGTCGGCGTACTCTCCGGCGCTCAGTGCGTGGAACTCACCAGTCCCACAACCGATGAAGACTCCTCCAGGCCCAGCGGCGACACGCTCGTCGACATGTTGCTTGAGGGCGGGAATGTCCACGCGGTCGCCGGCGGTGAAGGGCGTGACCGGGAAGAACAGCACGCCGTCGAGCGCGGGGAAGGCAGATGTGGTCGTCATTTTCAGTACCTCGGGAGTGTCGGGTCGTAGTCGGGTTCGAACCGACGCATGTAAGTGGTGTCGTCGCGCTCGGCGATCCCGGAAGAGAGGAATACTTCGTGCTGACGGGCGAGGGCTTCCTCGTCCAGCTCGACGCCCAGTCCCGGCCTGCGGGGAACGACGACGTCGCCGTCGACGATGTCGATCGCGCCGGGAAGGATGATGTCGTCGTCACGGTTCCAGGGGTAGTGCGTGTCGCAGGCGTGTGTAAGCCCGGGGCTGGCGGCGGCCACATGTGTCATGGCCGCGAGCGAGATGCCGAGGTGGGAGTTGGAGTGCATCGACATTCCGATGCCGAACGTCTCGCATATCGCGGACAGATCGCGCGTGTGACGCATACCGCCCCACAAGTGGTGGTCGGAGAGGATGATCTGCACCGCGGCATTCGCCACAGCGACAGGGATCTGATCGAAATCGACGACGCACATGTTCGTCGCGAGGGGCATCCCCGTGGCCGTCGCCACCTGCGCCATTGCGTCGACGCCGAGGACCGGGTCCTCGAGGTACTCGAGGGAGCCGGCGAGATGCTCGGCAGCCGCGATCGACGTCTCGAGGGTCCAGGCGCCGTTCGGATCGATCCGCACCGGCTTACCGGGAAAGGCCTCGGCGAGCGCACGCACGGCATCCACTTCAGCCGCGGGTGGAAAAACGCCGCCCTTGAGCTTGAACGACCGGAACCCGTAGCGATCCGTCATCAGCTGTGCCTGCCGGACGATCCCCTCGGGATCGAGCGCGGGGCCCCACTCGTCGTATGTGACCGTGCCGTCGGCGGAGGGGTGCGCACCCCACTTGTAGAAGAGGTACGCGGCGTAGGGAACTCGGTCGCGGACCGCGCCCCCCAAGAGGTCGACTACCGGACGGCCTGTGAGCTTCCCCTGCGCATCGTGGCACGCGACGTCGAGTATCGAGTACACCCGGGTCTGCTCGAGACGGGACAGTTCCGGCTCGACGTCGCCCAGGACGCGCCGCACGGTGCGCTCGATCGTGGGCAGGTCGAACACGCTCAGTCCTACAAGCGAGTCGCGAAGCGCGTTCAAACGGCGGATCACGCCCGCGCCACCGCTGCCTTCACCGAGACCGACCACACCTCCGTCGACCACGAGCCGGATTATCGTGCGCAACGCATAAGGCTCATGAACCCCCGAGGCGTTGAGCAGAGGCGGGTCGCGGAACGCGATCGGAGTGACGATGAGATCACGGATGATCATGGCAAGAGTTCCTCCGTTCACATACATGAACATGTGCTACATTTGTGAATACATCCACGATGCTAGACGCCGAGGCTATGGACGTCAATGTGGGCGTCTCTAGGGAAGGACTTCTTCGTTCATGCGAATCCTTGTCACAGGTGCGGCCGGCCGGGCTGCGACCGGGCTGCGACCAGTCCTCATCGATCACGGCCACGAGCTGGTCCTTCAGGACCTTGTTGCACCGGTGGCTCCCGTGGGCCGGCTCGAACGCCTCGTCCTCGGCGACCTGAACGATGAGCGCGTCCTGGAGGAGGCGTTCGCCAAGGGTCTCGACGCGGTCGTCCATATGGGCGGCCACAGCGGCGAACGCCCGTGGAGCGACCTCGTCGACGCCAACCTCCTCGGCACCCAGCGCATTCTCAGCGCCTCTCATGACCATGGAGTTCAGCGGGTCCTGCTCGCGAGCTCCACTCACATCGCCGGGTTCTGGCCGACAGCCGTCGCTCGCAGACCCGGCCTCCCGCCGAGGCCCGACTCTCTGTATGGGGTCAGCAAGGTCGCCGTGGAAGCGCTCGGCAGTGTCTACGCCGACCGGTTCGGGATGCTGGTGGTCGCCGCGCGCATCGGCACCGTCGAAGCGGAGCCGACCAACGTGCGCGCGCTCTCGACCTGGCTGTCGTTCCCCGACCTCGGCCGGCTCGTCGAAGCCGTCCTTCGCACGGACGCCGTCGGCTTTCACCCCGTGTGGGCGGTCTCCGCGAACTCCCGCGGCTGGTTCCCGCTCGAACCAGGCCATCGGATCGGCTATCGCCCGGTCGACGATGCGGAGACGTACGCGGCCGAGATCGACCTCGAGGCCACTCCCGACACATTGATCGGCGGTGCGTTCACCGACCTCGGCCGACCGCTCGGAGGAGTCTGGTGAGCGCGGTCACGCCGGACGGACAGCAGTCGGAGTCCGCGCGCGTCAAGTCATCCGAGCGGACGCTGCGTCTGCTCGAGATCGTCTCCCAAGCCCCCACGGGGGGAATGGCCGTCACCGAGCTCCACAAGGTCACGGGATACCCACGCTCGAGCTTGCACCAGCTGATCCGGACGATGGGAACCGGAAACTGGCTTGAAATCAGCAGCGACGGATCGCGCGTCTCTGTGGGACCGCGCGCATTGGTCGTTGGCACTTCGTATCTCGACCACGACGCCGCGCTCCCTTTCGCGACCGAAGCTCTCGAAGGCCTTCGTGCGCGGATCGGCTACACCGTCCACTACGCCCGACTCCATGGCGCGGATGTCCTCTACCTGGCGACCCGCGAGGCGACCGACTCCCAGCGGGCGACTTCCCGCGTAGGACGCTTCCTGCCCAGTCACGCAACGGCTCTCGGCAAAGCACTCCTCGCCGAGCGCACCCCGGCCGAGCGCGCAGCACTCTTCGCCGGACGGCCACTGGCTGCTCTCACGGACCGCACCATCACCGACCAAGCGCTGCTCGATGTGCAACTCGAGACCATCCGAGCGGAGGGCGTGGCGCACGAGCGCGAAGAGAACACGGTCGGCGTCGTCTGCGTCGCCGCGGTCGTCCGGCACCGCATCCCCGCCACGGACGCCATCAGCTGCTCGATCCCCCGCGAGCGAGCCACCGACGATGAACTCGCACACGTCACGGCCGAGCTGACCGCTGCGGCGTCCCGGCTG
Organism: Microbacterium sp. PRC9; assembly: GCF_031844125.1. Taxonomy (NCBI): domain Bacteria; kingdom Bacillati; phylum Actinomycetota; class Actinomycetes; order Micrococcales; family Microbacteriaceae; genus Microbacterium; species Microbacterium sp. PRC9. The sequence continues at coordinate 17,157 of NZ_JAUZUR010000015.1, forward strand.
TCGAGCACGTTCCAAGCGCAGGGGGTGCGATGACCTCTCGCACCGCAGCCCTCGGACGCCCGGGAGTGCGATGACGCTCCGCACACGGTGGTGCGCGTATCCCTGGGACTTCGTCGACGCTCCCGACGCGCCGGCGCGGGCGCGCGACAGCGGTGCCGACGGCATCGCCCTCGCCGCGGCCTACCACGCCGTTCGCGCGGCAACTCCCACCCATCCACGGCACCGGGTGGTCGAGGCATCCTTCTCCGCCTTCTACCTGCCCGTCAGGCCGGCGATTTGGCGAGGGCAGCGGCTTCAGCCCCGCCGCCCCGGTCGATGGGTCGACGACCAGGCGTTCGAACAGGCACGGGATGCCGCACGGGCGGCTGGTCTCGAGGTGGAGGCCTGGATCGTCCTCACCCATGACGACAGCCCGGAAGAACGCAACCTTGACTACCGCGCGCGCAACGCGTTCGGTGACGCCTATCCCTACGCACTCTGCCCGTCGAATGCCGACGTCAGGGAGTACTGCGCGACGCTGACGAGCGAGACGGTGCAGTTGTCCGGCGCATCGTCTCTCATGATCGAGGCCTGTGGACCCATGGGCGTCGAACATGTCAGCGCCCACGAGAAGACTTCAGGCGCCGGATGGACGCCGGTTGATGCGCAGCTGCTCTCCGTGTGCTTCTGCGCTGCGTGCGAGCGTGCGTTGGCGGCAGCCGGCCTCGACGTGGGGCGCCTTCGCGGGCTCGTCACGAGTGGGGTAGGCCGGGGCGCGGAGCACATCGAAGAGGTGCTCGGCGAGGCCGCCACAGCAGTCCTGGACGTGCGGGCGGGCGCGCGGCGGCAACTTGCGACGGCGGTGGCGGATGCCGCACGCGCGCAAGGCGCCGTCTCGCTCGCGTTCCACGCCCAGGCGACCCGCTGGAGCACCGGTCCGTTCGCCGCTCTCCTGGACACGTTCGGTCTGGCAGACTGCTTCGTCTTCCCAGGGGAGCACATCGACGCCTCGGACCTCGCGCAGCGTTCTCGAGGCGAACGCATCGGCGCTTACATCTCGCTCCTGCCGCCCGAGTCGATCAAGGACCTGGTCGCGCAATGGGAGCCAACGCTGCGGCACGTGGACGACCTGTACCTATATCACCTCGGGCTCACATCGCAGTCCCGCGCTGGCGCGGCATCCCTCCTCATCGAGGCGCTGCGTCGCACGAAGACACCGCGTCCATCACCCTCCGAGGCCAGTCCCACCCGGCTTGAGTAGGGCTTTCCATCCGGGTAGGTTCTGGCTTTATGCCGAGTGTGCGCGCGCGACAGCCGACGATCGCCGACGTCGCACAAGAGGCGGGGGTGTCCCTCCCGACGGTCTCTCGCGTCCTGACGGGATCCACCCCCGTGCGCCCCGAGACGCGAGAAAGAGTCGAACTCGCGATGAAGCGGCTGCACTATCGCCCCAACGGAGCGGCGCGCGCATTGGTCAAGGGCAGTCAGCCCATCATCGGCGTCATCGCACCGGACACCGCGGCGTATGCGCGCGCCATCATGATCGCGTCGATCGAGGAGCGGGCACGGGCATCAGGACACCTCGTCACGGTGACAATCCACAACCCGTTGGATTCGAGTGGCGTCTCGGCAGCGGTCGAGGTGCTGTTGGCGCAGCCGATCGTGGGCGTGGTCGTGCTCGACTACAACTCCTACGACACCGTTCAGCTGCGTTCTCAGCTGGGCGGGATCCCGATCGCCACTGTGACCAACGGAGTCGACTCGGACGCCGACGTCGCGCATGCTGTCATCGACGATCGCGCGGCAGCGAGAGCCGTCGTCAGACACTTGCTGCGCGGCGGAACGCGCACCGTGCACTACATTTCCGTACCCTACTGGGGCGAGCGCACCCACCCCCGGGAGCTCGGCTGGCGCGATGCCGTCTCCGAGGCGGGGATCGAGGCTCCGCCCCCGGTGACGGCGAGCGACTGGTCGCTCGAGAGCGCGTTGCGCGCAGGGGCGGAACTGGCGGCGAATCCGCAGGTGACGGCAGTCTTCTGTCCGAATGACGAGATCGCCTTCGGCGTCATGCGAAGCATGCACGACGCCGGCAGGCGTGTTCCCGATGACGTGTCCGTGGCGGGGATCGACGACCACCCGCTCTCGCGGACATACGTACCGAGCCTGACGACATTTCGGCTCGATTGGCGCTGGGCAGGGCGCGTCGCCTTCGAACTTCTTATGAGTTCCACCGACGCGCTGCAACGCTCGGGCAAGCCGGACAACGGCTTGATCGTGAGAGAGAGTTCGCTCGCGACGTGAATGCCTCCGCGTCCAGCTCGACGCGGAGGCATAGGCCGGACGCGCGCGACGCGGCTTGAACAACGCTTTCATGGGCACTAGATTTCAAAGTCATGCCCTCGAAACACCTCCGTCTGCCGACGATTGCCGATGTCGCGCGAGAAGCGGGTGTCTCTCTGCCGACCGTCTCTCGCGTCCTCACCGGCTCGACCCCCGTGCGACCAGAGACACGGTTGAGAGTCGAGTCAGCGATGACTCGGCTGCGGTATCGTCCCAACGGGGCAGCGCGAGCGCTCGTCAAGGGGAGTCAGCCCATCATCGGCGTCATCGCGCCGGACACCACGGCATATGGGCGCACCAGCATGATGACGTCGATCGAAGAGCGGGCGCGTGCGACTGGGAATCTCGTCGCTGTCACGATCCTCGACCCTCAGGACTCGGAGGGCGTCTCGGCCGCCGTCGAAGTGCTTCTGGCCCAGCCCATCGTCGGCGTGATCGTGCTCGACTACAACTCATACAACACCACCCGGCTTCACGCACAGCTCGGCGCGATCCCGATCGCGACGGTGACGAATGGCGTCGATTCCGACGCCGACGTCTCCCACGTTCTCGTCGACGATCGCGCCGCAGCTCGCGCCGTGACCCGACATCTGCTGAGCCGGGGCCACCGCACGGTCCACTACGTCGCGGTGCCGTACTTCGGGCACCGTATCCACCCCCGAGAACTCGGCTGGCGGGACGCGCTTCTGGACGCCGGAATCGAGCCACCCGAACCTGCCGCATCCGATTGGGGCTCAGAGAGTGCACTGCGGGCGGGCGCCGATCTCGCCGCCGACTCAGAGGTCACGGCCGTCTTCTGCCCGAATGACGAGATCGCGTTCGGCGTCATGCGCAGCATGTACGACGCCGGCCGCCGAGTTCCCGAAGACGTGGCGGTCGCGGGCATCGACGACCATCCCCTCTCGCAGTCGTACGTCCCGAGCCTCACCACTTATCGGCTCGACTGGCGCTGGGCTGGACGCGTAGCCATCGAACTGCTCATCGACCCCACTCATGCGTTGGAGCGGTCTGGCACGCCCGACAACAAGCTGGTGGTGCGCGAGAGTTCTGGCTGACTGGGCGACGGGCATCTAGGAACCCGAACCCGAGGTTGCATTTCCGTGATCCGCCGTCTATATTCTGATCAACGTTTTCATGATCAACGCTTTCATAGCGACACGATGGCAAAGGAGCCGCGAAGTGCGGACCAATCAGCTGGACCAGAACGCGCAGCCTGCGTCCGTCATCGGCGGCCCCGTGCCCACGGATTCGTCGTTCGAATGGAGCACCGGCACCCTCGCGATCCGATTCGGCTACGGCAACCACCCCGTCCGCATCATCGGCATGTCGGACTCCGGCACCGCCCCCTTCACCGCATCCACGCAGCCGATCGTCGAGCTGATGATCACCGGCGATGGACGGGCGCGCAACACGACCCGCTTCACCCACACCGGCGTAGGCAGCCGACTCCGCTACGTGTCACATGACGTCCTCGAGTCGGACGACGAGGCTCGGATCGACATCCATCAGCATGATCCGGTGACCGGGCTGTCGGTCGTCACGACGTTCGTCGCCTCACCCGAGCTGAGCGCCGCCCGCGTTCGCACCAGCGTTCACAACCGCGGCACATCGGCCGTCGTGCTCGAGGCCATCTCGACCGTCGCGATCGGAGCGCTCGTCGGCGAGGACGACGACCCTCGTGACGTCATCCTGCACTCCGGCTCTGGCGAGCAGCTCGCCGAGAATCGTTGGACAGCGGCTCCCGCATGGTCACAGGCAGGGCTCGGTGACTTCGGCTCTGTCTACAACAACCAGCCTGGCCGGGGCTACATCAGTCAGATCGGCACTTCCACCTGGACCACCGTGCGCGCCCTGCCCGTCGGCATGATCGAGCACCCGCTCTCGGGCTATTCGGTCGCGTGGCAGATCGAGCACAACGGTGGCTGGCGATGGGAGCTGGACAACGAACGCGTCGGCGAGAACGCCCATGCGCTCGTTCTTCTGGGCCCCACGGATCTGAACCACCACTGGAGCGAACAGCTCGAACCCGGTGACGAGTTCACGACTGTGCCCGCATCGTTCTCCGTTGCATCGACCGGCAGCGCCGGCGCCGTCGCGGCCATGACCCGCCACCGTCGCTGGATTCGCCGTCGACGAACCGCCGACACCGGCTCAGTACTCGTGTTCAACGACTTCATGAACACCATCAGCGGCGATCCGACCACCGAAAAGCTGCTTCCACTGATCGACGCCGCTGCGGCGGCCGGCGCTGAGTGCTTCTGCATCGATGCGGGCTGGTACGACGACACCCCGGAGGGCGACTGGTGGCCCAGCGTCGGTGAGTGGCTTCCCGCCGCCCGCCGATTTCCCGACGGCGGCCTGGCACGGGTGACGGACGCGATCCGCGCCCACGGCATGCGCGTCGGCATCTGGGTGGAGCCTGAGGTCATCGGCGTTCACAGCCCTCTGGCCAGCACCCTACCCACGGACGCCTTCTTGCAGCGACACGGCCGGCGTGTGCGAGAGCACGACCGCTACTTCCTCGACCTGCGCCACCCGGCCGCGCGGGCACATCTCGACGCGACATTCGATCGACTGATCAGCGAATTCGGCGTCGGCTTCTTCAAGCTGGATTACAACGTCACCCCCGGCCCAGGCACCGACTTTGCGGCGTTCTCTGTGGGTGCCGGACTCCTCGGTCATAACCGCGCACACATCAGCTGGGCGGAGAGATTACGCAAGCGCTACCCGGATGTGATCTTCGAGAACTGCAGCTCAGGAGCGATGCGCGCAGATTTCGCAATGCTCGAGGTCTTTGACATCCAGTCGACCTCCGACCAGCAGGACTTCCAGCTCTACCCGCCGATCGCGGCAGGCGCACCGATGCAGATGCTCCCCGAGCAGGCCGCAAGCTGGGCCTATCCCCAGTCGTGGATGACCGACGAGGAGATCGCATTCACGATGACGACAGGCCTCAGCGGTCGCCTCTACATGTCGGGCTACCTCAACCGCATGGACGAGAGCCAGTTGGCACTCGTGCACGAGGCCGCCGACGTGTTCAAGGACATCCGCGAAGACATCGCGAGGTCGGTTCCCGAATGGCCCACGCGATACCCCGACTGGACCGACCCAGTCGTGACACTCCTCCTTCGGTCCTCGACCCGCTCGCTGCTGTTCGTGTGGCATCGCAGCGACGAGTTCGCCGTCGAGACGACCGTCGATCTCGGCCATGGCGTGAAGTCCTCGGACATCGTCGCGCTGTACCCCTCAACCCTGCCTTCCTGGTCGCTTACCGATCTCGGTGAGGGCCGGATCCGATTCACCCCGGCTACCGCCGGCCACTCCGCCCGCGTCTACGAGATCCCAGGGCACTAGCACCCTCCGTATCCATCCCCGAAGAATCAACACCGAAGGAATCAGCAATGCTGCTCACATCCACCATGCGCCGCGTCACCGCGGTCACCATCGGCGCCGTCGCGCTCTCCGTCGCGATCGCCGGCTGCAGCCGGGAAGGCGCGACCGGCGACGCCGAAACGATGCAGTTCTTCCTGAACATGGGGTCGGACACCCCGGACTATCGTGCGTTCACCGAGATCGTCGAGGCGTTCGAAGCAGAGACGGGATACGAGGTCCAGGTCTCCACCGAGACGAGCACCTTCGAGAACAGCATGAAGGTCAGGCTCGCGGCCGACAACGTCCCGGATCTCTTCTCCACCCACGGCTGGTCCCTCCTGCGTTACAGCGAGTTCCTCGAGCCGCTCGGCGACCAGGCATGGTCCGAGGACGTCAACCCAGCCCTCGACTCTGCGATGCGCGATGACGCGGGTGAGATCTACGCCTTCCCGGGCGAGACGAACGTCGCCGGCATCCTCTACAACGGTGACGTGCTGGACTCTGTCGGCGTCGATCCTGCCTCGATCACCTCGTGGGATGCGTTCAATGACGCCGCCTCGAAGGTTGTGGCCCAGGGCACGTCGGCGATCTTCGTCGCCGGCAAGGACCAGGGGCCGATCGGTCACATCGCGGATCACCTCACCGTCGACCTGTACGACGATGCTCAGAAGCAGGAGATGGTCGATGGCACGTTCGTCGCCGAGCCGATGTCCGAGATGCTGACCGTCGTGCAGGGCTGGACTGCCCAGGGCTACTTCAATAAGGACTACTCGTCCGCAGCGCAAGACGACATGGCGCGCGCATTGGCTGACGGCACGACCGCCTTCGAGTTCCAAGGGACGGCGCTGCTCACCCAGGCGCTTGCGTACAACCCCGACGCTAACGTCGGATTCATTCCTCTTCCAAGCTCCACGGGTGGAGAGGCGTACCTGGTCGGCGGAGAGGGCAACAACTCGTTCGGAGTGTCCAAGACGAGCGCTCACAAGGAGGAAGCCCTCGAGTTCCTCGCCTTCCTCGCGCAGCCCGAGAATGCCGCCAAGCTCGCAGAGGCGAGCGGCTCCGCGCCCGGCCTCATCGGAGTGGACGTCGACTTCGGCGCGCTGGCTCCGAGCTACGAGACCTACGTGACGTCGGGTACCACGCCGATCGCACCCTACTTCGATCGCGTCTACCTGCCGAACGGCGCGTGGGACACCCTCGTGGCTGTCACCGACTCGATCGTCACCGGCCAGAGCTCGGTCGCAGACGCGACCGCCCAGATGGAGCGCCAGTACGACACGCTCTACGGCCAGTAGAACCAGCCCCCGGGGGCGTCGCCTGCGGCGCCCCCGGACCAACTCCTCACCCATACGGAAGAGCTCATGAGCAACGCAACCATCGAGCGCACGTCGCCAACAGCCCCCGCACAGCGGCCCGCGACCGACCCGCCGCGAAGACGCCGCGCCCGCCATCGCGGTGCATCCATGAACCTGATGTACATCCCCGCGGTCGCGTTGCTTGGCCTGTTCGTCCTGGTCCCCTTGATCCAGGGCATCGAGCTCGCCTTCACGAACTGGAACGGGTATTCCCCCGGGAAGTCGTTCGTGGGCTTCGCCAACTTCGCCCAGCTATTCACGGATGCCACGTTCCACACCGCCCTCATCAACACCCTGATCTTCGGATTCGGCTGCACCGCGCTGCAGCAGATCCTGGGATTCTCGCTCGCACTGGTGCTCGATGGTCCGGGCAAAGGAAAGTCGATCGCTCGATCGGCGATCTACCTGCCTGTGCTCGTCTCCCCCGTCGTCATCGGCATGATGTACTACCTGCTCTTCCAGTACGACCGAGGCGCTCTCAACGACATCATGGTCGGTCTGGGACTGGACCGCGTCGCGTGGCTCAGTACCGGCCCCGGCGCGATGACCATCATCATCACGATCAATACCCTGCAGTTCGTCGGCATCTCGATGATCATCTACCTCGCCGGCCTGCAGGGCATCGGCCCCGAGATCTACGAGGCCGCAGCTCTCGACGGCGCCTCAGGCTGGCGTCTCATCCGGTCCATCACCATTCCGCTCCTCAAGCCCGCGTTCATCTCGAGCGTCATCATCAATCTGATCGGCGGACTGAAGCTCTACGACGTCATCCAGGTGCTCACCGGAGGCGGCCCGGGCTACTCGACGAACTCCGTTTCGACCTTGATCGGTCGCACCTACTTCGGCCAGCAGGCTGCAGGGTATGCGTCAGCGATGGGAATCGCTCTCCTCCTGCTCATCGCGGTCGTCTCGATCTTCCTCGTCCGTCGCATGGACCGTTCAGGAAAGGACAGCTGATGTCCGACTTCTCTCCGACAGGCACAGCCCTGAAACACAGCAGTCCTTGGACGCGCGCCCTCAAGGCGATTTTCATCACCGTCGCCGTTCTGGTTCAGCTGACGCCGTTCTACCTCGCGCTCACGACGGCCTTCAAGCCGAAGACTGACGACTCCTCACTCTGGCTGCCACCCCTCGGCGGCATCAGCCTGGAGAACTTCGAAACCGCCTGGAACGTCGGTCACCTCGACTGGGCCCTCGAGAACAGCCTCATCGTCACCATCGCGAGCACCGCTCTCGTGTGCATCATCGCGTCCATGGCGGCGTATCCGCTCGCACGACGCCCCAACCGTCTGAACAGGTTCGTCTCACTGGCACTGCTCGCGATGCTGATCGTGCCCCCGCTCAGCATTCTGGTGCCGCTCTACACGATGCTCTCCGACGCCGGTGTCCTGAACACGTTCGGCGGCCTGATCGCTGTACTTACGACGCTTCACCTCCCCTTGGCGGTGTTCCTCTTCACCCAGTTCATGCGCGGACTGCCGATCTCGCTCGAAGAAGCCGCCGCGATCGACGGGGCGGGGACGTTCATCATCTTCACGCGCATCGTGCTTCCGTCTCTCAAACCGGTCCTCGCGACAGTGACCATCCTCACTGCCACGAGTGTGTGGAACGACTTCGCGATGAGCTCCTACATCAACAACGCGGCTCCGATGCGTACGCTCGCACCCTCCGTCGCGGTGTTCTTCTCCGCTCAGGGGACGAACCTGGGTGCGGCCGCAGCCGCTGCTCTGCTCGGGTTGCTTCCGATCCTGATCGCGTACCTCGCTCTGCAGAAGTACTTCGTGAAGGGCGCACTCGCCGGTGCCGAGAAGTAGGGTCACCGAATAGCGAGCATCCCTCAGATACGTCCGAGCCCTACAGCTCCAGACCGAGGTACGGGTCCGGCTCGGAGGGTCTGTCAGATGAACGGTGGATCTGATCTGGCGCATGGTTAGTTGATGCGGCCGTCGAAGGTGATCGCGAACGCGTTCAGCGCCGGCTTCCACCTGGTGACCCAGCGTGCCCGGCCCCGCCCGGTGGGATCAAGCGACCGGGTCACGAGGTAGAGGCACTTCAACGCGGCCGCGTCGTTCGGGAAGTGCCGCGCGCGCTCTCACTGCGCGGCGGTATCTCGCGTTGAGCGACTCGATCGCATTCGTGCTGCAGATGATGCGGCGGATCTCGACGTCGTAGTCCAGGAACGGGATGAACTCGCTCCAGGCGTTCTCCCAGAGCTTGCGGATCGCGGGATACATGCTCGCCCATTTCTCCGCGAACTCCTCGAACCTCGCCTTCGCGGCAGCCTCGGTCGGAGCCGTGTAGACCGGCCGCAGGTCGCGGGCGATCTGGTCCCAGTACTTCCGGGACGCGAACTTGAAGGTGTTGCGGACCAGGTGGATGATGCACGTCTGGACCGTCGCGAGCTCCCACGTGGTGGTGATCGACTCGGGCAGCCCCTTCAGCCCGTCGCAGACCACGATGCAGACGTCCTCGACGCCGCGGTTCTTCAGCTCGGTGAGCACGCCGAGCCAGAACTTCGCACCCTCGCCGCCGTCGCCGGCCCAGATGCCCAGGATGTCGCGTTCCCCGGCTGTGGTGACGCCGACGGCGACGTAGAACGGCTTGTTGCGCACCTGCCCGTCCCGGACCTTCACCACGATCGCGTCGATGAACACCACCGGATAGACGCGATCCAACGGGCGGTTCTGCCACTCGGTCATCTCCTCGATGACCTTGTCGGTGATCTTCGAGATCGTGTCCTTGCTCACCGACGCGCCGTAAACATCGTCGAAGTGCGCCGCGACCTCACCGGTCGTGAGCCCCCGCGCCGTCAGCGACAGCACGATCTCGTCGATCCCGTCCAACCGGCGTTGCCGCTTGCGGACGATCTTCGGCTGGAACGACCCGTCCCGATCCCGAGGCACGTCGACCTGCACCGCGCCAACCTCGGTGAGCACCGTCTTGGACCGGGTGCCGTTGCGGGCGTTGTCGCCCTCGCTGGCGCCGTGCTTCTCGTAGCCGAGGTGCTCGGTCATCTCCGCCTCGAGCGCGGTCTCCAGGACCGTCTTGGTGAGATTCCCGAGCAGCCCGCCCGGGCCGACGAGGCTGACGCCCTGCTCCTTCGCCTGCGCGAGAAGCTGCGCGGCGATCTGCTGCTGATCGATGATCTCTCCGGTCACAGGATCGATCATCTCGATGACATCGGTCATCGCCTTTCCTTTCGGTCAGGCCAGACCAGATCCACCGTTGTTCTGACATCCATGCTGGTATGGCGACGCGGGGGTCGTGACCCGAATTCTGACTGGCGCTCTGCTGGGCTGCCGATGGACTGATCAGTCCGGCCCCTGCGTCGTCCGCGGCGCCGACCGGTCGGGCATGACCTAATACGAGCCTGACCCGCTGCGAGGGGCCTTGTGGATGTCCTGTCTGACCGAGCCGGCCGGCGCTGCCCATCCGTTGCGAGCAGAAGGGCATCTCCATCATGACAACCGAGCGAGCGAATATCGGCGGTGTCGATTCACACAAAGACACCATTCACGTCGCCGTCATCAACGACATCGGCCATCACCTTGGCGACCGTGAGTTCCCCACCACTGTTCTCGGCTACCGGCGCGCGGTCGCCTGGCTCATCGAGCACGGCCCGCTGCAGGGTGTCGGGGTCGAGGGCACCTCGAGCTACGGCGTCGGGATCACGACAGCGTTGCGGACTGCGGGAATCATCGTGGTCGAAGTGAACCGCACCCGGCCGGCAGAGCGACGCGCCCGGGGGAAGACGGACCGGCTGGACGCTTACCGGGCTGCGCGGTCGGTGCTCTCCGGGGAGGCGACTACCGACCCGAAGAATGCGAGCATCGAACCACTCCGGGCGCTGACAGTCGCGCGCCGGTCCGCTGTCAAGGCGCAGCAAGCAGCCTGGCGGCAGATCGGCTCACTCCTCGTCAACGCGCCCGGCGATCTCCGCGACCGCTACCGGAATCACGCGGAGACACAACTCGTCACCGCGATCGCCCACGTCCGCCCGGACCGGATGAACGATACCGCTGCCGCTGACACGATGTTCGCGCTGCGGTCCCTCGCTCGCCGCTACCTCGCGCTCGGCGAGGAAATCAGCTCACTTGAGGAACACATGCGCGCCCGGGCGACGGCGACCAATCCGGCGCTCATGGCGATCAAGGGTGTCGGCCCCGTGATCGGCGCGCAGCTGCTGATCACCGCGGGTGACAACCCTGACCGGTTGCGTTCGTCTGCATCATTCGCGGCGCTCTGCGGCACCGCCCCGATCCCGGTGTCCTCCGGTCGCACAGATCGACACCGGCTCTCTCGTGGCGGCGACCGACAAGCGAACGCGGCATTGCATCACATTGTGAAGGTCCGCATGTCGTATGACCCCGCCACACGGGACTACCGGGACCGGCATCTCGAGAAGGGCTGGACGATCAGCGCCGTGTTCCGCGCCCTCAAACGCGCCGTCGCACGCGAGATCTTCCAAGCGCTCACCGGGCAGTGCGTCGTCCCCGACTACAGCGACCTCCGACCGGCCCGGCGCGCGAAGAATCTCACGCTCACCGCGGCCGCCCATCACCTCGGGGTCTGGCCATCTCGGATCGGCGAACTCGAACTCGGCAGACGACCCAACGACGACCTCGCGCACCGCTACCGCGAATGGCTCACCGCCGCTTGACACGCAATAGGAGCATCA
>NZ_JAUZUR010000016.1:0-27583 GCF_031844125.1 Microbacterium sp. PRC9
GGGGGGGGGCGGGGCGCCCCCCGCCCGGCCAAGGCACCCCCCCCCCCCCCCCCCCGGCGCCCCCGGGCGTGTGCCCGGGGTCGCCTGCGTCGTGGGAGGATTCCGATCCTCAGTGCGCCACCGGCTGCGCGGCGCGCACGCGCAGATCCCGTGCGAGGCCGTCGCGCTGCTCGATCACCAGGCGGCGCAGCGCGGCCGGGGCATCCTGATTCTGTGTCAGCCACGCATCAACCTGGTCGAGAGACTCCGCGGCGGGGAAGAGCCCGACCACGAGTCGGCGCGCGATCTCGATGCTGCGGGCGGCCCACGTCGGGCGGATCCGGGCGAAGTACTCGTCGTCCAAGTCGGCGATGAGGTCACGGCGGTCGCCTGCGCGCACGCCGGCGATCGTCGCCGCGAGGTGGTCGTTGGTCAGGCTCTCGTCGTCCCAGGCCGCGTACCAGGCCGCCGCGCGCACGGCTGCGTCCGGCCGGGCGCACAGCACGGTCCGGTGCGCGAGGTGCCCCTGTGCCGACGGATCGCTTGTGAGTTCGGCGTCCGCATCCTCGGCCGACGCGTACCCCGTGGCCGCCAGTGCGATGAGCCACGCCCAGCGCAGGTCGGGGTCGAGGGCAAGGCCCGCAGGCGCTGCCGCGGTGCCCGACAGCATGCTCCGGATCTCCCCTGCGCGGTTCGCGGACCGCGCCGCGGCGCCGCCGAGGGCACGTGCCCAGGCCAGCTGGGCGTCCGTGCCGGGGTCGGCGGCCCACAGCGCCGCCCAGCACGTGCCGAGCCAGGCCTCGGCGAGCGGAGTGCGCGCGTCCGATGCCGCGTAGCGTCCGATCGCGACGGCGGCGTGGGCGATCGCGTCCGTCGTCAGCGCGATGTTCGTCTCGCGGGTGGCGTGATCGCCCGCGATCTCGACGAATCGTGAGACAGGCAGGTTCCCGTCTCGGGCGGAGTTCCACAGGGCCGCCCAGATCACCGCACGGGCGACGGGATCCTCGATCGACGACAGGTGCGCCGCGACTACGTCGGTCGACGGCGCGTCGAGTCTCACTTTCGCGTAGGTGCGATCGTCGACGTTGGCGAGCACGAGATCGATCCCCGCGGCCGTCGTGCCCTCCAGGGGTGTGCGAGCCTCGACGGCGTCGATCTGCAGCGTGCCCCGCCTCTCGAGACGCCCATCGCCGACGGCGAATAATCCGCAGGTCAGCCGGTGCGGGCGCGGATCGGTCTGCGTCAGCACCAGGGCCTCGGCGTCGCCGCGTTCGATCGCGATCTCCGACACGCCGCTGGTCTGCAGCCACGCGCGGCTCCACGTCGTCAGATCGCGTCCGGATTCCGCCTCGAGCGCAGACAGCAGGTCGGGCAGCGTGGTGTTGCCGAAGGCGTGGTCCGCGAAGTAGCGCTGCGCGCCTCGGAAGAAGGCGTCCTCCCCCACGAAGGCCACGAGCTGCTTGAGCACCGACGCACCCTTTGCGTACGTGATGCCGTCGAAGTTGAGCTTGGCGGCCTCGAGGTCGGTGATGTCGGCGACGATCGGATGCGTCGTCGGCAGCTGGTCGTGCACGTACGCCCAGCCCTTGCGGCGGCTGGCGAAGGTCACCCAGGCGTCCGGAAAGCCACCGGCGACCGCGGCGGCGTGGGCGCCCATGAAATCCGCGAAGGACTCCTTCAGCCACAGGTCGTCCCACCAGCGCATGGTCACCAGGTCGCCGAACCACATGTGCGCCATCTCGTGCAGGATCGTGTTGGCACGGCCCTCGTGCTGCGCCGCCGTCGAGGCACCACGGAAGACGTAGCTCTCGGTGAAGGTCACCAGGCCCGGGTTCTCCATGGCGCCGAGGTTGTACTCGGGCACGAAGATCTGGTCGTACTTGCCCCAGGGGTACGGGTAGGCGAACGCGTGCTCGAAGAACTCCAGGCCGCGCCGGGTGATGTCCAGGATCTCGTCGGCGTCGAGGTGGGGTGCCAGCGAGGCCCGGCAGAGGACGCCGAGCGACACGGCGCGGTCGTCGCTGCGCCACTCGTCGTCGACGCGGTGATAGCGCCCCGCGGCGACGGCCGTGATGTAGCTCGACAGCGGCAAGGTCTCGGCGAACGCGACGCGCACACCGCCGGGGACGTCCTCGCGCGCCGTCTCCGCGCCGTTCGAGAGGATCTGCCATCCCGACGGCGCGTTCACCGTGAACCGCCACCGCGCCTTCATGTCGGGCTGCTCGAAGACGGGGTACACGCGCCGCGCGTCGGCGGGCTCGTACTGGGTGTACAGGTAGACCTCGCCGTCGACGGGGTCGCGGAAGCGGTGAAGTCCTTCCCCCGACGTGCTGTACCGGCCGCGTCCCCCGACGGTCACGACATTGTGCGCAGCGAGGCCGTCGATACGGATGCGGGCGCCGTCCCACTGCACGTCGCGCGCCACGCCGTTGACCGTCACGCTGTCGACGAACTCGCCGAGGAAGTCGAGCCACGTCGCGTCGGCGGTGGCCGCGAAGGTCAGCGTGGCGGTCGTCGGGAAGGTGTGCGTCGCCAGATCCTGCGCGTCACGCACGTCGAGGTCGACCTCGACGGTGTCCAGACGGATGGTGCTCGACCGGGCCGCGGTCTCGTCGCGGGTGAGGTTCGCGGAGGTCATGCCCCCATGCTTCCACGTCGGCGCGGTCCCCCTCGGCTGGTCCGGGGCGGTGCGTCGGCAGGAGGCAGGCCTCGCTCTAGCCGCGCTCCTCGCGGCTGCGGGCGAGGTCCGGCAGCGTCGGGATCTCGGAGGTCTGCGCCCCACGCGCGACCGGGATGCGGGTGCCCAGCACCTGCGCGACGACATCCTGAGCGATCTTCGCCGGGGTGAGCCCGGCGTCCTCGAGGATCTGCTCGCGACTCGCGTGGTCGATGAACTCGTCGGGCACGCCCAGCTCGTCGACCGCCGTGTCGACGCCCGCCTCGCGCAGCACCTGGCGCACGCGCGTGCCGATGCCGCCCACCCGGATGCCGTCTTCGATGGTGATGACGAGGCGATGGGATGCTGCGAGCTCGATGATCGACGGCTGCACCGGGACCACCCAGCGCGGGTCGACGACGGTGGCGCCGATTCCCTGCGCGCGCAGACGCTCGGCGACGTCGACCGCGATGTGCGCCATCGGGCCGATGCCGACGAGCAGCACGTCCTGTGCGTCGGAGCGCACCAGCACGTCCACACCGTCCTCCAGGCGCTCGAGGGCCGGGAGCTCGGGGCTCACTCCGCCCTTCGGGAAGCGGATGACGGTGGGGGCGTCCTCGACGGCGACCGCTTCGTGCAGCTCCTCGCGCAGTCGCGCCTCGTCGCGGGGAACGGCGATGCGGATGTGCGGCACGATCTGCAGCATCGCGAGGTCCCAGATGCCGTGGTGGCTCGGACCGTCGGGGCCGGTGACGCCGGCACGGTCCAGCACGAAGGTGACACCCGCGCGGTGGAGCGCGACATCCATCAGCACCTGGTCGAACGCGCGGTTCATGAACGTCGCGTAGATGGCGACGACCGGGTGCAGACCCCCGAACGCCAGACCTGCGGCCGACGCGACGGCGTGCTGCTCGGCGATGCCGACGTCGTACACGCGGTCCGGGAATCGCTGCGCGAACGGCAGGAGGCCCGTCGGCCGCAGCATGGCCGCGGTCATCGCGATGACGTCGTCGCGCTCGTCGCCCACGTGCACCAGCTCGTCGGCGAAGACGTCGGTCCAGGCGGTGCCGCCGGCCGAGCCGAGGGACTCCCCCGTGATCGGGTCGATCTTGCCGACGGCGTGGAACTGGTCGGCCTCGTCCTCGAGGGCCGGCGCGTAGCCGCGGCCCTTCTCGGTGATCGCGTGGACGATGACGGGGGCGCCGTACTCCTTGGCGAGCTCGAGGGTCTCGATGAGGGTCGGCAGGTCGTGCCCGTCCACGGGGCCGAGGTACTTGATGTCGAGGTTCGAATAGAGCGCGGCGTTGTTCGTGAACCGCGACAGGAACCCGTGCGTGCCGCCGCGCACCCCTCGGTACACGGCGCGTGCCGCGGGACCGAGCTTGCGGAACACGGTGTCGGAGCCGCGATGGAGGTTGCGATACGCATCGGCCGTGCGGACGCGGTTGAGGTAGCGCGCCATGCCGCCGATGGTCGGGGCGTAGGAACGTCCGTTGTCGTTGACGACGATGACGAGGTTGCGGTCGTTGTCGTCGGAGATGTTGTTGAGCGCCTCCCACGTCATGCCGCCGGTGAGCGCGCCGTCGCCGACGACGGCGACCACGTGCCGGTCCTTGCGGCCGGTGCGCGTCAGCGCGCGGGAGACACCGTCCGCCCAGCTCAGCGAGCTGGAGGCGTGGGACGACTCGACCACGTCGTGCGGACTCTCGGAGCGCTGCGGGTAGCCGGCGAGGCCTTCGCGCGCGCGGAGCTTCGTGAAGTCCTGGCGACCGGTGAGCAGCTTGTGCACGTAGGACTGGTGGCCCGTGTCGAAGATCATGGGATCGTTCGGCGAGTCGAACACGCGATGCAGCGCGATCGTGAGCTCGACGACCCCGAGGTTGGGGCCCAGGTGACCGCCTGTGCGTGCGACGTTCTCGACGAGGAAGCCGCGGATCTCATCCGCGAGCTGCTCGAGCTGATCGAGGCTCAGCGCGTCGAGGTCGCGGGGTCCGGTGATGGACGACAACAGCGACATCCCCGCTCCTTTCCGGCCCCGGAAGGGCCCTGCAAGTCTACCCGGGGCATGAAGGGGGACCGGATGCCGCAGCATCCGGTCCCCCGTGAATCAGCTGTCAGACCAGCGAACGCAGCACGTACTGCAGGATGCCGCCGTTGCGGTAGTAGTCGGCCTCACCGGGCGTGTCGATGCGGACGACCGCGTCGAACTCGACCGTCTGCTTGCCCTCGGGCGAGAACTCGCTGGGCTCGGCCGTGACCTTGACGGTCTTCGGCGTGACGCCTTCGTTCAGCTGCTCGAGACCCGAGATCGAGACGATCTCGGTGCCGTCCAGGCCCAGCGACTTCCAGCTCTCGCCGGCCGGGAACTGCAGCGGCACGACGCCCATGCCGATGAGGTTGGAGCGGTGGATGCGCTCGAAGCTCTCGGTGATGACCGCCTTCACGCCCAGCAGGCTCGTGCCCTTGGCCGCCCAGTCGCGCGACGAGCCGGAGCCGTACTCCTTGCCGCCGAAGATCACGAGCGGCGTACCCTGCGCCTGGTAGTTCTGGCTCGCGTCGTAGATGAAGGACTGGGGTCCGCCCGCCTGCGTGAAGTCGCGGGTGAAGCCGCCCTCGATCTCGGCGCCGTCGTTGACCTCGCGGACCAGCTGGTTCTTCAGGCGGATGTTCGCGAACGTACCCCGGATCATGATCTCGTGGTTGCCACGGCGCGAGCCGTACGAGTTGAAGTCCTTGCGGTCGACGCCGTGCGCCGCGAGATACTGCCCGGCGGGGCTGTCGGCCTTGATGTTGCCGGCGGGGCTGATGTGGTCGGTCGTGACGGAGTCCAGGAGCGTCGCCATCACGCGCGCGCCCACGATGTCGGTGACCGGGGTCAGCTCCATCGTCATGCCGTCGAAGTACGGGGGCTTGCGCACGTACGTCGACGCGTCGTCCCACTCGAACACGTCCCCGGTCGGGGTCGGCAGCGTGCGCCACCGCTCGTCGCCCTCGAAGACACTCGCGTACTGGTGCGTGAACATGTCCTTGTTGATGGACGAGTCGATCGTCGCCTGCACCTCGGCCGAATCCGGCCAGATGTCGCGCAGGAACACGTCGTTGCCGTCCTGATCCCTGCCCAGTGCGTCGGTCTCGAAGTCGAAGTTCATCGATCCGGCGAGCGAGTACGCGATCACGAGCGGCGGGCTCGCGAGGTAGTTCATCTTCACGTCGGGGTTGATGCGCCCCTCGAAGTTGCGGTTGCCCGACAGCACGGCCGTGACGGCGAGGTCGTTCTCGTTGATCGCGGCGGAGACCTCCTCGATCAGGGGGCCGGAGTTGCCGATGCACGTGGTGCAGCCGTAGCCGACGGTGAAGAAGCCCAGGTCCTCGAGGTCCTTGGTGAGACCGGCCTTCTCGTAGTAGTCGGTGACGACCTTCGAGCCGGGCGCCAGCGTGGTCTTGACCCACGGCTTGGCCTTGAGGCCCTTCTTCACGGCGTTGCGCGCGAGCAGGCCCGCGGCGAGCATGACGGACGGGTTGGACGTGTTGGTGCACGACGTGATCGCGGCGATGGTCACCGCACCGTGGTCGAGCACGAACTTCTCGCCGCCCTGCAGCGTCACCGGGGTGGGCTTGGACGCCGTCGCCGGAGCGTGGCTGTGGTGGTGGTGCTCGTGCGTGCTGTACTCGTCCTCGGGCGAGTTTCCGGGCGGGTCGGACGCCGGGAACGACTCGGAGCCCTCGAGGTCGACGAGGTCGTGGTCGACCTCGGCGTAGTTGGTGAGGTCGCTCTCGAACTGCTGCTTGGCCTGCGACAGCACGATGCGGTCCTGCGGGCGCTTGGGGCCGGCGATCGAGGGCACGACCGTCGCGAGGTCGAGCTCCATGTACTCGCTGAAGACGGGCTCGCGCGATGCGTCATGCCAGAGGGTCTGCTCCTTGGCGTACGCCTCGACGAGTGCCAGCTGCTGCTCGTCGCGACCGGTGAGGCGGAGGTAATCGATGGTGACGGCATCGATCGGGAACATCGCGGCAGTGGAGCCGAACTCGGGGCTCATGTTGCCGATGGTGGCGCGATTGGCCAGCGGGACAGATGCCACGCCTTCGCCGTAGAACTCGACGAACTTGCCGACGACGCCGTGCTTGCGCAGCATGTCGGTGATCGTCAGCACGACGTCGGTGGCGGTCACGCCGGTCGGGATCGCGCCGGAGAGCTTGAAGCCGACGACCTTGGGGATGAGCATCGACACGGGCTGGCCGAGCATGGCCGCCTCGGCCTCGATGCCGCCGACGCCCCAGCCGAGCACGCCGAGGCCGTTGACCATCGTCGTGTGCGAGTCGGTGCCGACGCACGTGTCGGGGTAGGCGCGCAGCACACCGCCGACGGTGCGGTCGTAGATGACCTTCGCGAGGTGCTCGATGTTCACCTGGTGCACGATGCCGGTGCCCGGCGGAACGACCTTGAAGTCGTCGAAAGCGGTCTGGCCCCAGCGGAGGAACTGGTAACGCTCGCCGTTGCGCTCGTACTCGATCTCGACGTTGCGCTCGAGGGCGTTCTCGGTGCCGAAGAGGTCGGCGATGACGGAGTGGTCGATGACCATCTCGGCGGGCGAGAGCGGGTTGATCTTCGTGGGGTCACCGCCCAGCGCCTCCATCGCCTCGCGCATGGTGGCGAGGTCCACGATGCACGGCACGCCGGTGAAGTCCTGCATGACGACACGGGCCGGCGAGAACTGGATCTCGGTGTCGGGCTCGGCCGCGGCATCCCACGACCCGAGTGCCTCGATCTGAGCCTTGGTGACGTTCGCGCCGTCCTCGGTGCGCAGGAGGTTCTCGAGCAGCACCTTCAGGCTGAACGGGAGCTTCTCGTAACCGGGGACGGTGTCGATGCGGAAGATCTCGTAGTCGGTGCTGCCGACCGTCAGGGTGCTCTTCGCACCGAAGCTGTCAACCGTGGACACGTCTGTCTCCTTCGTCGGCGGCGGGATCGTGCCGGAGTCCGGCATCCCCATCTTCCCCCGCCCCGTAGTCCTCGGCTAGTGAGGTCGACCTAAACGGCTCGGGGGAAATTTATCTTGATGTCGAGATAAATGTATCACTTCGGCGCGCGCGGGTAGAGCGCGCGCACGGCGAGCCAGGTGACCGCGACCAAGGGCGCGAACAGCGGCAGGCCCATGATCAGCTTGATCGTGCCGAGCGCGGTGACGTCGCCCGCGAAGTACAGCGGGAGCTGCACGATCAGGCGGAGCGCGAACAGTCCTGCCCACGCGATCGACAGCCAGAAGAAGACGCGCCGCTTGCGCTTGTCGGCGCGCCATGCGGTGCCCTCCCCCATGAGGAAGCCGACGGCCAGGCCGATGAGCGGCCACCCGATGAGCGCCGACACGAGGAACGCCGTGCCGTAGAGGGTGTTGGTGAGGAAGCCCGGGATGAAGCTGTCCTCTCCCCTGCCGGTCCACAGTGACAGGCCCGCCGCCGCGGCTGCCGCGATCAGGCCGCCGATCGCGGCGGCCGCAGACTGCCGCTGGATGAGGCGCACGATCGTGAAGACCGCGGCGAGACCGACCGACAGGGCGAGGCTCAGGAGGAGGTTGCCCGACTTCGTGTCGGCGTCATAGGTGACCGTCCAGGCGACGAGGAACACGACGCCGGGAAGCACGGACTCGAGGATGCCGCGCCAGCCGCCCATGGCGGCCCACACGACGTGCCCGGTGGTCTTTCCCTCAGCCGGGTCGAGGCCGGCCCGACGCGCGGCCCCGCCCAGGGCGGCGCCGAGCATCTCGGACGCCGAGGGTGCGGCATCCGATGTCCCCTCGGAGGGGCGAGCTGCACCGTTCGCGGGCGACTCCGACGCGTCGTCGGGGCGAGAGGTGTCGCTCACGCCGAGCCCGGCGTCGCCGGCATCTTCAGCGGGATGAGGTCGCGCGGCGGCATCGGCGAGCCGCCGCGGACCACGACGATCGACCGGAACAGGTCTTCGACGGCGGCCGCGGCCTCGACGTCGGCCGTCGCCGCACCGCCGATCACGCCGCGCAGGAACCAGCGCGGGCCGTCGACGCCGATGAAGCGCGCGAGGCGCTTGCCCGCCGTGCCGTCGGGGCCGGCGATCACGGGCACCTCGGCGAGCAGCTCCGGGCCCAGCGGTCCCTCGCGCTCTTCGACGCGGCCGCCCTGCTGGCGGATCTGCTGGCGGATCTGCTCGCGCGTCTCCTCCCACAGGCCCGCCGACCGCGGCGCCGCGAACGGCTGCACCTGGAGGGTCGAGTCGGCGTAGTCGAGGCCCACGGCGACGATGCGCTTGGTCTGCTCCTCGACTTCGAGGCGCAGGTTCAGGCCCTCACGAGGGAGGATCTTGATCCCGCCGAGATCGATGTAGGGGCGGACCGGGTTGGCCTCGGACTCGTCGAACGGGCCGGTCGTGGCGCGGTCGTCGGGTGCGAGCTTGCGCGGGCCGTCGACGGGTGAGGGGTCGGTCATGCGAGGACTCCGTCCTTCTGGTAGCCCGTGGAGCCGAAGCCGCCCTCGCCGCGCACGCTGTCGGGCAGGGCCTCCACGGGGATGAAAACGGCGCGCGGCACCGGCATCACGATGATCTGAGCGATGCGGTCGCCCACGGCGATGTCGTGTGCGTGCGCCCGATCGGTGTTCAGCAGGATCACTTTGATCTCGCCGCGGTAGCCGGCGTCGATCGTGCCGGGCGCGTTGACGACCGTGATGCCGTGCTTGGCCGCCAGGCCGCTGCGCGGGACCACGAACGCGACATGCCCCTCGGGCAGTGCGATCCGCACGCCGGTGCCGACGAGGGCACGCTCGCCGGGCTCGAGGCGAACCGCCTCGGCAGCGACGAGGTCGGCTCCGGCGTCCCCAGGGTGCGCGTACACCGGGACGTCGGGGGCGATAATGGGGACGTCCACCGTTTCAGTCACCCAACGAGGGTAATGCAGAACTCAACGCCTCACGCCGGTGCCCGAACCGACCGTGCCGACGCTTATCGCGAGCGGCTCGGCCCATCGCTGTGGATCCTGGTCGCGGCGGGAATGGCGGCGCCGATGGCGGCGCTCGTCGTCACGCCGATCGACACGACCATCGCCCTCATCGTGGGCGCCGGTGTCGGCATCCTGCTCATCGCGCTGCTGATCCTGGCGGCACCCGTCGTCGAGGTCCGCGACGGCGAGCTGCGGGCAGGGCGCGCGCACATCGGCGTCGAGTTCCTCGGCGACGGCGAGGTTCATCTCGGGGAGGACGCGCGCCATGCGCGCGGTGCGGGTCTCGACCCGCGGTCGTGGCATCTCATCCGGGGCGGGATCGACGGAGTCGTCGTTCTCCCGGTGACGGATGCCGATGATCCGACGACCGCGTGGGTCATCTCCTCGCGGACGCCGGACCGGCTGGCCGCCGCAGTGCGGCGGGCTCAGATCACGCGGCGCACTCAGTACAGATAGGGCCGTCTGCGGTCTCGTGATCGAGCTGCGAGCGGTGCTTCACGAGGAAGCAGTTCGAACAGGTGAACTCGTCCTCCTGTGCAGGGAGAACGACGACGTCGAGCTCGAGGTCCGACAGGTCGGCACCCGGCAGCTCGAAGCCCGACGGGTTGTCGGCGTCCTCCACGTCGACCGAGCCCGAGAGCTTGTCGGGAACGCGCTCCTTGAGCGCCTCGATCGACTCGCTGTCGTCCTCGGTCTTGCGGGGGGCGTCGTAATCGGTGGCCATGCGTGAAGATCTCAACTTCCGGGTATTCGCGGTTGCGCTCGCCCTTGCGGGCGGCGATAGTTTGCACGACCATTCCCCTTTTCGCAAATGCGATCGGGCGCCGTACTGACCGTGCGTCCGCGTGAAACTCGCGCCACGCGCGGGATATTCCCGGTCGTCGTGGCGCGCTATGACACCATGGGGCGGACAGGCGGGCTCTGAAGCCGTGAGTCCGCCGGGAAAGCGCAGCCAAGAGCCGGCTCGAGAAGCAGGGAGCGTCCGCATGGAACAGCTCAAAGTCATCGGAACCGAGGACGACAAGCTCATCCTGGCGACGGAGTCCGGCGAGAGATTCACGCTCGACGTCGACGACGTCCTCCGCGGCGAGCTGCGCAAGGCGCGCCGCGAGCGCGAGTCCGACGTGCAGACCCCACGCCCCAGCCCCCGCGAGATCCAGGCACACATCCGGTCGGGGCTGTCCGCGCGGGAGGTCGCGGAGCTCCTCGGTGCCCGCGTCGAGGACATCGTGCGCTTCGAGGGCCCCGTGCTCGCCGAGCGTGAGCACATCGTCGGTCAGGCACTGGCGGTTCCGGTGCTGCTCGGCGGCGATTTCGAAGGCGACGGGCAGACGACGTTCGGCTCCGCGGTGCGCGCCAAGCTCGCCGAGGCCGGCGCGATCGGCGAACGCTGGACCAGCTGGAAGGAGCCGACCGGCTGGACCGTGAAGCTGGAGTTCACCTCGAACGACATCGGCCACGACGCCCGCTGGGGCTTCGACCCGCGCCGCAGCACGCTGTCGCCGCTGAACGCCGACGCCATCCAGTTGTCCCGCCAGGGGTCGCTCCCCGAAGGGCTCATCCCCCGGCTCCGCGCCCTCGACGCGGCCCCCCCGAAGGACGACTCCCGCTTCGACAGCGGAGCGTTCGGCCCGCGCCGCCTCCCTGACGCCGACATCGAGTCGCCCGAGATCCCGTCCCCCGCAGCCCCTGCCGTGCAGGAGGCCGCCATCAAGCGCGCCACCGAGCCCGCCGTCGTGACCTCGGCCGAGACCGCCGACCTGCTCGAGGCGCTGCGTCGACGGCGCGGCCAGCGCGAGCCGCTTCCGGGGGCCGAAGAGGTCGCTTCGGCGCCCCGCTCGCCCGCCCCGGTCGCGCTGTTCGACGCGCTCGAGCCGGGCTACGACGAGTCCGCGTCCGAAGACGAGACGACGGCGTCCGATTATCAGGCCCCCACTCCGGCTGCGGTCGCCGAGGCCGGCCGACGCAAGGGGCGCACGTCGATGCCGTCGTGGGACGAGATCGTCTTCGGCGCCCGCTCCGACGACTGAAGCCGGGATTCAGGCCCCGGCGAACGCGCCGAGCCGGATGAGCGGAACAACCCGCTCTTCGTCGGTGAGGGAGCCGTGCTGACCGATCATCTTCTGCGGTGCCTTGTCGGCGAGGCGGTCGTCGTAGTACGCGATTCCTGCGCGCGCCGCGACGATCACGTCGCCGATCCGGGCATGCACCTCCGGGTCGACTCGGCCCACCAGACCTGACGCCTCCAGTTCGGCGCGCGAGAACACCCACGAACGGGATGCCTCGGCCTCGCGCCATCGCGTGAGCACGGCATCGGCCTCACCGGGCTCCGTGTAGAGGTGGAGCATGCGGGGCTCGCCGCCGATGAGGCGGACGCCGTCGAGCAGCTCGTCCCCTTCTCCGAGGAGGAGATGCCGATGCCGGGGCACGTCGATCATGCCGTGGTCGGACGTCACCACCACCCCGGTGCCGCGATCGAGGGATGTCGAGAGCGTCCGGGCCGCGGCATCCACCCGCTCCAGCACCGCGACCCATTCGTCGGACTCCCAGCCGCGCTTGTGGCCGATCGCGTCGAGATCCGGGGCATAGAGGTAGATGAGGGACCCCGGATGCTGCGCCGCGAGGTCGGCGGCGAGGCTCACGCGCTCATCGAGGTCGTCGGCGCCGTGGAACTCGGCGTTGCCGAGGGTCGCCGCGGTGAAGCCGGTGCCGGCGTACTCGTTGCGCGAGACGGCGAAGAACGGCCGGCCGAGCGTGGCGGACAGCGGGGCGGCGCGCTGGAACTCGAGCGGAAGGCCGTCGGTGTCCCAGCCGCGGAGCAGATTCACCACGTCGTCGGTGCCGGGAATGCGCGCGCGGTACCCGACGATGCCGTGCTCCCCCGGCAGCGCCCCGGTGAGCAGACTGGTCAGCGCTGCGGCGGTGGTCGAAGGGAAGACCGAGCGCGCGACGTCCTTCTTCGCGCGAGCCTCACTGAGGAAGCGGGCGTGGCCGGCGCGGGCCGAGAGGTTGTGGACGCCGAGGCCGTCGAGCACCCACACGATCGCACTCCGCGCGGGGGCGAACCACTCAGAGCCGCCGTCCAGCGCCGCCGACATCTCGGTCACGACACGGGTGAGGCTCCGGGCACGCGGCGGGTCCACGGGTAGGCTGAGGGTCATCGGGGCCAGTCTCGCACACGCGGCCGCGCCCCCTCGCTCTCCGCCGTCACCCGAGGCTTCTTCGACACATGCCCGCTTCCCGCACCGATTCCTCCCCCGCCGACCACGGACGCATCGAGGACGTCGACGTCTCTTCGGAGATGCAGACGTCGTTCCTCGAGTACGCGTACTCGGTCATCTATTCGCGTGCGCTGCCCGACGCCCGCGACGGGCTCAAGCCGGTGCAGCGACGCATCCTGTTCCAGATGGCCGACATGGGGCTCAGGCCCGACCGCGGCCACGTGAAGAGCGCCCGCGTCGTCGGCGAGGTGATGGGAAAGCTGCATCCGCACGGCGACGCCCCGATCTACGACGCGCTCGTCCGACTGGCCCAGCCCTTCTCCCTGCGCGTGCCCCTCGTCGACGGGCACGGCAACTTCGGCTCGCTCGACGACGGCCCCGCTGCGCCCCGGTACACCGAGGCCCGCCTCGCCCCGCCGGCGCTCGCGCTCACCGAGAACCTCGACGAAGACGTCGTCGACTTCATCCCGAACTACGACGGCCAGTTCCAGCAGCCCGAGGTGCTGCCGGCTGCCTTCCCCAACCTGCTCGTCAACGGCACCACCGGCATCGCGGTCGGCATGGCCACCAACATGGCGCCGCACAACTTCATCGAGGTCGTGGGCGCCGCGACCCACCTGCTCGAGAACCCCGAGGCGACGGTCGAAGAGCTCATGGAGTTCGTGCCGGGCCCCGACCTCCCCGGCGGCGGCATCATCGTCGGCCTCGACGGCATCAAGGACGCCTACACGAACGGCCGCGGCAGTTTCCGCACGCGGGCGAAGGTCTCGATCGAGTCGCTCGGCCCGCGCCGCACCGGCCTCATCGTCACGGAGCTGCCCTACCTCGTCGGCCCCGAGCGCGTCATCGAGAAGATCAAGGACGCCGTCAACGCGAAGAAGCTCCAGGGCATCGCCGACGTCGTCGATCTGACCGACCGCCACCACGGCCTGCGTCTGGTCATCGGCATCAAGACCGGCTTCGACCCCCAGGCGGTGCTCGACCACCTCTACCGCCTGACGCCGCTCGAGGACTCGTTCAGCATCAACAACGTCGCCCTCGTCGAGGGGCAGCCGCAGACGCTCGGGCTGCGCGAGCTCCTGCGCGTCTACCTCGACCACCGCATCAGTGTCGTCACGCGCCGGAGCCGGTACCGCCTCGAGCGGCGCAAGGAGCGCCTGCACCTCGTCGAGGGCCTCCTCATCGCGATCCTCGACATCGACGAGGTCATCCAGGTCATCCGCACGTCCGACGACAGCGAGCAGGCGCGCACGCGCCTCATGAGCGTCTTCGACCTGTCCGAGCCGCAGTCCGAGTACATCCTCGAGCTGCGACTGCGTCGCCTCACGAAGTTCTCGCGCATCGAGCTCGAGACCGAGCGCGACAACCTGAAGAAGGAGATCGCCCAGCTCGAGGAGCTTCTCGGCAGCGACGTGCTGCTGCGCGCGCAGGTGTCGCACGAATTGGATGCCGCCGCCGAGGCGTTCGGCACGCCTCGGCGCACGCTTCTGCTCAACGGTGGTCCGGTGCAGCCGCGCTCGCGCGCCGCGGCGGCGGTCGCCGACCTGCAGATCGCGGACGCGCCGTGCCGTGTCTTCCTCTCCGCCACGGGACGCATGGTGCGTGCCGAGGTCGCGGCCGACGCCCCGGGCGGCGGCATCGTCGCACCGGCACGGCGCTCGAAGCATGACGCCATCCGCTCATCCGTGGACACCACGACACGCGGCGACATCGGGGCCGTGACGAACCTCGGCCGCCTGGTGCGGTTCTCCCCCGTCGACCTGCCGTCGGTGCCCGGCAACTCGGTGCAGCTCGCGGCCGGCACCCGCGGCGACCAGTACCTGGGTCTCAGCGGCGGCGAGCACATCGTCGCGCTCGTGCCGCTCGTCGAGGGCCCGCCGATCGCGATCGGCACGGCGCAGGGCATCGTGAAGCGCGTCGCCGCGAGCGAGATCGCGAACAAGCACGACATCGAGGTCATCGCCCTCAAGGACGGGGACCGCGTCGTCGGCGCCGCGCCCGCGTCCGACGGCGCCGAGCTCGTGTTCGTGGCGAGCGACGCCCAGCTGCTCCGCTTCGACGCGTCCTCGGTGCGCCCGCAGGGTCGCTCGGCCGGCGGCATGGCCGGCATCCGTCTCACCGACGGCGCGCAGGTCATCTCGTTCGATGTCGTCGGGCCCTCCGAGTTCGACGCCGTCGTGGTCACGATCGCCGGCTCGACCACGGCGCTCGCGGGCACCGACGCCGGCAGCGCCAAGGTGTCGCTGTTCAGCGAGTTCCCCGCCAAGGGGCGTGCGACCGGCGGCGTGCGCGCCCAGCGCTTCCTGAAGGGCGAGGACGCGCTGACGATCGCCTGGGTCGGCACCGATCCCCGTGCCATCGGCTCGGACGGCGCGACCCGCGCCCTTCCGGAGTCCGGCGCGAAGCGCGACGCATCGGGCACCGCGCTCGACGGCGTCATCGGCGCGGTCGGCACCAGCATCCGCTGAGCCCCCCCTGCACACGAGAGGCGCACCGGCTCAGCCGGTGCGCCTCTCGTTGCAGCGGGATCAGATCACGCGTCGATGCGCTCGCGCCCCAGCCGGTCGCTCGAGTCGATGATGAACTCCTTGCGCGGCGCCACGTCGTTGCCCATGAGCAGTTCGAAGACGGATGCCGCAGCCTCGGCATCCTGCATCCGCACGCGTCGGAGCGTCCGGCCGTTTCGATCCATGGTCGTGGTCGCGAGCTGGTCGGCGTCCATCTCGCCCAGACCCTTGTAGCGCTGGACGGGCTCCTGCCAGCGCTTGCCGGCCTTCGTGAGCTTCGTGAGGAGGCCGTGCAGCTCGGCCTCGGAGTACGTGTAGATCGTCTCGTTGGGCTTTGAGCCGGGGTTCATCACGACCACGCGGTGCAGCGGCGGGACGGCGGCGTAGACGCGGCCCTCGTCGATGAGCGGTCGCATGTACCGGAAGAACAGGGTCAGCAGGAGCGTGCGGATGTGTGCGCCATCGACGTCGGCGTCGCTCATCAGGATGATCTTGCCGTAGCGGGCGGTGTCGAGGTCGAACGATCGGCCCGAGCCGGCGCCGATCACCTGGATGATCGCAGCGCACTCGGCGTTGGACAGCATGTCGCTGATCGACGCCTTCTGGACGTTGAGGATCTTGCCGCGGATCGGCAGCAGCGCCTGGAACTCGCTGTTGCGTGCGAGCTTCGCGGTGCCCAGGGCCGAGTCGCCCTCGACGATGAACAGTTCCGACTCGGCGACGTCGTTCGACCGGCAGTCGGCGAGCTTCGCCGGCAGCGACGAAGACTCGAGTGCGTTCTTACGGCGCTGCGTCTCTTTGTGGGTGCGCGCGGAGATGCGCGCCTTCATCTCGGAGACGACCTTGTCGAGCAGCAGCGAGGTCTGCGCCTTGTCGTCGCGCTTCGGCGACGTGAACCGCGCGGTGAGCTCGCGCGTGACGACGTTCGACACGATCTGGCGGACCGCCGGCGTGCCGAGGACCTCCTTGGTCTGACCCTCGAACTGCGGCTCGGCGACACGCACGGTCAGCACGGCGGTGAGCCCGGCGAGGATGTCGTCCTTCTCGAGCTTGTCGCCTCCAACCTTCAGGCGACGCGCGTTCTGCGCCACCTGATCGCGCAGCACCTTCATGAGGCCCTGCTCGAACCCCTGCTGGTGCGTGCCGCCCTTGGGCGTGGCGATGATGTTGACGAACGAGCGCGACACCGTCTCGTAGCCGGTGCCCCACCTGACGGCGACGTCGACGTGGCACTCGCGCTCGACCTCGGTCGGCACCATCGCGCCCGAGGGCTGCAGCACCGGGACGGTCTCGGTGAACCTGCCCTCACCGGTGAGGCGCCACGTGTCGGTGACGCCGGAGTCGGGGGCGAGGTAGTCGGCGAACTCGGAGATGCCGCCGTCGAACCGGTAGCTCGTCTCGACAGGTTCGCCGGCCTCGGTGCCGGGTCGCTCGTCGCGGATGACGATCTCGAGGCCCGGGACCAGGAAGGCGGTCTGGCGCGCACGCTGCTCGAGCTCCTGCAGGTTGAACGCGGCGTCCTTGGTGAAGATCTGACGATCCGCCCAATAGCGGATGCGCGTGCCGGTCACGCCCTTCGCGGCGCGGCCCGCGACCCGCAGCTCGCTGCGCTCCTCGAACGGGGTGAAGCCCGAGTCGGGGCTGCCGTTCGAGAAGACACCGGGCTCGCCCCGGTGGAACGACATCGCCCACGTCTTGCCGCCGCGGTCGACCTCGACGTCGAGGCGCTCCGAGAGCGCGTTGACGACCGATGCCCCGACACCGTGCAGACCGCCCGATGCGGCGTACGAGCCGCCGCCGAACTTGCCGCCCGCGTGGAGCTTGGTGAAGACGACCTCGACGCCGGTCAGCCCCGTGCGCGGCTCGATGTCGACCGGGATGCCACGGGCGCGGTCGCGCACCTCGACGCTGCCGTCGGCGTGGAGAACGATGTCGATGCGCGAGCCGTGGCCGGCGAGCGCCTCGTCGACGGAGTTGTCGATGATCTCCCACAGGCAGTGCATGAGGCCGCGCGAGTCGGTCGAGCCGATGTACATGCCGGGGCGCTTGCGGACCGCTTCGAGCCCTTCGAGCACCTGGAGATGATGGGCTGAGTACTCGGCGGTCACAATCTCCCATCGTAATCGGGGCGCCCGACAGCCCCGCACAGACACGCTTCAGCGCCGGCATGCGTACGCGCTCAGCGAAATGTCGTCTCTTCGCGGCATTCTCGAAACATCGGCGTGGTTGTATTTCATGACCGGGAAAGAGTTCTACCAGTACGAGGAGGCACCGAGATGAACACGCTATCGACACCGACCGAGACCGGCGCCGTCCTCGAGCACCGCCTCACGGCGATGGATCGCTGCGATTCGTGTGGCGCACAGGCCTACATCGCAGCCGAGGTCAACGGCAGCGAACTGCTCTTCTGCGCCCACCACGGCCGCAAGTACGAAGAGAAGCTCCGCGCCATCGCGACCTCGTGGCACGACGAGACCGCTCGCCTGGCCGAGTAGGCGCCCGTTCGGCAGACTCGCACCCGTCGCTTCAGCGGCGGGTGTATCTGCGTTCCACGAGGGGCGACACGCGCAGGGCGATCTCTTCACCGATCGTGCCGATGATCTCCGCGAGATCCGTCGCCGTGCTCTCCCCGGCTGCGCCGGGCCCGTAGACCGTGACGACGTCGCCGACGACCGCGTCCGGCCACGCGGCGACCAGGGAGTCCGTGGCGCCGACGGCCACGAGTGCGCGGGTGCCCGCCGGTGTGCCGACGGTCGCGCGCCGCTGGAGCGATGACGGCAGACCGTCCAGCGCACCCAGATCGATCCGGACGAACTCCTCGCCGACCTCGACGACGTCCGCGTCGAGCCGGCCGATCGGGCGGAGGCCCAGGTGATCGGCAGAGGGTCCCCCGGCGGAGCGGATGCCGTAGCAGAACGCCCCCACGCGGACCATGTCGTAGCGGAACTCGGGGCGAGCGAAGGACGCGGCGCTCGCGGCGAGGTGACGCATGGCCGGGCGCAGACCGGCAGCCGTGGCCTGGTCGAGCGCCCACTCGTAGACGGCGCGGGCGTCGTCGTCCTCGGAATCGGAAGCCTCGGCGATGTGGCTCCAGACCCCCGCGACCTCGATCAGGCCCTCCGCCTCGAGGACTGCTGCGCGCGACACGAACGCCGGCCACTGCTCCGGCCGCACGCCGTTGCGATGCAGTCCGGTGTCGATCTTGAGATGCACACGCACCGACGCGCGGGCGGCGCGGGCGGCTTCCGCGAGCTCCTCCAGCAGTTCGGCGTCGCCGATCCCGAGGTCGATGCGCGCCGCGATGGCGGCGTCGAGGTCACCGCGCGAAGCGGCGATCCACGCGAAGATGCGGGCATCGTCGCCGACGGCGTCTCGCACCGCGCAGCCCGTCCGCACGTCGAAGGCGCCGAACCAGCTCACGCCCGCGGCGGCTGCCGCCAGCACGACGGGCTCCAGCCCGTGGCCGTAGGCGTCGTCCTTGACCACGAGCATCAGCTCAGCGGGTGACACCGTCGCGCGCACGTGCGCGATATTCGCGACCAGGGCATCGAGGTCGACGTGGAGTCGCGCGGTCATGAGGTCTCCTCGCGGCCGGCGCGCAGCCCGACCATGGTGACGAGCTCGCCGGCGGTGAGCCCTGCCGCGCGCACCCACTCGACGAGCGACGGCTCGCCCTCCGCAGGGTCGCCGAGGAACAGGACCTCGTCGCCGCGCCGGACCGCGGCATCCGTGATGTCCACCACGCACACGTCCATGGCGACGCGTCCGACGACGGGATGCCTCTCCCCCGCGACCGCGACGTCCACCGCGCCGCCGAGAGCGCGCACGATGCCCTGCGCGTAGCCCCCCGTGACGAGCGCGACGCGCGTGTCCGCGGACGCGCGGTACGCGTAGCCGTACGACACGCCCTCGCCCTCGCGGAGGTCCTTCACCGAGAGCACGGTCCCCGTCAGCCGCAGGGCGGGCACGGCGGGGTGCTCGGCACCGGGGAGCCCGAAGAGTGCGATCGCCGAGAGCATGTCGGTCCGCGACGCGACCGGCACCGAGTCGGCTGAAGTCACCCCGACGTGGTGCGTGCGGGCTTCGAGGCCGATGGTCGCCAGGACGTCGCGAACGAGCTCCACGCCGTGGCCCCAGGCATCCGCGTCGAGGATCGACGCGTCGTAGGCACGGATGCCGCGATCCCACGCGGTGCGCGCGTTCGCGGTCAGCACCGCCCGCGAGATCCGCGCGACGGGGGCGCTGCGAGCATCTGATCCCGGCACGGCGTGGTCGTGCCCAGGGATCGCGGAACTCACGCCTCTAGACTATCGGGGTCCCCGAACCGAACCCGGAGCACGCATGTCTTCTCAGGGCCTCGCCCTCTCGAACCGTCTTCGCTACCTCGCCTGGCGTGTCCGTCGCATCGATGTCGGATCCGTGCTGGAGCGCGCGAAAGAGACCGCGCACGCGCACGGCAAGTGGACCCCCGCGGTCCTCGTCGACATGCTCTGGTCGGCCGGGTTCCAGCAGGTCGGCTTCCAGGACTACGTCGACTACGACTTCGCGATCCTGAACCGAGCCGAGCGGGCGACCTATATGACGCACCCGGTGTCGAACGAGATCTCGCAGAAGTACGACCACCCCGACTATCGCGGCCTGTTCCAGGACAAGGTCGAATTCGACCGCACGTTCAGCGCGTTCCTGCGCCGCGACTGGATGGTGGTCGAGGAGGGCAACGCCGACGCGGTGCGTGCCTTCGCCGAGAAGCACGGCACGATCGTCACCAAGGAGCCGGTGGGCCAGGCGGGCACGGGCGTGCATCGCTACCACGCTGCCGACGTCTCGGACTGGGACGAGTTCCACCGCGGTCTGCTCTCCCGCGGCGAGCTGCTCATCGAGGAAGTCATCCGCCAGCACGCCGACCTCGCGGCGGTGTGCCCCGGAACCGTGAACACGACCCGTGTCACCGCATTCTTCGACGGTGAGAAGACCCACATCCTGGCGATGGCGCAGAAGTTCGGACGAGGAGCCGTGAGCGACCAGATGACGTTCGGCGGCTTCTACACGATGCTCGACGAGCACGGTCATGCGGTCGGACCGGGCTACGACTCGCACAGCCATGTGCACGAGAAGCACCCCGACAGCGGCTTCGTCATCGCCGACTTCCAGCTGCCGATGATCGACCAGGTCAAGGAGTTCGTCGACCAGGTCGCCCGGGTCGTGCCGCAGATCCAGTACGTCGGCTGGGACATCGTCGTCACGCCCGACGGTCCGGTGCTCGTCGAGGGCAACTGGGGCGCCGGGGTGTACGAGAACAAGCCGAGCGTCACCGGTATCCGCACCGGTCACAAGCCGCGGTACCGCGCGGCGATCGGGTTCTGAGGCGGACTCACCGCATACGCGAAAGGCGCGGCATCCGCAAGGATGCCGCGCCTTCGTGCTGAATCCGTCAGATCGTGCGGACGATCCCGAGCGGGGTCGACTGGTGGCCCTGCCCCAGCGGGTTGTCCTTGAGGATCGAGACGAGCCGCTTCTCTTCGCCCTTGTCGAGCGTGGAGCCGAGGATGTTGCCGCCGAGGTCGTTGATGTCGACCACGGCCACCTCGGGCACGCCGCCCAGCAGCGCCTTGAGGTGCGTCGCGACCTCGCGCGGGCACTCGGGTCCGAGAACGACCGCCTTGTTGTACGGCGGGATCGTGCCCGACGTCGGTCCGTCGATCGCCCGGGCCTTGTCGCCGGCGATGCGGTAGAAGTCGCCCTTGCGTCCGAACAGCTTGGTGACGGCGGAGACGGCAGCCGCGAACAGGATGCGGATCGTGCCGCACTCGCGCAGGGCCATCTCCATCGTCTCGGGCATGCCCAGGCCGATGCCGTAGGGCGTGCGCGTGACGTACTTCGAGAGGAAGAGCGCGAGCTTGCGGGGCTTGATGTCCTCCACGAGGTACGAGCGGCCCTGCGTGATCGCGACGATCTTCTCGGTCACGAACAGCAGGTCGCCCTCGCGCACGACGTCGGCCGCGTACTCGCGGACGAACTCGTCGAGGTCGTCGCCCGGCATCACGACCCGCGTGCGGATCGGGATGCGCGCGAACGACGAGCCCTCGACCTGGACGGTGAGCGCCTTGCCGGCGTTCGCCTCACTCACTCGAGGTAGTCCCGCAGCGACTGCGAACGCGACGGGTGCCGCAGCTTCGCCATCGTCTTCGACTCGATCTGGCGGATGCGCTCGCGGGTGACCCCGAACGTGTCGCCGATCTGGTCGAGCGTCTTCGGCTGGCCGTCGCCGAGGCCGAAGCGCATGCGGATCACGCCGGCCTCGCGCTCCGAGAGCGAGTCGAGGAGCGACTCGAGCTGACGCTGCAGCATCGTGAAGCCCACCGCGTCGGCGGGGACCACGGCCTCGGTGTCCTCGATGAGGTCACCGAATTCGCTGTCGCCGTC
Organism: Microbacterium sp. PRC9; assembly: GCF_031844125.1. Classification (NCBI taxonomy): domain Bacteria; kingdom Bacillati; phylum Actinomycetota; class Actinomycetes; order Micrococcales; family Microbacteriaceae; genus Microbacterium; species Microbacterium sp. PRC9. The sequence continues at coordinate 21,755 of NZ_JAUZUR010000016.1, forward strand.
CTCACCGAGGGGCGTGTGCAGCGAGATCGGCTCGCGGCCGTACTTCTGCACCTCGATGACCTTCTCGGGGGTCATGTCGAGCTCGCGGCTGAGCTCCTCGGGCGTGGGTTCGCGGCCGAGGTCCTGCAGCATCTGACGCTGCACGCGCGCGAGCTTGTTGATGACCTCGACCATGTGCACCGGGATGCGGATGGTGCGAGCCTGGTCGGCCATGGCGCGGGTGATGGCCTGACGGATCCACCACGTCGCGTAGGTCGAGAACTTGAAGCCCTTGGTGTAGTCGAACTTCTCGACCGCGCGGATGAGGCCGAGGTTGCCCTCCTGGATCAGATCCAGGAACTGCATGCCGCGGCCGGTGTATCGCTTGGCGAGCGACACCACGAGGCGCAGGTTCGCACCGAGCAGGTGGCTCTTCGCGCGCTGGCCGTCGCGGGCGACCCACTGCAGGTCGAGTCCGAGCTGCGAGGTCTTCTCGGCCGCCGACATGTGCGACAGCTTCTCTTCGGCGAACAGGCCCGCCTCGATCCGCATCGCGAGCTCGACCTCTTCGGCCGCGTTCAGGAGCGGCACCTTGCCGATCTGCTTGAGGTAGTCCTTGACGGGGTCGGCCGTCGCGCCCGTGATCTGGGTCGAGTAGACCGGGACGTCGTCCTCGTCGCTCGACGAGATGACGATCGCGCCGGTGGGGAGAGGCTCGGTGAACGCCGGCTTGGTGCTCTCCTCCTCTTCCTCCTCGTCGTCGGTCGCGTTGGCGTCGTCGCCCGACGCCTTCGCGCCCTTGGCCGCCGCGCCGGCTTCCGCCGTGTCGCCCTCGGTGTCGTCGCCGTCTTCCTCGAGTTCGACGTCGTCGTCGAGCTCCTCGACGTCGTCCTCGAAGTCGTCGTCCGACTTCTTCGCGCGCTTGGACGCGGTCTTCGGAGCGGCCTTGGCCTTCGCGGCGCCCTTGGCCGCCGGAGCCTTCTTGGCGGCCGCCGTCGTCGCCGGGGCCGTCTCGGTGTCCTTCGCGGCCGAGCGAGCCTTGGTGTTCGTGCCTGGAGTCACGTTTCGCCTTTCACCGGTCGAGGCGCCCTGCGCCTCTCCGGTCGGTTTCGGACACTAGTAAGACCCTTGTCAAGTCCACATCTTCGAGGGGATGCCCTACGAAGACGGTTGACAACGGGTCAGAGCGTCTAGTATCTCATACTTGCCGTGCGCCGCCAGCATCGCCCTGCCGAGACCGGCGCACCTCCATCCCTGGTGTCAACACGCCGGTCCGGCGTCGAATTCCGCCGACGCGCGGTGTGTGCACGATCACGAGCCGCGCTTGTCGTCCTCGCCGGGGCGCGTCGCCAGGAACCGCTCGAGTTCGGCCGCCAGTTCATCGGCGCTGGGCAGATCGCCCGTGTGGATCATCGGGGTCGCCAGAGTGGATCCCGCCATGTAGGCGTCGTAGCGCTCTTCCAGGCCCTGCACCATGCGCGCGAGCTCGTCGCTGCCCTCGATCTGCTCGCTGACCTTCTCGAGGTACTCGCGGTTCTCCTCGCGCAGCTCGTCGCCCGCGAACACGAGTCCCGTCGCGACGGTGAGGCTGTCGAGGGCGGCCAGAGCCGCTGCCGGGTACTCGGTGTCGCCGAGATAGTGCGGGATCAGCAGTACGAAACCCGCGACGCGCGCGCCCGCGGCGGCGAGGCGGTACTCCAGCAGATGGCCTGCCGTCGCCGGCACCTGGGTGTGGGGCTGCCACACCGAGTGCGCCTCGGTGAGCTCCGACCGCGTTCCGCTCACCGTCGTGCCGATGGGCCGGGTGTGCGGCACGGGCATCGGGATCGCGTGGACCCACGTCACCGTAGAGACGCCGTACACCTCGGTGAACTCGAGGACCGCCTCGGTGAAGGCATCCCACGCGAAATCGGGCTCGTAGCCGGCGAGCAGCAGGAACGGCTGCCCGAGGGCGTCGTGGGCGAACGACAGCTCCAGGCGCGAGGGCCGGTAGTCGGTGAGGTGGTCCTTCTCGAACGACACGATCGGGCGGCGCGCGCGGTAATCCAGCAGCGTGTCGTTGGAGAACACGGCGAGCGGCGACGGCGAGAGGTCCTCACGGAAGTAGTCGATCACGCGGCTCACGGCGCTGCCGGCATCGGTGAACCCGGTCAGGGCGATCACGAGCGGCAACCCGCGCGGGACGGGCGGCGCTGAAGCCGCACGCTCGAACAGCGGGCCGGGAAAAGGCATGCACCCATGCTACGAGCCGTCCGCCGAGGTCGGGTCGCGATGGTCGCGCTCAGAGCGAACAGTCGTCGTCCCTAGGATGGAGACCATGTCGTTCCCCGACCTCGAGTACCGCACTGCACCTGTCCGAGAGTCCGACGCCGACCTTCTTCTCCTCGCGCTCCCCCCGCTCGACGCCGAGGGATCCCCGGATCTCTCCGACTGGCCGGGCCTGCGCGAGGCGCTGTCGGGGGTGGGCTTCACCGGCGCCGCGGGCTCCTGGGTGCGCGTGTACGCGCCGGACGCGACGACGCTGCCGCTGGCCGTCCTCGGGACCGGTTCGGCTCCGGGTGCCGCGGCCCTGCGCGACGCTGTGGGCGCGGCGATCCGCGCCATCACCGGCTTCGCGACCGTCGCCGTGGCCGCCCCGTACGCCGACCCCTCGCTGTGGACCGCCGCCGCGGAGGGCGCCGCCCTCGGCGGCTACCGCTTCGAGGGCTACAAGACCGAGGCGCCGAAGCCGCGCGCGCAGCGCGTGGTCGTCCATGGCAGCGCCGAGCCGGACGACGCGGCGCTGAAGCTGGTCGTCGAGACCGCGGCATCCGTCGCCCTCGTCAAGGACCTCGTCAACACCCCGGCCGAATGGCTCGGCCCCGCCGACGTCGCGCAGCGCGCCACCGAGTCCGTCGCGGACCTGCCGGTCACCGTCGAGGTGCTCGACGAAGAGGCGCTGCGCGAGCAGGGCTTCGGCGGCATCCTCGGCGTGGGGCAGGGGTCGGACCGTCCGCCGCGCCTCGTCCGCCTCGAGTACGCGCCCGAGGACGCAGACAGGCACGTCGCGCTGGTGGGCAAGGGCATCACCTTCGACACCGGAGGCCTGTCGCTCAAACCCGCCGCCTCGATGGTCGGCATGAAGTACGACATGGCGGGCGCCGCCACGGTCCTGGGCGTGCTGCGGGCCGTGGCGTCCGTCGGCGCTCCCGTGAAGGTGACGGCATGGCTCTGCATGGCCGACAACATGCCGTCGGGCCGCGCCACGCGCCCCGGCGACGTGCTGCGCCTGCTCGACGGCACGACCGTGGAAGTGCTCAACACCGACGCCGAGGGCCGTCTCGTGCTCGCCGACGGGCTGGTCGCCGCCAGCCGCGAGAACCCGGACGTGATCGTCGACGTCGCCACGCTCACCGGGGCGATCCTCGTCGCCCTCGGCACGCGCCACACCGGTGTGATGGGCGACGACGGCGCCGTGGCCGCCTACCTCGCCGCAGCCGCCGAGACCGGCGAGCCCGCGTGGCAGCTGCCCCTTCCCGCCCACATGGTGGAGGAGCTCGATTCCCCCATCGCCGACCTGCAGAACGCCAAGATCGGCGACCCTGCGGGCGGCTCGCTCTTCGCAGGACTGTTCCTGCGTCACTTCGTCGGCCGCACGGCCGACGAGACGGATGCGCCCCGAATCCCCTGGGTGCATCTCGACATCGCCGGCAGCGGGACCCACAAGGGCGCGCCGTACGGCTTCACCGACAAGGGACCGACTGCCGCCACCGTGCGCAGCCTGATCCGCTTCGTCCTGGCAGACCTCGATGAGGAGGCACGATGACCGACCACTCCTTCGATCTCGTCATTCTCGGCGGTGGAAGCGGCGGCTATGCAGCCGCGCTCCGCGCCGCGGAACTCGGCAAGACCGTAGCCCTCGTCGAGAAGGACAAGGTGGGCGGGACGTGCCTGCACCGCGGCTGCATCCCGACGAAGGCCCTGCTGCACGCGGCCGAGGTGGCCGAGACGGCACGGGATGCCTCGGCCATCGGCATCCGCGCGACCTTCGAGGGCGTCGACCCCGCGGGCGTCCGCGCGTACCGTGAGGGCATCGTCGCGAAGAAGTACAAGGGGCTCGAGGGCCTGGTCAAGGCGCGCGGCATCACCGTGGTGAACGGCGAGGGACGCCTCGAGGCCGGCCCGGCCGTCCGTGTCGGCGACGACCTCTATCGCGGCACCGACGTCGTGCTGGCCACCGGCTCGTACAGCCGGACACTGCCCGGCCTCGAGATCGGCGGCCGCATCCTCACCAGCGAGCACGCACTCGAGCTGGACGAGGTCCCCGGCAGCGTCGTGATCTTGGGCGGCGGCGTCATCGGCGTCGAGTTCGCGAGCGTCTGGCGCTCGTTCGGCGCCGACGTCACGATCGTCGAGGCGCTCGATCACCTCGTGCCCAACGAGGATCTGTCGCTCAGCAAGGGCCTCGAGCGCGCGTTCCGGCGCCGCGGCATCCAGTACTCGCTCGGCGTGCGTTTCCAGACCGCGACGCAGACCGCCGACGCCGTGACCGTCACGCTCGAGGACGGCAAGACCTTCACGGCCGACTACCTGCTCGTCGCCGTCGGGCGCGGCCCGGCGACCGCGGGTCTCGGCTACGAGGAGGCGGGCGTGACGATCGACCGCGGCTTCGTCATCGCCGACGAGCGGCTGCGCACCGGCGTCGACCACGTTTGGGCCGTCGGCGACATCGTCCCGGGCCCGCAGCTCGCGCACCGCGGCTTCCAGCAGGGCATCTTCGTCGCCGAGGAGATCGCCGGACTCTCCCCCGTCCTCATTCCCGACGCCCACATCCCGAAGGTCACGTACAGCCACCCCGAGGTCGCGTCCGTCGGCCTCACCGAGGCGCAGGCGGCCGACGCGCACGGCGCGGACGGCATCGTCGCGTACGAGTACAACCTCGCGGGCAACGGCAAGAGCGAGATCCTCGGCACGAGCGGCATCGTCAAGGTCGTCCGCGCGAAGGAGGGGCCGGTCCTCGGCGTCCACCTGATCGGCGACCGCGTCGGCGAGCTCATCACCGAGGGCCAGCTCGTCGTCGGCTGGGAGGCCCACCCCGAAGACATCGCGCCGTTCATCCACGCGCACCCGACCCAGTCCGAAGCGCTCGGCGAGGCGTTCCTCGCTCTCGCCGGCAAGCCCCTGCACGCGCTGTGACCCTTCGGGCCGCGCCCCATCACTAAGCTAGATCCGATATTTCTTCAGAAGGAGACATCCTCATGAGCACATCCGTGGTCCTCCCCGCTCTCGGCGAGAGCGTGACCGAGGGAACGGTCACCCGCTGGCTCAAGAACGTCGGCGACACGGTCCAGGCGGACGAGGGCCTGCTCGAGATCTCCACGGACAAGGTGGACACCGAGATCCCCTCGCCGGTCAGCGGCGTGATCGAGGAGATCCTCGTGCAGGAGGACGAGACCGTCGAGGTCGGCGCCGTGCTGGCGAAGATCGGCGACGGCTCCGCAGCCCCCGAGGCCGCCCCGGCGCCTGAGGCCGCTGCCGCCGAGGCCGCTCCCGCAGCCCCCGCCGAGGCTCCGGCCGCCGAAGCTCCCGCCGCCGAAGCTCCCGCCGCCGCTGAGGCCGCGCCGGCGCCGGCGGCCGAGCAGCCGGCCGCACCCGCAGGCGGCGGGAAGGACGTCGTCCTCCCCGAGCTCGGCGAGAGTGTGACCGAGGGCACCGTGACGCGCTGGCTCAAGCAGATCGGTGACGAGGTCGCCGTGGACGAGCCGCTCCTCGAGATCTCGACCGACAAGGTCGACACCGAGATCCCGTCGCCGTTCGCCGGTGTGCTCACCGAGATCCTGGTCCCCGAGGACGAGACGGTGGCCGTCGGCG
>NZ_JAUZUR010000017.1:0-5447 GCF_031844125.1 Microbacterium sp. PRC9
TTTTTTCTCTGTCGACCATTTTTTGGTTGGTGGGGGTCTTTTTTGGATCAATTCATGGATGTCAGTTTGATATTCGTTTTTGGTCATGATTGAACTCGCTGCTTTCGGTCTTATTCCGATTGTTTGCAGCATCATTTTTTTATGGAGAGTTTGATCCTGGCTCAGGATGAACGCTGGCGGCGTGCTTAACACATGCAAGTCGAACGGTGAAGCCAAGCTTGCTTGGTGGATCAGTGGCGAACGGGTGAGTAACACGTGAGCAACCTGCCCTGGACTCTGGGATAAGCGCTGGAAACGGTGTCTAATACTGGATATGAGCTTCTACCGCATGGTGGGGGTTGGAAAGATTTTTCGGTCTGGGATGGGCTCGCGGCCTATCAGCTTGTTGGTGAGGTAATGGCTCACCAAGGCGTCGACGGGTAGCCGGCCTGAGAGGGTGACCGGCCACACTGGGACTGAGACACGGCCCAGACTCCTACGGGAGGCAGCAGTGGGGAATATTGCACAATGGGCGGAAGCCTGATGCAGCAACGCCGCGTGAGGGATGACGGCCTTCGGGTTGTAAACCTCTTTTAGCAAGGAAGAAGCGAAAGTGACGGTACTTGCAGAAAAAGCGCCGGCTAACTACGTGCCAGCAGCCGCGGTAATACGTAGGGCGCAAGCGTTATCCGGAATTATTGGGCGTAAAGAGCTCGTAGGCGGTTTGTCGCGTCTGCTGTGAAATCCCGAGGCTCAACCTCGGGCCTGCAGTGGGTACGGGCAGACTAGAGTGCGGTAGGGGAGATTGGAATTCCTGGTGTAGCGGTGGAATGCGCAGATATCAGGAGGAACACCGATGGCGAAGGCAGATCTCTGGGCCGTAACTGACGCTGAGGAGCGAAAGGGTGGGGAGCAAACAGGCTTAGATACCCTGGTAGTCCACCCCGTAAACGTTGGGAACTAGTTGTGGGGTCCTTTCCACGGATTCCGTGACGCAGCTAACGCATTAAGTTCCCCGCCTGGGGAGTACGGCCGCAAGGCTAAAACTCAAAGGAATTGACGGGGACCCGCACAAGCGGCGGAGCATGCGGATTAATTCGATGCAACGCGAAGAACCTTACCAAGGCTTGACATACACGAGAACACTCTAGAAATAGGGGACTCTTTGGACACTCGTGAACAGGTGGTGCATGGTTGTCGTCAGCTCGTGTCGTGAGATGTTGGGTTAAGTCCCGCAACGAGCGCAACCCTCGTTCTATGTTGCCAGCACGTAATGGTGGGAACTCATGGGATACTGCCGGGGTCAACTCGGAGGAAGGTGGGGATGACGTCAAATCATCATGCCCCTTATGTCTTGGGCTTCACGCATGCTACAATGGCCGGTACAAAGGGCTGCAATACCGTGAGGTGGAGCGAATCCCAAAAAGCCGGTCCCAGTTCGGATTGAGGTCTGCAACTCGACCTCATGAAGTCGGAGTCGCTAGTAATCGCAGATCAGCAACGCTGCGGTGAATACGTTCCCGGGTCTTGTACACACCGCCCGTCAAGTCATGAAAGTCGGTAACACCTGAAGCCGGTGGCCCAACCCTTGTGGAGGGAGCCGTCGAAGGTGGGATCGGTAATTAGGACTAAGTCGTAACAAGGTAGCCGTACCGGAAGGTGCGGCTGGATCACCTCCTTTCTAAGGAGCACCTCAACCCGTAAGGGTTGCAGGACCCAGATCAGGACGAATGTTCCTGGTTGGGGCTCGTGGGTGGAACATTTGACATGGCATCAGCGCAGCTGGTTCCTACTAGTACGCCGCACCTTTCGGGGTGTGGTTGGAGGGTGGGGGTTGGTGAGCGGGGTGCCTGCACGCTGTTGGGTCCTGAGGGACCGGACGCCGCTTGATCCTCTTCGGGGGGTGGGGTGGTGTGCAACTCTCTAGGGCTTCTGCTGCCGGCTGTTTGGTCGTGTGGTGGGGGTGCCGCCCGTACTTTGAGAACTACACAGTGGACGCGAGCATCTTTGCAAGATGACCCTTTGGGGTTGTTTTGTGTTGATGATCTTAAAGATCATTAGTCAATTTCTGTCGCACTCCTTTTGGGAGTGTGGCTGAGTTTTGATTCTCATGTTTTCAAGTCTTTAAGAGCAAACGGTGGATGCCTTGGCATCTGGAGCCGAAGAAGGACGTAGCAATCTGCGATAAGCCTCGGGGAACTGATAAGCAAGTTTTGATCCGAGGGTGTCCGAATGGGGAAACCCCGCTGGGCGGCGTGCCGACCTAGTGACTCCCGCCTGAATATATAGGGCGGGTAGAGGGAACGTGGGGAAGTGAAACATCTCAGTACCCACAGGAAGAGAAAACAACCGTGATTCCGTGAGTAGTGGCGAGCGAAATCGGATCAGGCTAAACCTCATGTGTGTGAGAGCCGGCAGGCGTTGCATGTGGGGGGTTGCGGGACGTTCCTGATCATTCTGCCGAGTGGTCGACGTGACAGAAGCGTATAGACGAACCGTCTTGAAAGGCGGGCCAGAGTGGGTGCCAGCCCCGTAGTCGAAATGCGTGTTCTGGCGTGGAGCGTATCCCAAGTAGCACGGGGCCCGAGAAATCCCGTGTGAATCTGTCAGGACCACCTGATAAGCCTAAATACTCCCAGATGACCGATAGCGGACAAGTACCGTGAGGGAAAGGTGAAAAGTACCCCGGGAGGGGAGTGAAATAGTACCTGAAACCGTTTGCTTACAAACCGTTGGAGCACCCCTGGTAGGTGTGACAGCGTGCCTTTTGAAGAATGAGCCTGCGAGTTAGCGATATGTGGCGAGGTTAACCCGGGTGGGGTAGCCGTAGCGAAAGCGAGTCTGAATAGGGCGATTCAGTCGCATGTCCTAGACCCGAAGCGAAGTGATCTATCCATGGCCAGGCTGAAGCGACGGTAAGACGTCGTGGAGGGCCGAACCCACTTAGGTTGAAAACTGAGGGGATGAGCTGTGGATAGGGGTGAAAGGCCAATCAAACTTCGTGATAGCTGGTTCTCTCCGAAATGCATTTAGGTGCAGCGTTGCGTGTTTCTTGCCGGAGGTAGAGCTACTGGATGGCCGATGGGCCCTACAAGGTTACTGACGTCAGCCAAACTCCGAATGCCGGTAAGTGAGAGCGCAGCAGTGAGACTGTGGGGGATAAGCTTCATAGTCGAGAGGGAAACAACCCAGACCACCATCTAAGGTCCCTAAGCGCGTGCTAAGTGGGAAAGGATGTGGAGTTGCTTAGACAACCAGGAGGTTGGCTTAGAAGCAGCCACCCTTGAAAGAGTGCGTAATAGCTCACTGGTCAAGTGATTCCGCGCCGACAATGTAACGGGGCTCAAGCACGCCACCGAAGTTGTGGCATTGACATTATTGGTAGGCCTTCGTGGTCCAGCCGTGTTGATGGGTAGGAGAGCGTCGTGTGGCGAGTGAAGCGGCGGGGTGACCCAGCCGTGGACGCCACACGAGTGAGAATGCAGGCATGAGTAGCGAAAGACGTGTGAGAAACACGTCCTCCGAAAGACCAAGGGTTCCAGGGTCAAGCTAATCTTCCCTGGGTAAGTCGGGACCTAAGGCGAGGCCGACAGGCGTAGTCGATGGACAACGGGTTGATATTCCCGTACCGGCGAAGAACCGCCCAAACTAATCCAGTAGTGCTAAGTATCTGAATCCCCATGACCGGATCCTTCGGGTGATGGCGTGGGGCCTAGCGTACGACCCCATTCTGGTGCGGTTAGCGTATTAACAGGTGTGACGCAGGAAGGTAGCCCATCCCGGGCGATGGTTGTCCCGGGGCAAGTGCGTAGGCCGAGTCATAGGCAAATCCGTGACTCATACAGGCTGAGACACGATGCGGATGAAAAGTGGGTGATCCTATGCTGCCGAGAAAAGCATCGACGCGAGGTTCTAGCCGCCCGTACCCCAAACCGACTCAGGTGGTCAGGTAGAGAATACCAAGGAGATCGAGAGAATCGTGGTTAAGGAACTCGGCAAAATGCCCCCGTAACTTCGGGAGAAGGGGGGCCATCCACTTATACCAGCTTGCCTGGAAAAGGGTGTGGTGGCCGCAGAGACTAGTGGGTAGCGACTGTTTACTAAAAACACAGGTCCGTGCCAAGTCGCAAGACGATGTATACGGACTGACGCCTGCCCGGTGCTGGAAGGTTAAGAGGACCGGTTAGCCGCAAGGCGAAGCTGAGAATTTAAGCCCCAGTAAACGGCGGTGGTAACTATAACCATCCTAAGGTAGCGAAATTCCTTGTCGGGTAAGTTCCGACCTGCACGAATGGCGTAACGACTTCCCAACTGTCTCAACCGCGAACTCGGCGAAATTGCATTACGAGTAAAGATGCTCGTTACGCGCAGCAGGACGGAAAGACCCCGTGACCTTTACTACAGCTTGGTATTGGTGTTCGGTGTGGCTTGTGTAGGATAGGTGGGAGACTGTGAAGCCATGACGCCAGTTATGGTGGAGTCATTGTTGAAATACCACTCTGGTCACTCTGGATATCTAACTTCGAACCGTAATCCGGTTCAGGGACAGTGCCTGGTGGGTAGTTTAACTGGGGCGGTTGCCTCCCAAAAAGTAACGGAGGCGCCCAAAGGTTCCCTCAACCTGGTTGGCAATCAGGTGGCGAGTGTAAGTGCACAAGGGAGCTTGACTGTGAGACTGACAGGTCGAGCAGGGACGAAAGTCGGGACTAGTGATCCGGCAGTGGCTTGTGGAAGCGCTGTCGCTCAACGGATAAAAGGTACCTCGGGGATAACAGGCTGATCTTGCCCAAGAGTCCATATCGACGGCATGGTTTGGCACCTCGATGTCGGCTCGTCGCATCCTGGGGCTGGAGTAGGTCCCAAGGGTTGGGCTGTTCGCCCATTAAAGCGGTACGCGAGCTGGGTTTAGAACGTCGTGAGACAGTTCGGTCCCTATCCGCTGCGCGCGTAGGAAGTTTGAGAGGATCTGACCCTAGTACGAGAGGACCGGGTTGGACGAACCTCTGGTGTGCCAGTTGTACTGCCAAGTGCACCGCTGGTTAGCTACGTTCGGGATGGATAACCGCTGAAAGCATCTAAGCGGGAAGCCGGCCTCAAGATGAGACTTCCATACCTTCGGGTGAGAGGCTCCCAGCCAGACTACTGGGTTGATAGGCCAGATGTGGAAGCACGGCAACGTGTGCAGCTGACTGGTACTAATAAGCCGATGACTTGAAAACACCTCCCCCTCCCTTGGAGGGGTCGAGATTGCTCGCGTCCACTGAGTGGTTCCCGATGTACGGTCGGGAACACAACAAAAAAGAGAACTTTTCACGTTGTGAAAGCACCGAACTCATCGAAAGAGTTTCGGCGGCCATAGCGAGAGGGAAACGCCCGGTCCCATTCCGAACCCGGAAGCTAAGCCTCTCAGCGCCGATGGTACTGCAGGGGGGACCCTGTGGGAGAGTAGGACACCGCCGGACACCCAT
>NZ_JAUZUR010000018.1:0-2090 GCF_031844125.1 Microbacterium sp. PRC9
TCCCCAGGTGCGCGTAAACGGCCAGGGCACTTCGAGGCAATTCATCGGCTGTTGCTGTTGCGGCGAATGCTGGCGCTACGCGGAGCCCGGACGAGAGCGGGTAGACCGCAGCTTCTGCAGTCATCGGTGCGCCTTCGGGAGTCCTCACGTCGACGGTCACCTCCTCATTTATGTCTAGGTGAGACACGCTCTACCCGCCGCCGGGCGCGGCGCCGAGGCCGTCGAGGTCGGCCAGGCCGGCGATCACGCGGGCCAGTCCGAACTCCCACGCCCGATCGGCTTGGTACGGGCCGCCCATCGACTCGCCGGCAGCGCGCCCGACCCGCTGCGCTATCGCGAATTCGTCGCCCAGATAACAGGCTAGGCGCTCGACCGATTGAGTCCAGAGTTCGCCGAAATCGCCGGTCACCGGCTTCGTTACGATTCTCGCGGCTGATGACCGTATGAAGTCGAGAACGAGCGTAAGCGCCGCATCGCGATGGAGATCACTGATGGAGGTGCCATCGAAGGCGCGCAGTTCGTGGTCGTACTTCGCGATCGTCCCGGGGCCGAGGGCGGTCCGCGGGTCGTCGACGTCGAGCAGCCAGGGATGGGCGCACAGTAACGCGAGGTTGTCGTCGGCAACGCGGCGCACGCGGGTGCGCCATGTCGATCGCCCGAATGGTGTCGCTGTCATCAGCGCGTGTGCATGGTCGGTCATCAGCACGAGCAGGTCGTCGCGGCTGTTGACATGGGTGTACACCGACATCGCCGTCATCTCGAGCGATTGCGCGAGTGCACGCACCGTGACCGCGGAGAGGCCACCCTCGTCGGCGAGGGTGATCGCGCGGGTGACGACATCGCCGGTCGAGTGCCGCGCCCTGGGGCCGCGGCTGCCGCCAGCGGGAGCAAGCGGGCTGTCCCGCCACAACAGGTCAACCAGGGGTCTGGGCACCGCACCACCTCTCTCGGAACACTCCTGCTATATCGTACGCTGTACACTGTACTGTACGTTGTACATAGTTTAATGACAAGGAGAGTCGATGAACATCACACAGACCGCCCTCTCACTGAACGTCGCCGACGTCGCCGGCTCGGCGGACTTCGCCACGACCCACTTCGGTTACGAAGAGGTCATGTCTGCCGAGGGGTTCGTGTCGCTCCGGCATCCCGACTCGAACACGAACCTGATCTTCCTGGCCACGGGCCTGGCCACGTTCAAGCCGAGCGAAATCGCCGGATCCGCGGGCCAGGGGCTCCTGCTCGTCTACGTCGTCGACGACCTCGACGCGCAGTTCGCGCGCATCGAGGCCGCGGGTGCCCGGGTCGTGACTTCGCCGGAGACCGAGCCGTGGGGTGAGCGGTTCTGCCAGTTCGCCGACGCGAACGGGCTCATCTGGCAGCTCGTGCAGTGGGTCGAATAGCCCGCATGAATAGGGCGGGGCGACACGCTCTGTGCGTCGCCCCGCTCCGCGGCCCGTGAACCCCGAGGACCGGCACCGACGCGCCGCGACTAGACGATATGAGCCTTCGGACCTCTTGAGGCTGGGGCCTCGATTCGCGTAAGCGTGGGTTGCCAGCCGATGGGGGCTGGCCTATCCGACAGGCGAATGGAGGCCCCAGTTGAGTTCTCAGCGTATGGGTGTCGGGCTGGATGTGCACGCGCGGAGCGTGGTCGCGGCCGCGATCGATGAACGGACCGGAGAGGTGATCCGGCGACGATTCGGATACGACCCTGCTGGCACCGCCGATGGGGAGAGCCCGTGATGCGTTCGCAGATGTCGGCATCCGCGTGTTTTGAGACGCGCGTCGCAATGTGCTGCACCGATCCCTCCGTCTCCGCCGTAACCGCGGTCCTCCGGGGGTCTCATACCCTCGGTCAGGGGCAGACGCGCACGCTGCGTCCTTCGAAGCTCACGACGTCGCCGACCTGGAGCTGCCTCCCGCGGCGGCGATCGATCTCGCCGTTGACGAGGACGAAGCCGTCGATGATGGCTTCTTTCACCTCACCGCCGGAGTCGAGGATCCCGGCGAACTTCAGGAACTGCCCGAGACGAATGCTCTCGCCGCCGATGGGGATGTCGATCGGCGCCGCGTTCATCATCCCCGAA
>NZ_JAUZUR010000019.1:0-1471 GCF_031844125.1 Microbacterium sp. PRC9
GTCAGTTGTTCTGGGGGAAGCCGAGGTTGATGCCGCGGGTTTCTGAAAGGCTCCGGCTGGCGGGGTCGAGCCAGCGGGAGGTGATGGCCTTCTCGCGGGTGAAGAAGTCGAAGCCGTGGACGCCGTAGGCTTTCGCGTCGCCGAACAGCGAGGCCTTCCAGCCGCCGAAGGAGTGGTAGGCGACGGGGACGGGGATGGGCACGTTGATGCCGATCATGCCGACCTCGACCTCGTTCTGGAACCGGCGGGCGGCGCCGCCGTCGTTGGTGAAGATCGCGGTGCCGTTACCGAACTGACCGGAGTTGATCAACTCCAGACCCTCGTCGTAGCTGCTGACCCGGACGATGGAGAGGACGGGGCCGAAGATCTCCTCCTGATAGGCGCGGCTGGTGGTGGGGATGTCGTCGATCAGGGTGGGGCCGAAGAAGAACCCGTCCTCGTGCCCGTCGACGGTGAACCCGCGGCCGTCGACGACGATGGTCGCGCCGTCCTGCTCGGCGATGTCGACATAGCTCGAGACCTTGTCGCGGTGGATGTCGGTGATCAGCGGTCCCATGTCGGGCTCGACACCGTCGACGCCGGCCCCGTTGCCGATCTTGAGCTTCGCGATGCGGTCGGAGATCTTCGTGATCAGGTCGTCGGCGACGGGCTCGACGGCGAGCACGACACTGATTGCCATGCAGCGTTCCCCGGCGGCGCCGTAGCCGGCGTTCACGGCCTGGTCGGCGACCAGGTCCAGGTCGGCGTCGGGAAGCACCAGCATGTGGTTCTTCGCGCCACCGAGCGCCTGCACCCGCTTGCCGTGACGCGACGCGGTCTCGTAGATGTACTGCGCGATCGGCGTGGACCCGACGAACGAGATGGACTGCACGTCCGGACTGGTGAGGAGGCCGTCCACGGCGAGTTTGTCGCCCTGCAGCACCGTGAACACCCCGTCCGGCAGGCCCGCCTCCTGCCACAGTTCGGCGAGCCACAGCGCCGCGGACGGGTCCTTCTCGCTGGGCTTCAGGATCACGGCGTTGCCGGCGGCGATCGCGATCGGGAAGAACCACATCGGCACCATCGCGGGGAAATTGAAGGGCGAGATGATGCCGACCACCCCCAGCGGCTGCTTGAGTGAATAGACGTCGATCCCGGTGGACGCGTTCTCGCTGAACGCGCCCTTGATCAGGTGCGGGAAGCCGGTGGCCAGCTCCACCACTTCCTGGCCGCGGAGGATCTCGCCCATCGCGTCGGAGAGCACCTTGCCGTGCTCCGCGGTGATGATCTCGGCCAACTCCCGCTTGCGGGCGTTCAGCAACTCCCGGAACGCGAACAGCACCGTCTGGCGCCGCGCGATCGAGTACCCCTTCCAGACCTGGTACCCGGACACCGCGGACGCGATCGCCTCGTCGATCTCCGCCTGATCGGCCAACGCGACCCGGGCCGATACCGCACCCGTCGCCGGGTTGTACACCGGCGCCGTGCGACC
>NZ_JAUZUR010000020.1:0-1107 GCF_031844125.1 Microbacterium sp. PRC9
CGGCTAGCTGTACTTCCCCGTCAGGTTGTGAACGGCTGAGGTAGCGAAGACCTCCGGGCAGGATGTGGGTTACCACACTCGCATCCTGACCACGGAGGTCTTCGTGTCTCACGCTAACGCGCCTTTGACGCCGGAGGGGCGTCGTCGTCTTGCTGTTCTCGTCGTTCATCGGGGTTGGTCGCTGCGGCGGGCGGCGGAACGGTTCCAGTGCTCGCCGGCGACGGCGAAGCGGTGGGTCGACAGGTATCGGGCAGGGTTGCCGCTGACCGATCGCAGCTCGAAGCCTGAATCGTCGCCGAACCGGTTGCCACGGAAGACGGAGCATCGGATCGTGTCGTTGCGGTTCACCCGCCGATGGGGTCCGCATCGGATCGCGTATCACCTGCGGTTGCATCGGTCCACGGTCGGCCGGGTGCTCTCCCGGTACCGCATGCCGAAGCTCGCGAACATCGACCAGGCCACGGGGCTGCCGGTCCGCAAACCGAAGCCGAAGCGCTATGAAGTCGACAAGCCGGGGCGACTCGTCCATGTCGACATCAAGAAGCAGGGTCGCATCCCGGACGGTGGCGGCTGGCGTGTTCACGGGAAGGGGTCAGTACAGGACCTGGCTGCTGGGGTCGCGCGAGTGCGGGCAACCCGCGCCGGAGCGGTCGGCTCACGCGGATACCGCTACTTGCACCACGCCGTCGATGACAATTCACGCGTCGCGTACTCGGAGATCCTCGAGGATGAACGCAAAGAGACCGCTGCAGGGTTCTGGACCCGCGCGAACGCGTTCTTCGCCGCGATGGGCGTGACCGTCACCGCCGTGATGACAGACAACGGCGCGTGCTACCGATCTCACGCTTTCGCGGAAGCGCTGGGCGCGAACGTTAAGCACAAATGGACCAGGCCCTACCGCCCGCAGACCAACGGCAAAGTCGAGCGATTCAACCGCACCCTCGCCACCGAGTGGGCCTACGCCAAGCCCTACGCCAGCGAAGCCGAGCGAGCCGCGGCCTACGACACTTGGCTGCATCACTACAATCACCACCGACCCCACACCGGCATCGGCGGCGACGTCCCCTCAGCCCGCGTACACAACGTCACGGGGAAGTACAGCTAGCA